>CAZABB010000023.1:0-27904 GCA_964483625.1 uncultured Planctomycetia bacterium | reverse complement strand
AAAAATTAGCGGAGAATTCCATTTGTGTTTGATGCAGTGAACGGGGGCAGGTCACGGGCAATTAGACCATTTCTTCTGTGGTTACGCAATTCATTTATTAAGACAGTTAAAGAAACATTATTGTAACTGTTAGCCAATGGAAGCCCTGTCTTGACTTCATGCTGAGTTTCTACTGTAATATGAAAGCGAGAAAAGGCTTCTCCGTCTCGCTCTGCAAACTTAAGAGTATATCCACCAGTAGAAATATCTCTATCCGCATTTGGATGGACTGCAATTAGACGGGAAGTCCTCATGGAAACGTCTGTAATGTAAATTCTTTCTCCCGTATTATTTTGAAATCGAAAAATTAAATAGGGGCAAGTCTCGCCTGTAGGGATCCAACCGGTCGAAGGATCAACTAAAATTTGCAGATTTCTGATTGCCGAGAAAGTCCTTTTATTCCACATGGCTAATACAAGTGGCCAAACGATTAGAGAGAAAGCAACAGCCAAGTAATTTGGAAGATCATTTTGTCTTAAATATTCCATCCATGCCATAATTATTTATTGATTTACAGTTATTAGTCTCAATAAGCTATTGCTTCTTTGGAGCTTTGCCTATAAGATGAACTTTGGAAATATATTTATCGATATTTCTCTCTTTCCCAAAGATATCTTCTCGCATGGCTTTAATTAACTGCCTTAGCAAATTATCGTGTCGAACCGTCCATTCTTCTCTTGAGATGTCAATATTTTGTGGCCTGATAAAGTTATGAAAATCCATCAATTCTTTTACAACCTTAGGACTTGCTATAACAATTAAAGAATTGAATCCCTCAGATAGTCGTCTTTGAGCTTCATCGTCATAATTGTCTATAGCTACATCGCTGACTGCTTTAATAAATGATTTATAGTATTCCTCTTTAAGTTTACGTTCTTCCATCCTTATTTGATGTTTTTTCGTGAAGTAATAGGAAAGAGATGCTGTGATTACCGAAGCTACAAGACTAATTGAGGCAATTATGATAGGTTCCATCATAAACCCGGAAAACTATTAGGAATGCAAGCCTGAGCAAATAATTCTCCAAAAGGCGTAAGTTTCCTCTCGCTATTTATAAAAACTCCTATTTGTATACCATTTTTCTCATCCATGATAGATTCTTGATTTCCGATTTGCCATGTTCCTGCCAGGTTTAAACTATGCAAATGATCCATATACAGCCACATATGGTCTGCGTAAACAATCTTCGTTAAGGGGAATTCATCTTCTATAATATGCCGATTCGAGAATAGATGTTTTTCATGATCAAAATCAGCTTTCTCTCGCAACCTATAAGGCTTCTTTTTTAGAAGATAGAGAATTATTGCCTCGTCAGTGCTGAGTTGTTGAATAATTTTTGAAAAGGCAGGATGAGCAAGGTCTAGTTTGGTTTTATCTATTGCTTTTGATAATAAGTTTAGAAAAAATTCTGAAAGCAAGGTGCCTTCTTGAGCATAACAGAGACCTTCCAGCGCAGGAATTATAATTTGAGGAGCCCCTTGTACCATATTTTCTTCAGGTACATTTTTTGATATTCTTTCCAAATACCTTTCCCATCTATTATGTTGAGCGGCAAGATATTCTAAGGGTGCTAAAAGAAAACGGCTTGCTTTTACAACTTTTTCGAGAGATTGACCAATCTGGCGTAGAGCAGGTTGAGCAGTATCTTTATATAATTCATCAGGAGGAATGAGTTTTAGAAGGGCTTTTAGCATATCATCTTCATCCATTTAGACATATTAACATAAAACACAAAAATCGTATAATGTCATTTTTCTGGGAATATCCCAATGGAATTGGGATATCTGGCTGACGAAGACGCCTGCCTGAGAAGGGCTTTTCTCCCATGATGGCAGTCATAAGCCCGCCACAAGGCGGGTGTTTGAGGAAGCCAATTGAGAACAACCCAGCAGGCTCAATGCGAAGAAGCGGAATCCCGACGTTTGTTCGGGATGTCGCCTTCGCGCCGAGCCTGCGTTGTCACTGCCACGATGGCGCACGACCACACCACGATGAGGCTGGCCCACGCCCGTTCTTTCTACCAAGATGTACTTATACTATATACGGGCGTGGGGCGAACTCTCCCGAGCAAAAATACGTCTTAAAAGAATTTTTCGGCGCGCGCGGAAGGATTCCTAAAAATTATTGAGATTTTTGCGAGGGAGAGGACGAAGTGAAGAATTGCCCGTACGGGCAATGATGAACTCCAGCCGAATCATTACGCTCTCGCTTCATTGACTCGGCTGAAATAGGTTCGGACTTCGTCCGCTAAATACCGTGGCATCATTTTCCCCATCCTCAAAAGAGGATGGGGATTTTTTTTGATGCCACGGAGAGGGTGAGTGAGGAGTTGTGGTGTCCACCAAAGGGGGATCCGCGAGTTTCGTATGCCTTAAGTTATTGAAGTTTTCTACCTCTTAAGGCATCCCCGCGAGCCACTAAAGTGGCGAGCTGTGAATCCGCCCGGCAGGCATCATTTTCCCCATCCTCAAAAGAGGATGGGGATTTTTTTTTGATGCCACGGAGAGGGTGAGTGAGAAGTTGTGGTGTCCACCAAAGGGGGATCCGCGAGTTTCGTATGCCTTAAGTTATTGAAGTTTTCTACCTCAAAAATCTTTCAAAAATACCCCTTGACATCTTCCCTAACTGATACTAAAATACTCTCAGCTAAGGAGGAGGTTGCCCTCAGATGAAGCTCATTACGAAAAATACCGACTACGCGCTGAGAGCCCTTCTGGTTCTGGGCTCTCAGCCGGGCCGGTATGTATCGGCCCGGCAGGTGTCCCAGGAGCAGGGGATTCCTTACCAGTATGTGAGGAAAATACTGCAGAAGCTCATGCAGGAGGATATGATTTCCTCCCGTGACGGAGGTAATGGCGGGTTTAATCTTAAAACGCCGCCGCGTAAAATTAAAGTGACCGACATTATTGGGATATTTCAAGGCGAGATCCAGCTTTCGGAGTGTATGTTTAAGAATAAACTGTGTCCTAAGAGATCGGGGTGTGTATTACGTAAGAATATTATACGAATTGAGAAAATGGTTGAGAGGGAGTTCTCAACCATCACCCTTGAGAGTATGCTTAAAGAAACAAAAGGAAAACCATGAAACGTAAGATTCTCAAGATCGACGAAGCCAAATGTAACGGATGCGGGGAGTGTGTACCTAATTGCGCCGAAGGTGCTTTGCAGATCATCGATGGCAAGGCAAAACTTGTCAGTGATGCTCTGTGTGACGGGCTGGGTGCCTGTCTGGGAGAGTGCCCCACCGGTGCGCTCACGATCGAGGAACGGGAAGCCGATGAGTTTAGTGAAGAGAAAGTTAAAGAGCATATTCAAAAACCGCAGCAGTCTCCCCCCGGGGGGTGTCCGGGGATGATGCAAAGAGATTTCAGGGAATCCGGACAAGCCAATGAGGCGGTATCTGTTAGTACTCAATCGGCTCTCCGACAGTGGCCGATACAGTTAAAGCTCCTGAATCCCGGCGCCCCGTATTTTAAAGGGGCCGATCTGGTCATCGCCGCCGATTGTGTGCCGTTCAGTTACGCAAACTTTCATGCCCGGTTTCTGGCCGGGAAAATCCTTATCGTATTCTGTCCCAAACTGGATAGTGCCTCTGAACAATATGTGGAAAAATTGACGGAAATTTTAAAAAACAACGATATCAAGTCGATCACGACGGTGCATATGGAGGTGCCCTGTTGTACCGGCACGGTAAGGATTGTGGAGGAGGCGTTAAGGAATTCGGGCAAACACATTATCGTCAAAGATTACACTATATCCCTGAAAGGGGAAATCACTTAACCGAAAGGAGATCATATGTCTATGTTTTGTTATCAATGTCAGGAAACCGTACGCAATACCGGCTGTACGATACGAGGGGTCTGCGGTAAAGGGGAGAGTACCGCAAATCTCCAGGACCTTCTGATCTATGTCCTCAAAGGCATCTCGCTCTATATCGAGGCTAGCGAGGGGCAGTCGGATAAAAAATACGGCGAATTTATCGCCAAAGCTCTGTTTGCGACGATTACCAATGCTAATTTTGACGATGCACGGATAACGTCTTTGGTCAGAGAAGGATTGGCTTTGAAGAAAGAGCTTAAATCAAAAGCCGGTGATAAGGCTGATCGGATTAGCCATGATGCCGCCGTATGGGAATCGGATGATGAGGTTGAATTTGCCGAGAAGGCCAAGACCAGCGGTGTCCTCTCGACCGGAAATGAAGATGTCCGTTCTCTCAGGGAGCTTTTGATATACGGGATAAAAGGCGTTGCCGCCTATACCGACCATGCCGGGGTATTAGGACATTATAACCGCGAAATTCATGATTTTCTTATTGAGGCGCTGGCTTCAACGACAAAGGATTTATCAGCCGATGAAATGGTCGCGCTGGTTTTAAAGGCCGGTGATACCGCGGTCAAGGCGATGGCGCTTTTAGATGAAGCGAATACCTCAACCTACGGAAATCCTGAAATAAGCCGGGTCAATATCGGTGTCGGGAAAAATCCCGGGATCCTTATTTCCGGTCACGATTTAAAAGATATGGAGGAACTTCTGATTCAGACTGAAAACTCCGGTGTCGATGTGTACACGCACAGCGAGATGCTCCCGGCAAATTACTATCCGGCATTCAAAAAATATTCCCATTTTGTGGGGAATTACGGTAATTCCTGGTGGAAACAGAACGAGGAATTTGAAGCGTTCGGCGGCCCTATTTTGATGACGACTAATTGTATCACCCCGGTCAAGGATTCATATAAAGACAGGATCTTTACCACGGGAATGGCCGGATATCCCGGGGTCGAACATATCCCCGACCGGCCGGCCGGCGGGAAGAAGGATTTCTCAAAAGTCATCGCTCTGGCGAAGAAATGTCCGCCGCCGAAAGAACTCGAGACAGGCGAGATCGTCGGCGGATTTGCTCACCATCAGGTCCTGGCGTTGGCCGAGAAGATCGTTTCTGCGGTCTCCGCGGGAAAGATAAAGAAATTCGTGGTCATGGCCGGATGTGACGGAAGGCTCCCTCAGCGGAATTATTTTACCGATGTTGCTCAGAACCTTTCCAAAGATACCGTTATTCTGACGGCCGGATGTGCGAAATACCGCTATAACAAACTTGACTTAGGTGACATTGACGGAATACCCCGCGTTCTGGATGCCGGTCAATGTAACGATTCATATTCACTGGCGGTTGTGGCTCTTAAATTGAAAGAAGTCTTTGGGGCATCGGACATCAACGATCTGCCGATTGCCTTCGATATCGCCTGGTATGAACAGAAAGCGGTGTGTGTGCTGCTTGCGCTTTTAGCCCTTGGCTTTAAACATATCCGGCTGGGGCCGACATTACCGGCATTTCTCTCGCCGAATGTTGCAAAGGTTCTGGTTGAGAAATTCGATTTGAAACCGACACAGGCAGTCGAAGAAGATCTTGCCGCGATTGCCCGGGGTAAATAATCGCCCTGCAGGGAAGTACATTGCGGCGGTCATAATTCCGCTTTAAAAAAAGCTTGCCCATATTCTTTGCCGGAGTATAATTATCTCATCTTTTCGGTATCGGTACGGGATATAACAATTATTCTATAAAGAGGAGGGCACATGGACGATCAACTCCAGGAGTTGTTGGAAAAATCGTATGAATATATAGCAGTGTACGGCCTCAATATTGTTGCGGCCATAATCATCTTTCTCATCGGTAAATGGATTGCCCGGTTCATCTCCCGCCTTGTTGAAAAAGGCATGGTCAAGGCAAAACTCGATGTTACCCTGGCTTCGTTTGTGCGTAATCTTCTCTATATGGGGTTACTCACCTTTGTGGTAATCGCCGCCTTGAGCAAGCTGGGCGTCGAGACGACTTCTTTTGTCGCGGTTATCGGTGCGGCGGGGTTAGCCGTCGGCCTGGCCCTGCAGGGGTCGCTTTCTAATTTTGCGGCAGGGGTCATTCTTATTATTTTTAAACCGTTCCGTGTCGGCGATTATATCGAAGGCGGCGGAGTAAAAGGTACCGTGCGGGAAATTCAGATTTTCAACACAATCCTCCATACCCTGGATAATAAAAAGATCGTCGTCCCTAATTCAAAGATGACCGGAGATAATATCATTAACTATAGCGGTGTTGATAAACGCGGTGTTGATATTGTCTTTGGCATTTCCTATTCCGATAATATCCAGACTGCCAAAGAAGCGCTCGAGCGGGTCATCTCTGCCGATAGCCGTATTCTCAAAAGCCCCAAACCGCTTATTGCGGTTTCTGAGTTGGGAAATTCGAGCGTCAATATCCTGTGCCGGCCCTGGGTAAATCCTAAGGATTACTGGGGTGTGTATTTTGACCTTACCGAGAAAGGGAAATTGGAGCTGGAAAAAAGCGGAATTACGATTCCATTCCCGCAACGGGATGTACATATATACCAAGAGAAATAAAATATAAAATATCAAAAATCAAAAATGAGATATATATGGGGATAGGGAGTAAATATAATTTATGCATAGAGGAGAAAGGAGGAGGGTGTATGAAAAAGTTCGTCGTGTTTCTCTTAGCCCTGATCGTGATTGCCGGATGTACCGGACAGAAGGCCGAATCACCGCAGGCAGCGATTGATATCGCAAAGTCCATGGAAAGCGTCCAGGAGAAGGCCGATTATCTCGTCGGTCAGGCAAAAGCATTTTATAACTCCAAAGAATTTCAGCAGGCAATCGATCTGGCTCAGTATGTATTGCAGAATCTGGATAGTGACAACCAGGCCGCCAAAGATCTCATCAAGCAGGCTAAGGCGAAGGTTCAGGAGATGGCGCAGAAAGTGGTCAGTGATATGAAAAGTAAGCTCGGTCAATAAAGAGTCAAAGAAGTAATTTTTAGGAAAACCCGTCTTTTAAATAAAGACGGGTTTTTTATTGAAGTGTAAAGAATCCCGACAATGTCGTTCCTGAACCGGCAACTTTGCTGTTTTTAGGCTCAGGCCTTTTAGGGCTTTTTGGGATCGGCCGTAAGAGATCATAAGTCATATAATTTGTACTATATAAACCCTCATTCCATCCGGAATGGGGTTTTTTCTTTGCCCGAAGCAACTATGTTTACGGGTAAGTTTTTGGTATAATAATACATAATGTCCTGATTCTTTATGGAGATATTTTTCCCCATCATTACATTCCTTATCGGGCTTTCCCTCTTGATCCTGGGAGCTAATTGGTTTATCCAGAGTAGTGTTAAATTCGCCCATCTTTTAAGGCTTTCGTCGGTCTTTATCGGTCTCATTCTTGTGGCGTTCGGCACCAGTGCGCCGGAAGCCGGGGTGGGAATCCTGGCGGCGGTAAAAAACGAATCGGCGATCGCTTTAGGCAATATCGTCGGTAGTAATATCGCCAACATCGGGTTGATTTTGGGGCTGTGCGCTTTATTTGTGAACCTTCCGGTAGAACGCAGTCTCCTGCGGCGCGAAACTCCCTTTATGCTTACGGTTACGGGCCTTTTGTATCTGTTTATCGCCGATCACCTCATTCAGCGGTGGGAAGGAATGGTGTTCATCCTGCTCTTTATCGGATTTTGTTATGTTTCCTGGCGTGCGGCACGTACGGCAGTGCTGGGAGAAGACATCGCTCATTTTCAGTTTTCCCGGCCGATTCAAGCGTTACGTTCCCGGGGGCTCATCAGTCTGGTATTGATCGGGTCACTCGGCCTTATCGGATGGGGAAGTCATTTGATGGTCGAATCAGGTGTCACCATTGCCCGTATGATAGGAATCAGTCCCTGGATTATAGGAATGACGATGTTCGCCGTAGGAACATCATTGCCTGAGCTTGCCGCCTCCCTTACGGCTTCATTTAAAAAGGTTCCCAATATCAGTGTCGGCAATATCGTCGGCAGCAATATCTTCAACATCATATTCGTTTTGGGTATTGTTTCTGTGATCAACCCGTTACGTATCGATCCGGCGATTATGCGATTTGAGATGCCGGCACTCGTTTTTTTTAGCATTCTTCTCTTTACAGTGATGAAGACAAAAGATAAAATAACACGGAATGAAGGGGTTTTACTTTTGGGTTTTTACGTGTCATTCATCGCCTTGTTAACCATCAGACAATGAGTTATAAAGCATTCGCATTAAAATATCGCCCTCGTAATTTCGAGGAAGTCATCGGCCAGCCCCATGTCGTCTCGGCATTGAAAAAAGCGATTCTCAATGACCGCGTGCATCACGCCTATCTCTTCAGCGGTCCGCGGGGGATAGGGAAAACCAGTCTGGCCAGGATTCTGGCCAGGTCTCTGAATTGTTTCGAGGGGCCTACCCTTACGCCCTGCGGAAAGTGTACCAGCTGCACCGAGATCGAACGGGGTGCTTCCTTTGACGTTATTGAGATCGACGGGGCGTCAAACCGCGGCATCGATGACATTCGTACCCTTCGTGAAAACGTAAAGCTTTCTCCCGCCTATTCCCGGTACAAGATATATATCATTGATGAGGTGCATCAGATCACCTCCGACGGGTTCAACGCGTTACTGAAAACCCTGGAGGAACCGCCCGCGCATGTAAAATTCATCTTCGCCACGACGCATCCTCAAAAGATCCTGCCGACGATTCTTTCCCGGTGCCAGAAGTTCCAATTCCATCTTCTTGCGACCGAACAGATCGTCGAAAAGCTCAAACGTATTACCGATCAGGAAAATATCAATATCGAAAAAAAGATCCTTTATTCCATCGCCCGGGCGTCTTCGGGAAGTATCCGCGACGCCGAGTCGCTCCTTGATCAGTTTGTTCCGATCATCCTGGATAAAAAAGACCCCGGTGAAGTCACCTCATTTCTGGGTGTAATCGATGAGGAAACCCTCAATACCATGGCCGAGTATATCGTGGAGAAAGACTTGATCAAGGCGTTGGGTTTTCTCAATACGCTGGTAGAGGAGGGGAAGGACCTGGGTAGTTTTCTTCTTGCTTTTATCGAACACTTACGGAATATCATGCTGGTAAAGCTCAGCCCGGCGGCGTTCACAGATCTGATTTACGTCTCGCCTCAGACGAAGGATTTTCTTAAAACCCTTGCGGCAAAGATCAGCGTTTCTCAAGTGCTTTCTTTGATCGATCTTATTCTGGAAGCGAAAGAATGGGGCCGTAAGCTCGACTCCTTACGTATTCCGTTTGAGGTTGTCCTGATAAAATTCTGCGGATCTTATCAGGCTTCTCCGCCTGAAAAAGGAGACGCGGTGTCTCAAAAACCGCCGCCGAAAACCTCGTCACAGAAATCATCCCGGCCTAAGCTTGAGCCGAGCCCTGAGGCGAAAAAACAGCCGATCGATTTCTCGCCTCCTGAGGATATCACTGAAAAGAATCCGGAAGAGGCCGGAAACAACCAGCCGTCTCTCCGGAAGAAAACGAAATCGGAGGACCCCTCATCTTCTCTCACGGATCAGGGAGAGGTTACGATGGATGAAATAAAAGCTGCATGGGGCCGGATCATTTCTGAACTTAAAAAAGAACGGGTCTCTCTGGGGTCATACTTAAGTGAGGCGACACTGGTTTCGTGTAAAAAGAATATTCTTACGCTGGGGTTTCCCAAGAAATGTTCGTTTCATAAGGAAATCGTCGAAAAGTCGAAAAATAACAGTTTTATCGAGGAGTTTATCGGCACCTCTCTGGGCAAATCGTTAAGTGTTAAATATACTTTGATTAAAGATGCTCAAATATCCGACGACGGCTCTTTGGATCACTTGAAGAAATATCAGCCGCCGCCGGGCAATGAAGAATTTGTGAACGATCTTCTGGATACATTTGAAGGAACGTTTGATGTATAAACACGTCACACGACACACGTCAGTGCGAAGCCTCCCCAGCGGGGGCAAGGTCACACGTGATAGAAGAATTAAAAGATTTTAGACGTGTGACTATGTGTCTATGTGACTATGTGACCTGAAATCATGAGTAGTTTCCCCAAAGAATTGGAAGAATTGATCGAGCATCTTTCCCGTTTCCCCGGGGTGGGTAAACGCAGTGCCGAGCGGATTGCGTTCTATATCCTTAAGATGTCCGATAAAGAGACGCAAGAGCTGGGCCGCAGGATATCGCAGGTGCATTCTCATATCAAGCCGTGCCAGTTGTGTAATAATTTTTCCACGCACGATATCTGCCCGCTCTGTGCTAATTCCAAACGGGACCGGGATATCGTGTGCGTGGTGGAAGAGCCCAAAGATATCCTGGCGATTGAGAAAACTTCTCAATATAAAGGGCTCTATTATGTTCTGCTCGGATCGATTTCTCCCCTGGAAGGGTTTGGCCCGGATTCCTTAAGTATCCGCAAGCTGATAAACCGTGTCGCTAAAGGTGAGATCAAAGAGGTGATTATCTCAACCGATGCCGACAACGAAGGGGAGCTTACCGCGCAGTTTTTAATTGAGAAGCTTTCTCCGTATAAGGTGAAGATTTACCGTATCGGCATCGGCGTGCCGCAAGGTGCGCAGATAGAATATATAGATTCATCCACCCTCGGCCGCGCCCTCCTTGAACGTAAACCCATACCATAAATAGCGTTTAGCGTATAGCGATCAGCGGTTAGAAAGAGTCTATAGTCTTTAGTCTATAGCATATAGTCTAAAAACCAAATACCAGATATCAAATACCAAATACCAAATACCAAATACCAGATACCATAGATCATAGACTGAATATGGGTGACGTTATTTGAAAAGTATATTGGCGAGCCATCCTAAAAAGAGCACCTGCGGGACGGCGACGACAGGGAGCCAGAGAGCGGTTTTTTTACCGACGTTATGCCAGAGTAATCCGATCTCGGTATAATCGGTGACGACCCCGGCCATAAGAAATACGAAACTGTTGCCTAAGGCTCCGGTCTGACGGAATAATTCAAACGCCATGGGCGCCGAACCTTCCGAGCAGACTTCGATGATTGTCGCAACAGCCAGAGTGATCAGTAACCCGGCCAGAGTAGCCCCCATGTAGTTCTGAAATATGCCGGCGGGCACGTAGGCGCCGGCAACCGAGGCGATGCCTATCCCGAGCAATATCCACCAGAGGACCATATTTCCTAAAGCTACCGTGCCTGCGGCAATTGCCCGTATGTCGGAGGTAATCGTAGAGAAGCCAAAAGAGTTTTTATACTCGCTGAATCTCCGGGAAATATCTTTTTGGATCGAGAAATCTTTATCGATATCCAGGCTGTGAGGATTGGTCTCGATAAGGCCGCGTGCCTGTAAGAACTGGAAAATAAATCCGGTGATAAGAGCGATCAGGATCGCCGAGCCGATAATATAAAATCCTTTGAGGCCGAAGAAACCGATCAACATGATCGTAAGGGTGATATTCGCCCAGGGGCTGGCCAGTAAGAACGCTACGACCGCGGGGCCGGAGGCACCTTTTTTATGAAGCTGGATGGATAAGGCGAGAATACCGTGAGAACAGGCGCTCATCAGAAAACCTAAGATAACCGAATAGAGGATCGTCCGCCGCCGCGGTTTTGCCAAAAGAAAGGAAATGTATTCACGGGGAATATAATGATCGATGACCCCGCCCAGGATCAGTCCAAACAGTACCGCCCACCATATTTTTTTTATATACATAAAAAGTGTCTGACGAAGGGGAGCAAGAACGGGAATGAGATAGGAAAGAAGAGCTACTGCGATCAGAACGAGGGAGACGATAAACGTTTTGTTTTTATAAAAAGGTTTTTCTTTGCAAGCCGCACACGTCTTATTCATGGGGTTTTTAACGTTTCAAGCATAAAGGGGTGAATGTGTCCGTTTGAGGCGACGACGTAAGACTTTTCTGTCAGAGGGATTTGGTTGCCTTCCCGGTCCGTCACGGTACCGCCGGCCTCTTCGATAATAAGTTTCCCGGCGGCAAAATCCCAGGGACTCAATTCGAATTCCCAGAATCCGGCAGCTCTCCCTGAGGCGACATAACAGAGATCAAGCGCGGCCGCACCCATTCGTCTCAATCCCAGGATGCGTTTCTGAAAGAACAATTTGATCTTATCCAGGGTTTCGATCATTTCATCGCCACGGTCGTAATAGAATCCCGTGATCAATAAAGAGGTCTCAAGATCGGTTGCCTGGTTTACGGTAATGGATGAGCCGTTTAAAAAGGCGCCTTTGCCTTTTTCGGCAAAAAAGAGTTCATCTCGGGTTGCATCATAAATGGCGCCGGCAATAATCCGGTTTTCGTACATCAAAGCGACCGAGGCACAGAAAATCGGCATTCCCGATGAGAAATTATTGGTTCCGTCAAGCGGGTCGATGATCCAGGTGTAGCCAGATGAAGTTTTTGTATAGGTGTGTTCTTCGCAGAGGAAATTGTGATCACTGAAATTATCCCGGATGACCGCTACGATCTTCTTTTCCGCCTCGATGTCGGCCTCGGTAACCCGGTCGAACGAGGAGGTTTTGGTTGTAACTGAAAGGTCCTTGCGGAAGAAATGCTTATGAATTTCTCCCGCCTCTTTTGCCGCTAATATGGCAACATCGCGATATTCCATACATAATGGTATACCTTCTTTTGGAATATTTGTCAAAGACGTTTTTAACCAAAATATGTTGGCATTTGGTTTTCCGGCGGGGTATAATTGAACGATGAAAAAAACAATAAAACGCACCGTGTTCATGATACTGATCATATCCGGCATACTCCTTGCCGGAGGCCTGTATTTGAACCATGTGCGTCGTATCGAGGTGCTCAATAAAATCATCGCGCGTCTGGAGGCCGATTCGCGCATTGCTCAGGTTTTGGTTACCGCCGTGGAATACAACGAAGAAGACGAGTCCCGGTATACAACGATTAAATTCCTGGAATACGACGTTGACGGCGAGCCGCTTGAGCCGAAATACTTCACGTTTTCCGGTAATATCATCCAGTTTCAGTCGTTCGTCATCCGTTTCGACGATATGCACGTTCGTCATAACGATACGTTAAGGGGCAGGAGCGCCTACCTTTTCTGGAAAGTGTTCATGCTCAAAGGGCGTGAGACCGAAGAATATGGTATTACCGAAATCAATACCGTCCCGGCCGGATATAAGTTAAAAGAGTATGACAGTCCGTTTGAAAAGAAATTATGGGAAGGTTTCTGGAGGTACGCGCTGGATCCTAAAGAGAAGGAACGGATGGGAGTTAAGAACGCTCAGATCGAAGCTCCGGGGACCATGTTCATCCCGGGAGTTCTCTATACGATACGGATCGAACATGACGGAGGGATGCGGATCGATTCAGCGCCACTACCGGAAATATTAGAAAACGAAACTATCGACTCGCTCCCTTCTCGCTGACTCCGGCAGGCTATTGTGGCGGGTCTTTTGCCCAGATCTTCTGTACTTCGCCGACCAGATGCAGATAGTTGTTCCCTTTTACCGTGCATTCGTCGGCACCGCAGTCCTGGGCTTTCTCTACGTCTACCGCGCCGATAATGCCGGTGAGGATAATGATTTTTGTCTCTTTGCCGCAAAGCTCACGTAACTTCTTGCAGGCTTCGAATCCGTCGATGCCGGTCAGGATCGTATCGATAATAATCAGATACGGCTTTGTTTTTTTGACATACTCCACGGCTTCTTCGCCGGAGGAGACGGTTGAGATGTCTTTGAACCCCGCCTTGTTCAGGTAATGCTGCATCAGCATCAGATCTTCCTTGTCGTCGTCGATGATAAGAATCTTTCTGTTCATAAATAAATCTCCCTCTCTCTTGGTTACGGCAGCTGGACGATTTCCAGCCAATAGGTCCCTACATTGCGGATAACTTCCATGAATTCTTTCAGTTCCACCGGTTTGGTCACGAATGAATTTACGCCCAGATCATACGAACGGATAATATCTTCGTCGGCTTTGGAAGTAGTCAGGATCGTGATCGGGATCTGATGCAGGTCGGGGTCGCTTTTAATTTCTTTCAGCGCTTCTCTCCCGTCCTTGCGGGGCATGTTCAGGTCAAGCAGGATGAGATTGGGCAGAGGGTACTGATCGGGGTCGCAGAACTCGCCGCGGCGCAGAAGATAATCCATCAGTTCTTCGCCGTCTTTGACCCGATACACCTCGTTGAGAAAGCGGTATTCTTTCAGTGCTTTGCGGATAAGCATTACATCATCGTCGTCATCATCGGCAATGAGAATAGATATTACTTTTTTTTCTTCGCTCATGATTCCTGCCTCCTTTCGAAATCTCCTGTAGGTAACTGTATGACAAATGTGGTTCCCTCTCCCGGGGTGCTGTGGACATTTATTTTTCCGCCGTGCCGTTCGGCAATCTTTTTGCAGATCGATAATCCGATCCCTGACCCTTCGAATTTACCTAATTGGTGCAGGCGTTGAAACGGATTAAATATCCGTTCGGTATACTTCTGGTCAAACCCGATGCCGTTATCTTTGACGGATATCTCGACCCATCCCGATTGCTGCGGCCAGCTGGTAATCGAGATGTGCGGTTTCTCGTTTTCCCGCCGGAATTTTATGGCATTGGTCAGAAGATTCTGGAACAGCTGTTCTATTTGCATCCGGTCGGCTTTGATATGCGGCAGATGACCGATGTCGATGATCGCGCCGGTTTCCTGAATGGTTAATTCCAGGGTAGAGAGGACATCGTCCAGCACTGACTTTAAGTCGACGTCTTCAAACGGCGCCGCCCGGGTGGATAACCGGGAATACTGAAGCAATCCCTCGATAAGGTTTCTCATGCGAAACGAAGCGTTCTTCATGCGGCGCAGATAATCTTTGGCGTCGTCGGACAGGCCGGCTTCGGTTTCTTCTTTCAGCAGATCGCCGAAGGCGATGATTTTCCGTAACGGCTCCTGCAGGTCGTGAGACGCTACATAGGCAAATTGTTCGAGTTCTTTATTGGACTTCTCCAGCTTTCTCCGGGTCGCTTCAAGCTGTATCGTCTGGTTTTCCAAGTCGGATTTCGCCAGGCTTAAATCGTTTAAAACATGAGCCATTTCTTCCTTGGCTTTCTCAAGTTGAAAATTCTGTTCCTTCATTTTGATGAAATTAAGCGTAAGTTCTTCGGTCCTCTCCTGTACTTTCTGATCCAGTTCGTCATAGATGCCTTTTAAACGTTGATACATCGAATCGAATGTCTGGGCGAACTGGCCGATCTCGTTATCGATCTTTTTCAGATCATCGCCGATTACGACGTTCAGTTTCCCTGACCCGAGTTCTTGCGCGATTGTATTTAACCGGTTGATAGGGGAGGATACCGAATAAGAGATTCCAAAGCCGACCAATACCGAGATGAACGTAATAAACAACGCAATGATAAGAAGCGTTATTTTCATTCGGCGGATCGGAGCAAACAGGGTTTCGGCTTCATATTGGGCAAATAGGATCCAGTCCAAGCCCCGGTAATCGCGGAATCCTTCCGATTCCGCCCAGACCAGAAATGCTTCCTGAGATGTCTCCGGTTCCTTCTGAACGACAAGAAAATCCTTCCCCCGACCTTCCTTATATGCCAGGGTGAACAATTCGTCTACCGAGCGAAACGGTCTGTAGCCTTCTGAGGAATAAATGATCTTCTGGTCATGTGTTACCAGGGTGTACTGGATATTTTCGAGCTTGTCCAGAAGCATAGCCTCTAGTTCCTGAGTGAGTGCCTGGATACTTAAAAGAGCCTTTAGTACACCGGCAAAACGACCCTGAGCATCTTTGATTCCGATGGCGATGGTAATGGCGTATTGTCCGCTGCTTTCATCGAATTGCAGATCACCGATGTAAAAGTCGTTCTGGCGCGCCTGGTTCCACCAGGTTTCGTCACCCTGATAATAATCGGTGGTTTTCTTTGTCTGGGCGACGTTGACGCCGTAGCTGTTGGTTACGAATATCTCGGCAAAGATATCATTTCCTGGGTCGAATTCGGCAATCTGCTGCCGGATATGCTGGGCAAGTTTGTTATCGAAAAGATTTTTCATGAACGGCGTTATGGCTTCTTTGGGGACAAGCTGCCACTGGAGATCTTTTTCCCGGATATACTCGTAAGGATTATCCCTTGTCTTGAGTTCCTTGGCGGATTCAAGCAGGACATCGTCATGCAGGGTGATCATCCGGCCTAAAAACCGTACCTGCTGCATACGCAGATAGATGATCTCGTCTATGTTCTCTATGGTCTCGTGTGTTTCATTTTCGGCCTCTCGCCCGATATAATTTTTAAGTCTTTTCTCATTAATATTGACCGAAACGAACGAAGCGATCAGGATTGTGAGAATAATAAGGAAAATGCCCAGGATAATGCGTAAACCTATCTTCATGGTTATTTGAGGATTAACATTCCGCCCAGGAATACGGCGCCGGAAATCATAAAAGACAGAAAGCTCACCGTAACGGCTTTTACCCCGGTTTTTGAAAACACCTTTTTCATATCGGCATTGAGCCCGATGGCTGCCATTGCCATACTCCAGAGAATAGTCAACGCGGTTTTAAACGCAGGTCTTACCACATCCATGATCTGGGGTAAAAACGTACAGACAAGACCCGCTCCTAAAAATCCCCACAGGATCATCGGAATATACAATTTACCTTTGATGAGACTGGCAAAGAGGGGGATTAAGAACAGGAGTCCGATGTAGCGTAATGCTTTTACCGAGATCGCGATGTTTTGTGCCGGAGCGGACAGATGTGCCGCTGCGGATTTTACAAATCCGGTGAACTGAAGCACCGTGCCGGAGAAGACGCCATATTCGATATCGGTGAGCGATAACGCTTCTCTGGTTACGGGAAGAATGAGGAACAAGCCGATTAAAGCGGCGCTAAAGACCGAAATCAGGCTCACCGAGATATCGTCCGGGTCGGCGTCGATGGCACGGGAGGTAATAGCGATGGCTGAGGCGCCGCAGATAGTCGATCCGGTCGTGATCAGGTAGCCGCTCCGTTCGTTGAGTCCGAACAATTTTGCCAGAACCAGGGTGGAGAGCGTGTATACCAGAAATACGATAAAGATCAGAAAGATGTAGTTGGGATCAAGAGGGGTGAGTTTACTGAAATTTAAATTTACCGCGCCATAGAGAATGACCCCGGGGGGGATAAGGATTGTCGGGGCAAGACGTATTCTCTTTGCCGATTCTTCGTTTAAGCGTAGGCCCGAACGCAGGAGAATGCCGATAGCTAAAGCGATAAAGAGAGGATCCAATATCGCCGCCGTGGTCACCTTTCTAAGGAGAATCGCAAAGACGGCAATCGCGGCGGGAATCAGGAACCATTGAGTTCTTTGACCAAACGAACCGATTTCTCGCATAGAACAACCCTTTCCTGTTTCCTGGGCAATGTTTCAGGTATACAAAAAAAATACCCTCTTCCCGGGCGAGGGTGTATATATAAAATTATCGTATCTTTATACAGGCACGTCAAGGAATTACCTTATAATAAACATGTCGTCTGTTTTGCCGCGTGTATCCCGGCACAGTAGCCGGTAGAAAAAGCTGCCTGAAGGTTGAATCCGCCGGTGTCACCGTCGATATCCAGCATTTCTCCCGCGAAATACAGTCTTTTTACCAGCCGTGACGCCATCGAGCGGGGATCGATTTCTTTCAGGAATACACCGCCGGAGGTTACCATTGCTTTTTCGATCGGTTCACTCGAGATAACCTTCCACGTCATCTCTTTCAACATACCGACGATAGCATTTCGTTCGGCTTTACTGATATAAGCGGTGTTTTTATCGGGATCGATATGATGCGCGGCAAGAAGTATCTGGATCAACCGCTGGGGGAGAAAACCGATTGCGTTTTTTATTGCCCGCCGGCCGTGCTTCTGCCATTGTTCGGTCAGCGTTTTGAGTAAATTCTCTTTCGGCACCTCAGGAAGAAAATCCACTGAGACCTGTACGGCCTGTTGTTCTCTGAACCAACCGCTGATGCCGGAAGTAAAGGATATAACCAGGGGGCCGGAAAGGCCCGTGTCGGTAAAGAGGATATCGCCTTGAGGAGTTCTTATTTTTTTCTTACCTGCGGAAAAGGTAAGTGTTACATCCCGCAGGCTTATTCCCGGTAGTTTTTTCAAATACGGCGCGTCAAGAACGATCCCGCTTAACCCGGGCGCAAGCGGGGTCACGGTATGTCCGGTTTTCTTTGCCAGCGCCAGGCCGCTGCCGTCTGAACCGGTCTGGGGGTAACTTATACCGCCGGTAGAAAGGATAAGTCCTTTGCGGGGTTGGAGTATCCTTTTTACTGTTTTGACTGTGGTGACGGTCTTATTGCTCAGGATGATAGTCTTTAGCGGTTCGCGGAGGAGGACAGTGATCTTTTGTCTTTTCATCTCATCGAGCAGAGCCTGAAGAATATCAGCTCCATCGTTACTTGAGGGGAATACCCGGCCGTCGGGTTCGCTATATGATGCGACGCCGCGGTTTTTGAAAAATTCGATCAGGTCCCGGTTAGAAAACAGCTTGAACGCGTCACGCAGAAATTTCCCGCCGCGGAAATAATGGGCGGAGAAATCGTCTTTGTCACAGGCGTTGGTAAAATTACATCGTCCGCCGCCGGCTAAAAGCAGCTTTTTCCCGCAGGAGGGGTTCTTTTCGATCAGCGTTACCTGCGTGCCGCAGGATGCGGCGGCAATGGCGGCCATCATTCCGGCCGGTCCGCCGCCGGTGACAATCAGATCGGCGCAAGTATCAGCTTTCATAAATGATATTGGTCAATCCTGAAATCAACATCCGGATCATGGTTTTCGCATCGGATGGGGGGATATGTTGTGAAAAGCGTTTCCATTCTTCCTGAATGAGATTTTGAGCTTCTTCCCGGCAGCTTTCCAGTACGCCTGATTGACGTATGAGGTCAATACCTTCTTTCAAGATTGTTGTATCCTGGCGTTTCGTGGAATCGGTCAGGATGGTGATGAGGTGGCGGCGATCGGAAGCAGATAACGATTTTATTGCGCGTACAATGACATAGGTGAGTTTACCCTGGGACAGGTCTTCACCGCAGGTCTTACGCCACTCTTTTGAATCACTGAAATTGTTAATATCGTCGACGATCTGAAATACCGTGCCGAATATCCTCCCCAGGGATATATACGCCTGTTTTGTGTTTTCATCCGTCCGGGCAATGATGCATACGGCTTCGGCAACCGCCTCGACCGCCGATGCGGTTTTATAGTTGTACATCTGAAGGATCTTTTCTTCCAGGGTATCGTCCAGCCACTCCCGGAGTGTCGGGGTGGAAAGATGTTTTGACCAGTAAATGTCGAGACTCTGACCGAAATGAGACCGGGTCCAGACGTTTACCATGATCCGGTAAATATGGAATTTCTGATCCTGATCAAGATGGGGATGATTGGCAATTTGCAGATAGGGAAGGAAGTAAAGAGTATTGCCGGCATTAATCGCCACATCGGTTCCGTATTTAAGGTGAACAGCTGTATCGCCGCGGCGCAGGAGCGAGCTATCTTCGATATCGTCAATAATCAGCGCTCCGGTATGATTTAACTCAAGCATTGTCGCTAGTAACGATTCATAAGGACCGGAGGGGTGCCCTAGCGAATCAAGAAACAAGACGCCGAAGATCGGCCGCCAGTGTTTTCCCTTACGGGACATCAGATCCCATATCGGTTCACTCAGTACGTATTTGTAGCTTTCAGGTGTATTTTGCCAGTGAGGGGCGCCCAGATACTCGCGGATCTTTTCCTCGTTCAACTGGCGGGGAAAGAACGCCTCGATCTGCCGGTCGAACCGCTGAACGAACGGTTCCATATATTCTTTAATATCGAAAACATATCCGTACCCATATAATTCAAGCCGTCCCCGGCCGGTGAGTTTCTTTCCCTGAAGCGAAGCCTCTACCGTTCCGGCTCCTTCCCATATTGCCCGCATCAGACCCAGATAGAGGATTTCCTGGTCATCGGCTAAAGGCGTAAAGGTAATCTCGATCGATTCGTCCGGAACGGTTATCTGCCACTGGAGAGGATAGCAAATGTGGGTTTTCCCGCTGCGCCAATATCGTACCGGACCGGCGGCGAAATCGGTATAGATTTTCAAAGACTGATCTGGCCGGCGGATCAGGAGAGATTTCTTTTGTATATTTCCGGTCTTCATTTCTTTATGGATCATCATCATCGCATCGGTTCCGTCGTCAAAATTCATCGCGATCCAGTCCCAGCCCAGTACGTTCTTTGCCCCGGCGGTAAGGAAGCTATCCCGGTATTCTCCAAACTGGTGATCGAACCACGCTTGTCCCGAGAGAAATTCTGCGCCCAGTGTCCCGGTCGCCTCCATGCGCGGGTAACAGTTGTAGGCCATCTCTTGGGAGTCAAAAAATTTCAGCTTTTTCAGGTCGAGGCAGGGATAGGCCGGCCGCAGGAAAAGCCGGCATTGTTGGTGATTGATCGGGTCGGGAAAGGAGAGGAGAAACCCGTCTTCCCTTTGTCGCAGAGAGAGGGCTTCCCAGCGGTATTCTAAAGGATTTCCCTGGATGAATACCGGGTCGTCGGATATCGTGATCGGTTCGGGCGGCCCGTAGGAAAGAAGTTCGTTTTTGGCGATCTGCATGAGGAAGGCCTCGACGCCTTCGGTTTTTTCCGGGTTATACCGGGCAAGGAAATCCAGGGTGCTGGCATGTACGATCATGCGGCTTAACGCTTTCCTGGTTTGAGCGTCGAAAATACTGACGATGGCGTGATAGGTATCGTCATATCCGTCACGGCAGTCCGCGGGAATTTTTTGCCGGAACAAACTGATCATGAAAGAATACTTTTGCCGGGAGGTGGTAACGTAGGCTCCGTGAGCAAACCACCATTCGACGGCCTGATCGAGATGAGGCGATTCATCGACGAGATAAGGTTTGTTGATTTCGTTATTGCAAATCTGATTCCGGACCGGTGGATACTCCATGATTACGAATTGCTTAGTTTTCCGTCGATGATTTTGATCTTTCGGGTCGCGTACTTAGATACGTTATCGTCATGGGTGACCATGAGGATGGTCGTGGCCCGTTGCCGGTTGACTTTCTGCAGTATTTCCAGGATGTTGGTGGAATTTTTCGAGTCAAGACTTCCCGTAGGCTCGTCGGCCAGGATGATCGGCGGATCGTTCAGGAGCGCCCGGGCGATGCATACGCGTTGCCGTTCGCCGCAGGAAAGCTGGTTGATATTCCGGCCGCTTTTGCGGTTCATTCCCAGATAACTTAGGAGAGTCTCGGCTTTGGTGATCCATTTCTTCTGGGCGAAGTAACGGTTTGCGACCGGCAGCAATATATTTTCAAGCACCGTCAGCCCCGGATACAGATAGAAATCCTGGAAAACAAATCCGATGTGCTCCCGGCGCATCCGCGCCCGGTTGGGGATCCGCGAGAGCGCGTTCCCCTGGATATATACCTCACCTTTTGAGGGCTGGATCAGTCCGGCGATAATGTATAATAACGTCGTCTTGCCGCTGCCGGAGGGGCCGCGGATGGAGAGGAAATCGCCCCGGTTGACCTCGAATGAAATAGCGTGCAGGGCCTGGGTGTTTCCTGAGGTGAACAACTTTGAGATACGCGATACGTTCAGGACAGGAGCGGTATTATTCACTTTTTATCACCTCGATCGGATTGATATTGACGATGACCCAGGAGGAAAACACGCTTGAGGTTACCGCGATCAGGAGGATCATCCCGATGATTTTCAGGATAAACATATAATCCCAGGAAGGGGAGAAGATATGGACGATAAGCAGGTCGAAAATATACCCGCTGGCCGTAAGTCCGATCAGTATCCCCAGGGTTCCGCCGATAACGCTTAAGATAAGACTTTGCAGAAACAACGATTTTATGATATCGAATTTCTCCCACCCGATGGTTATCAACAGTCCCATCAGCTTTCTTTTCTCGAATACCGAGGTGATCATCGTATTGGCCAGTCCCAGAATGACCGCAAGCAGAGTGATCAGGAACACCAGGTGGGCGAATTTTTCACCCATCAATATCATATCGCTGCGTTCCTGTCCGAAAATGTCGCTGGACTGGGCCGATACCTCCGGGAACGTTTTTTCTATTTCGGCAAGCAGCGGTTCGATCTTTTCTTTCATTTTATACACCGGTTTCAACGAAACGTTGATCGCCATGAGGGCATTGCGGTAATTCCGGTTCAACCTCTGGAGGGTATCGAGCGGAATAACGAACGCCGATTTCTCAAACGGGATGTCGCTCTGAAATATGCCGGTTACCTCGAACCTCTTACGTTTGATAATGATCGTATCGCCGGTGCGTTTGCCGGAATTGCGGGCAAACAGTTCGCCGATCAATACCTCTTCCCGGCCCGGTTTCGGTACCCGTCCGTCTACTCTGATCTCGCCGAACAGGGGGGTATCGGGCGGCCAGCCGTAAAGGGGGACATACGCCCGGCGGTATTTGACGATATCGAGGATGATACCGGTGGCGCTTTCTATTTCGTGGAACGATTCGAGTTTCGGTACCAAGGCCGCGTCGATCCGGCTGGCCAGAAGATTGAACTCATCTTTGGCGAAGATAACGATATCGATGTTCCGTTCGGTATAGGCGTTGTGGAAAGAATCACGGATACCTTCGCTCAACCCCAGGATGATGATGCAGGTGACGATTCCCACGGTAATACCGAGTAAGGTCAGCAATGTACGTATTTTCTTACGGAACAGGTCTTTGAGGGTAAAGGTAAAGAAATTCACCGTTCTTATCCCGTCTTTTGCCGTCGAGCCCTGTAAAATAATATATTAATTGTACTGGAAACGGAGCTATTTTAAAAGCTTAATTTGTCCAGAGGGACAGATTTTCGGTAAAGGTTATACTGCCGCCTGAGCTTCTTTCAGATTCAGCTCTCGTACCTTAACGACTCCCTTAATTGCTGCCAGGGCATTGATCGTTGTCTCATCGGGCTTATCGGAGACGTCGATGATCGTGCAGGCGTAATCCCCTTTACTTTTATTTAACATCTCGGCGATATTGATATTGGCTTTGGCCAGGATCGTCGAAACCTGCCCGACCATATTGGGGATGTTCTTATTCATCACGATGAGGCGATAATCGGAACTCAATTCCAGTTTGCAATCGGGATAATTCACTGAGTTCTTGATGTCTCCCGTTTCGATGAAATTCTTAATCTGCCGGGCGATCATGACGGCGCAATTGCTTTCGGCTTCTTTGGTTGAGGCACCCAGATGGGGGATAGCGATGACGTTTTCCATCTGAAGCAGTTCGTCATCGGGAAAGTCGGTCACGTACCGGGCGACTTTGCCTTCTTTGAGCGCGTCTTTGAGATCGTCATTATTGACGATGCCGCCGCGTGAGAAATTGAGGATCCGGGCACCGGATTTCATCCGGGCGAACTTCTCGGTATTGATCATGCCCCTGGTCTCGTCGATGAGCGGTACATGCAGGGAGACGTAATCGGAATTGGTAAGAAGAATATCCAGTCCCGTCGCCCGCTGCACATCGCGGGACAGTCCCCAGGCTGATTCGACCGAGATCTGTGGATCGAATCCGATGACGTTCATGCCTAAATCAAGCGCGGCGTTAGCGACCATGACGCCGATTTTCCCCAGGCCCAGGACTCCTAAGGTTTTCCCGGCAATCTCTGATCCGGCAAACTGTTTCTTGTTTTTCTCAACTAACTTCGGCACCTCGGCTCCTTTACCTTTGAGTGTCTCGGAAAAATTGATCCCTTTGGCGATATCACGGGAGGCAAGGAGTAACCCGGCGATCGTCAGTTCTTTTACGGCATTGGCATTTGCGCCCGGCGTATTAAATACCACAATCCCTTTCTCAGCGCATTTCTCAACGGGAATGTTATTGACACCGGCGCCGGCGCGGCCTACCGCAAGGAGGGAGGAAGGCAGTTTCATATCGTACATCTTGAAGCTGCGTAAGAGTATCGCGTTGGGTTCGGCGATCTCGGTACCGATCTCATAGCGGTCAAGGGGAAACAGAGCCAGGCCTTCGGGGGCGATTTTGTCCAGTTTCCTTATTTTGTACATTTTGTGTTCCTTTCTTTGTACGCAGATGATCGCAGACGATCTTTCTACGGTTAGGCCTCACATGTTCTTTTCTTCGAACTCCTTCATGAATGCAACCAGCTTTTTAACTCCTTTGATCGGCATAGCGTTGTAGATACTTGCCCGCATCCCGCCGACAGTACGGTGGCCTTTTAAGGTTTTTAAACCGGCCTTATCGGCCTCGGTAATGAATTTCTTATCCAGTTCTTCGTTACCGGTGACAAACGGCACGTTCATCAGCGAGCGGTTTTCTTTTTTTACCGGGCTTTTGAACAGTTTTGAATTATCCAGGTAGTCATAGAGAAGTGAGGCTTTTTCCCGGTTTATTTTCTGCGTTGCCTCAAGCCCTCCTTTTCCCTTTATCCATTCAAACATAAGTCCCGCGATATAGATCGCGTAGCAGGGCGGGGTGTTGAACATCGAAGCGCTATCGATATGCGTCTGATAGTTAAGAAGCGTCGGCACGGTATCGGCCACCGTTCCGGCCAGGTCTTCACGGATGATCACCAGTGTCACTCCCGCCGGCCCGATATTTTTCTGCGCCCCGGCAAAGATGAGGCCGAATTTCGTCACGTCGATCGGTTCCGACAGGATATTCGACGACATATCGGCAACCAGCGGTACATCGCCGGTATTGGGAATAGTTTTATACGTGGTTCCATAGATGGTATTATTGGTCACGATGTAAAAGTAATCGGCATCTTTGGAAAATGTCTTCGGATCTAACTCAGGAATATAGGTAAAATTATCTGCTTCGGAGGATGCTATGACATTGACCGTACCGATCTTTTTTGCCTCTTTGATCGCTTTTTTCGTCCACTGGCCGGTATGGACGTAATCGGCCTTTTTATTTTTTGTCATCAGATTCAGCGGCACCATGGCAAATTGCAGCGATGCCCCGCCCTGGAGGAACAGTATCTTGTAATTGGCGGGGATGCCCATGATCTCGCGTAAGCTGTTCTCCGCGTTCTCGATAATGCCTTTGAATTCTTTGCCGCGATGCGACATCTCCATCACCGACATCCCGCTTCCTTGGTAGTCAAGCATCTCATCAGCAGCTTTCTTTAATACTTCCTCAGGTAATGTTGCGGGCCCGGCGCTAAAATTATACACTCTGTTCATTTGAATACCTTTCTTTGTACACAGATGATCACTGATCTGTGGGTGATTAATAAATACATTTATTTTTTCTCCATTTCCAACCGGGCCGCGATAAATCGTAATGCACTGGTAAAATCCATATCCAGATGGATGATATGTTCGGGTACGACTACTTTAACGGGTGAGAAATTCAGTATCCCTTTCACCCCCGCGTCGCATAACATATCGGCGACCGCCTGTGCGGCATCTTCCGGGACAGCGATGATACCCAGTTCGATGCCGCGTTGTTTTATCACTGCCGGTAATTGATCGACGGCGAACACCTCGATTGCGGTGCGGATACGTTCCAGCTTATTGATACTGCAGTCGAACCCGGCGACGATTTCGAAGCCGTCGAGTTTAAACCGTTCGTAATCAAGCAGGGCGCTTCCCAGTCGTCCCAGGCCGACGATACAGGCTTTGCGTTTTTTCGCCAGATGGAGCTTTTCGCCCAGCTGGTTTTTGAGCAGTTTCACGTCATAGCCGCGCCGGCTGTGCCCGCTCACGCCTAAGGTGCTTAAGTCTTTGCGTACGGTATATTCGGTCGTATCCAGTCCTTGCGCGAGTTCCCGGGAGGAGATGAATCCGATCTCCTTTTTCTGCAGGACATCGAGGTGCCCGAACATCTTGCAGATACGTTCGATTGTGTTATCTGATAGATCTTTCATGACATTTTAGTGAATTATTTCACAGTATAAAATGTTTTGAGGGGATTGTCAAGGGGTTTTTTGGCATTATTTTTGTCAAATAAGGCAAATTTTCCATTAGCTAATGCACATCAACAACTTACGTATTTATTAAATATACTTTTTAAGTGAATTTTTTCACTAATAGAGGGGTAAAATCAATAAATAACACGCTATTATGGGATATTTTTAGAAGGCGAACGACGTCCGACGAACGACGCTTGACGGATCAGCGTCCGTACGGATTCTCTTCGGAGGTTTCCTCACCTTTTACCGCTTCGGCTCCGCCGGCAGTAACGCCACCGACGACATTCGCACCTTTGCCGATATACCGGCCGCCTTCGGTCGTAGCTTTTTGGGCGGTTTCACATCCGGTCAGCAACAGTGTGGCGAGAATACAGAAAAAAATACTTTTTACGTACATGGTTTTTTCTCCTTTATTATCACCGTAATCTGTCTTTAATCGTTGTAATCAGGAAAATATGCGAACGCATTTTTCCTATTTTAAGACAACGTCTCCGGCTGATACCTGCTCGGCGCTGAATCCGCTGGGAGTCGCTTTAGAGAACTTTTCCTGGACGGAGGAGATGACGATCATTCCCAGTTTTTTCCGGTCGCTGCCTAGATTTATCCCGGTATCGGGATCGATCAGCGGTTCGCCTTCGCTGTAGAGGGTGAACGTATCGCCTGAATTCACTCCGGCGTTGGCTCCGGCATTGACGAATATCGTGCCGTCTTTGACCGTGATCACTTTCGCGCTCCAGGGTACCGAAGAAAGCTCCCTGGCGATATAAACGACCGCGCGATCGATCGCCATCTGTACGGCTTTTCCGATCGGCGTTTTCTTAAAGTTCGACGAATTGAAATCCCACGAACCCGAATAGCCTAAGGACATCCCGCCCGAACGTGCCTCGCCGTCGATGCGTTTAGAAGCGACGACTTCGCCGGTCGTCGAATCGATCAACTGGACGATTACGCCGATACTTACCGCGGAGCTTTTGGTTCCGATCGAGATCCCTTTGATACTGAATCCCTGGCCGCTTCCTGAGGTTTTTTCTTCGAAATTGGTGATCTTGCCTTTTACCAGGATCTGGGCCGGGACGATCTTGCCGATCTTTGCCGAATTGGATTTGGCGAACCGGTTACTGGCGGCCAGGTCCTGTTCGGCCATGACCACGTCAAGATCTTTCCGGGAAAGCACGATGAATCTCCCGCTTTGCAGGAGCGAATCGGTAAGCTGATCGGAGAAATCCTCACCCATTTTCGCCCAGGTACTGTAGCCTGAATCGTTCTCAAATTCAAATACCGCCACGGTTTTCTTTAATCCCGCGGCAAAGCTCAAACCCGTTACCGCCAGGCAAAAGACGAGAGTAAAAACAAGAATTCTGCAGTTCATCTTTCTGCTCCTTTCTTTACAATGAGAGACAAAAGTTATTCTCTATGCCTGAAAAACCGCCGGTACTTTCTACCGAGCCCATCCGGGTTCCCGACAGGTCATAGATCATGAAAACATTACTGTCTGCGCCGGAGTTTACCGCCAGGTATGTCCGGTCATTGGTACAGGTAATCAGCTGATAATCGCTTGCGGTACTGATAAAGAAGGTTTTATTGTTGTTTAAGTTTATTCCGTAAATCTTGTTTTTACCGTCTTCGGCCGCGGCCAGGTAGTAGGCATAATTACCGTCGGGCGAGAAGATCAGGGTCTCGTCTTCGTTTTTGGTGATGTAATCGACGTGTATTTTCTGACTGCCGTCGGCGTCTTCGGTGATGATCACGTTTTTCTCGTATAACGGGGTATCTTTTTCCATGTAGACCTCGAGGGCTTCATCGACCTTTTTTGTCTGACTCTCGACACTCCAGTTTTTACCGGAGGAGGTGATAACCTCATACCGTTTTTCGTCTTTATCGGCGGAATAATCCAGCTGACGGGCACCGTCTGGGGTTTCGACCACGATCTTACCGTCTTTAAGGTAGGCTTTATTTTCGGCGTTTGCCGGCTGGGGTAACAGGAACAAGCACAATACGAATAAGGTAAGTTTCATTTGGTCTCCTTTTTACGTGGAGAAAGATTATATCATAATTATGGGACTTGGGAAAATATTTTACCGGGAAAGTACTGTCAACATTTATTCGCAAATTCTAAAGAAGCGTTTTTCTGTTTTGCTT
>CAZABB010000022.1:0-29212 GCA_964483625.1 uncultured Planctomycetia bacterium | reverse complement strand
AATTAATTTGACAATAGCGTTTACATATGATATAAAAACCTCCCGAAGGCATTAAAAGCTTAACAGGAGGTTTTTGTTATGGAACATGGATATCGTGAGCCAGTTTATACAATAGGAATCGTCGCCAAAACCCTAAAGGTCTGTCCGGCTACGCTTCGGATCTGGGAGAGGAAAGACTTAATAAAACCAACACGCTTAGGAAAGAATAGGTTTTATTCACGGTGCGATATGGATCGGCTGGAACATATAAAGGAATTGATACAAAAGAGAAGGATAAATATTGAAGGTGTCAAACAGATCCTGAGCACTACCCAGTGCTGGGATGTTAAGAAATGCAAGCCTGAAGAGAAAAAGTCCTGCAAGGTCTATCTTAAATACGGGAAAAAATGAATTTTTTCTTGGTTCCCTAGTCATTCCCTCCTATTGTATCCTTATTAGTGAAGTTACGAAAATCGTCATTTCAATAAAAGGGATATACAACACTCAACAAGTGGATTCGAAGATTTCCATTGACATAGATAGAAAATGTGTTATATTATACCTATAATAAAATGAACAATAATCCTTTGTGAGGGTATTATGGATACTAAAAAGAGAACACGCTTTGGGGAGAAAGAAATTGAGGTTATTTCTCGCCTTTCTTATGAGAAGAAGCGCATCGTCACAAAAGAAGACTTGGATGCGTTTTTCAAATTTGATGATATTGAACGTAATAAAATTGTTTATCAACTGAAAAAGAAAGGCATTTTCACCACGATTAAACGAGGGGTGTATGTTTTTTCGCCTCTCGAATATGGTGAAGAGGGCGCTGGTATAAACGAGATGCTCATCCCACCACAATTCTTTCCGCAAAAAAATTATTATATCGGCTATTCAACAATGTACAATTATTACAATTTGACGGATCAACTTTTTCAAGCGATGTATATCCTTAACACTTCACTACAACGTAGGCAAAAGAAAATATGCGGTGTTATATTTAACTTTTTAAGAGTTCCGGAAAACCGGATGTATGGTCTCGAGAAAATTATTGTCAATGAACAGGAAATTATGATCAGCTCCTTAGAACGCACGCTGGTAGATCTGGTCTATTTTAATAAACCGGTTGGAGGTATCGAAAGCGCTCTTGAAATTCTCAAGCGTGAGCTTAAGAAGGAGCGTTGCGATAGTAAAAAATTTATTCGTTTTGCAGCGCAATTCCCTAATATTAAAACTCGCAAACGAATCGGAGTGCTGTTGGAAAACATGGGTTATTCCGATAGGGACCTGGCGCCACTTGTAAAAAGCATAGCAGGTACGGCAATCAGCTCGTTTACCAGTTCGTTTAAAGGAAAACTTAACAAGAGATGGAGAGTTATCATCAATGATTCACGAAGATAAGGCACAATTTACCGATGTTATCAATATGACCGCCAATCGGGCTGGTTTTCGTGCGGCCCTTATAGAAAAAGATTACTACTTAACATTCATTTTGTCGAGGCTCTATGAACTTTCTGATGATCTTATATTTAAAGGAGGAACGTGCCTTAATAAGATTTACTATTCTTATTATCGTCTGAGCGAAGATTTGGATTTCAGTATGCGCCTGCCGGAATATACAACGACACGTGGCAATCGACGAAAATCAATACAGCCGATAAAGGATAAAATTGAAGAGTTCGCCAAAAGACTCGGGTTTAGCATAGAAAACGTAGAAAAGGCAGGGCGCAATGAGTCTAAACAATATGTTTATTACTTTGCGTATAAATCTGTCCTTCAGCCTTCGGGACAATTAATTAAATTTGAAATTGGGCTTAGATTTAATCCAATTTGCGCGGTAGAGAAAAAAGCAGTGCAACACAAGTTTTTGCACCCCTTTACTAAAAAACCTTTATTTGACGGCGGCAAGGTAAACTGTATGTCATTAAAAGAGATTGTCAGCGAAAAACTTCGAGCCGCAGCTTTACGGGAAATCATCGCGCCGCGCGATTTTTACGATCTTGATTTTATTCTTCGCCACGATTTTAATTTAGCGGATAAAGAAGTTGTTGAACTTTTTAAGAAAAAAATCGAAGAAGACGGTGGAGATCCGGATTTAACGAAATATCATGTTAATCTCGGCCGTTCAAATACGGAGATTAGCGACATGCGTTCTCGCATAGAAAAGGAGTTATTCGACGTTTTAACAGCTGATGAGAGGGAAAATTTTGATCTTAATAAAGCGCTTAAACGGATCAATAAGGCGATGGAAGGTGTTAAATAACACCCAAAATTAAGGACTCATAAAGGGCTCAGGATGGGCTCGTAGATATGTTGAAGCAGTTTGGGTGGGACTAAGTCGGGATCAAGTTGGGACTAAGTTGACGATTGTGGCGATTAGTTGACAATTACGGGTATGGCGTGTGAATAAGGAAACTGGCGCATAACGTGGTGTAAATAGGGTAATAACTCCTCGAATGGGGTAATACAGGGCAATAGGCAACGGTATACCAAGCCTACGAATGGTATACTGAATGGTATATTAACTTCTTTGTGCAGTGATAATGAAAGTTCACGATATATGATCTTTTTGTTTACAATCTATGAACGAATAAGGCACATATCCTTGATACATTTTGCGCCAAAATTCTAAAATGGCAATCTAAGTCAATTGTGCCAAAAGGATGCTAATAGAGCGGTAATTCCCAATTTAATCATAACACTTTCCGGTTGCTAAAAAAGTAGAAATAGCATACAATGGTTAGTAAATAAACGTATCTATTAGTATTCTTTGTATCTGTTAGTACGGGAGGAAGTTATGGATAAACTCCTTACTGTGAGAGATGTTGCTGAATATCTCCAAGTTAGTAAAGAAAAAGTTTATAAGCTAGCCCAAGTAGGCAAAATTCCTGTTATTAAAATCGAGAACCAATGGAGATTTAAACGGGAGCGGTTAGATTCATGGCTGGAAGCTAATGAAATTGGCACTGCTACGTTAGTGCTAAAAGCTCCTGTGGGAAGAAAGAAAGCGCAACCATTTCTAAAATGGGCTGGCGGAAAAGGTCAACTCCTCAGTCAATACGAATCTTTGCTACCCTACACTTTCAATAACTATCTGGAACCTTTTGTAGGTGCTGGTGCTGTGTTCTTTCATTTGTATAATTCTGAAAAATTGGGGGTACTAAAGAGCATAACCCTGATTGACTCAAACGATGAGCTTGTTAATTGCTACCATATTATTAAACGGAATTATGATAAGTTAATCAAAGTTCTAAAAGATCCCAAATTTAATAACAACGAAAAGAAGTACTATAAAATCCGCTCAGAGCAACCGACAGATCCCATTGAACGAGCAGCCAGAATGATTTATCTTAATAAAACATGTTTCAATGGATTGTATCGTGTTAATGGTAAAGGAAAATTCAATGTGCCCTATGGTAGATATAAAAATCCGCTTATATGCGATTCGGAAAATTTAGAGGCCGTAAGCATAGCTTTAAGCAAGGTCGATATAGTCTGTAAGGATTTTACTCATTGTTTGGATATTGCGAATAAAAACGATTTTATTTATTTTGATCCCCCTTATCAACCCCTGAATAAAACATCTAGCTTTACCAGTTATACTAAGAATTCCTTTGGCAAAAATGATCAGGAGAGACTTTATGAAACCTTCAAAGAACTGGACAAGCGAGGTTGTAAGATTATGTTGAGCAACTCAGACACGCCGTTCATTCGCAAACTCTATAAAAGCTTCCAAATCAAGGTCGTATCGGCAAAGAGAGCCATCAATTGTAAGGCCTCGGGCCGAGGTGAAATTAATGAATTAGTAATATTAAATTATTAAGGGAGAATCTTATGTCAGAATTTATTAAATTCTTAAGCAGGTTGATAGAGCGGTTAAATCTTGATATTTCGATTACTGATGTTCAAAAGAAAGCAAAAGATGAGTATGAACTCGCTGCTAATATCTTAGGTGAGATCAACAAGTTTCTATATCAAAAAAACGTAAAGCTGGAAGATGAATACATATCGGAATTTCATAAATACTGGAAGGCCAACCACGAAAAAGTATTATGCCCTACCATCGGGAAGAAAGAGGCTTTGGAAGTGGCGAAAGTGTTGGAAGATATTTATGCTCATAACAAAATCAAGGTTCAGTTAAATACCTTAGACTTGGATAAAAAAGCGATAGCGAATGTGCGTTTCTTTACGGCTATCCAGGACTTCAAAATCGATATAAACGCTAAGATCAATCCTTTCGAGCTTTATAAGATTCAGCCTGATTTTTTTGAGCCAGAAAAAATCGTAAAAAATGAATTGCTCATCGATAATTTTCTAAACAGAATCGGAGCGGACTCCCAGAGAGACAAACGCAAGCCGTGGATGCAGGAAGCGGCAAAACTGCTAACAGATAAATATAAAGGTTGCGCATTCAATATAAATACAGTTCATAACGGCGATGTGGTGGAAATGAAAAAGTCGCTAGTTGAAGCTGAGAAATATGGTTTTTCGCAGAAGAAAGCAGATATGTTTTTGCGTGATATGACTGATCTTGGTGTCTGGACCTATAAGAAAAACATAGACCAGATTAATGTTATGAGCGATAAAAACACGATGCGGATAGCGCTTAGGACAGGTATATTGCAATTTCGCATTCCATTATTGGCAAGCTATATGGACGTTTATTGTTATCAATATGGTCTTGTGGATCGCTGGAATGTCAGAGCTTGGAGAGAAGTATGGCTTGAGTGGGATTCCATTAAGAATAATCACCGGCCTCCCACGCCAGCATCGATGGATTACTTGATTTATAGAATGGGTAAATTAGCATGTCGAAAGTCAGAAAGACTGAGACGATGTCCTCCGTCAAAGGCTGTTACAAGCAAATGGCTGGAAAGTCAAATAATGCAGGATAAACTTATTTTCAATGAGAGAAATTTTTGCATTTTTGAGAAGGTATGCAGAAGCGAAAGGAAAATATTAAAACACCCAATGTCGATATCGATATATGGCCAAACCGGATGGCGTAGTGGTGTTACGAATGAAGGTGGTGGAGGAGGAATTCAGAGTTGATGCAGAAAAGCGATTTAAAACAAGCAAAACCAGAAGATTTTAATGTCGAAACCACAACTGTTTGGTCGTTTCCTAACAGAGGAAAATGGCTTACCCATAACGCAAAGTACAGAGGCAACTGGGCCCCACAGATACCTGGAAATCTTATTCGCTTATATTCCAAAGAAGGCGATACCGTTTTAGATCCTATGGTCGGTAGCGGTACCACAATGATTGAGGCAAAATCTTTAGGCCGTCATGGCATAGGCTTTGATATTCATTCAGACGTTGTCAAGATTGCTCAGGAGTCCTGTAGGTTTAAGTGTACAAAATGCTATGAGCCTATTATCAAGCAAGGTGACGCTCGTAATATAGAATCTATTGAAGATGAAAGCGTTGATCTTATCGCTACTCACCCACCCTATTTAAACATCATCAAGTATGGAGCTAAATTCGTTGACGGTGATCTTTCTGCAATAAGTAATCTTCAGAAATTCTGCGATGAAATTGAAAAGGTGGCCCGGGAATGTTATCGAGTATTAAAATCCGGTAAATACTGCGCTATCCTAATCGGCGATACCCGCCGTCGAAGACACTATGTCCCTCTGGCCTTTTCTGTAATGCAAAGGTTTTTAAAGACCGGGTTTATCCTGAAAGAGGATGTCATAAAGGTTCAGCATAATTGCTCAACTACCCGCTATTGGAGCTCTCAACAAAAAGATTTCCTTTTGATTATGCATGAGCATTTGTTTGTTTTTAGGAAACCGGGTAAGGACGAGAACAAAATTATTTTCAAGGATAGTGCTATATAATGTTGTAGTTCGCATGAAAAAGAGCATGGCAAAGTGAGAAGCTACGTTGACAAACTCGAACAATCTATTTTAGCCAAAGCCTTCTGCGGGGAGTTGGTGAGGTAAGATAGAGGAGAAGGAAATCACATAAGTTTCTATTAAAAGACTCTTGAAAATTTTTACGAAACTAAGTATCGGGAGATGTTAAATGGATAATGAGAAAGTGAAAGCTTCAAAAGACAAGCCTGTCGCGGAGTTAATCTTTGATAAGTTTGATGAATTAGTCAAAAAGGATGCTTCTTTTTTTTGCATTGATGATGAGCTTTCTAAATCTGTCAGGAAAGAGAAAAGGAAAAAGAACGAAATAGCAGATGTTCTAAAGAAGGTATCAGAAGATAAAAAATGAAGATATTAGAGCTTAGCATAAAGAACATTCGCGGAATTAAGCAAATTGACTTAGTGCCAGGTGGCAAGAACATTATTGTTTTCGGCCCGAATGGGACAGGAAAGAGCGCGATAGTAGACTCTGTAGATTTCCTTCTCAGCGGGAAGATTAATCGCTTGACCGGGAAGGGGACAGGGAGCCTTTCTATCAAAGAGCATGGTTGCCATGTTGATTGCAGAGATAATTTAAAAGATACTGTCGTTACGGCAAAAGTCAAAGTTGACGGCAACGAGATTGTTTTAGAGCGAAGCATTAGCAAGCCTACTCAGCTCAAGATTGTTCCCAAAAAGTTTGAGAAGTCAGTAGATGCTCATCTTAGGGTTGCTAACCTCGGACAGCACATCCTGTCCAGGAGAGAAATACTGCGGTTTATTACTGCCGAAGAAGGCGAACGCGCCAAAGAAATAATGGAACTCTTGGATTTGAGCGATATAGACAACTTAAGGGCGATGCTTGTAAAGATTGAAAACGAGGCTGATAGCGAATACAAAAACAAGGAAAGCAACTTTGAGGTTGCAAAAAGCGAGATTAAAACATTGCTTTCACTTGCAAAATTTAATGAGGATGAATGCCTTAAAAAGGTTAATGAATTACGGAAGATTTTAGGGGGAGCAGTGCTGAAAGAGCTTGACGCCGATAAGATCAAGGAAGGACTGACTCCGCACCTATTTGAGGCAAAAAAGGAATTTCTAACGAAGGAACAAATCGAGAACTACATCAAGGATACAAAAGAAATTATTGATAAGAGCAGTGAGTTGTCAGGGAAAGAAGCAGACCTTAAGACTCTCCTTGAAGCTATCCAGAAAGAAACTAAGCTAAAGCAATACTCGCTCTACAAAAAGCTCTATGAGGCAGGGATAAACCTGATTACCGATAAGAACGTTTGCCCTCTTTGCGGCAGAGAATGGACTGATGGTAGCTTAAAAGAATTTCTCGAAAACAAAAAGAAAGAAACAGATGTCGCAAAGGAGAGACAAGAAGAAATCGACAAGCTCTCAACTTCAATAAAAACGCAGATTGACTTATTGCAGAATGATGTTGTTAATCTTAATAAGGCCAAGAACCAATTTGGGATAGAGGCAAAAGAAGAAAATGTTAAGAAGCTAGTGGAAGATGTGAAGGAATGGACTGACGGAATGCTTGAGCCATTAGAGAAATGGGAGAGCAATAAATGGCCCAAAAAGAGCATCTCGCAGATTCTTGATGTTGCTTCATATGAGGAACAATATTTTACTCCTCTCCAAAATGCCTTAGCTAAGTCAGGAGACCAGTTAACCAAGCAACAAAACACATGGGAAATCCTCATAAGGCTAGTAGACAAGTGGAAAACCTACAAGCAAAGCCTAAAACACAAACAGGCTTCCGAGATTTACAAAAAGAGAGCTCAGTTAAGTAGGGAATACTTTGAGAAAGCTAGAGATCTGGTCCTTGCAGATATATACAATGCAGTTAAAGGAGGCTTCGACAAATACTATAAGACTATCCATTCTGAAGATGAGGATTCTTTTTCTTCCGAACTTCGACCCGACGGTCCCTCTTTAAAATTAGAGGTCGATTTCTATAACAGGGGGAAATTCCCTCCTCACGCGCTTCATAGCGAAGGACATCAGGACAGCATGGGGTTATGCCTCTTTTTGGCACTGAATGAACACCTCACTAAAGGAGTTATTAGCGTGATTGTTCTTGATGACGTGGTGATGTCCATAGACCGTACTCACAGGAAGGATATATGTAAATTGCTGAAAGAGTCGTTTCCAGATAAGCAGTTTATTATCACGACGCATGACACGGCTTGGGCTAAACAGCTTCAATCAGAAGGTATCGTCAGTAAGAAAAACATGGTGCACTTCCTGAATTGGAATATTGATGTGGGCCCAATTTTCAGGTTGGAGAAAGATTTATGGGAAAAGATCAATGAAGATTTGAATAATGACGATGTTCCTTCGGCTGCACATAAGCTGAGGCGTAATGCAGAATGTTTTTTTGAGGACATATGCGATCTTCTCGTCGCAAAAGTTCCATATAAGGGCAATCATCAATGGGAGCTTGAAGACTTTGCTTCTTCTGCCGTTTCAGCTTATAGAGATTACTTAAAGAGAGCGAAAGACAATTTCAATAAGCTTAATCAGCAAGAAAAGGTCAAAAAATTAGGAGAGCTCGAAAAGCATACAAACGGGGTTATACAGAAATCGAAAGTCGAAAGTTGGGTTGTTAATGCAAGCGTGCATTACAATAAGTGGTCTGAGTGTAGCAAGAATGACTTTAAGGACGTGGTTTCTGCATTTAAAGACCTCTTCGCTCTTTTTACCTGCTCTACCTGCGGTCAAACAATCTCGATAACTGAAAAAAAAGGAGATGATCCTAAATCAGTTTTAAGTTGTGAGTGTCAGGGCATCTCATGGAATGTGAGTTAGTGCATTCATTAATGAGATAGGCGGAGGGAGAGTATATGTCCACAACTTACGACCTTAACAAAATCCAATTCGCCACCGATGAGGTGACGTTTAAGCGGGCGGTGGGATTGTACGAAGACGGTAAGGTGACTAAAGTAGAGGCGCTGGGCGGATATTATTCTGCCGTCGTCCTGGGAACAGAGCTGTATCGCGTTTCCGTATCAGCCCGCAATTATAAACAGGGGCATTGTACTTGTTACATTGGGCAAAAGGATACGCTTTGCAAACATATGGTTGCCCTGGCGCTCTATGCGGTTATGGACGGGAAGCCATTGAACGATAAGGATAGACAGCTTTCTCATAGCGTTGAATGCAGCGGACGGCGCGGTACGCTGAACAAAGAAGAATTAGAAGCGCTTAAGAAATCTATCACTGAGTCTATGCGATATATAAAGCCCTACCGCGGGCCCTCACGCACATGGTTTGCGAATCAGGAGTCTTTGCGCGAAGGGTGTAACCGGTTATCAGCGGTTATTTCCGACCTGCCGGTCAGTAGGCAGATAGCTGATGTTTTGGTTAAATTGCTTTTGCGTTTGGAAAGAAAGGTGAGCAGGGGTGGAGTAGACGATTCAAACGGTATTGTGGGAGGGTTGGCCGGTGAATTAGTGGCTTTGCTTGAGGAATTCGCGAGAATTGATCCCTCATGTATTGATTCCTTTGAGCCGCTTTGCGGGAAAGAATATTGTTTTGGTTGGGAAGATTCTCTTGTCCGCATTTTTGATGAAAGAGCTAAATAGGAATAATTAAGCGAAGAGATGGTTGAAGAAGCGAGGAAGATGTGACTGAAGAAGTAAGGAAAGAAAATATTCCGGCTTATAGCTGGGAAACACTCATCCGTGAAGCAAGAAAAATCTGTAGAAACTATGACCGATCTTTCAGGCCCTATTATCAAGGCGAACAGCGGCTTGTCATAAAACATAAAGAATATCAGGAGAATAAGAAGCTCATTGAGCGCGGGCTGATGCGCTGGGAATGTATCCGTAGAAATGACGAATTCCGGCGCCTCTACCAAGCGGATAATAGCATCTTACGCTTAGGTGAGGATATCCAGCTTACTCCACAGACCACGAAGGACGAATTATCAAAAGAGCTCTCCATGATAAAAACTAAAGTCAACAAGGACAAAAACTACTACTTTTTGAATAAAAAGCATGAGGCAAAATACACGGCATACTTCTATTTTTTAAAGAACATAGGGCATGTCCAGTTTCTGGATAATAGTCCGGTAGGCTCAAGGCAGCTTCATGCCCTTATATACGATATGCTGAATAAAGAGGATATAGAAAAATACAGCCAGCAGCAAAAGGACGAGTTTATCGCATCTATCCCCAGGAAGGTTGATTTCGTCGTTGACTTCAGCTACAACAAGCAGGAGATTATGCATGATTTTGAGAAGCAGGTGGATATGTGGCTGCGTTTATATGAAGCCATAGGCCAACGCAATGACAAGCGCAGCCTTGACTATCGCAATATCAAACATTACCTTAAAATATATGACTTTAGAACTAGGCATCCTAAAATTCCTTTTTCGAAGCTTGCCGAGCGTTTTTATCCCAGTGTTTCAAAGAAAAACTGGGATTCAGCAATTCAGCAGGTCAAAAGGGAATATAAACGGGCCTGTGAGCTTATAAACGGAGGGTTTATCTTCATAAAATAGGTAACAGTTAGACATAGTGCCTTAGTTGTATTTTCGCATCTTCTGTTCTTAGTGTATCCTGTGTGGTGAAAGCTGCACAGGATATTTTTTTTGAGAAAGGACAGAAAAGGTGAGATAAAAATGAGAAGAGTAAAAGTTGATGAAGTGATTTTCTATCCCATACGTCCTACCGAAAAAGGTTTAATCGGTTTCGCCTCATGCTTATTCGATAAACGCCTTTCCTTAAGCAGTATTGCCATATATACACGCCCTGACGGAAAAGACTACAGGCTTCTTTTTCCCTCAAAGCGGCTCCCGAACAATAAGGAAATAAATATATTTTATCCCGTGAATAGCGAGACTTACGAACTGATAAAAGACGCGATCGTGAAAAAAATAGAAGAATTAACCGAAAAAGTGAAAGAAAGAGGTGGATATGAAGAATATGGAAAATTATGATTTCAGGGACATTATCGAAAGCGTAAGGGAAAGATATGACATTGCCGAAGTAGTAAGCCAACATGTAAGGCTTACTCATAGCAAGAAAGGTATTTGCCCTTTTCATGAGGAAAAGACGCCGAGTTTTTCGGTAAATACGAAAGGGCAGTATTTTTATTGCTTTGGCTGCGGTAAAGGCGGAGATGTTTTCAAGTTTCTTGAGCTTTATGGCAGAAAATCATTCATTGAAGTTTTAAGAGAGTTCGCGGATAGGGCCGGTATTAAGGTCCCAGACTTAAGTCCCGACTCGCACAAGCACATTGATGAAGAAAGGACGATTCGCGATGTCCTTAGCGTTGCAGCGGAATATTATCACGAGCACATTACTCAAGAAGCAAGCGATTATTTAACAAAGAAAAGAGGCATTAAGGATGAGGTAATCTCCAGATTTAAAATCGGTTATACAAACGGGAACTTAAATGAATATCTGCTTAAAGAGTGCTGTTTCCCGCTTGAGATTTGCCTTAAGGCCGGAATTCTTCAAAAAAGAGAAGACAGTACCATAAAAGATTACTTCCATAATAGAATTATTTTTCCTAATTTCAGGCGCGGCCAAGTAGTCCATATGTCCGCGAGAGGATTGGGTGATAATGAGCCGAAATACCTGCATCTTCCGGGAGAGATAAAATACCTATATAATGAAGACTCGCTTTATGAAAAGGAAGTTTATATTGTTGAGGGAATACTCGACTGCCTATCTCTTATCCAGTGTGGTTATCCTGCCGTTGCCGTTTTAGGCTCCTCCAATTTTAAACCAGAATATCTGCAAAAGTTTTCCCACTGCGAAAAGGTTTACATCTGTCTTGACGGCGATGAGGCGGGCATAAAAGGGTCGCTTAAAATCGGCAATATGATAGGAGATAAAGCAAGAATTGCTTCCTTGCCGGAAAGCATGGATGTCAATGACTATTTCAATAATTACCCAAAGGATGATTTTGATAAGTTAATCGCCTCATCCAAAGATCCTATTAAATATGAGCTTAGCTTTATCCCGCCGGATACGGATAAAACTGAGCTTCCCCAAAGGCTCGAACCTATCTTGAAAAAATTAAGCGGCATGGAAAAGGCCAAGATAGAGGCATATCTCAATTACGAGATTAAGACACGTTTCAAGCTTAAAAAAGAGGATATAGACGGCTATAGGGACATGATTATGAAATGTCGTAAAGCGGATATCCAACTAAGCAGGAACGGGGCAGGAGATGAAGAAGCCAAGCCAATATATACCGCCATATTCGAAGGCTTGATAGACATAGTAGAAAGAGACGGAAAACCCGCTTTTTTGATAAAGGAAGGCGATGATCTTTTAATCGTAAACAGCCTAAAGAAAGATGGCTTGCTTTATCTCCCGCCGCCTAAAGAGCAGATTCCATGGCTTATGCCGCAAGCGGAGCAGATATTGAGGTTGCATGAAGCACAGTCAGAAAAGTCACCGGAGGAATGCGATAAGGAGCTTTATGACGAGCTGTTAGCTTACCATAAGTCAATTTCGGAATTGCCGGAAAATGGCTATTATGACCTCATAACAGCGTGGGATTTACACACCTATCTTTTAGAAACAATAGAATATACGCCGATTATTTGCCTGTTTGCCGTTCCGGAACGCGGTAAAAGCCGCACCGGCAAGGGCATGATTTACATTGCCTTTCATGGGATACATGTTGAGTCTTTAAGAGATGCTTACCTCGTAAGGGTTGCCAATGACCTTGTGGCCTCTTTGTTTCTTGACGTAAAGGAGATATGGAAAAAGGCGGAGAAAAACGGGAGCGAAGACATACTATTACACCGTTTTGAGAAAGGGGCTAAGGTGCCGAGGGTTCTCTTTCCGGACAAAGGCGCGCACAGGGATATCGTCTATTATTCCATATTCGGCCCTACCATAATAAGCACAAACGAGGGAATACACAGGATTCTTGAGACAAGGGCTATCCCCATTAACATGCCAGATACGACAAGACGTTTTGAAGATGATGTTACGCCTTTACGCGCCTTGCCGCTAAAGGAGAAATTAATCACATTCCGGGCAAGACATTATGCGGAAAGTCTGGCGTACATACCGAAACCGGCTTTGGGTAGGCTGGGAGACATACTCAAACCTATACAGCAGATCATACGCTTAGTAAGGCCGGAGCGGGAGGCCTATTTCCTAAAGCTTGTTAAGAAGTTAGAGTCTGAGAAATTAATTGAAAAAGCGGATACTATTGAAGCTCAGATCTTGGCTGTCTTGTCGAATCTCAGAAGCAGCGTGGACAAAGGCATGCTTTCTGTTAAGGATATTACAGATAGCTTTAACGAAGACAGGAGCGATAAATACAAGGTTACCTATCAGCGTATTGGCCGTAGGCTTTCGGCCATGGGGTTTGGTAAGGTAAGGACGAGTAACGGAGCGTCTGCCATAGTCTGGGATGAGGAGAAACTAGAGAGAATTAAGGACTCATACGGGCTAAGCAAAACATCAGAAACACCAGATACGTCAGAAACGCCTGATGGAGAGCCTTATGTTACTGACGTTTCTTGCGATACTGACCTTTCCCGGAGGCCGTTTTGAGGAGCTATTACTATGTGTGTGACTTGGTCGTGGGTCCTTCCAGAGGGGGCTTGGGCCGAGGGTCAGGTGAGGCGCAGTCTGTCAGTGATTCCAGATTTTGAAAAATCGTGTCATGGTTGTCACTATTTAGGAGGTGAGGTTATATGGCAGAAGAAGAGAAAAAGGTAGCTGTAAAGACCGTTAAGGAGTTGGCCAGACTTATGTATGTTACGGAAAGGACGGTTTTAAGGTGGAAGAAAAAGGGAATGCCGCCTAAAAAAGAGGGTTTTTATGACCTTGAGGCGGTCGGGATATGGCGCAAGAAGATGCTCGGCCTTATGCGCACGAATGAAAGCGACGGGGAGCCGTATTGGCGGGAGATGCTTGCTAAAAACAGGGCCCGTCTTTTAGAGGTAAAACTTAAGAAACTACAGGGCAAGCTTATCCCAAGGGACGAGGTAGAGCTGCGCGAGAGGATGCGAATCTTAGAGGCGAGGAACGTGTTTTTTGTTTTGCCGAGAAAAATAGCGCCTATATTGGTGATGAAGAGCCAGGAAGAGATAGAGCTTATCCTTTATAAGGCCATCAGGGAAATAATCAACGATTTTGGGCGTGACAGAATAAGTAGAGATGATAAAAGAAGCGGGGACGAATAATAATACAGAGGCAAAGCCACGCGGATGGGATGCATTAGAGATAATGCTCAAGGGCCGGGGTTTGTCCGGCGCAGAAGTTCAAGAGGCTCGCAAGTCGTTTTATGACGGTATAGAGGTATTATCTAAGATGTTTTTGGTGTGTTATGACGCGGAGAAACAGGATGACAAGGCAAACAAATAACTTGTATAAGGTTGTTTAATACGGTACAATACGAATGCCTGTAAAAGGGGTTATAATCATGAAGACTTATACAATGACAGAGACGGCAAAAATCTTAGGTGTTCACCGCCAGACCATGATCAATTGGATCCGCAGGGGCTGGGTTAAGCCGAAAAGGGATTATAAGGACTGGCCGGTGTTTACGGAGAAATGTATTAAAGAGATAAAAGAGTGGCGGGAAAAATTAAAGTAGGTTATATGAAAGTAGCTTTATATACGAGAGTCAGCACAGAGGATCAGGCGCGGGAAGGGTTTTCGCTGGAGGTTCAGCGGGATTACCTTTTGCAGTATGCCAAGAACTTCGGTTGGGATGTTGTCTGTACGATGTCCGGTAAGGATGTTTATGTGGATGACGGGTATTCAGGCGGGAATATGGACAGGCCAGCTTTGCAGAGGCTTTTGTTTGATGCTAAGAATAAACAGTTTGATCTGGTGTTGGTTTATAAGCAGGACAGGCTTAGTAGGAAGTTAAAGGATCTTCTGGCATTACTCGAGGAGTTTGAGTCGTTAGGGATTGGTTATAAGTCAGCGACTGAGCCGTTTGATACCACATCGAGTGCGGGTAAGATGGCGATTCAGATGCTGGGTAGTTGCGCGGAATTTGAGCGCAATCGTTTAGTCGAGCGTGTATTCCCGGGCATGGTGGTTGGCGTGAAAAGAGGTCACTGGCAAGGCGCGCGTTACGCGCCGTATGGGTATCGCTATAATAAAGAAGCCAAGAAGCTGGAAGTCCATCCGGAAGAGGCCAAGATCGTAAAAGAGATTTTCTCAATGTATGTAAACGGCAAAAGCACTTCGCATATTGCTGGGCATTACTATCATCTAGGCATACCCTCGAGGCAAGGCGGGAAGTTTTATACTAAATTCATCTCCGATATTCTTAAAAATAAAGTGTATTTGGGGATGTTGGTGTGGAATAAACGGCGTTACGACACAAAGACCAAAACTAAGAACGGCGAAGGCAAGGGGTACTGCTATATCAAGAACGATCCATCCCAGGTTATTGAGGTCCCGAATACTCACGAAGCGATTATTTCGCAAGGGGAGTTTGATGAGGCATCTACGCTTCTCAAGCGAAACCGCACTAATGGTGTAGTTCGGTTCCGAAATAATGTTTATCATCTTTCCGGTATCTTAAAGTGCAATGAATGCGGAGGCAATTACAGGGGGATGACCCATATCGTTAATCATCGCACGAAAATGAGGCGTCCCTGGTATCGTTGTTCGTCTAAGGGTATCCGGTATATTAAATGTAGCAATAAATCCGTTACCGCTGACGCTGTTAACAAGCAGGTTTGGGATATTATTGAAGTCATCAGAAAAAATCTTCACGTTCTGGAGGAATTAGGTGACATGATCCGGCTTAACGCTTCTGAGCCGGAGAGAGTATATGTGGAGCAGTTGGAAGAGAAGGAAGCGTTTCTAAAAAAGAATATTGAGAAGCAGAAGGTCATATACGAATTGTTTTCGGAAGACAAAATAAATATGGGGCTTTATAAAGACAGAGCAGAGCTTTTAAGTAATGAGGAGAAAAAACTAAAGCAAGAAATCAAGGCGATTCATCTGAAGATTCTGGATAAGCGTAATTCCGTCAATTTGGTTAAAGCGACGCAGGATTTTCTTTTAAGGTTGCGGAATACGCCCGAGAACGACAATCATCAATTGGACTACCTTATAAAGACGTTTATGAGGATTGTCTTCAAGTCGATTACTATCCAGAATCAGGAGATCGTGAAATTTGACTTGAACGAGCCGTGGAAGACCTGCTATGAAGAAGGAGTAAAATGGCTGAAAACGAGCGAAAAGACGAAAGAACAGGCGATTCCGGAGGCAAAAGCCCGAAGAAGCTACGTGTGCTTTTGCGTACCTTCGGCTGTCAGATGAACGATAGGGATTCCGAAGCCCTCGCCGGGCTGTTTGTGGATCGCGGCTATGAGGTTACCGAGATCGTTGAAGCTGCCGACGTCATCCTGATCAATACCTGCTCGGTACGGGATCATGCCGAAAACAGAGCGTTGTCTTTCGCGGGATCGCTCAAGACAATCGCCAGTCACAAAGACACACGTCACACGTCACACGTTGAGACACGCACGACGCACGACGCACGACGCACGACGTCGATTAAACCGATTATCGGTTTAATCGGTTGTATGGCCAGAAACAGGGGCCGGGAAATATTTCAGAAAATGCCGCACCTCGACCTTATCGTGGGACCAGCAAACCTCTATAAAATCCCCGCTTTTGTCGCCGAAATAATTGACGCACGACGCAATACGCAATACGCACGACGAACAGCGAGGATCCTCGACATCGATGATGACGAGCGATCCGAGGTGTTATATCATCCTATGTATAAAGTAGAACCCGGTCACGCGCAGATCGTTATATCCACGGGATGTTCGAACTTTTGCGCCTATTGCGTCGTACCGCACGTACGGGGAAGTTTGCGTCTGCGTAAGCCCCGGGATATAATAGAAGAAGTAAAACGTAATGTCGATGCCGGTATCAGTAAAATCACCCTTTTAGGCCAGAATGTGAATGATTATTATTATCGGGAGTCGGGTGCCGGAAGCCGGGTGCCGGGATATGAGGGGAAAGAAGAGCCGTACGCGTCAACGCATGTTATGACCTTTATCGGCCTGCTTAAGGCGATCGATTCTATCGAGGGAGTAGGAGAGATCAGTTTTATTACCAATAACCCGAAAAACACCTCAAAAGAGTTGTTCCAGGTAATGGCGAATTCCAATAAAATTGCCCGGCATCTCCATATGCCGTTTCAGTCGGGATCAAACCGGATACTGGAGTTGATGGACCGGGGCTATACCAGGGAGGAGTATCTGGAATTGGCCGCCGATTATAAAAAAATTACCGGCGGGACCCTGGGAACCGATGTGATCGTGGGATTTCCCACCGAGACCGAAAAAGACTTTTTATTGACCGAAGACTTGATGCGGCAGGTGAAATTTAAATGCGCGTTTATCTTCAAATATTCACCCCGGCTTTCGACGAAAGCGGCGCGGATGCCGGATGATGTGGTTGAGGAAGAGAAAAAACGCCGGCATGCGGTATTATTAGAGATGCAAAAGAAGATCGCGAAAGACATACAGGTCACATAGTCACATGACACACGTCACACGTATATACAAATCGGGATTTGGGATTTGTTGCGTAGTAGGAATTATTTTAATGACTGCTACGCAAAGCTATGCGAAAGACTCGCTGGACAGAGCGTACAAAAGTTACATCCTGGGCGATTTTAACAGTTCACTGATGGAGCTGAAGGAAGGGCTTCATCAGGCGCAGGGCGATCAGGTTCTCTATCTGGCCGGGCTGAATTATCTGGAGCTGGGAGACTATGAGGCGGCGCGGGATTACTTCCGGCGGATCATAAAAAATTTTAAAGGGAAAGAATTTTACCAGCCGGCCCAGATAAAATACGCTGATACGTACTTTCTGGAAACAAATTACAAGCAGGCCTATGTGGTGTATTCTTCGATATTAGGAAAGAAGAGCGCGCCGGACTTCTCACCGAGGATATACCTGCGTCTGGCTCAAATCTCGGCAAAGTTCGGGAAATGGAATAAAGAAGAAGAGTATATCAAGAAGATCAAGAATGATCATCCCGGGAGCGTGGAAGAATATTATGCCGATCTCCTGGCTAACCGGGGATATTTCTTTACGATTCAAGTCGGGGCGTTTTCTGAGAAAATCAACGCGTATGAGTTGATGCAGAAGCTGTCTCAAAAATATCCGGCCTACTGGGTCGAAGAAGATGTCGATCAGGTAAGCCTTTATAAGGTCCGCGTCGGGAAATTCGAGAACCGCTCTGACGCGGTAGAAGTCTATCACCAACTAATCCAAGAGGGTTATCCCGCGAGGATATTTCCATAATGATAGAGGCGGATTACCGCTGATCGAAACGCGGATCAACGCTGGTTTTCTCTGCGTACTTCCGCGTAGATATCCGCGGGGTTCTGCTTCTAAAGTAACATGACTTCAATAATATTTATTCTTGGTCCTACCGCGGCGGGCAAGAGTGATGTCGCGTTCAACCTGGCGGAAAAAACCGGGGCGCAGATCGTTTCCTGCGATTCGATGCTGGTATATAAGGAGCCGCGGATCATCAGTAATAAGCCGCCGAAAAGGTATCTTGACCGGATAAAACATTATTTTATCGATATTGTCTCGGTGCGGCGGGATTACGACGTCTTTACCTATTTCCGGTACGCCGCATCGATGATCGAGGAGTTCTCTATCCAGAAAGTTCCTTTAATCGTATGCGGCGGAACGGGGCTGTACGCCAAAGCTCTCCTGGACGGAATATTCGAAGGCGTCTCGCGTGACGATTCCTTACGTGAAGAACTCGAATCAAAAGCCGAATCCGAGGGCAGTGATGTGCTTCATAAAGAGCTGGAATCGGTCGATCCGGTATCGGCCCAGAAGATCTCAAGCCACGATACCAAACGGATCATCCGCGCCCTTGAGGTGTATACGCTGACCGGCGTGCCGATATCCGAAAAACAGAAAGAAAAAAAGGGGTTGTGGGGCAAACTGCCGATTACCTGCGTGGGGCTTACCCGGCCGCGGGATGCTTTATATGAACGGATCAATACCAGAGTCGATGAGATGTTTACCGCGGGCGCGGTGGATGAGGTAAAAGGACTTCTCAAGCTGAATGTAAGCCGTACCGCGCAGAAGATCATCGGCATAAAAGAGATCGGTGAATATCTTGACGGAAATTCTACGGTCGATGAAGCGAAAGAGGCGATGAAGAAGAATACCCGCAATTTCGCGAAACGGCAGATGACCTGGTTTCGGGCGGAAGAAAGATTGACGTGGCTGGATACCGAAAGTAAGACGGAAGATGTTCTCGTCGAGGAGATTTTAGCTCATGTCGGAAAAACTTCATGATACGCAAAGCCAGAAAGAAAAAGCGTTACTAATCGTCGTTTCGGTCTCAAATCAAAAAGAGGCCTGGAGCGAGAATGAAATCGCGGCAGAATTAAAAAACCTGGTTCAGTCCACCGGGCTTACCGTTGTCGAGGTGATGCTCGTCCATCGTAAATTTATCTCCGCCGGACGGTATATCGGTAAAGGCAAGGCTGAGGAGATCGCCGAACTCGCGCAAGGACTCGACGTTGACGTGGTGATCTTTAATAATAACCTGACCGCGACCCAGCAGAGGAACCTGGAAGATATTCTCGGGACCAAGACCATCGACCGGACTCAGTTGATCCTGGATATCTTCGCCAGCCACGCTCATACCCAGGAAGGGGCTCTGCAGGTTGAACTGGCCCAGCTTGAATACCTCCTGCCCCGGTTGAAAGGGAAAGGGATCATGCTTTCGCGTCTGGGCGGCGGGATCGGGACCAGAGGGCCGGGGGAAAAGAAGATAGAGATCGACCGGCGGCGTATCGACGAACGGATCACGCGCCTGAAGAAAGAACTGGAAAACGTGAGCAAACACCGGGATACTATCCGGAAAAAACGGCAGAAAGAACAGGTCAAAGTCTGTTCGCTGGTCGGCTATACCAACGCCGGGAAATCGACATTACTGAATACTCTTACCGGGGCGCACCGGGATACGTCGAATTCCCTGTTTACCACCCTCGATCCGGTAAGCCGGATGTTCACCTTTGACAATCACCAGCAGATCGTATTGACCGATACGGTTGGGTTTATTTATAAGCTTCCTCCTTACCTTGTGGAATCGTTTAAAGCGACGCTTGAGGAATTACAGTATGCCGATTTACTGTTGCACGTGGTCGACGCCGCCAATGAGAACTATCCGAAATTGATTAAAGCGGTCGATGAGATACTGAAAGAGCTGGGCCTGGATGAAAAACATCAACTGCTCATTTTCAATAAGATCGACCGCCTGCGTGAAGAACAACGCCAGAGAATGCAGGTGAAATATCCGGAAGCGATCCTGGTTTCGGCATTAGAAGATATCAACATGGCTGAACTGCTCGGGGAGACGCAGAAGATACTGGTTGCCGACAGCCGCACGGTATGGGTCGAATTTCCTATTGCCGAGATGAAGATACTTGATTGGCTGTATCGGCATAGTAACGTGTTAAAAGTCAATTATGGGCCCGAGACGGTGGAAGTCAACGCAGTGATGAAAGAGGAATTGTTTTCTTCTCTGGAGAATCAGGGCGCGCGGATCAAAGAAACATAATCAACCGCGGTGAGCGGACCAGCCTGCCCTCTCTCAGGTCGGGAGCTGGCAGGTAGCGGTCAGATAAAAGAATCGTATGGCGGGAAAAAGGAACAAAAGGCAGAGGCGTGGTGTCTAATAATACGCGGGATACTCAGTTGATTGAGGAATTTTTAGGAGGCGACAGCAAAGCGTTTGATAAAATAGTATTAAAATATAAAGATATGGTGTTTAATGTATGTATGAAGATGGTGCGTAATTACGATGACGCTCTGGATGTATCGCAGGATGTGTTTATTTCGTTATACCGCAACCTGAAGAGTTTCCGGGGCGAAGCGCTGCTTTCGACCTATCTGTACCGTATATGTATGAATATGTGCAAGAACCGCCTTCGGGCCCGGTCGCGTCTGCGCCGCAAGGAGCCGTATTCGCTGGATGAACCGGTTATGACCGATGCCGGGCCGGTTGCCCGCCAGGTAGATTCGGGGAGTCCGACGCCGCGGGAAGAGATGGCCGGAAAAGAACGGCAGCATATGGTGCGTGAGGCTCTGGATGAATTAAAACCCGAATATAAGGAAATACTGGTCCTGAAGGAGTTCGAACGTTTAAAATACACAGATATTGCCGCTGTTCTGAGTATTGATATCGGGACGGTAAAATCCCGCTTGAGCCGCGCGCGGGAAGAATTGAAACAGAAGCTGAAGAAGCGATTATGAAAGAATGTAAAGATATAAAAAAATTATTGGAAACATATTTAGACGGAGAGCTTTCCTCTGAAGAGAATGCCCGTTTGAAACAGCACCTTTTAGGCTGTCCTTTCTGCCGCCGGGACCTTGAGGACGCCCGCCGGATCCGGGAGGCATTGAGTCAGATACCCCAGGATAAGGCTCCCGATGATTTTCTTGACCATCTGCACCGGCGCATGAAAGAGAAGCGTCGGCTTGATTCGGTCCTGAAACATATCCTGAACAATCCCGCCGTGAACGTGCCGGCGGCTCTGGTTTTGGTATTGATTTGTTTCGTTGCCGTATTTCGAAGCCTGGATGTCAATGCTCCCTTAGAGAAGATGAGCCGGCCAAAACCCGAAGTGTCGTATAAAGTGTCTCTGCCTGAAGATACTGCCGGCGTTCCAAGAAGCGCCGCGCCGGAGATGGGCGCCGCGTTAAAGGATCGTGTTCCCGGGAACGTGTCCGTTCCCGGGGCAGAGGATTCCGGGTCCGTCGCCTCCGGTGGCAGTGAGCAGGATACGATGTTATTTGAGAAGAAAGAAGAACCCGCTCCTTTGGCCTTATCCCGGGAAGATTTTGCCGCGGAAAGCAGAGAAAAAGAACCTGTTGCACTGCCGGCTGCCGGGCGGACGGCTCCTTCAGCCGGTGAGATGAAAGAGGCAGGGAGAGAAGAGATCAAGGAAGCGGAAGAAATCCCCGAAGCCCCGTTACTATACAGCCGTCAGAGAGTTGAGATTTCGGTAAATGATCTGCCTCAGGCAATCGATGATACGTTAAACCTGCTTGAAAAGCTGGATATCGCGATTATTGTACCCACCGATAAAGAACTGCGTCAGCTTGATGCCGGCACATACGCGTTTGTCGAATTCATCGTCAGAGGCGAGGGGTTCAGGATGAAATCCTTCTTAGACGGAATCGAAGCGGCAGGAATCGGAAAGATTACCCGTGAGGTTTCCGGTGATCTCAGTAAATATCAGACTGTTGTTTTACAGGTCAATATAACGACCACTCCTTCCCCGTAACATATCTCCGTAAAAAAAACGATTTTTTCGGGAACAATCTCTACCCTGCCGGTGTCGAATCAGGTGGATAGCGGGGATAATTGATAATACAGGGTTTTCCTCCTGATGGCGAATCAGGGAACGAAAGGGGGCACGATGAAGAGAATGATGATGATTCTGGGATTATGTGTATTGACGATGCGGGTTATTCAGCCGATAGGGGCTCAGGATAAGAAAGAAGAACGGCAGGCGCCATATTTTTTCGTGAAAAACAACGAGGGCCAGGAACAGTTCCCGCTTATGGATACGGATGTGAACGTCAATATCGCCGGCGTTATCGCCTATGGCGAGGTGACTCAGGTCTACAAAAATGAAGGGGATAAAACGATCGAAGCGGTCTATGCTTTTCCGCTCTCGACGCACGCGGCAGTCAACCGGATGCAGATGAAAATTGCCGACCGGGTCTTAGAGGCGAACATAGAGAAGAAAGAGACCGCGCGGGATATCTATGAGACCGCGAAAAACGCGGGCCAGGCGGCCTCATTGCTGGAACAACAACGTCCCAACGTGTTCCAGATGAATGTGGCCAATATCATGCCCGGAGATGTAGTGCGCGTAACCGTGCATTACACCGAACTTCTGATACCCGAGGATGGTGTGTATGAATATGTGTTTCCTGCCGTCGTGGGGCCGCGGTACTCAGGTGAAGATACGGGTAAAAATAATTCGTGGCTTCAAATTCCGTATCTGCGCGCCGGGAATGAGGTGACTTCTGACGTCGATATCACGGTGACGTTGAATACTCCGTTTGCCGTCGAGGATGTGTGGGTCCCTTCTCATAATGTTACGGTAGAAAAAGGGAATCTGTATGCGCGCGTGGAAGTCGATGAAAAAAACGCCGGTAATCGCGATTTCATTCTGCGTTACAATCTGCGGGGAGGAAAGATCCAGACGGGGCTTATGCTCTATCCGGGTGATGAGAATTTTTTTCTTCTTACCGTCCAGCCGCCTGAAAACGTCCAAAAACGCGATGTTCCGCCGCGGGAATATGTATTTGTTGTGGATGTGTCGGGTTCGATGAACGGGTTTCCGCTTGAGGTGTCAAAAACACTGATACGGAACGTTCTCGATGATCTGAACGAAACCGATTATTTTAATATCGTATTTTTCGCCGGCGGATCGAATGTCCTTTCACCACGGCCGCTTGAGGCCACACAGGAGAATATCCGAAACGCAGTCAATATGCTCGAGTCCCAGCGGGGTTCTGGCGGAACCAACCTTCTTTCGGCACTGAACGGCGCTCTGGCGCTCCCCAAACCGGAAGGTATCTCGCGTACGGTCGTGATTGCTACCGATGGGTATATTTCGGTGGAAAGGCGAGCCTTTGATATGATCCGTAACCGCATCGGGAATGCCAACTGTTTCACCTTCGGGATCGGAACAAGTACCAACCGCTATCTGATCGAAGGGTTAGCCCGGGCCGGTGACGGTGAGCCGTTTGTGGCGGGGAATAAAAAAGAGGCGAAAAAAATTGCCAAGAATTTTTTAACCTACGTCAGCCGTCCGGTTTTAACCGATGTAAAGGTGGAATACCGTGGGTTTGATGCCTACGATACAGAACCAAAAGCAATTGGTGATCTCTTTGCCGAACGCCCTCTGATTATATATGGAAAATACAAGAATGCTCGCGGTAAAATTATTGTGACTGGGAATACCGCATCTGGTCCGTACAGAAAAGTTATCGATGTATCTCAATATACGGAGAATTCCGCCAATACCGCTTTACGGTATATATGGGCACGAGAGAAAATAGCCCGGCTTTCTGATTACGGAAGTGTGGGGGTTGATGTAAAAGATCAGGTAACAGAGCTTGGCTTAACCTATTCGCTTATGACCGAATATACTTCGTTTGTCGCGGTCGATACGGTCGTGCGCGATACCGGTGAGATCGTACGAGTGAAGCAGCCGTTACCGTTACCGCAAGGAGTAAGCGAGCTGGCACTGGGCGAGTCAGGAGTTTATCCGCGGGCCTGCCTGAAAGCATCCGCCGGATTCGACCGCATGGCTCAGGATATGGCGGCGGCTCCGGAGGTGGAAAAGGTAATACCTCGCGTAACTGTTGTCGAAGGTGTATTCCCGCAATCAATGACGCTTCAGCAGTTCGATGCGCTTCTTGAGCCGGTCAAAGAGAAGCTGGCTGACTTGTTTAAGGCATGGTCTTTGCAGAAAGTTACGCTTGAGATAACGGCCGACGCGCCGGGTGCGCTTCGGCTGAATGTCGCCGGGTTTACGGGAAGAGAATGCCACAAGGCCGATCTTACCCGCATCTTTAAAAGCCTTAACCTGCCTCGCGGATATATGAGAATTATCCTGAAGTATCAGTAGAAAGATACCTAACGAACCAGGGTTCGAACACACCTCTCTCCTTGAACGGGGGAGAGGTGTGTTTCTATAAGTTATTGGTTTGCTGATGTTTATGAAAATAAATCAATGTAAACGCTTGCATTTTTTATAAAAAACTAAAAAATTTTCAAGAAACATCTTGACAGATATTTTTGTATATGATATAAAAAAAGTGCGATGAGAGAATGGTTCGAAGATGAAGAACAATTCGATGTCGATATACCGGACGATGAGCCGCTGTATCCGTTGAATATTGTATGCCGGCTCTTAGATATGCATACCTGGACGGTTAATGAACTTATCAAAGAGGGCATATTAAGCCCGAAGATGATCGGCCAGAGAAAAAAATTGTTCTGTTATGGCGACCTGAAACGTCTCAAATATATAAAATACCTTATAGAGGAAGAGGGCGTGAATATTCACGGGGTCAGAGTGATTTTTGAGATGCGCGAGGTAGCCGACGAAGATGATCAAGAATGATTTAAATCACTGTAATCGGTTTTTAATCATTGAAATCAGCGCTGCAAGGTAAGCGCAAAAAAATTTTGAGCTTGAATTAGCAGTGTTAGAGGTAAAGTGCTAAAAAAGGAGGTTGAAGTATGAAGCTGGTACGTTACAATCGTGAGCCGTTTAACGCGTTGGATGATCTGCATCATGAATTGGACCGGCTCTTTGGTTCATCGTTCGGTACGTTGCTTGGTTCGGGAACGAATGTGTCGACGCCCAGCATCGATGTCTCCGAAGATGAGAAGAACATTTATGTCGATGCTGATCTTCCCGGGTTCCAGCAGAAAGATATCAAGGTAAACGCCAGAGGGGATATACTGACTCTTTCTGCCGAACGGAATGAACAGAGCCAGGAGAACCTGCCTGCCGGCAAGGCAGGAAAGAAAGGGCATCTGCGTACCGAAAGATTTCAAGGGAGATTCTACCGGGAAATAGGGTTGCCAGGGTATGCCGACATCAGTAAAATTAAAGCAGTGTATAAAAACGGTGTATTGAAACTTACCGTGCCGAAAAAGGAAGAGGCTCAGGCGAAAGATATCGCGATAGAGGTGCAATAGGAGGTTAGCCCGTTCATGCGTTCTAGCGTTGGCCCGTTTTTGAGATAGATTGGTAAAAAACGGAAAGAGTAAACGGGAGGACGGGCTAACGCGGTAACGCGTGGAACGAAGATATGATTCCTTTACGAGACAATATACCGCATCGAAATAAACCGGTCGTGACGATCGTGTTATTGGCGATGAACATCGCCGTATTCATCTATGAGATGGCCTTAGGGCCGAACTTAGAGCCGTTTGTCCATACGTTCGGATTCATTCCCTACCGGCTGCAGTTATCGATAGGGATATTCGAAAAAGTATACCCGTTCTTTACCAACATGTTTCTTCATGCCGGGTTATGGCATTTAGGAGGGAATTGTCTCTATCTGTGGATATTCGCCGACAATGTCGAAGATCGGCTGGGGCATGGAAAATTTTTATTTTTTTATATTGCCTGCGGTATCGCCGCATCACTGATCCACGGGATTTTTAACCTCGATTCGACGCTTCCCGCCATCGGCGCCTCAGGAGCTATTGCCGGAGTGCTGGGCGGATATTTTCTTTTATTCCCGAAAGCCCGGGTGCTTACGCTCTTGCCGTTTTTTATCTTCTGGCAGATAGTGGAGATACCGGCACCGTTTTTTCTGGGTATCTGGTTTTTATATCAGTTCTTCTTAGGCGTATCTTCGCTGGGAATAAGAGACGCGACCGGGGTCGCGTTCTGGGCGCATGTAGGCGGATTCCTGGCGGGAGTAATTTTGATAAAGATGTTTCTTCTGAAGAAGAGATACAATGATTACAGCGTATAGCGGTGAGCGGATAGCGGTTAGATAAAAAGAAAACATACTAATCGCTGACCGCTAAACCCTAACCGCTGTGTCCGGAGGACAAAAATGGATTTCGGAAAATTTACTTTAAAAGCCCAGGAAAGTATCAATAAAGCCGTGCAATGGGCGCAAAAAATGAACCATCAGGCCCTTTTGCCCGAACATGTTCTTGTAGCGCTTCTGGAGGATGCCGGAATATGCCGGGACATTATGGTACGTTCGGGGATGAACGTGAATGATCTTATCGGGGAAGTTCGTGCGTTTCTTGAGTCGCAGCCGAACGTACAAGGAGCCGCCGGTGCGTATGCGTCGCCCCGGTTGACTGCCGTGATGAATCATGCCGCCGAATATGCTCAAAAATTTAAAGATTCCTTTATCTCGAGTGAGCATCTTCTTTTAGGTATTGCCAGAGAAAAAGACAGCCTTTTTTTTAATTATCTGCGTAAGCAGGGGTATTCTCTTGATGAATTGACCGCGCTGGCAAAAAGCTTACGTGGTTCGCAGAAAGCGGATTCTCCCACGGCGGAGTCGACGTATCAGGCCCTTGATAAATTCGGACGGGATTTGACCGAAGTCGCACGGAAAGGCAAGCTCGATCCGGTTATCGGCCGGGATGAGGAAATTCGCCGGGTTATCCAGGTCCTTTCGCGCCGGACAAAAAATAACCCTGTTCTTATCGGTGAGCCGGGCGTGGGAAAAACGGCGATTGTCGAAGGGCTGGCTCAGCGTATCGCCTCCGGGGATGTTCCCGAAATTCTTAAAGATAGAAAGATTATCGCCCTGGATATGGGAAGCCTTGTGGCGGGGAGTAAATTCCGCGGTGAATTCGAAGAACGCTTGAAAGCCGTATTGAAAGAAATCGAGTCGAAACAGGGACAGCTGGTTCTGTTTATCGATGAACTGCATACTTTGGTCGGCGCCGGCGGCGCCGAAGGCGCGATCGATGCCTCCAATATGCTTAAGCCCGCTCTGGCCCGCGGGACGTTGCGCTGTATCGGAGCAACGACACTGGATGAATACCGGAAGCATATCGAGAAAGACGCGGCACTTGAGCGTAGATTTCAGCAGGTGTACGTTTCTGAACCGACCTTAGAGCAGACCATCGCGATATTACGGGGCTTGAAAGAGAAATATGAGGTGCATCATGGCGTCAGGCTTACGGATTCTGCGATTATCGCCGCAAGTTACCTGTCGCACCGGTATATTACCGAACGGTTTCTGCCCGATAAAGCAATTGATCTGATCGATGAAGCCGCGTCCAAACTGCGTATCGAAATCGATTCCAAGCCGGAAGAGATCGATAAGATCGAACGCAAAAAGATGGAACTGGAAATTCAGAAGCAGGCATTGAAGAAGGAAACCGATCAGGCGGCAAAAGAACGCCTGAGTAAATTAGAAGATGATATCTCGGCGCTCGAGAAAGAACTCCAGACGCTTACGTCACAATGGCAGAAAGAAAAAGATGTCATTACCAGGATCAGGGATACGAAAGAGAAGATCGAAAGACTGAAGCTTCAGGCCGCCGAATATCAGAAACAGGCGCAACTGGAGAAGGTCGCCGAAATCCGCTACGGGCAGATTCCTCAGTTGGGCGGTGAACTGGAGGAGTTAAACAGCAGGCTGAACGATATCCAGAAGGCGACGAAAATGCTGAAAGAAGAAGTCGATGAAGAAGACATCGCCGAGATCGTCTCCAAATGGACCGGGATTCCGGTCTCCAAGCTTATCGAAGGAGAGACTGAAAAGCTCATCCGGATGGAGGGTGAATTGCAGCAAAGAGTTGTAGGTCAGGATGAGGCTCTCGGCTTGATTTCAGACTGCATCCGCCGTTCCCGCGCGGAATTATCCGACCCGAACCGGCCGCTGGGATCGTTTTTGTTTTTAGGTCCCACCGGAGTGGGTAAAACCGAACTGGTAAAGACTCTGGCCTGGTTTTTGTTCAACAGCGAACATAACCTGGTACGTATCGACATGAGCGAATATATGGAAAAATTCTCGGTGTCACGGCTTATGGGAGCGCCGCCGGGATATGTAGGGTACGAAGAAGGCGGTCAGCTCACAGAAAGCGTGCGCCGGCGGCCGTATTCGGTGGTGTTATTCGATGAAATAGAAAAAGCTCATCCGGATGTATTCGGTGTTTTGCTTCAAATACTGGATGAAGGCCGGCTTACCGATTCTCAAGGTCGTACCGTAAATTTTCGTAATACCGTGATTATCCTTACCTCCAATATCGGCAGTGAAATATTCAATGATATTACGCTGGATAAGAAAATCATCGATGCACGGATCAAACGGGAACTGAAAAATCATTTCCGGCCGGAATTTTTAAACCGGCTTGATGAGATTATCGTGTTCAACAATCTTGAGCTTGAGAGCATTCGCACCATCGTCGATATCCAGATGGAGATATTAAAGAAACGCATGCAGACCAAAAAGATCGATCTGGAGCTGACAAAACGAGCCCGGGAGTTTATCGCCGATAAGGGGTACAGTCCCGAATACGGAGCGCGTCCGGTCAAGCGTACGATTCAGAAAATGATCATAAACCCGTTGAGTGTCGATATCCTCGCGGGGAAGTTTTCGGAAGGAGATACCATCGTCATCGACGAAAAGAAGCACGGGATCGTGTTTAAGAAAAAGTAGTGTCCTGAAGATGACGCTGTGTGTGCATTTTAGAAATAAGTCCTAAAAGCAAAGCACTAAATCCTAAGCAAGCTCTAAGCACTAATTTCAAAACAGATTAGGATTTGGGATTTAGATGTATAATTCGGAAGATGTGTTTACAGTTCTTTGAAAAATAAAAGTGGGTCACAG
>CAZABB010000021.1:0-31239 GCA_964483625.1 uncultured Planctomycetia bacterium | reverse complement strand
CAAACCCGCGGGCGCGGTCCGCAGCCAGGAACGCTTGAAGACTGGCCTGCTGTTCCCCGAAGATTAACCTCGACAGGTATGTCTGGGATATGGGTGAGAGGGGAAATGCCGTCCCCGTAGAGGAAACGATAGTGGTGGAAAATGCCGGGGATGAAGAGTTGGTCATCGATGCGGTCCTGACAAGTTGTGAATGTGTCAGCGCGGAAATAACATCACTGCGTCTGGCTCCTTCGCAACAGACGGAACTTAAAATTAGCTATGTTCCTCAACCGCAGGAGACCGGCCGGGTTGATAAATCCGTGTATATAATTCCCAATGATCCGCGAAGCGAACCGGTAGAGCTCAGGATTAAAGGTTCCTTTGCGGCAGATATGGATGTCAGGACGGAAATATATTCAAAATTGAAATGCTGCCGGTGCCATGAATTGTTCGCTTCATGTCAATGCTCTCACGCTCAGGAGATGAAAACGTATATTGACGGGCTTCTGGATGCCGGATTGACAACGCAAGAGATAATGATCAATATCGCGAAGAAATACTCGATTGACAGTATTATTGATCTCGATGCCAGAACCGCGGTGGAGCAGGTATTAAGAGAAGATGCCGGGCCTCGTTCATCCCGGCTGTTTGTTCGCCCAACTCATTATGATCTGGGGAACGTGTCAAAACGAAAAAAGGAGATAACATTTACCGTTATTCTTGCTAATCAAGGAGAGGGACATCTGGAAATAACGGACATAAAAGAATCGTGTTCCTGTGTGTCGGCGGGGATACGCAGGGGCAATAAGATCCTTTCGGCAGAGGATATCCGTTCGGGCCAGCCGGTACGTCTTAATTCGGCTGAACGCGCCGATCTGGTGATCCATACCGATCTTAACCATCCTTCGGTTAAGATCGGCCGGATGCGTCGTGAAGTGCTCATTGAAAGTAACGATCCGGTGCATCCTCACCTGATTGTATCTTTTGAGATGGAGGTAGTAAGATAATCATGTGCAGTGAATCGAGGAGGTCGAATTATGGGAAAGATACTTGATGATATAACTCAGACAGTAGGGAATACACCTCTGGTGAAGATCAATCGCCTTACTCAGGGGATGGATGCGACGATCCTGGCGAAAATGGAACAATTTAATCCGCTCTCAAGCGTAAAAGACAGAATCGGTCTGGCGATGATCGAAGAAGCGGAACGCCGCGGGCTTATTCATAAGGATTCGGTGATTATCGAACCAACCAGTGGGAATACGGGCATTGCTCTGGCGTTTGTATGCGCGGCAAAGGGGTACCAGTTGATCCTGACGATGCCTGATACGATGAGTGTAGAGAGGAGGAAACTTCTTGAAATCCTGGGGGCGCATGTGGTGTTGACCGAGGGAGCCAAGGGAATGAAAGGGGCGATCGATAGAGCTGAGGAAATCGCCTCAGGTACATCTCACAGTTTCATCCCGCAGCAGTTTGTTAATGAAGCTAATCCTGAGATCCATCGTAAAACAACGGCTCAGGAAATACTGAATGATACCGAGGGAAGAGTGGATATTTTCGTTTCCGGCGTCGGTACCGGGGGGACGATCACCGGAGTAGGTGAGATATTGAAGAAGAAAAATCCTGAAGTGAAGATCGTCGCGGTAGAACCGAAAGATTCCGCCGTGCTTTCCGGCGGCGAACCGGGTCCGCATAAGATCCAGGGGATCGGTGCGGGATTTGTTCCAAATGTGCTAAATCGTGATATAATTGATGAAATAATCACGGTAGGGCATGAGGAGGCCGGAGTGATATCCCGCCGTCTGGCGCGGGAAGAAGGGATCCTGGTTGGTATCTCCTCAGGCGCGATTATGTGGGCGGCACTGGAAATCGCCAAGCGGCCGGAATCAAAAGGGAAGACGATCGTGGCGGTCCAGTGTGATACCGGAGAACGATATCTTTCGACATGGCTGTTCGAAACTGAGGAATAAGGTTGGCCTGTTCGCGCGTGCTCGCGTTAACCCGTTTGAGGAAAAGAAAATATGTGAAGAAAAACGGGTGTAACGGGCAAACGGGATAACGGGAGAACAGAAATATGGAGGATAAGGATTTGCGAATAGTTGAAACAAAATATTTCACGTTTGCTCAAGATTCAAACCCGATGGTGTTGGGATCGGGTCAGACTCTGGGGCCGGTCACGCTGGCGTATGAGACCTATGGGCAGCTGAATGACGCCAGGGATAATGCGATTTTGATCGTTCACGCTCTTTCCGGTGACGCGCATGTGGCCGGGTTCCATGAAGGTGACGATAAGCCCGGCTGGTGGCATGATATGGTCGGCCCTCATAAGGCGTTTGATACGACGAAATATTTCGTCGTCTGTTCCAACGTTATCGGCGGCTGTAAGGGCAGTACCGGTCCGTCCAGTATTAACCCTCAGACGCAGAAACCGTATGGTTTAAATTTCCCGATGATCACAATCGCTGATATGGTCCAGGCGCAGAAGTGTCTCATCGATCACCTGGGGATCAAAAAATTATTGTCGGTTACCGGCGGATCAATGGGAGGAATGCAGGTCCTGCAGTGGATCGCCTCGTACCCGGAGATGATCCATTCGGCGATTCCCATTGCCACGACTCTCAAGCATTCTCCCCAGCAGATCGCGTTCAGTGAGGTGGGGCGGCAGGCGGTCATGGCTGATCCCCAATGGCGTGACGGCGATTATTACGGTCATGGCAATCCTGAGCGTGGCCTTGCGGTGGCGCGGATGATCGGGCACATTACCTATATGAGCGACCAGTCGATGGAGGAAAAATTTTCCCGTAAACTGAAAGAAAAGAATTATAGCTTCAGTTTTTCGACGGATTTTGAGGTGGAAGGGTACCTCAGGTATCGCGGTGACAGTTTTGTGAAGCGGTTCGATGCCAATTCTTATCTGTATATCACCAAAGCGATGGACTATTTCGATTTATCCGAAGGAAAGCTTTTCCCTACCGGGAAGACCGTTGATGCCCGGTTCCTCGTTGTCGCGTTTCGTTCCGACTGGCTGTATCCGGACTATCAGTGTCAGGAGATCGCCCGGCAGTTGAAAATGCGTCATTGCGATGTAACCTATTGCGTCGTCAATTCTACCTACGGTCATGACGCGTTCCTTTTGGAAATCGAAGAGGAGACGCATTTGGTGAAACATTTTTTGGCGACAACATATAAACGAATACAAAAAAAGAAATGAGTCGGGACATACGGTTAGATCATAAACTTATTGCCGGGATGATTGAGGAAAAAGCCCGGGTGCTTGACCTCGGCTGCGGGGACGGGGAATTGCTGCATCTTCTGGCTGAGGAGAAAAACGCCCGGGTTCAGGGGATTGAATTGAGTGAACACCAGATCTATGCCTGCGTCGAAAAAGGCGTGAGTGTATTCCACGGCGATATCGAAGGGGGCTTAAGAAACTATCCGGATACATCGTTCGATTACGTGATTCTGAATCAGAGTATGCAGGAGACTAAGAATGTCCAGTATGTGATCGAAGAGGCGTTGCGGGTGGGAGAGAAGGTTATTATCGGGTTTCCTAACTTTGCTTTTTGGGATGCCCGGGGCCGTCTTTTCTTTAGAGGAAAAGTGCCGATTACCAAATCGTTGCCTTATGAGTGGTACAATACACCGAACCTGCATTTTTTGAGCTTGACGGATTTTGTCGATTTCTGCGGGAAGAACAGGCTGAAAATTTTGAGGAAATTCTATCTGGGGAAAGGCCGCATCATAAGGTTCTTTCCGAATCTTTTTGCGCTCAACGGTCTCTTTCTGATTACGCGTTGGCAAAAAAGTTAGAGATGCACGCCTCGATATATGTTTCCCCGCGAGTGAGATGTAAGAAGACGAGAGGGGGTGGCTTGCAAAAAGACAGCGCTGGAATGAAAATCAAAGGAAGAATGGTATACGGGGGAGCCGAAGGTTATCTGCTGCGAGAAACATTATGTAAACCGAAAGAAGGAGGAATGTGATGACGAAAAAAATATTCAGCCCGTCAGGGGAAAAGGAAGTGTCACGCGCTATTGTCCAGGAATTCTCGAGTCAGCTGACCAGCTGTATCGAAAGTGACGTGATTATCGTCGGCGGCGGCCCCAGCGGTCTGGTTGCCGCGCGGGAATTAGCCCGTGAGGGCTTTAAGGCGGTGATTGTCGAACGCAATAATTTCCTCGGGGGAGGATTCTGGATCGGCGGGTACCTTATGAATAAACTGACCGTACGCGCTCCGGCCGATACAATGCTGGCCGAGTTGAAGGTTCCTTTAAAGGAATTCGAAAAAGGTCTTTTTGTTGCCGACGCGCCGCATGCCTGCTCCAAGCTGATTGCTTCAGCCTGTGAAGCCGGGGTCAATATCTTAAACATGACGTTCTTGGAAGACGTCGTGCTCCGGGAAGGAAATCGTGTGGCGGGCGCGGTCATCAACTGGACTCCGATTCAAAATGTGCCTAAACAGATTAAGTGTCTTGACCCGATCTCGATCGAATCGAAGGTGTTGATCGATGCTTCCGGGCATGACGCGGTAGCCTGTGTGAAACTGCAGGAAAGAGGTCTGCTTCAAACCAAAGGGTGCGGCGCGATGTGGATAGACAGTTCCGAAGATCTCGTCGTCGAATACACGCAGGAAGTTCATCCCGGGATGATTGCGATCGGGATGGCCGTTTCCACCATGTACGGACTTCCCCGTATGGGGCCGACATTCGGAGCGATGCTGCTTTCAGGGTTACGGGGTGCTGAGATCGCCAAAGGGATCCTGACGCGCCAGAAGGAAACGGTTAAAACCGCTTAAATCTGTATCTGATACCGTTTCGGGAAAAATTTAGAAGTAACAAGAGTACCGGGAGTAAAGGTGAAGGCTGTCGCGTTATTGTCGGGTGGGTTAGACAGTTCACTGGCGATCAAGGCTGTTCAGGTCCAGGGAATCGAAGTTATCGCGGTGCACTGTGTGATCCCCTTTCTCAAATATGAATGGGATGGTGCCGATACATCTGCCGCGGCACGGATTTGTGAGAAATTGGGATGCCAGTTGCGTATCCTGGATATTTCCGCCGAATTCCTGGAAATAGTTCGAAATCCCCCGCACGGGTACGGCAAGAACCTGAATCCCTGTATCGATTGTAAGATCCTGATGCTCAAAAAAGCAAAGGAACTGATGAGGACAGAAGGCGCACAGTTTGTGATTACCGGTGAGGTCTTGAACCAGCGGCCGATGTCTCAACATCTGGGATCATTGGAGGAGATCGCCGGTAAGAGTGGCCTCAGCGATCTTCTGGTGAGGCCGCTTTCGGCTCAGTGTTTGCCGGAAGGTAAACCGTTACGCGAAGGGTGGCTTGATAAGAAAAAGCTCTTTTCGATTCAGGGCCGCGGACGCCGCACGCAGATTGCGCTGGCGAAAAAGTGGGGGATCGAGGATTATCCCTGGCCCGGAGGGGGGTGCCTTTTGACCGATACGTCGTTTTGCAATCGGCTTTCCGATCTGATAACATATGAGGCTCTGACGGTTGCCAATGTGAAGATATGTAAACGAGGGCGGTTTTTCCGGATTTCTCCCTCATTTTTCCTTGTGGTGGGGAAGGATGAGGAAGGGAACAGAAGATTAGCCGAGTGTATCGACTCAGAAGATACGGTATTTTGTCCGGCGGTGCTTCCCGGCCCGACGGCAGTAGGCCGGGGTATTCCGCGGGAGGGAGATATCGTCCGATGCGCGAAAATCGTCGCCCGGTATACCCGAAGGGAAAGCAAAGTCCGGATCAAAGTAACCGCATCAGGCAAAGAAGAAATCATCTCAAGAGAGGAGCTGCCGCCGTCGGAGGTGGAGGCGCTCATCAGATAAAGAGTAAGGAAGCGGATGGTTCTATGAGCAAGAAAGTTCTGGTGGCAATGAGCGGAGGGGTGGATTCTTCCGTTGCGGCCTATGTGCTAAAAAACGAAGGATATGATGTTGTCGGAGTGACGATGTGCTTAGGGATTCCCGACGCGGCCGATTCACAAAAAGTAAAGTGTTGCGGGTCGCAAAGCATCGAAGACGCCCAAGCGGTGTGTCGCGTTTTGAATATACCCCATTATGTGCTGGATTTCTCCCGTCAGATGGATGAGTTGATCATCGGCGATTTTATTTCCGAATATACGCGCGGCCGTACGCCAAATCCATGCGTGCGGTGTAATCAATTCTTGAAGTTCGGCAAACTGTTCGATTACGCTCATCAAATGGGGTTTGAGTATCTTGCGACCGGCCATTATGCGCGCATCGGTAATCGCGACCGGGAGGTTCGGCTTTGTGTGAGCGCCGACAGGAAAAAAGACCAGACCTATTTTTTGTATGGAATCGATAAAGAAAAGCTGAATTCGATTCTTTTCCCGTTAGAAAAGCATACCAAAGAGCAGGTGCGTCAGATAGCTCAAAACGCGCGTCTTCCCGTGGCACACAAAGCGCAAAGCCAGGATATCTGTTTCGTCTCAGGGAGAAGTTATAAGGAATTTGTAGCCGGGTATGTTCGGCAGGCGCGGGGCGGTCAGATCGTGAGCACCGAGGGTAAAGTTCTGGGGGAACATCAGGGTATTCTTAATTATACGATTGGCCAGAGGGAGGGGTTGAGAATTGCGGTAGGCCATCCTCTGTATGTGACGGCGCTGGACGCGGAATCCAACCGGGTAATCGTGGGGACCAGAGATGAGCTCTGCTCACGCAAGGTTTGCGTGAAGGGGATGAATTATCTGGTTGACCGGATACCCCGTGATCCATTGCAGGCGAAAATTCGTTACGCTCACGCTCCGGCTTCGTGTACGTTTACGTCTCAAGGACCCCGGGCCGGGGAGGTCACTTTTTTTGAACCGCAGGAGGCGATTACTCCGGGACAGTCATTGGTTTTATACAGCGGGGATACCGTGTGTGCCGGAGGAGTGATTGAACGGAATGTATTATCGTAGAGAGAGATAGGCTGGGAATGGAACATACGATGAATACGATTGATAAAATACGGCAATTGAAAGAAAAATTGAACGCGGTCATACTGGTACACAACTATCAGTTGCCTGAAGTTCAGGATATTGCCGACTATCGCGGTGATTCGCTGGGATTAAGCATCGAGGCCGCCAAGACGAAAGCCTCGGTGATCGTGTTTTGCGGTGTGTTGTTCATGGCTGAGACGGCAAAAATCCTGTCTCCTGAGAAGACCGTCCTGATTCCCGACCGGTTAGCTGGTTGTCCCATGGCCGATATGATTACCGCCGATCAGCTGCGGCAGTTAAAGAGAGAGCACCCCGGAGCGAAAACGCTTTGTTATGTCAATTCTTCCGCCGAAATCAAAGCCGAATGCGACCTGTGTTGTACCTCCGGCAATGCACTTAAAATAGTGGAGAAAGCGTTCGGGCCCGATGATGAAATTATTTTCGTTCCCGATGAGTATCTTGCCCGGTATACGGCAAGTCAACTGCCCCGTAAGTTCATTTTCTGGAAAGGATATTGTCCCACCCACGCGCGTATTTTGCCCGAACATGTTTTAAGGAAAAAAAAGGAGCATCCTGACGCACGGGTTATCGTTCATCCGGAATGTACGCCTGGAGTGACGGCCCTGGCTGATCGTGTGCTCTCTACCGGAGGGATAAGCGCATATGCACGGTCATCGGACGCAGAAGAGTTTATCGTCGGGACAGAAGAGGGTATGGTTTATCGGCTTAAAGAAGATAATCCCGGCAAGAAATTTTATCCGGTAAACGAGATTTCCGTCTGTCCCAATATGAAACGGATTACGCTGGATAAGCTGATTTACGCCCTGGAGAATAAAAAAGAAGAGATTACCCTGCCGGAAGATATTATTGTCCGGGCGCAAAAAAGTATTCAAAAAATGCTCAATTATACGTAAAATAAAAGAGACCTTGCGGTATTTGCCGCACATCCTTAAAGGAGGCAGCTACATGGCAGAAAGAAAGATATACCTGGATCATAACGCGACCACCCCGATCCATCCGGCGGTAAAAGAGGTAATGACCCAGATGTTTGAGGTGTTCGGAAATCCTTCCAGTATGCATTCTTTCGGAAGGGAGGGGAAACGCCGGATTGAAACGGCCCGGAATCAAATATCGGATTTTATCGGGGCATCGACCGATGAGGTTATTTTTGTCGGAAGTGGTTCGGAAGCCAATAATACCGTATTGAAATTATTTTCCTGCCAGTCTAAACAATGTTCGGCAAAACGCCGGGGCAGGAATCAGATTATTACCACGCGAATCGAACACCCGTGTGTTCTCGAGGCTTCCTATTGTTTAAGGGATCAGGGAATCGCTACCCATTATCTCGCTGTCGACTCCCACGGTAAGGTTGATAAAGAACAGTTGCGTTCGCTTTTATCGGAAGAGACATCCCTGGTCTCGATCATGATGGCCAATAATGAGATCGGTACTATCCAGGATATGAAAGAGATAGTCGATATTGTCCATAAGAACGGTTCGTTTTTTCACACTGATGCGGTGCAGGCGGTGGGAAAGGTCCCGGTGGACGTCAAGGCGCTGGGCATCGATTTCCTCTCTTTTTCCGCACATAAGATTTACGGCCCTAAAGGTGTAGGAGCGTTATATGTTAAGTCCGGCGTTCCGTTTTGTCCGTTTATCCACGGTGGACATCAGGAACGCGGGCGGAGAGCCGGAACCGAGAATACGATCGGTATCGTGGGTTTTGGCCAGGCGATCGCCGAACGGTCCCGGGAGATGGAGGATGAGACCCGGCGTCTTAAGAAACTGAAACATATGCTGCAGGAAGGGATTAAAGCCAGCATCAGTAATGTGCAGTTTAACGGGCACCCTACGGATTCTTTGGCCGGCACGGTTAATGTTTCCTTTGCCGGAGCCGAAGGTGAGGCTCTGCTTCTGTACCTTGATCTGGAGGGGATAGCGGTATCGACCGGTTCAGCTTGTGCTTCCGGATCGCTTGATCCTTCCCATGTTCTTTTGGCGACGGGAGTCGAGGCGGAACGAGCGCACGGTTCTATCCGTATCAGTTTGGGGAGAGAAACGACCGAAGAAGATATTGTCTATGTGCTGGACAGGTTGCCCACGGTTGTGAAGAAAGTCCGCGGGATGTCTACTGCGTATGCATCCAAGGAGACAGTCAATGGAAAATAAAAGCAATTGGGTATACAGTGATATCGTAAAAGAACATTTTATGAATCCCCGTAATATCCTGGATAATGAAGAATCTTTTGCCGATGACGGCAAGGGTGTTGTTGGGAATGTTAAATGCGGGGATCAGATGATGGTAGCGATTAAAGTCGATAAAGAGAAAGGGGTTATTACCGACTGCCGGTGGAAAACCTACGGATGCGCTTCAGCGATTGCCAGTACGTCGATTCTTTCGGAGGCGGTTAAAGGGATGACCTTAGAGGAGGCGTTTAACGTTTCCCCCAAGGATATCGCCGCGAGATTAGGGGGGCTGCCCGAACATAAGATCCACTGTTCGGTGCTGGGAGATAAGGCGCTGAGAGCGGCAATCAACGATTATTATGTGCGTGCCGGAGAGCCGGAAAAAGTGGTGAGAGAATCGGCTAAGATTGTATGTCAATGCATGAATGTAACCGACCATGAAATAGAAGACGCGGTTCTTGAAGGGGTAAGGTCTTATCTGGGCTTGCAGGAACATACCAAGCTGGGTACGGTGTGCGGGCAGTGTAAAGACGAAGCGACGCACCTTATGGATGGATATATCAAGAAACATTTCGGGGATATTCAGAAGTAATACCATGGAAATTCTTAATGGGTAAGGAGTGTATATGGATATCGGGAACATATTTAAAACAGTTGTTGATCAGGGAGCCTCTGATCTGCATCTGTCGGTAGGGCTACCGCCGACGATTCGTATTCGGGGAAAGTTAGAACGTATACAAGAGCAGCCCTTAACCTACGATGAGATTGTCGCTCTCTTGAAGCAGATGTTTCCCAAACAGCAGACAATGTCTTTCCAGGGGGGTGACCTTGATTTAGGAGGGGAGATTGAAGGCCTGGTCCGGTTTCGCTGTCATGTTTACCATGATTATAACGGACTCTGTGTTGCGTTCCGTCTGATCCCGTATGAGATTAAATCGTTTCAGGAATTAGGGCTGCCGGATGTAGTGGAGAAAGCCTGTAAATTGCAAACCGGGCTGGTTCTTGTTACCGGTTCGGCCGGATGCGGAAAAACAACGACACTGGCATCGATCATCGACCGGATAAATTCTACCCGTGCCTGTCACATTATTACTCTGGAAGATCCCATTGAGTTTGTTCACCAACACAAAAAGAGCCTGGTGAATCAGATGCAGGTAGGGGTGCATGTTCCTTCTTTTTTCCAGGGATTGCATAACGCTTTACGGGAAGATCCTGACGTGATCCTGGTTGGGGAAATGCGAGACCTGGAAACAGTTAAACTGGCAATCACCGCGGCTGAGACCGGGCATCTGGTGTTTGGAACACTGCATACCCGCGATACGGCACAATCTATCGACCGGATGCTGGATGTTTTTCCTCCCACGCAGCAGGAGCAGGTAAGGGTTCAGCTATCCGATTCACTGCAAATGGTGATCTCTCAGATGCTGATCCCCGGGGCCCAAGGCGAACAACGCTATCTTGCCTGTGAAATTCTTATTTCCACCATGGCGGTGAAACGGTTGATTCGGGAGAGGAAGGGGCATCAGATCAAGTCCACAATCGAAGCTTCCGGTCAGCTGGGAATGCAAACGTTTGAAAGCGCGGTGCAATTTTTAGCCCGGAGAGGGAAGATCCATCATGCGGTAGCCAAACAGTATCTCGCCACGGTAAGCGGCCATAAAAGGGCTTGATCAAGACGGAGGTGTTGGCGCTTGACAATCAAACGGGTTCTTTCTAAAATAAATTCGGACTACATAAACGGATATTGGTATTAAAATACTATGAGCAGCCCTTTCCTGAGTAGAAAAATTATTACTACGATCGGTATCCTTTTTGTTTTAACGGGGATTCTTTGTAATCAATGGCTTCTCGTCGGTCTGTTTGATCCTGATGGGGCAATTGATTCAATGACCAACCGGGTTGTTCTATGGCTGGGCCAGATTATTATGGTCGCCGCCGGAATAATCATCATACGCCTCCGTAACGTGGAAATAAATGGAAAGTTATTCCTGAATATTGTCCTTACGGTTATTCTGGTTTTCCTTCTGGGAGAACTTATTTTACGGGTAGGAATTGCAGCTCGGATTCCTTTTTTCCGTACTCCCGAATTATACGCCGATTGGTCATCCAGCGATGATTACTGGAAGCTGCAGAATCTGTGGTATCCCGCTCCACCGATGAAATCAGGAAGGATCGACGCCTGGCTGGGATGGACGCCTCAGGTTACCGAGGCAAATCCGTTAGGGATTGTGGCCGAAGATCCGTATGTCGTGAAATTCGATCGGCCGGCGATATTATTCTACGGGGATTCTTTCGTCTATGGCGCGACGGAAATATCCCAGCGTATTCCCCAGCGGCTGGATACATTGATGCCTGAGCGGCAGGTCTATAATTACGGCGTTCCCGGTTACGGGTTGGATCAGATATTCTTGAGATTTATGGAGACGTACAATTCTTTCCGGAACCCTGCGGTTATTATCGGTATGCTGACGACCGATATCGACCGGTGCGTATTGAAGATCCGTACGGCACAGAAACCGTATTTTGCCATCTCCCGCGGCAATCTTCTTTTGCAGGGAGTTCCGATAGATCCCGATCTCTCCCGGTGGGTAGAAGAACATCCGCCGCAGATTAAAAGTTATCTATGGGCGGCGTTGACGGTTAAGCTGCGCAGGCTTAAGGAGGAAATGGGGATTTGTTCGGCGTTACGCCAGAAAGAAAAAAAAACGGTTAGCGGGTTGATCGTTGAGGAAATAGCCAGAGAAAGCCAGATGAATGACGTACCGTTACTATTCGTCATTTTTTATCCTGAGCAGGAGATATATAAGACAAAATGGCGGGAGGATTTTTTAAAAGAAACACTGGAGCAATGGCGTATTCCCTATATTGATACGAAAATTCTTTTTCTCGATGCCGTCCGAACTTCTGAGGTGCGGATAGGAGATTTTTATTTGCCCGACGGGCATCTGAGTCCTCGCGGGAATGCCGTCGTCGCTCAGGCAGTCGCGGACTACTTCAAGTACCAGTAACATATAAAAGTACCATGGATGCTCCCAGAATAAGAAAATTCAAGATGGTTTTTGTTTTAAGTGGAATGGGTCTGGCGATTTTGTTTTATGGCTGTGTTATGTTCGAACAGGGGAAATCCGGTGTGTATGTTCCCGGGGCCCAACAGGTTGTCGTTTCCCGCGAAATAGATTATATGGATCGTAACCTGCTCAATAGTGATCGGGTGGTAACCATTGATATGTACGGCCGCCCCGACGCGTATAATGAAAAGGTGGTTTTTCTGGCAAATATAGGCCAGGATGAATTGGATGACTTCAATTATGAGATATTTGTCGCTCGTTATGACGGATCGGGGCAGCGTCGTCTGACGTTTACGCCTGAGGTCAATGAGTTACAGCCGGAGTGGACGCAAAGAGGCCGGATTATTTACGCAACCCTATCCCCCCGCAAACCCTATCCGCAATATTACCTTATGAACGGTGACGGTACCGGGGCCAGGTCTGTTTCCCGCAAAGAGTACGAAGAGCTCAAACGTCCCCGTTAAGAAAAATTACTTCCCTTTTTTAATTAAATAGAACATCACAATATTCTTTTCTGAGGTATCTCATTAGGAAATATCATACGGGTTTGAAATGAAGAGGGGCTTTTTTCTTTAAACTGTAAATCGATACGACGCATATCTCAAAAAAGGGGCATTCTTTTTTTCGTTTCAGACGGCGCCGGCAGCGTGGACAGAATTTTTTCCTGATGAGGGAAGCCGTTTTTTCCGGAGAATTGAAGAAAAACATAGATATGTACAGTATAACAACAGATCAAGTGTAATACAACTGCGCACGAGGTGCATGAACGGACGAAAGGCTTTGCGGTAGCCTTATCAGGTCCAGCGTGTAATATAAGCGAACCTACCGCCTTCGGAGGGCGGGCAGGTAGCGACCAGCGGATAGAAAAGAGGAAAACCCTCTCGTTGCTCATCTGAGGTATTTGCTTTTGAAACTATAGACTAATAACCAGAGGCGAACGACTATTTCTCATCGCTCATTGCTGGTATATTCCTATTGCATCTTTGCGGAGTTTTGTTATATTAATATAAAAGGAAGAACAGGTATGCCTTGGCAGAATCAGGAACAGAGACGTTTTATCCGGACAGAATTCCCTTACACCATTGTCATTACTCTTCCCGATAAAGAAGAGATTTCAACCTATACCGAAAATATCAGCGCGACCGGCGTAAAAGTCACGATACGCAAAGAACTGCCCCCGCAAACATGTCTCAGTATGCAGATTTATCTTTCTCAGGAACCGATACTCTGTAAGGGGAAACTTATCTGGACCAAAGGCCGTCAGAGTGAGTGCCTGGAGGATACCGTAGTGTATGATGCGGGGATAGAATTCTTTAATATTAAAGAAAAAGACACGTTCTCTATTAATCAGTGTGCCGAAAAGTCTCTTCGTAAAGACCAAGACAGCAAAGGCGGCAATCAGGAATGAATCTGCGTAAAACGATTTTTCGGGTGAGCCTGGTGATAAGCTGGTTTGTGTTTACGTACCTTGTTTTTCTGGATCATACGACCGACATATCGTATCTGAAGCATGAGATAGCGGTCTTTCTGGGTATCGTTTTTTTGCTGGTTATCTATACGCGTCCCTGGCGGACAAAAAAATCTTAAGAAACGGCCGGCAGTCACAATTCTTTTTATGAAAGGAAATAAACGGAAATTTTTACGGATCAAAGACTCGGTAAATTTGCAGTATCGTATCGTCTCAGGGGGCTTAAAAACCGATTCTTACTGTGTCGATATCAGCGAAGGAGGAGTCCGTCTGCCCGTGTTCCATAAGCTTGAGGTGGGGACTTATGTTGAATTGACGGTACACCTGCCGCACGCTTCCGATCCTGTCGTCTTAACCGGCCAGATCATGTGGATTAAACCGAAAGTTCAAGGCCCATACCGGTTTCTTGCCGGAGTACAGTTCGTCAAAACTGAATCGGCCGAACGGAATAAAATTATTACTCATATTCTCCAGAACATTTCCGAAGGACAAGGTTCCGAAGAATAGCATCCCTCTGAAAAGAAAAAAAGGCAGAAGGAATATCCCTTCTGCCTTTTTTGTTACCGAGAAACCTCTATCTTATCTACGGAAATTGCCGCCGGAGGAGCCGCCCGGACCAAAATTGCGCCGCGGCTGCATCTTGCGGGCTTTATTTACCTGTACGGTTCTCCCGTTGATGTCCTGACCATTTAAAGCGTCAATTGCGGCTTGAGTTTCCTCTTCGGTCTCGAATTCGGCAAATCCGAATCCTTTTGAACGTCCGCTGAGTTTGTCTTTTATGATTTTCACCTCTTTGGGGTTAATCCCTTTGTTATTCATAGTGTTGCGCAGGTCTTCTTCGCTTAGTCCGAATTCAAGATTCCCTATGTAGATCTTGTTTGGTTCTTCCATCGGTCTCTTTCTCCTTCACCTTACACAATTCATACAAACAATAAACCCTCTGAGTTTTACGGGAAAACCAACTTTTCTAAACGTTATGGAAACCTCCTTTTTGAAAAAACCACTATGCTATTGTGCCTTTTTTCAGAGAACAAAACAGTTTTATTTTTGAGGCGAAAAATTATAATTATATCATACCGCGGCACGAGAGCTTTTAGCAAGAGAAAAATAAAAGGTAATATTGAAGATGTTGCTTCATATCCCGAAACATAGTACAATAACAAAAAACGGGAAAGAAGGAGGAAGAGATGAGTACACGATATGGTGTTCTGAAGGGATTTGTAGTTGTTCTGGTGATGTTGGGATGCTCTCTGGCCGCTGTCGCCAAGACCCCTCCCGGGATGGAGAAAATCAAAGTAGGTAATACCGAATATGTAGTTCCGGCAGGGACAAAGGTGATTAAAGATGACGGGAGGACCTCTCTGGAAACGTCGATCGCATATACTGCCCGCAGGTTTTTTGAACTGGATCAGCGACTGGATGAGGTTGAACAGCGACTGGATGAGATTGAAGATGCCATCGACAATCTGTCTGAAGCGAACAGCCAGATGAGGGACGAGATGGAACATTTGGAAGTCATCTTCTATAGACTTCTGAATAAAATGGATTAATTGCGGTTCGAAATCACCGATATGCAAACAAGATCTTGATTTGCCTTCGAAAGGAGGGATGCGCAGGATCTTTTCTTCCTTCCTCCTGCTGCGTATTGCAAAAATAAAAAGGAATGGTATACTGTCAATTCGACCGGTGAAGACCGGTCGAATTGATGTCACATAGTCACACGACAGTGCGAAGCCTCCTCTGTGAGGGCACGTCACATGTGACGAATCTTTGAACAACTGGATAGAGAAGACTCATGGCGATAATGCCCCGTGAAGCCGTATTGATAACTATTCGCTATAGGTCATACGCTATTTGCCATTAAGCGCCCGTAGATCAACTGGATAGATCGTTTGGCTACGGACCAGAAGGTTGCAGGTTCGAATCCTGCCGGGCGCACGCTTTCGTAACGCGGAACGAGTAACGCGAAACGCGTTGAAAACAAAATTCCCTTCTTCCCCGGACGCGTTCCGCGTGACGCGATACGCGTGACGAGTAATGCCGGGCGCATTTTCTAGCGTTGAGCGAATAGCGATCAGCGGGTAGGGGGGGGCGGGATCGTTCTTTGGTCTCATCGCTGAGTACTCACCGCTCATCGCTCATCGCTGTCCGCTGTTTCATTTCTTCACAAATCATTAAAATTTGGGTAAAATACGGTAACGCGGTTTTTTAACATGAACACGTATTGTAGGGAAGGGAGGCTTACATGAAGGTAATAGTGATATATTATTCACGGGGCGGGACGACAAAAAATATGGCTCAAACGATTTCCGAGACGATATCCGCGGCGGGAGTCGAAACAAAGCTGGCCTCTGTCGGGGATATCGCAGCTAAGGAATTGCTTGAGTATGACGGAATCATTATCGGCTCACCTACCTATTACGGGACACTTGCGTATGAGGTAAAGAAGCTGCTTGACGAGAGCGTTTCTTTCCATGGTAAACTCGATGGTAGAGTCGGCGGGGCATTTTCTTCAAGTGCCAATCTCGCCGGAGGAAATGAGACAACCGTGCTCTCCATCCAGGAAGCTTTGCTTATTCACGGCATGATCATCCAGGGGGATTGGCAGGGAGATCATTACGGGCCGGTTTCGGTAGGCCCGGTAGATAAACGGGCGAAGGATAATTGTGTTCGTTTCGCCCAGAGGTTCGTGGAATTACTCAGGAAGGTCAACTCATGAATGAGGGGGTTGTCGTATTGGTAACGGTTCCGGAAAACAAAGCGAAGGAATTAGCTCAGGTGATTCTGAAAGAGAACGTCGCCGCCTGCGTGAATGTGCTGGGCGGGGTCGATTCCTACTTCTGGTGGGAAGGGAAAATCGATGAGGCAAAGGAATCTCTCCTTTTGATCAAAACAAAAAAGGCATTGTTCGATAAACTGCGGCAGACTATTGAAGTCCATCATCCCTATGATGTTCCTGAAATCGTCGGGATCGGGATGGATAAAGTGAATGATTCGTATCTTCGCTGGCTCGGTGAGGTAACGGGTGATGTTTGAAGAATTAACGGGGACGCTGGAGAGAATTCTTCTCTCCCACTCTCTCCTGGGGGTGGGAGCGTCGTTTCTTGCCGGCATGATTGCCAGCTTTTCTCCCTGTATCTACCCGTTATTGCCGGTTACCGTGGGCGTCATCGGGGCATATTCCATCGGGTCCCGGCGCAAAGGATTCTTGATGAGTTTGACCTTTGTGGCGGGGATCGCCGTGACCTATACGGTTCTGGGAATCCTCGCGGCAACGATGGGGTTTTTCTTAGGGGCTCTGGCTTTTAATCCGTTTGTCTTGGGTGCCGTCGGTCTTTTTTTGTGTTTCTTAAGCCTTTCTCTTTTCGATTTCCTCCCGTTTCCTCTTTTTCGCTGGCAATGCGGTTCAGGAATCTGCAGCGTGCGGCGGCCGTATATTTCTCTGTTTACCGCGGGTATGATCGCCGGGGTTACGGCTTTGCCCTGTCTTTTCCCCATCGTCGGCACGATCTTAAGTCTTATCGCTCTGCAAAAAGATGTCGTCTATGGGGGGATGAATTTGTTCTTTTTTGCGTTGGGGTATGGAGTATTACTTGTGGTGGTCGGTACGTTTACCTCGCTTATTTCCAAATTGCCAAAAGGAGGTAATTGGCTTATAATAATTAGAAAATGCGTCGGCGGGTTTTTACTTATGGTAGGGCTTTATTTTCTGGTCAAAGCAGTTATCCTGTTCTGAAAGTATTTCTTCTTGTTTGCGCCCTGTGCCTGCCTATCTGTACCGGATATTGCCAGCAAAACGTTCAATTTTCCGCTCTGGATCGTACCACTTACACCTATCAGGATCTGGTTACGCCGCATCAGACAATTCTGATGTTCTGGACGACCCGGTGTTTTTACTGTCGTCGGGAGTTTGAAAAATTAAACGGGACTGATCTGGATGATCTGGGGGCTTCGATTATGTTCGTGAACCTTGGCGAATCTCCCGCCGCGGTCAGGAAATTCTTGAAAGACTACAAGATCAAACCGGAGATTTCTCAAAAAATAGTGATGGATTCCGGGCTTTTTTTTGTCCGATACCTGGGCGTTATGGGTGTTCCTACCTATGTGTTTTTCCAGGATGAGGAGATCGTGTATAAATCGTACCGGTTGTATCCGGAACAGATCGAGGAGATATTCAGCCATGAGTAGCCGTCTGGTCATTGATCTGTATGAGTTGACCATGGCCCAGGTCTACTATAAGTATAAGCCGCATGCGACCGCGACATTCGATCTTTTTATCCGTTCTCCGCGGCGGCCTTTTTATGTTGCCTGTGGAATCGATGCGGTGGTGAATTATCTGCAGGACCTTTCGTTTTCGCAAGAAGAGATCGAATACCTAAGAAGCTTGGGGATGTTTGACGAAAGGTTTCTGAAATACCTGGAAACGTTTCGTTTTCGCGGCACGGTCTGGGCGGTTGAGGAGCCGGAAATCGTCTTTGCCGGTGAGCCGGTCTTAAGGGTGACCGCCGGCCTTATCGAGGCGCAGATTATCGAGAGTTTTCTCTTGAACCGGATCAATCTGGCAACAACGCTGGCGACGAAAGCCGCCCGCGTAGTTTTGGCGGCACAAGGTAAAAATGTGTATGACTTTTCCCTCAGGAGGACGCAAGGTGTCGAAGCGTCGTTAGCCTGCGCCAAATATTCGTATATGGTCGGCGTTATGGGCACCTCGAATTTAAACGCCGGGTTGCAGTACCGCATTCCGGTTGCCGGAACCATTGCTCACTCCTTCGTGATGAGTTTTGAACGGGAAACCGAAAGTTTTTTGAATTTCGCCAAGGAATTTCCCGCCAAGAGTATTTTTCTGGTCGATACTTACGACGTTCGCAAAGGGATTGACGCGTCCTTACGGGTCGCCCGGTTCTTGAGAAAACGCGGCATCGACCTGGTAGGTATTCGTTTAGATAGCGGCGATCTTATCAGTGATTCGCGCTACGCGCGGCTTCAACTGGATAAAGAGGGATTGATCGATACGATGATCGTTGCTTCCGGCAACCTTGACGAATATAAGATCGAGAAGCTGGTTGCCGCCGGTGCTCCTGTCGATGCCTTTGGCGTGGGAAGCAATATGGGGGTATCTTCGGATTTCCCCTATACCGATGTGATCTATAAGCTAGTTGAGATAAAGGAAAAGGGGAAAGATTTCGTTCCCACGATGAAGGTCAGTGAAGGAAAGTCAACCGTACCCTGCCGAAAACAGATTTTTCGCACCTTTGCGTCTTCGGGGGTGATGATTGGCGATGAGGTGGGGTTAGATAAGGAGAAGTTGTCGGGCAAGAAGATGCTGCGTAAAGTTATGGAGAGGGGGAAACGCCTGCGTAAAGAAAAAACGCTTGAGGAAAAAAGAAAAATATTCGGGCGGAAAAAATTGACGCTACCGTTGATTCTGAAGAAAACCGAGGCCAAAGGTGCCTATCGTGTCAGTATATCTCGGAAATTGAGTGGAATTACCGATCAGCTCACTGCCCAGATGGCAAACAGGACCAAAGAAACAGTCTTGTTTTTTGATATCGATACTCAGTGTGATTTTCTGAATAAACGCGGCGGTCTGCCCGTGCCCGGAGCGGATACGATTATTGCTAATCTGAAAAAATTAACTCAAACTGCCGCGTCGGCGCATATCCCGGTTGTTTCTTCTCTGGATACCCATCGGAAAGATGACCCTGAATTCAAAGAGTTCGGGTCTCATTGTGTCAAGAATACCCGGGGACATCGCAAAGTGAAAGAAACGCGGCTTAAGAACGCAAAGGTGATCCCGGCGAAAAAAATGTATTCATTTCTCGAATTAAAGGCGTTTGTGCGCAAATATCCTCAGATCATCCTGGAAAAGAACATCCTGAATGTTTTCTCTAACCCTAATACGCATAATCTTCTGGAAGCCTTATTCCCTGATCGTACCTATGTGTATGGGGTAGCTACGGAGTATTGCGTGCGGGAGGCGGTCGAGGGGTTGTTGAAAAATAATTTTCAGGTTACCGTCATTGAGGACGCAGTAAAAGAAATTTCCCGGAAAGAAAAAGAGAAGTTGTTCTCTTTGTGGCGGCGCCGGGGCGTAGAGTTTGTGAAAACGAAAGACATCGTTGCCGACGTGAAACGGTCCTGACTGTTTTTGCACGGATCTATTCCTGCCGGTTTTTCAATGCGTAGCGTAAAAGCAAATGCCGTTACGAGGTCCATAAAGGGGAGAGGCAGCTATTTTCGGATCCGCGTCTGATCGGGACAATTATTGACAGCTATTTTTTTTATGTTAAGGTAAAAAATTTATGAAGAAGAAGATGCTTGTAGGTATTATTGGATTCGGCAACATGGGTCGGGCTCTGGGTGAAGCTCTTGCCGACCATGGGTGGAACGTTCGCGTTTTTGATAAGGTAAAGTCAAAAATCAAGAAGAAGAGGAATATCACCCGTTGCGTTACGGATCGAGAGGTGATCAGGAAGGCGCCTGTCATTATCCTGGCGCTGAAACCTCAGGATATACCCGCTTTCTTTGACCGTCACGGAATCAAGGCGGCCTTCGGTGAACATTCGCCTCTTTTGATTTCCATCGCTGCGGGCGTGACGGCTTCCTTCTATCAGAAATGTATCGGCCGGGTGCGCCTGGTCCGGGTGATGCCCAACCTCGCGGCATTAAAACGCAAGTCGGTTTCCTTTCTCTGCCGCGGCCGGTACGCCTCAGAGTCCGATATCTCGGTGGCAAAACGCATTTTTCAGTGTGTGGGAGATGTTTTTTGTGTCAGTGAGTCGTCGCTTGATAAGGTAACGGCAATTTCCGGGTCAGGGCCGGGGTATGTCTTTTATTTTATGAATTGTCTGTATCAAAGCGCTCTTTCGCTGGGGTTCTCTCCGCGCCTCGCCAGGGAGATGACATTGAAGACGTTTGAAGGGGCCTGTTCTCTCCTGGCGGGAGATCAGGGGGGAGATTTCAAGAAATGGATCAGGAAAGTGGCCTCTAAAGGCGGAACAACTCAGGCGGCATTGGACGTTTTTGACCAGCACAAGGTCATGTCCCTGGTGAGAAAAGCCACTCATCGTGCGGCCCGGCGTGCCCGGCAATTACATATCGTCAAGTAACCTTTTGGAGATAACAGAATAATCCGAATCAGGAGTAAGGATGATATCTCTCGTCAGAAGTTTTAATCCCAGACGTTATTCGGGGTTCATACGTCAGCCGCTGTTGAATATTGTCGGGGCTTTCATTGTGTTTGTCCTGGTGCTGAGCGTCACAATGACGTATTACAGCTATTCGTTTATTGACCGGATTGTCCCTCAGGCTGCCGTCTGGGTTGGAGATAATTTCGAGACTGTCTTCGGAGATATTCCGGTTCTCGAGATTGAGAACGGGACGATTGTTTCTCCGACAGAGGTCTATCTGAAAAGATGGAATGAGAATTTCGCGTTCGTTATCGAACCGGTTTCCGAAAACGTCTATCCCATTCTGGAACGGTATGAGAACGTGGTTATCCTGGCCCAGAAAAAAATGGTGGTAAAATTCACTAAAGATAACAGTCTGGAAGAATCTGAGATCAAGACGTACAATCTGAACCGGGTAGATTATTTTAAACTCAGCCACCGGGGAGAAGAAGTCTTGGTAGATACCAAGAGCCATCAACTGGTATTGACCAGGGAGAACGTTCAGAAGACCATCTCTCGCGTTGCCGCTTCTCTTTGGCCGTTTCTCCTGGTATTTTTCTTTTTTTATTACAGCGGGGCAAAGCTCATTCAGGTGTTCGTCTTCAGCGCTTTTTCCCTGATTTTTAACTACCGACTGCAGGCGGGCTGTTCGTATGCCCAGTTGTTTATCATGGGGGTGTATGCCCTTGTTCCGCCGACGGCCTTGGCGGTTGTCTGTTCCGTTTTCCATTGGCCGATCCCGTTCTTTGGGGGGGTCTACAGCCTGATATATGTGGGGTATTTGTTTTTTGCCGTCAAAGCTCAGAAAGGATTGCCGTCATGGAAAGAATAGGTGTTATTGGGGGGAGTGGATTATATCAGTTAGAGGGGGTTACCAAAAAAGAGGCGGTTGAGGTTCGGACTCCTTTCGGAGAAGCTTCGTCACGATTTATTCTTGCCGAGTTAGAAGGCAGAGAAATTGTATTTTTACCCCGGCATGGACAATTTCACGAGATTCAGCCTTCCCAGATTAATTACCGGGCAAATATCTACGGGATGAAGAAATTGAATGTGGGGTGGATCATTTCCATTTCCGCCTGCGGTTCCCTCAAAGAGAAATTGAAACCTCTGGATTTTGTCATTCCGACGCAGTTTCTTGACCGGACCTCACGCCTGCGGAAAAATACGTTCTTTGATCAGGGAATTGTCGCGCATATAGGATTGGCCGATCCCGTATGCACTTCTCTGGCAAAGGTGCTCCAGGCGGCTGCAGAAGAACATCCGGTTTCAGCTCATTACGGCGGTACGTATGTCAATATCGAAGGCCCTCAGTTTTCCACCGTGGCGGAGTCGAATTTATACAGAATGTGGGGTGCCGATATTATCGGTATGACCAATATGGTCGAAGCCCGTTTGGCAAGAGAAGCGGAAATCTGTTACGCGACCCTGGCGGCAGTGACTGACTATGATTGCTGGAAGAAAAACGAAGAGACGGTGACCGTGGAGATGATCATTGAAAATCTGAAAAAAAACACCGCCAATGCCAGAAAGATTCTGCGCAGCGCGTTGCTGAAGATCGATACGGACCGTTCCTGTAGTTGTGGCGAGGCGCTTAAATATGCGATTGTGACTAATCCGCAAGGAATTTCCGGCGAAACCAAAAAGAAACTGGATATTTTTATCGGTAAATACATAAGATAGCGGATAGCGGTTAACGTTGAGCGGATAGGGCTGAAAAAGAAATTTGTGTAAAAAAATAACCATACGGTTTGTGAAGAAATGGAGAGAGGCAGGAAGATGAAAGTACAAAAAAAGAAATCGATTCTTGTGATCGGATCGGTTGCTCTCGACAGTATTGAAACTCCCCTGGGGCGCTGCCGGGAAGTGCTGGGAGGCTCGGCGGTATATTTTTCGGCCAGTGCCGGCTTGTTCGCTCCCGTACGTCTGGTCGCGGTTGTCGGAGAGGACTTCCCGGCCAGGCACAAAACTTTTCTCAAGAAGAAGGGGATTGATATCCGGGGCCTGGTTGCTCAGAAAGGCGAAACCTTTCGCTGGGAAGGCCGGTATGGCTGGGATTTCGCCGACGCGCAGACGATTGCTACGCATTTAAATGTATTCGCTCAATTTTCGCCGCAGGTTCCCGAAAACTATCGTGACAGCGAATTTGTTTTTCTGGCAAATATCGATCCGGAACTTCAGGCGGGTGTTCTCGATCAGGTGAGAAATCCCAAACTTGTCGTATGTGATACGATGAATCTCTGGATTGCCAATAAGAAAAAACATCTGGTGAAACTGCTCAAAAAAGTCGATATTTTTCTTCTGAATGAGTCGGAAGCCCGGCAGCTTTCCGGTCAGACAAATATCATCAAAGCCGCCAAAGAAATTTTGTCTTTCGGTCCTAAGAGTCTGATTATCAAAAAAGGAGAGCATGGCGCGGTTATGTTTACTCATGATTCGGTGTTTTGCGTGCCGGCGTATCTCCTGGAGGATGTATTTGACCCGACCGGAGCCGGGGATACGTTCGCCGGAGGCTTTTTGGGGTATCTGGCGCAGGCACCCCGGATGAATGTTGCCTCTCTGAAGCAGGCGTTGGTATACGGCAGTATCATGGCTACGTTCGCCGTCAGTGATTTCAGTTTGCGGTGTTTGGGTAAGGTTACGCTTGCTGATGTCCGCAAGCGGTATAGAGAATTTAAAAAGTTTTCCTGCTTCTGATTGATTGAAAGAAGAACAATGAATTACAAAAATACCCTCAATCTGCCCCGTACGGATTTTTCGATGAAAGCCAATCTCAACCAGCGTGAGCCGGAGGTGATCACTTCTTGGCAGAATATGCGTATCTATCAGGCGATCCGGGCAGCATATCGGGAGAAGGAAAAATTCATTCTTCACGACGGCCCTCCTTACGCCAACGGTAAGATCCATATCGGCCACGCGTTGAATAAGGTACTGAAAGATATTGTGGTCAAATATAAAACCATGCGGGGGTACGATGCTCCGTTGGTCTGTGGCTGGGATTGCCACGGACTGCCCGTCGAACATCAGCTGTTTAAGGATCTTAAGTTGAGTAAACATGATGTTGATGTCGTCGACTTCCGCAAAAAAGCGAAAAATTTCGCGTTGAAATTCGTCGAATTGCAGAAAAAAGATTTTATCCGGCTGGGTATTTTCAGTGATTGGGATAATCCATATTTGACGCTGCATCCCGATTATGAATACTGGGTCTTGCGGCTTCTGGAGGATCTTCTGGCAAGAGGGTATGTATATCGGGGGTTGAGGCCGGTTAACTGGTGTGCCCGGTGTGAGACGGCTCTGGCGGAAGCCGAAGTTGAATATCATCTGAAAGAATCCGATTCTGTTTTTGTCTTATTTAACGTCAGAAAGGGCCGGGAAGTGCTTAAAGAATATGTCCCAGACGTTTCATTCCTGGTGTGGACGACGACACCCTGGACGCTCATTGCCAATGCCGCCGTCGCGGTTCATCCCCAATACGAGTACATTCTGACCGATATCGGCGGCCGAAAGGTCATCATGCTGGGGGTGTTGCGCCAGGCGCTCAGTGAACGACTATCGCGGCCATTGAATGTTCTGGCTTCGTTTCAAGGGAGTGAACTTGAACATATCGAACTTGCCCATCCGTTTTGTGACCGGGGATCCGGCGTTGTGCTGGCTGATTTTGTTTCGAAAGAGGAAGGTTCCGGATGTGTGCATATTGCGCCCGGTCATGGACAGGAGGACTATTCGCTGCTGAAGAAATATGATCTGGAGGTGATCATGCCCGTAGACGATAAGGGGCGGTTTACCGCTGAGGCGGGAGAATTTTCCTCGCTGACGGTCTCTGAAGCAACCGAAAAAGTGATTGAAGTGCTTAAGGCTTCCGACGCGCTTCTTTATCACCGGAAGATATCACATTCCTATCCGCACTGCTGGCGGTGTAAACAGCCGATTATTTTCCGGGCAACGTTTCAGTGGTTTGTGAATGTCGATCACCGGCAGTTACGCAAGAAGACGCTGCAGGAAACCGAAGCTGTCCGTTGGGTTCCGGTATCCGGCGCCGAGCGGATGAAGTCGATGCTCGCCAACCGTCCCGACTGGTGTCTTTCCCGTCAACGTCTGTGGGGAATTCCTATTCCGGCGCTGCGCTGCGTACCATGTAACGAAATCATCCTGGATAAGGACGTTGTCGGCCGGGTCGCGGAGATATTTAAAAAGAAAGGGGCTGACAGCTGGTTCTCTGACGATGTGCGGGAATTTTTACCTCCCGATTTTGCGTGTCCGCACTGTCATGCGTCGGATTTTAAGAAACAATTCGATATTCTTGATGTATGGTTTGAATCGGGGGCGAGTTTTTTGAGTGTGGTATCGGCGTATTCGCAGTTGCGCTTTCCGGCGGATCTGTATCTGGAGGGAAGCGATCAGCATCGGGGCTGGTTTCAGGTTTCGCTGATACCTTCGGTCGCGGTGAAAGAGACCTCTCCGTTTAAAACTATTCTCACGCACGGGTTTGTCGTCGATGGTGACGGTAAAAAGATGTCGAAATCGCTGGGTAATGTGGTGTCGCCTCAGGATGTGGTCAAACGATACGGAGCCGATATTTTGCGGTTATGGGTTGCCTGTAGTGATTATTCTGAAGATATTAAACTTTCCGAAACAATTTTAAAGCAGCTTGTGGACATGTATCGTAAAATGCGCAACACGATCCGGTTTATTCTCGGCAATATTTCCGATTTTAATCCGCAGAAAGACGCGGTGAAACCCGAACATATGCAGGAGGTCGACCGGTATATGCTGATCCGGGCGAAAGAAGTTTATGCCGAAGTTATCGATGAATATGAGAATTTCAACTTCTATAAGGTTTGTCAGAAACTGTTCAATTTCTGCAATCTGGATTTAAGTTCTTTCTATCTGGATATCCTGAAAGACCGGCTGTATACGTACGCTGCTTCATCGGCGGCGCGCCGTTCGGCTCAGACGGTATTGTATTTCATCGTGGAGGAATTGATTAAACTGATAGCTCCGGTTTTAAGTTTCACCGCCGAAGAAGCCTATGCAAGTTTTTCCGGCAAAAAACCGGGGGAACATTCGGTATTTTTTGAAAGCGTGGATCGGGATCTGTTCGTTTTCCCTCTCGACGCCGAATTCGAATCTTCCTGGGAGAATATATTCTCTTTACGGGAAAAGGTGTTGAAGGAGATAGAGTGTAAACGGGAAGAAGGAGTCGTGGGGAGTTCTCTCGAAGCCGAGGTGAACGTGACCGTCCCTGACGCTGAATACGCCTTTTTTTCCGGCCGGGAGGACCTTTTGACGGAGGTATTTATTGTCTCGCGAGTCAATGTTACCAGGGGGGAGTCCTCTATCGAAGTGATAAAATCAAAACAATCCAAATGCGCCCGCTGCTGGAATTTTCGTGAGGATATCGGGAGCTCTCCGGAGTACCCTCAGGTGTGCTCTCGATGCGTCGAGGCACTGCGGCAAATAAATTGATTGAAAAAAAGGGAAAGTCTGTATATACTTTTAGATAAATAAGGTTGGCAGCGCATCGGCATAATAGCAGGAAAATTCCGAGCGAAGACATTGAGGAGGTTTACCATGGCGAAGAAGAAAAAAAAGAGATTCCTAAAGAAAGACCTGAACAAGTACAAAGAGAAACTGCTGAATGTACGGGATGAAATCTATTCTCAGATTAAAGACCTGTCGGAGGAGACGTTGATGAAATCGCAGAAAGAGATGTCCGGGGATATCTCCGGCTACAGTATCCATATGGCCGATGTGGCTTCCGACAGCTATGAGCGGGATTTTAACTTAGGGTTGGTATCGACCGAACGCAAAATCCTCAGGGAAATAGACGACGCCCTCAAACGGGTTGATGATAAAGAGTTCGGATCCTGCGAAGCCTGCGGCTGTGATATCGCCATACGGCGCCTTAACGCGATTCCCTACGCGCGCAATTGTAAAAAATGCCAGGAGAAGATAGAACAGGAACAATCACGCTGATTGTATGGGGATCGTCGGATTAGTCTCTCTGGGGATCTTCCTTCTCGATGCGTTTGTAAAATCCTATCTGAAACAAAACATCCTCCAGCAAATTCCGCTTATCGACCACTTGGTGTATATTACCGTCGTTTTTAATAAGGGGGCGGCGTTCGGGATTCTCAATTCCCATACCGAATTTCTTACCCTGTTGAGCGTCGTTTTTATCGTGGTCCTGTTTTTTCTGGTATACCAGGAACGTCACGGCCGGGTACCATTGCGTGTCGCCTACGGGTGTATTCTCGGCGGCGCGTTCTGTAATCTTTTTGATAGAGTAGTCTACGGTTATGTGGTAGATTATATTGACGTGCAGGTCTGGCCGGTGTTTAATCTTTCCGATTCGGCCATTACCCTGGGAGTCCTGTATATTCTCTATTCTTCCTTAAGACACAGAAAACATGAAAAAGAAGTTTCTCGTAGCGAACCAAGCTAACGGAATGCGTCTTGATCTTTTTTTGGTCGATGAATTGGAAAGCCTGTCTCGCAATAAAATAAAAAACCTTATCGAAGGAGGTCACGTTACCGTTGACGGTAAGGTGAAGAAAGCCAAAACGCTCCTTAAGGTAAACGAGAAAGTCGAGGTTGATCTTGATCCCGCCGCCGAGAAAAAAATAGCCTTATACCACCTGGAAATCCCTATTGTCTATGAAGATCAGGATATCCTGGTGGTGGAGAAACCGGATGACCTGGTGGTTCATCCCCCCTCCCGCGGCTATCAGAAAACTCTGGTAAACGCGTTGAAAGGTATGGGAAAGAAGCTTTCCGGCGGAGGTGAGCTTCGGCCGGGCGTCGTCCACCGGCTGGATAAAGAGACCTCGGGACTTTTGGTCCTGGCCAAACGTAAGAGTGCCTATGAGAGCCTTGGGGAACAGTTTAAAAAGAGAGAAGTCCAGAAAGAATACCGGGCGATTGTCTGGGGGAAATTTAAGCAGAATTCACTTACGGTGAACCTGCCTTTGACGAGGGACCGTAAGAACCGTAAAATGAAAGTGGGGATGACTCAGTCCAAGGAAGCCGTTACCAAGGTTGAAGTCATCAAACGGTTTAAGGATTCGACGCTTCTGGCCTTGAAGCTGATAACGGGAAGGATGCATCAAATCAGGGTGCACCTGAACTTTTTAGGCTATCCGATCGTGGGAGACAAGAAATACGGGAAGAAGGACGGGAACGATCGTCTGCTTCTTCACGCGCATAGATTAGAGTTTTTCCATCCGGCGCACGGTACGTTTTTAACGTTTCAGTCTTCTGTCCCGCAGAAGTTTTTGGAATTTTTCCTTGCCAAAGAATAGCGACGATGAATATTAACCCTGTGGCCCATATTCGCAAGAGAATCAACCTGCCGCCGGACAAATCCATTTCTCACCGCGCCCTGATGGTTGCTTCAATCGCCTGCGGGAAGACAGTCATTCATAATTTCCTGCACAGCGAAGATACTCTGGCGACAATGAATTGCCTGAAAAAGCTCAACGTTGCGCTTCGGTATGAGCGGCGCGCCAAGCGAGTGACCGTATGCGGCCGGGGGATGTATTATCCTCTGAAGAAGAAAGTGTCTCTGTGCGCCGGTCTTTCGGGAACGACGATGCGTATTTTAACCGGAATCCTCACCGCCCAGAAAATCCATATCGTTTTTGACGGATATAAGGGGCTCCGGCTGCGGCCGATGAGAAGGATAACTCGTCCTTTACGGAAGATGGGAGGGGATATTTCCGGTAAGCGGCGAGCGGGTAATGAATATCCGCCGCTTACGATCCGTCCCGTGGAGTCCTTAGGAGCCATCAGGTATGCAATGCCGCAGGCCAGCGCTCAGGTAAAGTCGGCAATATTGTTTTCGTCTCTGTACGCCGAAGGTGATACCGTGATCAAAGAACCGTTTGTTTCCCGGGATCACACCGAGAGAATGCTGAATTATTACGGGGCCCGGGTAAGGAAACAAAAAGGACGTATCGTGAGTTCTCCCCGGGAAAAAATGAAATCCCGGGCCCGGCTGAAAATCCCCGGTGATTTTTCTTCGGCAGCGTTCTTTATCGCGTTGGGCATTCTCTGTAATGATTCCCGGATTACCCTCCCCGATGTCGGGATAAATCCCACCCGAACCGGATTCCTGGAGGTCATAAAGAAAATGGGAGGTCGGGTGACGGTGAAAAACCGCAAAAAAACCTTTGAGCCCCGCGGCGATCTGGTTGTATCTTCTTCGGCTTTGAAAGGCGTTACGGTACCGGGCTGGCGTATCCCGCTGATGATCGATGAGGTCCCGATTTTGATGGTCTGTGCCGCGTTTGCCGCAGGAACAACGAGTATCTATGGTCTGAAGGAATTGAAAGTCAAGGAGACCGACCGGATATCATCGATGCTCTATAATCTGCGCCGGGCCGGGGTGGATATTTCAGTCGCCACCTACGGGAAAAAGAAAGATTATAAAGTTACGATCCGCGGCACAAGGGACTTCCGTCCGGCTGATTTCAAGAGTTTTTCGGATCATCGTACCGCGATGAGCATGATTATTTTCGGTATGGCGTCCGGGGTCCGGTGCACGATTGATGATGCCGGCTGTATCAATAAATCTTTCCCTGAGTTTATCCGCCTGATTCGTCATCTTTCTAAACGGAATACATGAAACTGGTACGATTTTTCTATAAGAAGAAGAACGCCTGGGGGGCTGTCAGAGACGGGGCGGTTCGGGTCCTTTCGGGGCAGCCGTTCGGTTCCCTCAGATATTCGGGTGTAACGGTGCCGTTGGCGAAAGTGAAACCGGGGGTTCCCGCGACTCCTTCTAAAATCGTCCTTGTGGGGCTGAATTACCGTCGGCATGCGCGGGAATTGAAGATGAATGTGCCGCGGGATCCGATATTATTTTTGAAGCCGCCGACGACACTGGCCGCGTGTGGGGAAGCCATCGAATATCCCCGGGGCGTACGGCGTCTTGATTATGAAGGAGAACTGGCTCTTGTCATCGGGAAAAAAATAAAAAGCATAAAGCCGAAGGCTGCGTTGAGGGCAGTCCTGGGGTATACCTGTTTGAATGACGTCACCGCCCGGGATATTCAGAAGAAAGACCGACAGTGGACCAGAGCCAAATCATTCGATACCTTTTGTCCGCTGGGGCCTTATCTTGTAACGGGGAAGAAGGGGCCTTTTCGTATCAGGACTTATCTCAACGGCCGCGTCCGTCAGGATTCGGGTACGGATGATTTTATTTTCAGTATCGAATATCTGGTCTGGTTTATTTCGAACGTGATGACCTTGTATCCGGGAGACGTGATCTCAACGGGTACTCCTTCCGGTGTGGGATCGATGCGTCCCGGTGATACCGTAAGCGTAGAGATCGACGGTATCGGAACGTTAACCAATCCGGTCAAAAGGGCTGAATGATTTTATTTGCAAAATAGGATACGTTGTGCTCCGCGGCTATCCGCCTCTATAAAAAAGGAGGAACATGAAAGCATATACGGAACATTTGATTTTTAATACCAAAGCAAAAATCGAACTTATTAATATTACCGCGCAGGTGCGTAATGCCGTTACAAAGAGCAAGATTAAAGAAGGAATCTGTCTGGTTAACGCCATGCATATCACCGCGTCGGTATTTATTAATGATGAAGAAGAAGGGCTAAAGGATGATTTCAAGAAATGGCTGGAAGATCTTGCTCCGCAGGAAATTATGCGGTATCGTCACAATCTTACCGGCGAAGATAACGCGCATGCCCATCTGAAACGGACGGTTATGGGGAGAGAAGTGGTTGTGGCCGTAACCGGGGGGCAGCTGGATTTCGGTCCCTGGGAGCAGATCTTTTACGGTGAATTTGACGGAGAACGTCCCAAACGGGTTCTGGTAAAGGTGATTGGGGCCTGAGCATTCTCTCCTTTGGTTTCTTTTCCCGGAAAAACTTCAAGGTATCTCAACGCCAGAGAGTTAAGTCACCTGATCAATTGCCTTGACACAAGGGAAACCCCACGATAAAGTAGGTAATTATGCAGTTAGAAAAACAGTATGTACCCTCATCTGTAGAGGGACGTCTCTATCAATTCTGGTTGAAGAACGGGTATTTCGCGGCGAAAGCTTCATCGGAAAGCCAGCCGTTCTCTATCGTGATTCCCCCGCCGAATGTCACCGGTATCCTGCATATGGGACATGCGTTGAATAATACCCTTCAGGATGTCCTTATCCGGTTTCACCGGATGAAGGGGGATCGGACTTTATGGATGCCGGGGACCGATCATGCCGGGATTGCCACGCAGAATGTCCTCGAGCGCAGCCTGGCAAAAGAAGGTCTGCGCAAGGAAGATGTGGGTCGGGATGAATTTATCCGGCGGCTGTGGGAATGGAAAGATCAATACGGTTCGACGATTATTAATCAGCTCAAAAAACTGGGCGCAAGCTGTGACTGGGATCGTACGCGGTTTACCA
>CAZABB010000020.1:29328-33197 GCA_964483625.1 uncultured Planctomycetia bacterium | reverse complement strand
AGATTTCAATATCATAACACTTCGCCGCGGCAAAGCTGATATCACCCGTCGCGAGCAATAGCACGCGGTAAGGAATACCTAACGCTTCGATAATCCCAATCGCGTCCCGTAATAACTTCTCCATTTCATCGTACGACTCTTCCGGCTTCACAAACTTTACCAATTCAACCTTATCGAACTGATGAACACGCATCAGGCCCCGGGTATCTTTTCCATAGGAACCCGCCTCGCGGCGAAAACAGGGTGTGTAGGCCGCATAACGTATCGGTAAATCGTTGCAATTTAACACGTCATTACGATGAATATTGGTAACCGGGACTTCCGCTGTGGGAATGAGAAAGAGATCATCCTCTTTGGTTACGTACATATCATCTTCCAGCTTCGGCAGCTGCCCCGTAGCCGTCATCGAATCGCGGTTGACGATAACCGGCGGAGAGATTTCGGTATACTCGCCTGATGCGGTGTGCGTATCGAGCATGAAATTAAGCAGCGCGCGTACAAGCCTGGCGCCGGGACCTTTGAATAAAACGAAATTGGATCCGGAAACTTTTGTCGCCCGTTTGAAATCGATAATATCGAGGTTCTCGGCCAGGGCGATATGATCGGCAGGTTTGAAAGAGAACTCCTTTATCTGACCGCCCTCCTTGACGAGTTTATTTTTGGAGGCATCACCGCAGGGAAGAGATTCGTGCAGGATATTGGGGATTCTAAGTAATTCTTTTTTAAACCGGTCTTGGAGCTCACCGTATTCCGAACTGAGCTCATTGAGCTGAGTTTTCAATTTTTTCCCTTCGGCAACAGTGGCTTTGACGTCTTTTTTCTCTTTAAGCAGTGTTTTCATCTGAGCGTCGAGACGGTTCTGCGCGGCTTTGATCTCCTCGATCTTCGCAAGGAGACCGCGGCGTTTCTCATCCAGAGCTAAAAACGCGTCAAGATCATACGCATCATTACGTTTGGTTAACGCCTCTTTGACGAGATCGGGATTTTGCCTGATAAACTTCGGATCTAACATATGCTATCGCTCGTAACGCGAAACGCGGAACACGTTCTGCGTAAAAACAACAATTCTAATCTCCCTTGAAGAAAATTATTATATCAGTTTTCATCTCACTTATCTAATATTAATACAATTTGATCTTCTCTCTCGGATTCTCGCGCACGACGCTCGACGCATGACGAACGACGGATTCACCCCTTCACCACACACACCGGCCGCATCCGGCAAACCTTCCTGGCTATACCGGCGCACGATGCGATATCGACAACTTCATTCACATTCTTATACGCTTGCGGCGCTTCCTCCACAATTGTCTTCTTTCCGGCGGCACGCACCTCTATCCCCTCTTCTTTCAACTCCTTGATTAAATCGTCGAACTTGATCGTTCGTAACGCCTCCTGCCGGGATTTAAGCCTCCCTGCCCCGTGACAGGTCGTACCGAAGGTTTGATTTTGAGCAATTTGTGTCCCCACCAGGACATAGGATGCGCGGCGCATATCACCGGGAATAATCACCGGCTGGCCGATGTTAAAATATTTCATTGGTATCGCCGGATTTTTCGGCCCGAACGCACGCGTGGCGCCTTTGCGGTGTACACAGAGTTTTTTCTCGACTCCCTCTACCGTGTGGGTTTCGATCTTAGCGATATTATGCGCGACATCGTATACCAGGCTCATCCCTAACGCCGGCCAGCTTTTAGCGAATACTTTCTCGAAACTCTCCCGTACCAGATGCATCAATACCTGCCGGTTCGCCCAGGCATAATTTGCCGCTGCACGCATCGCGCTTAAATACTGCCTGCCTTCGGAACTCTCTACCGGCGCACAGGCAAGCTGCCGGTCGGGAACGTTGATTTTATATTTTGTAAGGCAACTGCGCATCATACGGGCATACTCGTCACAAATCTGATAACCGAAACCCCGTGAGCCCGAATGGATCATCACCGTCACCTGGCCGCGGGAGAACCCCATCTGAGCGGCGATTTCCTGGTCAAACACCTCCTCGATCACCTGAACTTCAAGGAAATGATTCCCACTACCTAATGTCCCGGCCTGCTGCTTACCGCGGTCGTAGGCCCGATCGGACACCGCGTCACAATCGGCACCGTCAATCGCGCCGCCGTTTTCACAATATTCCAGGTCTTCCTCAACTCCCATACCCCGCGCAACCGCCCAGGCGGCACCTTTGCTAACCAGTTTTTTCTCCTCCTGCCGGGAAAGACGGATATCGCCTTTTGACCCGATGCCGGAAGGAACGTGATTGTACAGATGATTGATGAGCTTCTCTTTTTTATGCGAAAGTTCCTCTTGTTCTATGTTTGTCCGCAGGAGCCGGACACCGCAATTGATATCGAATCCGACTCCGCCGGGCGAAACCACACCGCCGCCTGAGATATCGGTAGCCGCCACGCCGCCGATACAAAACCCGTATCCCCAGTGAATATCCGGCATTGCCAGAGAGTGACTGACGATCCCGGGAAGAAACGCGACATTGGCAACCTGATCCAGCGCATTATCGTTTACGATTGACGGCAAGGTACGGTCATCGGCGTAAATAATACCGTCGACACGCATACCCGCCTTATACGATTTGGGAATACGGTAGGTGAAATCGGTGAGTTTCTCTAAGGGAATGTTCATAAATATAAGTCACACAGTCACACGACACACGTCACACGAAGATTCGGATATATTGATTCCCGTTCCCGACACGTGTGACCTTGTGACTATGTGTCTATGTGACGTGATTCAGACATCAAAGATGATCTGGGCTTCGAACGGTTCTTCCTTTTCCTCGATTTTCAGATTATGTGATGTTGCGGCTTTGATTTCGTTATTGATCTGGTGAGTATACGGGTCATACTGGCCGCCGGTCATCTCGGCAAAAAGGCGGTAATTGCCTTCTTCACCGGATAGCTTCAGCTCCAATTCTTTCGGCAGAAATTTATCGGTAAAAAACAATGAGATCAGTTCATTCAGCCAGTCGACCAGAAGATCCTCTAAAAGCGGCGCTTCGACTTCGACCGTACGGGCTTCCTTCGCTTTAGGCAGATCGTCGACCAGCAACGCGAATAATCCCCAGGCGGAGTTTAAAAAAAGTTCCTCCCGGGTCTCACCGTATACTCTTAAGCCTACATCCGCGGTATGTTCGATGATTTCGAATTTGTGCATTTGTCTCGTCGTACGTCGTACGTCGTTAGTTTTGAAACCCATATACTACCGACTATAGACTGGCGACTGAAAAAATGGTGCGCGGGGTGGGATTTGAACCCACACGGAATTACCCACTAGACCCTGAACCTAGCGCGTCTGCCAGTTCCGCCACCCGCGCGGCAGCTTCTGCAATTATATGGTATCGTTATCAAAAGAACAAGACGTACTATTCTCTGCCTGTCCTATGCGGGAACAACGATGATTATCCTTTATTATTGTCGCCTTCCAGCGACCGTTGTTTCCGCCACCCGCGCAAGCACCATAGTCCTTACGGACTGTTCCTTAAATAAAACTAATCTCTCAAAGAAAACTTTTCTTTTTCGGAGTCCGCCTCCATGCGGACGCCCTACGATCTCGCTTTCACTCTCAAACATGAGGTGATTCGAATGGTGCTTCATGGGGACTCTGTCCCCTCTGACGCTCCCCTCGAAGACTTCCAAAGAAGAGACGCCCTCAAGTCGCTGTTACCCCTGAAGGATTTCAAAGAAGAAAACATTCACGTGTGACGTGTGTCGTGTGACTGTGTGACCTTTTCTTTGCCGCCATCCGCGCAAGCACCATTTCTTATCGTAACATATTTAGTCTCTGGTCTCTGGCATCTAGTCTCTGGTTTTCCACTAAAGACTAGCGACTAAAGTATGGGCCGTGCAGGAATTGAA
>CAZABB010000020.1:0-29228 GCA_964483625.1 uncultured Planctomycetia bacterium | reverse complement strand
CCTGCAACCTTGGGCTTAAGAGGCCCCTGCTCTGCCAATTGAGCTAACGGCCCGAAAAACAACCTTACTCTAAAAAACTATTCCTGCCCTGTGCAGGATTTGTATACACTTTCCACCGCAAGGTGGAATATCCCGAAGGGATCAGTGTATCCAGCGTCTCGCTCACACACAATCTGCGTCCGCATCTTTCTTGAGGTCAACCTCATAAAACTGATACGAGCGCACCATGTCCCAGCGCTGAACCTGCAACCTTGGGCTTAAGAGGCCCCTGCTCTGCCAATTGAGCTAACGGCCCGACCATCGAGCACCTGCGCATCAGAACACCTGTGCACTTGTAAAAAAAACAAACAGAAACCCGATTGTCAGCGACCTTAACACCCTTATTCAGGCTGATCCCAATAAGCCCTCAGGCGGTATCGGGAAGCTAACGGCCCGACGATTGAGCACCTGTGCACCAGCGCGCCAGCGCACCAGTAATTTCAAAGAAGAAAAACGTACTTTTCTCTCTACTTTCTACTTTCTACTCGCTACTTCAACATGAGACGAAAGACGATTATACCGGGGTTTAGGCGATTTATCAACCTTTTCGTTTCGCGTGACGGCGCATTTCCTTCTCGGCTTCCTTCGCGGCAAGCTCGGCTCTCATTTTCTTGCGTTTATCATAGAGCTTACGCCCCTTTCCCACGGCAAGGTTAACCTTAGCGATTCCCCGGTCGGAAAAATAGACTTTCAACGGGACCAGCGTCAACCCTTTCTGGGTCGTCACCCCGATAAGACGTTTAATCTCTTTTTTATGCAGTAACAGCTTCCGGGTACGCCGCGGATCGAGCTGGAAAAACGAAGCCTGCGGATATTCAGGGATATGCATATTATACAGATACACCTCACTATTCTCCACGCGGGCAAAACTCTCATCGATCGAACAGCCGCGCGTACGCAGGGATTTCACTTCCATCCCTTTGAGTTCGATTCCCGCGTCATAGGTCTCGATGATATCGTAATTGTGCCGGGCTTTCCGGTGTGAAGCAACAACTTTCATAACGTATCAAAAAGTAAAATTCGTAACCGTTACATACAATTCGATCCATAACGGTACGGTAATCAAAGCGATCAGATGAGTAAAGAACACGCCTTGCGAGATAAACGTACTGTCTGCTCCGCGCATATCGGCAACAATCGGCAACGATGCCGCCGACGGCATACTCGCCTCGATCACGATAAACAATCCCAGAAGCGGCGCGATATCAAGCTTAAGCGTCGCGATAAAGAACAGTGCGGGAATCACGATCAGTTTCACCATCGCAACCGCGCACAGCGGTTTGAATTCCGAAATCTTCTTCGGTATCCGACTTTTTGCCAGCCACGCCCCCAGAACGATCATCGAGAACGGAAACGCGGTATCGCCGATGATCCGCATCGGCGTCGTGAAGAATTCCGGCACATACCGGGCCCATCCCGCATAAACGAGACCAACAGCAATAATCGTACTCAATACCGGCGGCGTCAATACCGAACGGATATTGAACCGCTGGTTTCGTTCTTTAAAGATCAAAAAACTTCCCGCCGACCACATCAGCACGTTAAATCCTATCAAATACAGAAAAATATAGACCAGAAATTTCTCGCGCATAAGCGGCGCAAAGAGAAACAATGCCAGGTTCATCGGCAAATATCCGCCGTTTTGAAACGAGGCAAGACTTAAGAATTCACGCCGGTTCTCTCTCTTTCCTGCCAGAGAGAAGATCAGCCCGCCGATCAATCCGACGATAAAGACGGCGAAACTGAGCAGGACAAAACTGAGTACGTTTATACCCGAATGCGGGTCAAAGCTCTCTAATATCGTCGCGAAAAAGAGAAACGGCACGGAAATGTTAATCACAAAAAACGTAAGGAATTTCAATGATTCTTCATTCAGGACCGTTTTCCGGTACAGACAGAACCCCAGCAGAACGATAAAGAACAGTTTAATTATGGAAAAAAACACCACGTTCATAATGGGATAATTATAGCATAGGATATAGATAAGACAACCATGCAGGGCTACCGGGATAGAAGCACTTATTCTTTACGCCAGTACACCCCGGTCCAATCAATGGTAACAATCGGCGCGGTGATACCATGCTCGGCACGGTAGTCGGAGACGGCCTGTTTACACCCCTTTAACGCGTAATCGTCGATGATACAGAAACCGCCGGAAGAAAGTTTTGGGTACAGGCTGTTTAAGGCATCGATCGTGGAAGAATACATATCACCATCAAGGCGCATCACCGCGATGTTTTCAATCGGCGCGGTCGGTAACGTATCCTTAAACCATCCTTTTAAAAACACAACCTGATCGTCAAGTAAACCGTATTTCTTGAAATTCCCCTCGACGTCCTCTTGTGATACCGCGATAAATTCATGCACATGATGGGTATCTCCCTTATCGGCGGGATATTTTGCTTCATCGGGTTCGGGCAGGCCTTGAAACGAATCCGCAACAAAAACCTTACGATTGGTTACTCCGTAAGCGGCAAGGATTGCCCGCATCAGGATACACGCGCCGCCGCGCCATACTCCGGTCTCGATCAGATCACCGGGCACCTTATCTCTAAGCACAGCCTCGACGCATTCCTGGATATTATCAAGCCGATGCTTTCCGATCATCGTATCGGCATATCCCGGCCAGATCCGGCCCTGATGCCGTTCTTGTTGAGAAAACCGGCGCGGCTTGACCAGTTCCATCTTCCCCACCCGGCAGAACCCGGACAACAGTTTTAGAAACATCCGTGTCAGTAACGGGTATTTATAAGCAAACACCTCCACCGGCACCGGCGGTTCCGGCCAGAGACTGAACGACAAGGTCTTTTTGATCAGATCGAGATACAATTTTGCCGACTGTTGATTGACCATTTGTTCCATAACTTTTTAATTATATCTTTTTGACGGACTCCTGACAACTACGATATTTTCATCGCGATAATTTGTAAATTACGGCTTCTTTGTTACAATATATATACGAAGGAGGTGCCGTTCATGCGTACAATAATCATATGCAACATATTCCTGTTTTTTCTCTCTACATTCTTCTTTTCCGGCCCGGTTCATGCCCGCCGATACCATCGAATAGATCTCAACAAAGACGGAAAAGTCACCCGGCGGGAAAAAGAACAATACAGTCTGTGGAAAAAACATGAAGCGAGGATAAAGAAGAAATGGATCGCTAAACGCCGAGAGTGGCGTTCCTACCGCTACCGGGTCGGCAGTCATTACGAATCGAATTTCGACGCCAACAAAGACGGCTGGCTCTCACCCGGCGAGACCAAGGAACTCCTCTACGCCAAATACCGCATTGTTCTCGAGCAGGGTTCGGCAATGACCGAAAGCCGATTCGAGAAGCCCTACGATACCAATAGCAACGGCAGTATCGATAAGAAGGAAGCGAAAGCAATTCGACAGGATCTTTAACCACGTCACACGTCACATAGTCACACGACACACGTCTTGACGGAAATCCAAGTTAAGGGTAAACTTTGTACTTAACCGGAGAGGTGCCAGAGCCCGGTTGAATGGGTCCGACTCGAAATCGGAAGTTCCGCCCTAAAGTGGGACCGTGGGTTCGAATCCCACCCTCTCCGTTGGATAAAAATACTCCCACTCGTTTCTGGGTGGGAGTTTTTTTATCTAATGAGAGAGAGGGTGATGATCCGAACCCGCTGGCGTGAAACGCCAGTGGGTCTCGTATGTCAGATTATATTTGGGTTTCCTACATTGCTGACATCCGCGCGAACGAAGTGAGCAGCGAATTCCACCCTCGTCCGCGCGAGCTAACAAGCGAGCCGCGCTTCCTACCCTTGAATGGAACTTGGGTTTTTTAAGTGTAACGCGAAAAAATCCTTAGCGGAGATACGAGAACATCTGCGATCCTCTGCGGTCTTCTTAATCTGTGATCATCTGCGCAAGCCCGAAGGGCAGACGGGTATTATTTCTTCTTCAATTTGCGGCTGAGATAAACGCTTTTGCGATGCTCAAGAGAGATAACCATAATAATCAACTCATTTCTTATTATTTTATATATGATTCTCAACACCCCTACTCTTTGAGAACGCAAACCTTTTAATGGTCCCTGCAATGGTTTTCCCAAAAGAGGGTTGCATGCAATCTCGTCTTCTAATATCTTAGCCACTTCTTTTTTAATCTTGGCAGCAAGGGAATTGAATTGTTTTTTCGCTGTACGGGTAAAAGAAATGCTATAAACGTTTTGACGGGTCATTTTTTCTGTTTTCTACCGACGACTTCTTCAAATGAATACACCGCCCCTTCCTCAAGATCTCGTAAGGACTGCATAATCATTGCAACAATTTTATCATTTTTTAGGATATCAATAGTTTCCAGAAGACCCTCATAATCCTCGTGGCCTAACAACACAGCTGAATCTTCCCCTCGGTGAGTAATCACAAAAGTCTCTCCTAATTCATGAGCCTTCCTTACCATAGAGATAAGTTTTGTTTTCGCATTACTAGTTGTCGTTGTAATTACATGTGCCATTCTATCCCCCTCCTTTTACGGTCTATTTAAAAGACCAGTCTATTTATCTGACTACTTTAAATATACCATATTTGGAGGTGCTTTGTCAAACCTTTGAATATATTTTATCCTCACAATGCCGCATTTCAACAATAAACCATTATCAAAACTCCCCTTTTTACTGTCCTGTTTCTACTTTTATGGGTTTGCCCGTTACCCCGTTGCCCCGTTTGCCCGTTTAAGAAGAACGGGAGAACGGGAAATCCCGTAAGGGATAACGCGCGAACGGGCTAACTTAAATACGTGTGGCTATGTGACGTGTGTCGTGTGACGAGGTCAGTACTTCTTATACTCCAGCTCGATCTCACCGGTATCGTTAGTGATAAGATTCGGCCCGAAGGAGCGGTGATCGAACGTGGATTTGTATTTGAGAATAACGCGTTCGTCGTCGATATCCCCAACGGTAAATTCGGCCGCGGCGTGATGATCGGCAGTTTTATAGAACACATCCCCTTCTGTTACATAAAAATCTTCATCTAAACTGAAGCCGTCCGACCGGGCCCCGAAGGCGCCGTCTGATACGAAATGAACGTTCCCGTCCTGATAGGAAACAAAAATGATATGCCGCTTAAAAAAACTCTCAAACCACTGTTGTTCTTTACCCGTGGTATTCTCCACCTTCGGCCCCTCCGACTGCTGGCACGCCACCGCCGACATCATCAACACTGCCATTGTAAGTATTCTACATAAATTCTTCATATCTCTCCCTTATATTCTATACTCTATTTTCTGTTCTTTCAACGGGCGAACGCGAGCACACGCCAACGGGCTGACCTAAATGCCTCATCCCAGCATTTTTGTTCCGATCATTCCGATAACAAATCCCACCGTGGCTCCCAGCGCCGGCCCCCAATGACGTCTCACCTTCGATAACGGCGCGATATCCTGAAAGATTAAGTACAATATACCCCCGGCGGCAAACAGCATTAACCCGGAAATCAACGCCGGTTTATCTACGAGGAAATAATTTCCCAACAGAGCCCCGCCGACCCCGGAGATGCTTAACGGGATAAACGCGATCAGGATCCGTGAAGGACCGAATCCGCTTCGCCGCATATCCGAATACGCGTTAAACGATTCGGGAAAATTCTGTAATCCGATGAATAACGCAAGGAGCAACCCGGTTTGACGGTTATGGGCAAATACCGCGCCCAAAGCGATCGCTTCAGGGATATAATCCATCATCATCGCGAGGAGCTGTGCCACCGCTCCGCCTTTTCTTGCTAAATACCGGTCGATAAGCAAAAACGTAACCGCACCGGCAAGAAATATCATACTGAATACAGCCGCGGTAAACTGCTCGATACCCCGAGGCGTAAGGACAAACGCGACTGCCGCGACCAGTACACCGCCGCCGAACGCGATGGAAAAATGTAGGATATACTCTTTCATGTCCCAGCGTGGCATCTTCTCGAATAATAACGCGAGCATACCGCCGAACAATATGGTAATCCCGGAAAACAACGAATACGTTATGATCTGTCCAATATCGCTACTCATTTTCTCGTTTCTCTTTCTTTCTACGTACGACGAACGACGCTCGACGCTCGACGGGTAAAAGATCGCAGTACCAGAATCGCTCATCTCTCAATACGATCTCGCCTCTTACCACCGGAACGGACCGGGAAAAATTCGGCCCGTCATAGACAAACGTATGAAACTCCCCGGTTTCCCCGCACGGATCAACATGCTGAGGCAGATCGTTCAAAAACGACTCATCATATTCCCGGCCGACAAACGATTTATCCAGAACCTCACGATCGACACAGGTAACAATCGCTTTAAATCCCGCAGTGATGAACTGATCGGCAAGAGACGCTGTCGGCCGGCCCCATAACGGGAAAAATGCCGTCATATCAACCCGGGCAAGATTCTCGGTTCGATACCGGCATACATCTTCCAGGAAAAGATCCCCGAACGCCACCTGCCGGATCCCCAGTTGTTTATATCTTAAGAGCGCCTCTTTCATCTGGACTTCGTATTCGGTATTGTCCGCTTTTTGCGTTATTTCGACTTCGGTCAGAGGAATATCCAGGGCCGCTGCCTGCATGCGCAGAAGCGACCGTCTTACACCGTGCATACTTACCCGATCATAGCCGGAAGTCACCGTCGTCAGTAACGCCTCCACCTGACAATTCCCTGAGGTCTGTATTTTATATAACGCCAGCGCGCTGTCTTTACCGCCCGACCAGGTAAAAATCATCTTTTCTCTTACTTGTCTTTCTTGCAGTTGCATGGTTTTATCATACTTCCTGCCGGCATTACATATATGGGAATTTCGTTATCACCCAGACCCAAGACTTCAGACACCGCATCATCATCGAATGCGCCCACGACTACCGTACCTAATCCTAAAACAAAGGCCTGCAGATAGACATTCTCTGAAGCGTGCCCGACCTCGGCATAGACGTAATTGATGCCCCGCTCGCCGTATTTCTGTGTTGTACGTTCCGGAACGGCGGTGATCACCAGCGATACCGGCGCACTTAACACCCACGGCTGTCCCAGGCACGCGGCAGAAAGATCCTGACGGTAATCACCCGGTTTCATCTCAAGAAGCATATGATGTTTCTGGTCATATTTATATATCCCGGCCGGAGCATCTTCCATCGCGCCGGCAACAAGATAGACCTCCAGAGGATATGTCGCCCCGGCACTGGGCGCGCTCCGTTTACCGTCACCGGAGGCTCCTTGAGCCGCCCATAAGAGTTGTCCCACTTCTCTTAATATCAGGGGGCCGGGACTGTATTTTCTCACCGACCGGCGGTTATGGATCGCCTCCTCCACCGATATCGTCCCGATATAATCGGGCTGCGGCAATTGGATTACCCCTTGCGACTTTTGCATCCTATCCTCCTTCATCGCGCCATACCCCGGCACGGCACATATCAACATAAGCATTATCAAAACAATCCTCACTCATCTCCTCCTTCCTAAGCATCCGTGTGCAAGCACACGCGTGCCAGTCTTTAGTCTTTGGTCTATAGTCTTTAGTTTCTTGTATCTATTTTTTACATTAGATACCAACGACTAGAGACTAGAGACTGAATTTTTTCCTTGTACATTATACCAAACACATTTAAAATCTCCTTAGAGAATTTTTTAATTTTCTCTTGCTATGAACAAAAAAATCATCTCCTACGCTCTTCTGACCGCGTTCTTTCTTCTCGCGGCGGTATTATTGCAGACAGCGATGCGTACCGTTGCCAACGCGCCGGATGAAAGCGCGATCACGCTGCCGGAGATAACCGAAAGCTTCCTAGCCGCGCCGCTGTTCCGAATGGTATTCACGCTCTATTTTATTTTATTCATCTGGGGATTATGCTGGGGCATTTTCTGGATTATCCGGCGCGTAAACAAGAAACCGGTCTTCCCCGCCTCCGGCGGGTCAATCGCCTTACCGTACGATGACGGCTATAACGCGAAAATAGTTACCCTGGCCTCAGCCGGCATATTTTTTTCAAGTCTGGTAATGTTCCTCTTTGCCTATGTCCGGCCGGACGCAAACTGGCCCCGGGCAACGATATTCTATAACATCTTTCTGGAAATATTCACTCTTCTTATTTTAATGCGATACATTCGGCTCTCTCAACTCGGCGTAAGAAAAACCCCTGTCCTTATCTACGCCACCTTAGGTCTGTACGCGGCAAGCATATGGCTCCTTTTTCCCGCCGCGTTCATTAATCACGCTGTGGTGAGCAAGTTCGGAATTAAAAGTTCGCTGAACCCGGCAATCCCGCTGTTCTTTATGCTGGAGAACGACTCCACCCAATACCTGCTCCTGTTTCAGATCGTTATTCTCGGGCCCGTAGTAGAAGAACTTTTTTTCAGAGGATTTCTGTTCGGGTGGTTACGGAAGAAAATGCCGTTTGTTCTGGCGGCACTATGCGTCTCAGCCCTCTTCTCGGTCATCCACCGTACCCATAACGTTGTACTGCCCCTGTTTATCTTAAGCTTCTTACTCTGTTTCCTCTACGAACGCACGCACAATATGGCGAACAGCATCCTCTTTCACAGCTTCCATAACTTCATGGGCTGTCTGGTCCTGTTCGGACTGAAACAGGCGACCGAAATCAGCCACTATTCATTCATGTAATCGGAAATACTTAACGGCATGTCCAGAGCCTCTTTGACCTTGCCGATACGCTGCGCCGCGTGCGGGTGGGTACGGAAATACATAAGCGGTTGTCTGGGCCGCTTTTTATTCTCCTGATACAATTTTTCCAGGACGTCGATCCCCGCGGCGGGATCGTATCCGAGAGTTTTAAGATATTTCGCGCCCAGTTCATCGGCATTCAACTCATCTTCCCGGGAATACGCCGACAATATCTGCATCATACTCAAGGTTAGCCCGGTCCCCAGATCATCGGACGTTTTGGCCTGAGACGCGCCGGCCATGACCAGGTTATACCCCATCAACGCCTGCAGTTTCTTGATACTGTGACGGGCAACGATATGACCGACCTCATGGGCCAAGACAAAAGCGAGTTCGTCATCGGTCTCTAAAACATCGACGAGATCTTTAAAAATATAGATATAGCCCCCGGGCAGAGCAAAAGCGTTGATCATATTCTCGTCTTTTTCTTTTTTGGGTTCCAGGACTTCGAAATAGTAGGTCAATTCCTGCCGGTCGCATACGTCGGCTATTTTCTTGCCGATTTCCTTTACGCGGTTGATATAAAAGGGGTTCTGAGAAATGATGTATTCTTTGGCAACCTGCTTGGCGATAGACCGTCCGATGGCGATTTCTTTTTCACTTGAATAGAAAAAGAAATCCTGCCGATGCGTCGCCACGTTATATTCAGTACTGACACAACCAACCAGGAAAATACATACCAGAAGAACCTTTTTCATAATTCCAAGAAACAAGATACAAATATCCCGCCCCATAATTTCATTATTCAGCGGGACCCCGTTATATACATTTTGTATATGTGCGGGGAATTCCAATATCCAATATCCAATTTCCAAACAGACACCGTTTTTGTTTGATTATTGGGATTTGGTGATTATTTGGTTATTGTGTCTTGGTTATTGGTTATTTTACAAAGATATTAAACAAAGTCTTCTTTGGAAAACAGAGAAACAAAAGGGACACCTGTGGCCTCTATGGTTTCCCGCGCGCCTTCGGCCCGGTCGACGACCGCAACACATTTCACGACCTCAATCCGGTGCTCTTTCATCACACTGAGCGCCTTAACTAATGATCCGCCGGAGGTCGCGACATCATCGATCAGGATTACTTTATCCGATGCGGTCAGCTCTTTTCCCTCGATAAGCTGCTGCTGGCCGTGTTTCTTGGGACTCTTCCGGATAATAAATCCTTTCAGATCCTGATGATGGTCGCAAGCCACCAGACATACCGCTCCCACGATCGGATCGGCACCAAGGGTAGGCCCGCCGATAGCGCTCATATCGTCGTGTTTGATCAAATCCCACAGGCAATGAGCAATCAGATATGAACCGGTACTGGAAAGACTTACCCGGCGGACATCAATATAGAAATCGCTCTCTTTGCCGCTGGAGAGGATAACCTTTTTACGCATATACGCGTCTTTCTTCAACAAATCAAGCAATTCTTCCCGTATTACCTGGTTCCGTTTCAATCCCATTCGTTTCCTCATAGATTCACTTCTCCCTTAAAAATGCTGCGATTTTTTTATCCACCGGAGCCAGATCAAACGAATCAAGCTCACATATTTCGACCCATTTGAAATCCCGGCAATCACACGCCGCCGGATCCCCGGCGGCAATCCGGGCCCCGATCAGGTGCACGGTAATCTTTAAATTTTCGTTTTCATCCTCAAAAACACCCAGTGTACTTTCGGGTTTGATACGCACGCCCAGCTCTTCCTCTATTTCCCGTACGATCGCCTCAGGTAATGACTCGCCCGCCTCGACCTTCCCCCCGGGAAATTCCCAGAGAAGGCCGAAGGCATCATTTTCGTTACGTTGACAAAGCAATACCTCCCGCGCGCGCCGGATACAGGCGGCAACGACCGTAAGATGCGGCTTCATTGCAGACAATATGAGATTGTATAGCTCCTGATTATATCAACTGATGAATGATTACAACGATTGAAAACAGCACAGTTTCTCATCACCGTAATCCCCTTAAATCATTGCAATCAGGCGCTGGCGCATGATCTTACAACAGCGCCAATATGTATTAAGCGGAATGTTTCTCGGCTATTTCGCCGGCAACAGGAAGTTTCATCTTTTCTCCCTGATAGGCTTTTACCATTAACAGAATCCAGAGAATAATCGCCAGGATCGAAAGCATCGAAGCGATAGCCCAGCCGAGAAAGGGAATAAACGCCAGGATGATCGAAATCACGTGTATCCCCAAAAACGTTACTAAGGCCTGAATGGCGTGGAACTTTACCGTTTTATTCTCGCGCTCCAGCAATAAAAACACTAACCCCGAAATCCATCCGACCAGATAGCAAAGCATCGACGCTACATTTTCTTCCAAACCAATTGAAGTTTTAGCCATCTTCACACCTCCTCTTATTGAACGGCTCTGTTAGAAAATATATATTATCATATCCTCGAAAATTGCCAAGCATCATTTCTTAATCATAGCCTGGCAGCAAATAGCGGGTGCAAGGTGGTTTTATTAAGCCTTTAGCCCCACCCCAACAGGCATAAGTCACACGACACATAGACACACGACACACGCATGCCTGCTTACGCAGGCAGTCACACGTTGCACGACACATGTCACACGGGGAACCGAACACATATGACTAATGCAATTGAACACATGTGACTATGTGACTTCCCCGCCCCATAGTATTTTTATTTAGCGGGGTCCCGCTAGATATATCAATATCGGTGCGGGATGTGTCCTTGTGACTTGCCGAAGGCCTACGTGTGACTATGTGACCTTGTGACGTGTGTCTCGATTGCGATCCTTTATAGGTCGCAATCGAATATGTTATGCCGGCCCAGGATGAAATTCGGGTCAAGCTGCTTCTTCAGATTCCGCATCTGTCCGATCGCCTCAGCCCCGTACATCAGGGCTAAATACTCTTTTTTAAGCTTACCGATACCGTGTTCGGCCGAGACGGTACCGCCCAGTTCAATGGCTTTTTTGATAAATTCAAGAGTATACTCTTTTGCCGTGTCATATTCGGCACCGGTTCTGGGCAGGAAATTAAAATGCAGATGATTTTCTCCGATATGCCCGAAATTAACAAACGGCACCCCGCTTTTCAATCCCTTCCGCTTATAGAACTCATACATCTGAGAGAACGATTCTTCCGGCACGGCGACGTCGGTAGAAACTTTCCGTTGCCGGTGCTGTTTGAGAAATTCATTGATCAACTGGGGCAGTCTGTGCCGAAACTGAAAAATTTTACCGCGTTCGGCCGGGGTATCGCCGAACCAGGTACGTTCGCCGTTAGCTCCCGAAGTTTCGATCAATTCAAGCCACTCATTCATCCGCGCCGATTCCTCACCGTCGGTTTCCTCCTCGAAATACACACAAGACGCGAAATTCTTGACCCGGGGATATTCCTCCTTCAAAAATTCAAGCGATCTCCGGTCTAAGAATTCGAGGCTGGTCGGATCAAGCTGTCCCTTAGCCTTTTTCTCCTTTACCGCGGCGACAAAGGAGAACGCGTCAGCTTCCCGTTCGAAAAAAACAATACAGTCGAAAACACAAGCCGCCTGTTTCTGGATATCCAGTTCGGCCTCAACAATGACACCCAGCGTCCCCTCGCTGCCGATAAAGAGATCGATTAAATCCACATCGTCTTTGACGAAATACCCGGCCTGATGCTTACCGGCCGGCATCCGGTAGGAAGGAAGATCGATCTCTCTACAATCGCCCTTGCCGAAAGGAACAGCTATTTTACCGTCTTGAGCCTTAACGTGCCCCCGCGTAACCTCCCCCACCGTCCCGTCGGCAAGGATAACTTTAAGATACCGCACATATTCACGCACTCCCCCGTACCGGTAGCCGCGCACGCCTGAGGCGGATGTGGCTATGGCCCCGCCGAGACAGGCAAGCGATTCGGTCGGCTGGGCACGAAGCGTAAACCCTTTTTCTCTGAGTGCCTCCTCCAGGGCCTCAAGGACAATTCCCGCCTCGGCCCTGACCCGCTGACGTTCGGTATCGAGCGAGATAATCCGGTTGAATTTTTCTAAAGAGACCAGCACCCCCTCGAGCGGAACACACCCTCCCGTGGTCCCGGTCCGGCCGCCGGAGATCGTCAGCCCCGTCCCCCTGGCGTTACATTGGCCGACAAGATCAATCAGCTCGCCGATATGTTCGGGAATATAGAGCTTCCGGGCATAACCGGAAATATTGGATGTATCTTCCAGATAGCTTGCAAACTCGTCTTTATTGTTTTTTATAATCATATTTCTCGTCGTTCGTCGAGCGTCGTACGTCGTGCGTTTTTATTTTTGATATTTTCTTTCACGTGTGACGTGTGTCTATGTGTCGTGTGACTTTGGTTAAAAGGAATACAGAAAGGCGACCGAATAGGCGACTTCGTCGATAAAGTGCCCTTCGAGGTTGAGCGAAGTTTTCTCGGTCACCGGGATATCCATCCCCACAACCAGCCCCACGCTTTCAGTCAGATCGGACATGCGCCGTTTACGGGTTCCGTTCACCCAGTGGATATAATCCACCCGGGACCATTTTGTTCCCACATAAGGAGTTACCTCACCCACATCGCAGGACGCAAGCACCGATACCTGCCAGTCATCCAGGACCGACCGGTGGTTGGTTCCGTTAACCTGTATCGAACGGGGATGAACGCTGATGTGATGGAATCCGAACACCGCGCGCAACCCAGAATCAGCATCATCATAGAGTTTTATCCTGAAACCGTATCCCCCGGCAAAGGAAGCCGGATAATCGAGCTCCGCAGTTGTGGCATTACCGGCTTTGATATATCCGGTCCCGCCTTTTAAATCCACTATCAGCCAGTCAAACAGTCCGTACGATAACAGAAGAAAATGCTGTAGAGAACGCACCCTGCCCCACCCGCCTTCTAAGTCTCGATCCGTTAGATGGTACGTCTGATACCCCATGACGAGTTGTTTCTCAGAAAGCGTCTTTGTTCCGTAACAGGGCGCGCTTTGCGACCGATACGGCAAGACCGTACAGAACAATAATGCCGCGAGAACGAACGTTACGATGGATATCTTTTTCCTGCGTCTGTACATGTAGATTAGTTTATGCAAAGAAAAGGCTTCTGTCAATACGGGGCGATAGAAGGACTATACAGATATTCACCCGGGATGCTGTTGGGGCTCGGTAGGAACATATTCCCACCGGATGAGCGTGCCGGCGGAATCAATATAGAAATAGACCCGGTCGGACGTATAGTATTCGGTAGGATGACGATAGAGAAGACGTTTGGTCCCGGATGAAGTTTCCGCGCTCATCACGGGGTCGCCGTAACGGGATTTGATATCAGCCTCGGTAAGATCGGCGGCTATCAGATCATTGTGGATATCGTAAAGAAGCAGAGCAAATAACTCTTTTTGATTTTCGATGTATTGATTGATCTGGCGCTGTGAGTCACCGATGTTTTTTAACGTCAGAAGCTGATCGGAATATTTAACCACCGTACAGCCGTTTATAAAAAATACCCCTACCCCGAGGATCACTGAGAATATTTTTCTCATATGTGTATCTACATCCTTTTCAATTCGAACAATACCATGAGTCTCTGGGCTTTGGTCTCTGGCATATGGTATTGAGAAAAACGAGAGACTGTCGACCCGAGACCAACAATGATAGAGGCATCTAAAATAATTTTACCATTACTGGAGGCTGGTTCAACTTCTAATTCTGCCCTGTCGGCCAGGCGTCGGGTTCATGATGATTATTCACCCGGGATTTTGTGATCATGCTGGAATGCTTGGTAAGTTTCAACATAAGGTCATCGATCACCGAATAAATACACGGAATGACGATCAACGTCAACGCGGTCGCAAACGCGATTCCCCAGCAAATCGAAAGAGCCATCGGCACCAGAAACGGATCTTTTCCTCCGATCCCGTAGGCAACGGTCGAGAGACCGCCGCAGGTAGTAATCGTAGTAAGAAGAACGGGGCGAATTCTCATTTGCCCGGCCTTGATGATCGATTCCCGCCGGGGCAAACCTTGCCCTCTGAGCCTATTAATTTTATCGACCAGAACGATCGAATCATTGACGACAATTCCATTTAATCCCACGATTCCCAGTATCGCCATAAAAGATAATGGCATCCCGTGAACGATAAAGGCGATAATCACCCCGATAAGACCAAACGGTATCGCCAGCATCACGACAAACGGCTGTACCAGCGAACGGAAAAATGAAGACAGGATCAGATAGATAATTAAGAACGCATAAAAGTACGCTTTGAGAAGATTCTGCAACGATTCAATCGTATCCTGCTGTTCTCCCTGGTAATCGATCGAATACCCCAGATACTCCTCGGAAATATCGGAAAATTTCTCCCGCAGTTTCTTATTTACCTCCAACGAGGTAATTTTATCGGTATCCACATCGCAGGAGGCGGTAACGACGCGTTTGCCCTCCAGGTGACTGATCGCGGTCGTTCCGGGAACTTTTTTTATCTGAGCAACTTTGGTCAATGGAATAAGATTCCCCGCCGAATTACGCACCAGAATCGCATCAAAGACGTCCAGGTCTTTGGCAGCTTCTTCAGGGAACATCACCGTCACATCCGTCTCTTCCTCAGCCTTAACCGGTTTGATCTTGGTCGCGATATTCCCTTCAAAGACTCCTCTCACCGTACGGGCGATTTGAGAAACTGAAACTCCGGCATAGGTGGCCTTCTGGTGATCGATATTGATCAATATCTCTTCTTTCCCCGGTTTATGATCCCAGGTAACATCCTGGGTACCCTCGATCGTTTTTAAATAATCCATGATACCGAAAGCGATCTCATCCAGTGTGTTAAAATCTTCACCGCGGATTTTTGCCTCAACCGCCTTGCCGACCGGCGGTCCGGTTTCGGCCTTCTCGAACCTGACCTCACGGAATCCCGTAACCCCGGCCTGTTTCATTTTGCCGCGAATTTCATCGATGATCTCATCAACCTTGCGGTCCCGATCTTTTTCAGGGTACAGATAGACCGCGACCTGGACAAGATGACTGGCGCCTTCGGAATAAGGATCATTCCGGTCCTCAGAAAACATCCCGACGGAGGTAACATAGGTATCCAGTTCATCATCGGGTAATTCGGCTACGATCTCCTCAACCGGCACGATCATTTCACTGGTTACCGCAAGCGGAGTCCCGATCGGCGCTTCGGCGCGGATATGAAAGTAATCGATACCGACATCGGGAAACAGAACGAATTTCAGGGCGACTTTGGCCAAAATCGCGCATACAATCAACGCCACCGTAAACCCGCCCAGGACTTTATATTTCCGGCCGATCGCGGCAGTCACCAGGCGCGTATAGAATTTCAGAATTTCCCGCAGCCATGGCCGCTGGTCGTCACCGGCTCTTTGTTCTTTCGACGGCGCGCTGTGCGCTTTCATGAAATCGGCAAGATGGCTGGGCAAAATGACCAAGGCTTCGGCCAGTGACGCACCGAGCGCGATGATCAGCACGATGGGAATATGCCGGATAAACTTGCCGATGAGCCCGGTCATAAATAAAAGCGGAGAAAACGCCGCAACCGTGGTCATCACCGCCACAATCACCGCGCCGGAGACCTCCTCAGCTCCCATCACCGCCGCCCGCCGCGGCGGCACACCTTCCTCCACATGCCGGTACACGTTCTCGGCCACAATAATCCCGTCGTCAACGAGCATCCCCAGCACGATGATCAGCCCGAACATACTTACCAGGTTAATCGTTATCCCCATCATTCCCATGGCGATAAAGGTCGCCAGAAAGGCGATAGGAATACCCAGCACCGTCATAAAGACCACACGCGGCTGTAAAAACAGAAGCATCGCGGTAACAACCAGAATAAGACTCGCCCACCCGTTATTCTTAAGCACATTCAGCCGGCGCCGGGCAAAAAACGAATAATCGTTCACATAGGATATCTCAAGGTCATCCTCAATCCGCTCTAAAAACTCATCACAGGTTTCTTTCACCTTATCAACCAGAGAAATCGCGTCCCCGGCTTCTTTTTTCAGCACAACCAGATTGATCGACTTTGTCCCCAGTGTTTTATAGATAATATCTTCCTTTTTAAACCCATCCTCGACCGTCGCCACATCTTTTATCCGGACCACATTCTCAAGGTCATTTCCCCGGACAATCACCTCAGCAACCTGATCCGCGGTCTGGAACTCTCCGGTGGTACGCACACTGTACTCGATCTGGGGCGTATTGAGTTCTCCCGCGGGCATACTGATATTACGTACGGCCAGGGCCTGTTCGACCTCATCAAAAGAAAGATAGTGCTCCTTCATCTTTTGGGGATCAAGATGAACCTGGATTTCCCGGTCCCGGTAGCCGGATTTACTGATGCGAGCCACCGCAGGCAGATCCTCCAGAATATCTTCCAACGTGTCGGCGTACCGGTGAATTTTCTCCTGACTCATATTGCCCGACAACGACACCTCGATCACCGGATACTGTTTATTGGTGATCTCGGTTACGACCGGATCGGCGGCGATATCTTTGGGAAGGTCTTTGACTCTATCGACGGCACTCTGAATGTCCTGAATAACCTTCTGCCTATTTTTCTCGTCGGGATCGAGCTCAACGATGACAAACGAAGAGCCCGAAGCCGATGTCGACCGGACCTCTTTGATCCCGTCGACTTCTTTCAACTCTTTCTCAATCGGTACCGTAATCAGCTTTTCCACATCCAGCGGCGTCGCTCCCGGATAAACCGTCGTCACGCTGACGATATCAAACGTCACGTTGGGAAAGATCTCCCGATTGGTTCCCCAGAGCGTGATCAACCCGATGATGATCAAAAGCACCGAGACCAGATTAACGAAGAGCGACTGATTGACACTAAACCGCGGCAGACTCATTCTATCCCTTTTTCGGTTTGCCCGTTTTCCCGTTCGCCCGTTGGATCTCCCGCCTGTAGCGGGATCTCGCAAAATGCGGTACGTTTTCTAATGAACGGGAGAACGCGAGCACGGGGTAACGCGAGAACCATCATTTATAGTCCTTCTTTCCAGTAATAGTCCAGTAAGATATTCTGACGCCGGGCAAGTTCCAGGACCCCGATCCGGTAGGTATATAAAGCCCGGGCTTCATCCAGCATCGCCTGTAACACATCGTCTTCATACCGCACCATCACGTCGGCATTGGACCGGCCCCACTCCAAGCGTTTATGCTCCTGAGCCAGTTTGACTTTCTGGAGCTCAACGATTTCCCGGGTAAGCTCGACTTCGTTCTTTAACGTATTGACGCGTGTCACCTGATTGTTCAATTCCCGCAGGATCAGTCGTTCGATACGTTTAAGCGAAAGGAGAAGTTGTTCTTTCTTAAGCTGAACCGCTTTTTTTTGAGCCCGGGCTTTGCGGTTTTCCAAAGGCAATTTGACCTGTAACCCTACGTAAAACTGGCGGTAATCGGCATCAGTCGTCTTCTCCCAGGCGTTATGATATTCAGAATCGATGCCGTTTTTGGTCAACGACGCTTCAAGATCGATCTCGGGCCACAGAGCGTTCTTTTTTACAGCCAAGTCGACGTTGTTCTTTTCGAGCTCGTTTCTCATCTTCCGGTAATCGCGGCGGGCCGCAACGGCAACCTGAAGGCTATTATACAAATCGACCGACTCCGGATTGATATCAAGCTCGTCCATCGGCTCAAGTTCCACACGAAGGTTATTCACGTTCAATAAAAACAAAAGATCGTTCTTTGCCATCACCAGGTCCAGCCCGGCATTAAGCACCCCCACATCGAGACGGCGCAGATGCCCCCGGATCTCGGCCATATCAACCTCTTCGACCATTCCCATCCCCAGCTTATTCTCATAGATCTTATAGAGCCGGTCGGCCTGCTGGCGCATCTCGATACGGATACGCAACGATTCCTTCTTTAAGACCAGGTTCCAGTAGGCCCGCAACACCTCAAACAGCGCGGCCTCAATATCGGTAAGCGACGTATATTCGGTGTTCTCAATATCGAGCTTGGTCATGCGAATTAAGCCGCGGTCGGCTATCCCGAAGAAGTTCTTTCCCAGGTTCTGGGTAAGAGTGGCGCTTATGGTCGCTTCGTGCGACGGATTCACGGTACTAAAACTCGAGTCGGTATGTGTACGCACGTTTCCGGCGGTGAAATTCACCGTAGTCCCTGTGGGCAGTTTTTTCTCAATACCGAAGGAATATTCACTTTCGGTATTTTTTGTTCCCAGGAATGCACTTGCGACATCCTTCTGGTCATCGCTGTATCCTGCTTGAGCGTTGAGAAACGTATCGAAAACCGATTCCGCCTCCATCAATTCGGTACGTTTGATCGAGGCATCAAACCGGGCGATCTGAATATCCAGGGAATTGGTCAACGCCAGATCGGCTACACCGGCTTCATCGATGAGAAAGGTTTCGACATCCGCAGCATCTTTGGCCATTGCCCCCGGGGCAACATTTAAAATAAACGCAGCCAAGATGCCTCCTATGATACAAAAAAGCGTGTAGGGTTTCATTCGTTATGGATTATTTTTGATATTTTACGCAATACATTTAAATACTGCGTGCGTTCTCTTTCCGGTATTTTCTTAAATACCTCCTTGAACACTTTTTTCCGCTGATTCCGTACGGTATTGACCACCTGCTTGCCGCGTGAGGTAACACCTATATACACGACCCGCCGGTCCTGTTCATCGGGAATACGCCTGACCCGGCCGGCCGAGACAAGCCGCGTTACCATACCGCTTGCCGCCGGCAGGCTCACGTTAAGCTCAGAAGCGATATCCTTCATCATCATGAATTTCTTCTTGCACAGAAGAAGCAGCAGTACATACTGGGGAATAGATATCTCTCCCCGGGTCAGCATATCGACCTTCTGCCGGCGGAACACCCCCTGGATGACCTGAGGCATAATGTGAGAAATATCCTCGATAAACGCGTCCAATTTCCTGTCTTTTTTCATACTCATTAACCTCCTTAATAGTTAACAGTGTTAACTATTAACTACCTTAAGTATATGCCAGAAACCCCATCCTGTCAAGGGGCAACGTGCTGAAAAAATGACCTTCCCTTAAGGTGGAAAAGGCAGCACTATTCCGCGTTTTATCGGGAAAATATTTCTTTTAACGTGGCGGGGATCTGGCAGGGGCTCATCTTTGCATCCACGCAGACAAGCTGGGTCCGGCATTCGACCAGAAGGGTATCCCCTCTTTTGACCTCCTGGAAGAAAACCACGCTGGCACTGCGCGTCTTCTCCACTTGAGTGCGGACCTTAATCGCGTCCCCGTACCGGGCCGGAGCGCGGTAGGATATCTCAAGCTTACCCACGACAAAAAGCGTCCCGTCCTCTGCCAGCTGCCGTATCGTCGAACCGCGATGGGCAAAGAACTCCGTCCGGGCCTCCTCCAGGTACTTGAGGTAATTGGCATAATAGACCACTCCACCGCAATCGGTATCGTGATAATAGATCTTTTTGGTAATCGTATGCACAGACATATAGAATATTGGATTTATCTGTTAATATTAAGTTGAACCGAAGGGACGAAAGGGACGAAAGACGACCGCTCACTTTTTATTCTCTGAGTGAATTTTGTATCTACAAAATTCACCGAAGAAACCCCAGGGGATACAACCCGCCTACTCTGACTTTCGCTCGGACGATTTATTTCCCCTTCACAACACCGCGCGTTTTCACGTGTGACTATGTGACGTGTGTCGTGTGACTTTGCCTTTTAACACTTGCTATAGCCGCAGGCGTCACAAAGCACGCAGCCTTCCTGGTGCCTCAATGCCGAGCCGCAGTCGGGACATACCCCGACCACGTTCTTCAGCGCCCGTTTTTTCACCTTGATGCCGCCGGGAGAACCGGCCTGAGCCTTGCCCGCCGACGTTTCAGAAGATGCCTCCTGAATCTGGCCCAGCTTGATCCTTACCAGCTGCTTTTGATCGGCAGCGCGCTTCTCAAGCACCCGGGCGATTGCGTCGGCGCAGGAGAAAATCTTCTTCCCGTTCATCCAGTTCGGCGAAGGACAGCGAATACCTTTCAGCTGCTCGACCATAACTTTCAAATCGACTCCGCCGCGTAACGCCAGCGAAATCAACCGGCCAACTGCCTCAAGCTGGGAAGCGGCGCACCCCCCGGCTTTTCCCATCTGGGTAAACACCTCAAAAAACTCGCCGTCCTGGTCCTGGTTTACGGTAACGTATAAATTACCGCAGCCGGTCGTGATTTTGGTCGTCGTACCGATGATCATCTCCGGCCGGGGTTTCGGATGAGCTACAGCCATCCTCACCTCACCGGCTTCACTTACCGCTTCGGGAACCTGCTCTTTTTTCTTATCTCCCACGGTCAACACCTGAATATTGCGGGAGCCATCACGGTAAAGCGTAAGCCCCTTGCAGCCAAGCTTATAGGCATACATAAATGCTTCTTTCACGTCATCAAGCGTCGCCGCATGGGGAAGATTGATCGTCTTGGAAACCGCGTTATCGGTCCCCTCCTGAAACGCGCCCTGCATCTTCACATGCATCAAAGGCGTGATCTCCAGTGCCGTCTTAAACAACAACTTGATCTTATCGGGGATCTCGGGCATTTTCTGGATACTTTCTCCGGAGGCAATTTTCTTCATAAGCTCTTGGGAGTAAAATCCGTATTTTCTGGCAATATGCTCGAAACTGGGTTCGACCTCAAGTAACCGTTCTCCATCTAAAATGTTCCGGTAGTATACCAGAGAAAAGAAAGGCTCGATACCGGTAGATGTCGGGCCGCCGATAATACTGATGGAACCGGTGGGAGCGATCGTAGTAAGCGTCGCGTTACGGATTTTTACCCCTTTCTTGTCCCACACGCTCTCGCGCCAGGCGGGAAATACTCCTCGATCACGCGCCAGAGATATCGATTCTGTCTTGGCGTACTCGTGAATAAACTCCATCACTTCTTTCGCTAATTTGAGAGCATCTTCGCTCTCATAAGGGATCTCCAGAAATCCCAGCATCGTCGCCCAGCCCATAATCCCCAGGCCTACCTTACGAGTACGGGTTGTGTTTTCTTTGATTTGCGACAGAGGAAATTTATTGGCATCGATTACATTATCGAGAAAGCGCGTGGCAAGACGAGTTACTCTCTTTAACTCGTCCCAATCGATCTCATACGTTCCTTTGGGATTCGTTTTAAGCATCTTCGCCAGGTTGATCGACCCGAGGTTGCAGGACTCAAACGGCAGGAGCGGCTGTTCGCCGCAGGGGTTGGTACTTTCGATATCCCCCAGATGAGGCGTGGGATTATTTCCGTTGATCTTATCAATGAAGACAACACCGGGTTCCCCGTTCTTCCACGAACCTTCGGTGATCATATTGAACACGTCCTGGGCCGGAATACGTTCAAGCGTATGCCCGGTTCGCGGGTCGAGGAGCTCGTAAGATTCGTTACGGGCCAGACGCTCCATGAACTCATCGGTAACCGCGACCGAAATATTAAAGTTACAAATGTCACCCTCCCTTTCCTTACAGGTAATGAACTCTTTGATGTCGGGATGGTCAACTCTCAAAATTCCCATGTTCGCGCCGCGCCGGGTCCCGCCCTGCTTGACCGCCTGAGTCGCCGAATCAAATACTTTCATAAACGATACCGGACCCGAGGCGACTCCTCCCGTAGACTTCACCATACTCTGTTTGGGACGAAGACGGGAGAAACTAAAACCCGTTCCGCCGCCGGTCTTGTGAATAAGCGCGGTCGCCTTGATCGCGTCGAAAATAGATTCCATCGAATCCTCGACAGGAACCACAAAACATGCCGAAAGCTGGCCGAGATCTTTACCGGCATTCATCAACGTAGGCGAATTCGGCATAAATTTTAATTCGGCCATCATCTGGAAAAAAGACGTTTCCAACTCCTGGACGGAAGAACGGGTCCCACCGTAGCGCCGTTCGATCCCGGCAATCGCGCCGGCAACTCTTTCGAGCATCTGGTGGGGAGTTTCCGATACATTCCCTTGGGAGTCTTTTTTAAGATACCTCTTCTGCAGAACAGTCAAGGCATTGGATGAAAAATGCAGATTTTGATCCATACGGTACTCCTTCATTTTGAGAAAAAACCATTATTCGGTTGGGTCATACAACAGGCAGAGCATATTGTATCACCCGTGCCACGGGTGTCAAGAGAGAAATACAAGATATAGACTTTATTCACAGCTTGTCCACAAAATGTAGTCGCTTAAGTGAATAACTTCCTGTATCCGTCTCCTCTGCAAAGACCAATTTTCACAACATTCTTGAGGAATTACCCTCTTACCCGGATGTGAATAAATATATTCATCGACAAAGACGCGTCATGCGTCTCCTTCGGTGAAAGGCATCTATTGAGCTGCAACGCTGTTGCGGACGATAAGTTCGGGAGTAAGCATTGTTTTTACCGGCTCACTGCTCTTCTCGATTGTGTTTTTCAAAATATCTACGGCAGCTGAGACCATTTCCCGGATCGGCTGACGTACTGTCGTGAGTTGCAGATTTTCATATATGCATAACGGGTTGTCGTCAAATCCGATCAGTGACAATTTATCGGGAAACGCGATTCCTTCTTTCTGAGCGAAATGAAAAACCTCCAACGCCATCTCATCACTACTGGTAAAAATCGCCGTCGGCGGTTCCTGGTTCTGAGAAAAAAGTTCCTCGACGCCTTTTCGAGCTTCCGGGCGGGAAAAATGAGCTTCTTTGATGTAGGAATCTCTTACGGTAATATTATGAGCACCGAGGGCTTCCCGGTACCCCTGAAGACGTTCCTGGGCACATTGCACTCCCAGATCCCCGGCGATATGAGCGATCCGGGTATGCCCCTGTTTGATAAGATATTCGACCGCCTGATACGCACCTTTGGTATTATCAATCGCAACATAACTGACTCCCGCCTCGTCGATCTTCTTGTTCACGACTACACAGGGAATTTTTTCTTTCATCATACGTTTGAGCTGTTTTTCGTTCTCCAGGATATCGGCAAAAACAATGCCGTCGACCAGAGAAGGATTCAGGCGGTCCTCTCCCCAGTAAATATGCAGATACAGATCTTTATTGAGATCTTTGAGTTCAAGCCCCATCCCGCGAATGATTTCCAGTCCATAAAATGAATAGAAAATACCTTCATATCCGGGGATGACCAGACCAAATACGCCCAGCTTCCCGCCGGCAAGTTTACGGGCATAGACGTGCGGGCTGTAACGCAGCGATTTGATCGCCTGCTCGACCCGGCCCCGATTTTCTTTTTTAATGGAAACTGGATTGGTGAGATAACGGGAAACCGTCGCAATCGATACGCCAGCTTCCCGCGCTACATCATTTATTGTTACTTTCGCTGATGCCACAGCACTTTCTTTTTTCTATGAGAAATCTATGCTTTTACTTATTTTGATATCACGATATCATTTTCGGCAATCGGTGATCCGCTCTTTATGTCGGCAGCCGAAACTTCACGCCGGGTCTCAATCACCTCGATGATCCCGACAAAACGGTTGCCGCGATATACTTCGAATTTATCTCCCACCCCGACTCCCGCGTCGGATCCCAGATCGACAATCACAAATCGCTCTTTTTGATTGACGGCCAGAACATTCCCCTGCATGATACCTGTCGCGACACTGCTTTTCTTCGGCTGAAGTCTCTCTTGAGGAGTCTGAGATTCGACCACGATCGGCGGCAGGTTTACCGAAGAAGAACTTGCCGCGATATCTTCAGGAACATCTAACGTGTCGAGGAGGTCATCTTTTAACTGCTCGAACATCAGCGTTTTTTCTTTCAAAACTTTTTCGATCTCTTCCACCTTTCGTTCCAGGTCTTCTCTTCTCTCCAGAGCGTTCTTGAGATTAGACTGCAAGCGCGATTTCTCTTTGTTGGCGATAATCATCTCCTGTTTCAACCCGATGTTATCGTCACGAAGTTTAGATGCCTCTTTGGAAAGCGCCTGGCGTTTTTCTCTCTCATTCACCAGATCCTTACTCATGATCTGCATGGTCCTCTCTTTAAAGGACACTTCTTTCTCCAGACGTTCTTTTACTTTGGTGAGCTCATCGATCTGAATGCTTAGTTCTTTATTGTTTTTATCCAGATCGGCTATTTTCGCGCGGGTATCCAGTAAATCGCGTTTCAACTGTTCCATCCCCGCGGCCAGTTCCGCCTTTTCGCGAACTACATCTTCCCAGTGTTCCGGCATCGCCTCCTGGCTGGATGAATTGGGCTTCTCCGAAACGATAACCTTGGGCCCTTCTTTCAGTTTTCTTTCTAAAACATCCCGTTCTTTCTGGACCTGAGAGTACCGGGACTGGGCGTCTTTGATTTTCCGTTCCGCCTCGGAAAGCTCCTGCAGAACTTCCCGCCACCGCTGTTCGAATTCTTTGTTTTCTTTCTCCAGTCGATCGTTGTTTTTCTTCAAATTTCTGTTTTTATTCATCAACTCGGTGTTTTCATTTACCAGAGCTTGTTTCTCAGTATAGAGTTGCTGCGCGTCGGTATAAAACTTAAGCGCGATAAAACCACTCACTAATAAAAGTATAAGCAAAATTATCAGGGGTAAATTCCTTCCCATCAACCACCTCCTTGGTTAAATAAATTATTTATATAAATTATATCATCCATTCTTTGACTGTAAAGTTTTTTCTTTAAACACACGGTACGCAGCGCCTACCGCGGAGGCTTTTCTTCCCAGGGTAGAGAAATGGATCTTCACATTTCGCCGCAGAAGGCTGAATGAAAACTTTTTCGTCGTCTTAACCACCTCATCCAGAAAAGAATCACCGGCTTCTTCGAACCCCCCGCCGATGATCACGACCTCCGGATTCAAAAGATTGATCAGAAAAGAAACTTTTACCCCCAACGCATAAGCGGCTTCGGTCAACACCTCCTTGGCAAGCTTGTCTTTCTTGGCTTCCTTAAACACTTCCTCCAACGACAATTGACCAACCGAATCTATTTTCTTAATCAAGGCGGTCTTGCGGCCGACCGAGATCAGGTTTTTCAGGCGACGGGTAATCCCCATGTCGTGATCCCAGGGCGCTAGAAAGCCGAAATCCCCCTGGATGGATGTCATATCCCGGTGCGGAGTAACCAGAAGCTCTCCCGCTCCGCCGTCATGTCCGGTATACAGTCTGCCGTTTAAGATGAACCCGCATCCGGAACCGGCAAACATATACAGCAGGTTTTCATATTTCTTGTAATTGGCTACATACTCGGCCCAGGCACAGGCATTGGTATCATTGACCATGGCAATGGGAAGATTGAGCTTCTCTTCCAGATATTTTTTAAAGGGAATCGATATCCGCACATAAGAAGTCTCCTGCTTTTGAGGCCAGTATACCGATCCTTTTTTCTGATCGACGATTCCGCCCAGCGCCACGCCGGCACCGACAATCTTTCCTTTATATTTCGAAGACTTGGTAAGGATATCGTCGAATAAAGAAAGAAGAACATTCAGAGTCTCATTGGCGTCGACCGACTTTCGTTTACGCTCGACGCTTGAAACTTCCTTGCCGTCTTCACGCAAAAGGATCGCCTTAGCATCAAAAAGATTTAATCCCACCCCAATCGCGTACCGTTCATTCACTTTCATCCTCAAAACTCCTGTTGGTAATAAAGTCTTACAATATGCTGGGTATCCAACACCGGCACGTCTCCGCCAAACGGAGTCGATGTCGATGTCCCCATATACGCACCCCTTCCCACACCATACTGCAGGATAAACTCTCTGTCTTTTTCGGGACGATACCGCGCCTCCCAGGCAAAATTATGATGGTGCCGTTTGGAAACGGTTCCATCCTCTACCAGTTCGGAAATATCTTTTACCCGGGAATACACGTACCGGATATACACTCCCAGAGTATCTATCGGCAGGTATTCCACCTCTACTCCGACATGATTGGAATTGTCGTCGATCAACTGCGACCATTCATACTCGTTCCGGGTCCAGTCAAGATACACATTCATTGTATCCGAGGTATGGAATTTCATCCCGACCTTGAAAATATCGAAATAAGAATACGGCGGAGCGGGAAAATGCTGCTGGCTGTACAGAATCGGCCGGTCCGTACGGTAGTTTTTCCCTTCTTCGTCAAGGATCAGCGAAGGTTCAACGGCAGTCAGTAACCCCCGGGGGGACCCGTCGTAGGCAAGAACGGTGTCATTGGAATGCTCCCAGATCGCATTCATTCCGAACCAATCAAGAAACCAGTATTCTCCCCCGAAGGATACGGTCTTAAGCGACGGATCCTCTCCGCCGGTGATATTATTATTAAAATAGGCAACATCATCGGAAGTTCGCAGCAGCGGATCGACTCCCGTGACGGTATCGGGCAAATCATGATACAGCCCCAGAGCTTTCAACGTCAACTTATCGCTGGCACGATAGGTCGACTCGATACGGCTTACGTTTTCGATATATTCGCCGTCGGCGGCATGTACATTCCGTATATCGAATAAGGTATCGAGCTTCGCGTCGAACAGGTTAAAAATTTCGTATCGTAAACTGACCGCATCACGCCCGGAATCGATACCGTCACCGATACGGAACTGCTTTACGTAATACCAATCCATCGCCGGCTCATACAGACCGGCAAAGAATTGCTGATACGGTTTTCGAAACGTTACATGCCTGCCCCAGAACATATCGTCACGGGTGAAGCGATGACTGGCCAGCGCGCTTTCAAACCCTTCATCCATATGCGTCGCCGAAAGACGTAATTTATAAAATTGCTCCTGTTCTTGGGGGTAAAGCTCGAAATAATCTTTGCCGAATTCATTTGCCGATGAATTCACCAGAGAAACATGATACGTATTCCCCCGGCGTTCCCGGGTAAAATTGGATTCACGGTCGTATTCCGAACGCGACGTCGCGACTTCCATCAAAATCTGCGTGGCCTCACTTAGACCCCAGGCAAGATCCACGCCCCAGATATGATTGTAGGCGTCGAGATTATTTTCATTGAATCCGAACTTGAATCCGTACAATCCCCCCAGGGTCAGGTTCTCGGAAGCAAACAATTTCAGCCGGCTGACACTATTTAAGGTATCGAAGGAATCATAATCCTGCCAGAGAGTTTGGGGGGAAGCGATCACGAAATCAAAAAGAGCGTTATCGCTCTGCGCATTAAAGGACATTCCTCTTAAAGACGTCAAGCGCGTGTTTCCCGCATCGCGCGCCAGAAACGCCAGCGTATCATCCCATTCTCCCGGAAAGTAATCATCGGGAACATTGTTATAGTTTCCGGGAACCCATGAAGTCAGCCACTGAGATTCCTCCCAGTACGTACGATGATTCGACAATCCTAACGGATCATCGGAATTGTACGCCTTATCCTCCAGCGCGGCCGGAAACAGATCGACATCGTAACCATCACCCTGATAATAAAAACTCATCTCCCGCAGAGGCCAGAACTCACGATGAATTTTCAGCTCCGGAATCGTAAACACATCTCCCCAGTTGGCGGCTGTCGTGAACCCTTGAGCCTTATCATCTTCCACTTTTATCTGAGGTAAATTGAACGAATTACCTATGTTCTGAGTTTTCACAACCTCACCAAACGTATATCCGGTATTGGACCAGTACTTCAGCTGTATCTCGGCAGTATCACCCCAGGCACTTGAAACCCTCACTCTTTCTGAGGTGCCGATAAAACTCCAGGGGCTGATATCAAATTTGGAATGGAATCCGATAGAATTATCCGAGGCGGGATAATCTATATCAAACCGCAAGAACGAAAAAATCGCCGGATCAAACGTGTTCTCGCGATTATTCAACGCCTCGGTGCTGAACATGCGCCAGTCGGTTTCATTCAAATTGTAATCGGACCTCTTCCAGTACACGTCATCACCGGTAATCCCCAATCCCATTTGATAATTTCCCGTGATGCGTAATTGCGACGACGATTCGTTGTTTCCTTGCGGCGTCGAGTATGCCGGCGACGATAAGGTCTGCTGAGCCGTATCGGGAGCCTGAATCTGCACCGGCGACGACTGATACGCCTCAGGGTCGGCTTGAGTTGCCGGGGATGAAGACGAAGCAGACAGGCTTTCTTCGGGAGAATAATAGTCCAGCTGCCGATCGATCTTATCCCGGCGCGCCTGGACGATCTCGGCGAGATATTGTTTGGCAGCCTCGGTTTGAGCCGCGTAGGGGTAAGAAATTTCTACCGGTTCGGCAAATGAAAAAACACTCAATCCCGAGCCGAACAGAGAAAAAACCATTACAATCCATAGTTTTTTCATCATATTCATTGTAACAAATACCACATTAAATGCAATAATTTTTTATAACTAATTTACCTGTAGTATAAACTCGTATTTTTACTAATAATATGCTTTGGCAAAAATAAAAGGAAACTAATATATATTATATTACATATAGAGGGATCAGAGAAAGGATGGTTGGGGGGCGAATTTTCCCGCCCCTTCGTTCCTATTATTCAGCGGGATCCCGTTCAATAAATATATTATTGCGCGGGAGAACTGTCTGACCATGAAGATGAACTATTATTTCCAAAGACATTGCGGGGACAGGATTTGAACCTGTGACCTTCAGGTTATGAGCCTGACGAGCTAC
>CAZABB010000019.1:0-33746 GCA_964483625.1 uncultured Planctomycetia bacterium | reverse complement strand
GAGGGTATGCCGTTTTTATTTATCTGTCAATTTGCGAATAATAGTTTACAGTATCGAAAATTTTTCAGTTTGCCGGCCGTCGCCAAATATTCCCGAGAATGGAAAATACCCAATAAAATCAATGCTTTTTCGCGGTCGGCATGAAAACGGTTACATAAAAAACAGGACGTTGACTTTAAATCCATGCCCATAATATGTTATAAATAAAAGGAATATCTCTATTCACTGTCTTTACGGGGTCCTTTATAGGACTCAAAGCCACGGGCCCTCTCCCTATATCGGGAGAGGGTTACTTTTTTATACAGCGTTTAGCGGACCCGCCTGCCCTCCCGTAAGTCGGGAGCGGGCAGGCAGCGATGAGCGGTCAGACACAAAATCCTAAAACATATAATTAGGACTTATAAATTGGAGCTTTTAAACGTGTGACGCCCCGCTCCGTAATATTCTTATACAGCGGGGTCCCGATAGATATGTACATATCGGTGCGGGATGTGTCTATGCCTGCCTGCCGGCAGGCAGGTGTCTATGTGACTTTTATAATCCCGATAGAATTTGAGGATGGCGGGAACGAGGGATGCTTTGGAGGCAATACGTTTACCGCTACCGGCCGGCTTAAAGATCCAAGCTTGATACCTTTTTTTCAGGTCGGTATAGGCATTGGCCACGATCAGATCGGTTTTGTTCTCTTTCAGGCTTGCCAATGCCTTCTTTTTCAATGCCGCCCGGTTATATTCCAGCTTAAACTGGACCAGAAATGATTTCGGCGCTTTCCTGCGGATCAATTTGATGAGTTTTTCGGTGGGAATACACTTTAGAATCCAGGATTTCTTTTTTGAAGGGATTTTCCCCGGAAAACTCTTCTTCAGACGATAATCACTCACCGCCGCCGAGTGGACAATCATATCGTAACGATTCTTCCTTACCATTACGGCCAGGAGCTGTTTGAATTCGGAGAAATAACGGAACGGAACACACGTGATGTTCTCAAGGGTTTTCTCGATACAATGAGGATTGATCAATACCGTCACCTCCCACCCTCTTTTTTTAAAGTCTTGAGCCATTTTTAAGGCGGTTTTACCGGTAAAGATATTGGTAAGAATCCTCACCTCATCAATCTTTATCCAGGTTGCTCCGCCGGTAATGAGTACTTTCTTTTTCATAACAAAAAGGTCACACGACACACGTCACATAGTCACACGTCAGACAAGGTAATCTTTCTTGATTTTTTTCAGTGACTTAAAGATGTTTTTCTTTACGTAGGGGCATTTTTGCCGCAACGATTCGATTGTTTCTCTTACCGCGTGCCGCCGGGAGGTATTCCCCACGGGACAGTCATAATGCAGGTCAGGAAAGTCGAATTTATTGAAAAACCGTATGATCTCCTTTTTCTCCAGATAACATAACGGGCGGATCAACGTCAGCTTGCCGCCGAATAAGTCCAGATAAGGTTTCATCGCTGAGATTTCGGCAAAGTACGCCATGTTCATCATGATCGTCTCGGTGATATCGTCCAGGTTATGCCCCATGACGATCTTATTACAGCCGTGACTTTGAGCCGTTTCAAAAAGAAGCTTGCGCCGGTTCCATGAGCACCAGAAACAATCCACGTTCTCTTTTTCAGGATCGAGATTAAGCCGGCAAATCTTATAGGGAACCTCCTCCTCTTGGAAATGCTCTTTCATCCGCTTGATATCGATCTTGATAAAACTTGTATCGACAAAACAGGCCATCATTTCGAAAGGTATCGGCACCCGCGCCTGCCGCATTTTTAGAAGACGCAGCAAAGACAGGGAATCTTTGCCGCCGGAGACCGCGACCAGGACCTTATCGTTGGTTTTCAGCATCCGGTAGTCAAAGATCGCTTTACCCATCTGCTTGTAGGCGTATTTGACGATCCCGCGCAGTTTTATTTTTACCGGATTATTTTTTTGTTTCTCAAGGGGTTTACATTCGGTTACGCACATCGTATATGTATTTTTGTTCCAACCTTGGCGTTAAAGTATTTTTCGGCACTGTCGTTTTTAAGCGAAACCTCTAATAAAGAAAACCCGCCTTCGATAAAAAAAGGTACGCCGGCTTTCCTTTGAGCGTAATAATCGGACAAAAGAGATACTTTTTTCTTTTTGATCCGGGCGGCAAATTTACCCTTTCCCGTCCAATCCAGAAGCCGCCGTTTATCCAGATTCGTTACCAGATTACCGAACCGGTCGACGTACAGGACTTCGGCTTCGATTCCTTTTTTCGATACTTTCACCTGCGGCAGGAGTAATTTTCGTAACGAAGCGGCCGGCGGCCCGAGCTTACGCAAACTGACACCTTTGGATACATACGCGGCGACAGGCGCAAAAATATCCCGGCCGTGAAAGGTTCGGGATATTTTTTTCAGAAAATACCTCGACCGGCTGAGCTCTCTCTTTTCCCGAATCCCGTCGGCATAGGCCGCCATACTCAACACCCCGTTATCGGGCCCGATAAAATAATAATTCCTGGTCTTCACCGCGACGGGCAGGCGTTCGGACCCCACGCCGGGATCGACCACAGCTAAAAATACCGTGCCGCGGGGGAAATAAGAATATGTTTTATAGAGTACAAACGCCGCCTGACGTAAATCTCCCGGCTCGATTTCATGGACGATATCGACGATATTGGCTTCTTTATTTATCTCAAGCATCACCGCCTTCATCACTCCCACGTAATGATCCTGACTGCCAAAATCAGTTATTATCCCGATCACATTCATCTTTTTCATCCTTTTCGCTTCTAACTTTACATTTTAAGCGACGCTTGTTTTGTAAAGTTAAGACTACAGAAGCAGGTCGGCCACCTTCGCCTGATAACGTTCGGTGTGCTTTATGACCTGATTCATCATTTTGATTACTTTATGCGGGTGTATTCCTATGGCGGTCTCCTGAGATATTAAAAGATACCGGGCTCCATCCAATATCGCGTTGGCTACGTCGCTTACCTCCGCCCGTGTCGGGGTAATCTCGGTCGTCATGCTGTCGAGCATCTGAGTCGCTACGACCGCGGGCTTCCCGGCAAGAATACACTTCTTGATGATCTCCTTCTGGATAACCGGCACTTTATAGATCGGCATGGTAATCCCCAGATCGCCCCGGGCGATAATAATCCCGTCGGCCTCACCAATGATTTCGTCGATATTCTCCAGCGCCATACGATTCTCGATTTTGGCGAAAATTTTCGGAGTGAATGAAGACGGGAACAATCCTTTCAGGGTTTCAAGATCCTGTGCGGAACGCACAAAAGACTGAGCGACGAAATCAACCCCCTGACGGATACCCACTTTAATATCCTTTTTGTCTTTTTCGGTCACCGGATCGAATCTCAAACGAGTCCCCAGGATATTCATCCCCTTCTTTTCCTTTAAGATCCCACCCCGGGTAACGGTGGCTTTAACCTTCCTTTTGCCGGAAGATTTGACCGTCAGGATTATTTTGCCGTCATCGATATAAATAAGATTGCCTTTTTTGATATCGCGACAACCTCGGTGATAATCGAAGGGGATCAGGTTATCCTGGCCCGCGATATCTTCATCGGTAAGATAGACAACACTGTTTTTTTTCAGATACATCTCCTCTTTCAATCTTCCCACACGAATACGGTATCCTTCCAGGTCCTGTATGATCTTTATCGCCCGTCGCATTTTTTTGTTAATACCCCGAACCGTCGCGATATTGGCAGCATGCCCTTTATGCGTACCGTGGGAAAAATTAAGACGCACCACATCCAGGCCATATTCCACCATCTTACGCAGCACGCTTTCTGAGCTCGATGCAGGGCCAAGGGTCGCGATAATCCTGGTCTTAACCATATATCTCCCGGCGGCGGGTCGAAGACAAAACAAGCATCCTGATCTGCTCTTCGGTCTTTGCCCGCATAAGGTTTTTATAGAAATTATGTTCCCGTACGATCTGCGCGATTGCCATAAGAACCCTTAAGTGAAAATTCCGTTCGTCCTTCGAACCGATCAAAACAAACGCCATATGCACATCCTCATGCGGCGGGAAAATGATCCCGTCTTTGGCCCTGACCAGAACAATATCGAACTTCCCTTCTCCCTCCACGACGACGTGCGGAATCGCCAGGCCTTTTTCGATAACGGTCGTCGATTGCATTTCGCGTTTCAAGAGAAGATCTTTGATCTTATCTTTATTCAGATCGAGGCGGCGGGCCAGCACCTCCGCCACGGTAGAAAAGAATACTTCACGGTGTATGCGCCCAGAGAGATCAAGCACTTCACAATCCTCGATAAGATGATCGAACCGGTCTTTGATAATATTATCCCTCCGGTGAAGGATCTCTTTCAGCTCCTCTTCCAATGAGGTATCGACCAGCTCCCGAGCGGTAATGCGTTCGACCAGATGCATTAACGCCGACTGACGTTTGAGTTTCCGTGCCGAGAAGAAGAACCAGAACAGGCTCACCACGACGAACCCGATACTGATCGCGAGCGGAACAAACCCCATCTCCACAATCAACGCTCCATAGACAATCAGCGCCCCGATCTGAAGCCAGGGGTATAACGGCGAAATAAAAAGGGGCCGGTAATTGATGATCTTACTTTCTCTCATGATGATCACCGAAAGGTTCTCGAACATAAACAGGATGATCATCAGTGTCGAGGCCGTCTTGACCAGGTTCTCCAGATCAAGAAAAAGGATAAGCGCCAGCATGAAGATACCCGTGGCCAGAATAGAACGGTACGGAGTCTGGAAACGACGGGAAACGGCAGCGAGACGGGTTGAAATCAATTCATCCTTAGCCATGGCAAACGGTACCCGTGATGATGAAAGGATTCCCGCGTTTGCCGTAGTAAAAAAAGCAATAAGGCCGGCGGCAGAAACAATCAGCGAAAAAACAATTCCGCCTGAGGAAAGAGCGCCTTGAGTCATCGGATTGAGCGTGGCGTTCATCTTTTGCGGCCCCAATATACCGATGGTCACCGCGACACAAGCGACATATACCATCTGGACAACCAGAAAGGCGAGAAACATTCCCCGGGGGATATTCCTGGTAGGGTCCTGGGTTTCTTCGGCGATCGAAGCGACCTTGGTAAGGCCGCCGTAAGAAATAAAGACCATCCCTACCACCGCAAGAAACGGTTTGATATCGCTCGGCCAGAACGGCATAAAATGATCGGGGGAAACATTCTTGAGCCCCAGGGATATATATGCCGCGCACACACCGAGCAAAAGGAGAACCATGACATTCTGCAGACGGGCGCTCAGCTTGACACTGGTAAGATTCACAATAACGAAAAGAACACAGAACCCGGCGGCAATCAGCTTTACGCACAGGTAGAATTCCGGATTGTTGGCCGAGACAAAGAAGTATTCAAGAAAAATACCTATCCCCACCAGAGCAAACGCGCTTTTTAAACTCAAAGAAAACCAGCTGGATAATCCGCCGAAAATCCCCAGAAACGGCCCGAAACTCCGTTCGATAAAGTAATACGTCCCCCCCGCTTTGGGCATCGCCGAAAGCAGTTCGGCTTTACTGTAAATCGAAGGAATCATCAATATTCCGGCAAGAAAATAGGCCAGAATGATCGAGGCACCACTGTACTGATAGGCGATCGCAGGCAAGATGAACAGACCGGATGATATCATCGCGCCGGCGGCGATACAGAAAATATCCCAAAGATTGAAACCTCGCTTTAAGCTCATGGATTCGTCAAGATAGTGATTACAGTGGTCATAAAACGATTACCGCGATTAAGGCATCTTATTATATCAAAAATAATGTAAATTTGTACCGATTTGTCTGATGGGATTTTTATCGCGGGAAAGCGCCGGAAGCCTTCCGCAGGGAATATTCTACGTATCCGGAAAGGACTTCCTGCACTTTGGCCGGCGGGGGCACCACAAAGTAGTGAGAAATAATCGCGTGAGATATCTCATGCCCCATCATTCCCAGGGTAAGATCGGCGGCCGAGATATAAATGGTATTTTTTTCATGGACGTAAAACGACCGTTCCGGGAAATCTCTCCCGAAATAGATGCGAAACATATTGCTTACCTGCCTCTGATCGGGAAGGAGGACGACTTTGCCGTGATAACTGTACATATGAATTCCCAGGATGTCGGAAACCCTCAGATACAGCCCGTCCAGGGTCTTCGCCAGAAGCCCGGCCAAATCGAACTCTCCCCCGGGAGAATCGAAGTGGGCGAATTGTTCGAAGTTAAGCCGGTTCAAGGTCTTTGAAATATCGGTCGAACCGGAGGTATACACGGAAAAATATTTCCCTTTGGAAAGGAATTCCAGTTCTCCGGCATAGGCCCCGCCGGCTGACACGACCAAACAGACCGCGGCCAGAAACACAATAAGGATGGAGTCGCGAAAGATCCTCATTACAGCTTGAACGCGTTCATCGCTCCTTCGAACTCACCCATACACTGCCAGAGCCGGTTTTTATCTTCCTCCGACAACGCCGACTCTTTTTCGATAAAGAACTTCTTTAAGGCTTCTTTCTTTTCTACGATTTTTTCCTGCCGCATACGTATCGCCCCGCACATGTCACTTAAACTCCTGGCCAGCCCCTGGAGCTGGTCATCGGCCCGGATCGAAAAGTTTCTCGTTAAATCACCATCCTTCATCCAATCGATCTCACGTTTGAGACGAAACAGAGGCCCGGCGATCTTATGCGAGGTAAACAGCGTCAAAACCAGTACCGATACCGCGGCAAAAAAGGAGGCGATCAGAAGAGTGCTCAATAGTACCGGAAGAATGAATTCCGATGTACGCTTGACCACGACTTTGGTATTTTCGATCGCGACCGTCGTCGACCCCCAGGAAAACAAAAACATCAAAATACCGCTGATAAGCGCGGCGGCCAGGACGATAATGCAGAATTTCACGATGAACCGCCCCTGAAAATCTTTATCGATAAAGTACTGTCTGCGTTTAAACTGTTCAGCCATTATCTCCTCCTTTTTATTCTTCGATACCCAGCAATTCGGCGTTCACTTTGATTTTCTTATCATCTTTAAGAGAGGAAATCCAGTCAGCCAGCGCTTTGTTCTGCTTCGCCTTTAGCAGGGACCATTTGATCTGGCTGTACACCTCAGAAAACTCCTTATCCGGGTACATCTTTTCTTTATGGGTATTGTAGATGGTCTTTACCTCCTCATCGGTGACGTATATACCGGAGGCGATTTCGTTCATCTTCTGGGAGAGGGTCATCTTAAGCAGCGTCTGTTCCCAGAATATCTGCACATCCTGCAGGAATTCTTCCTTTTTATCCAGGCCCATTTTTTCAGCCTCTTTTAAAATGAGCTTACGGGTAATAAAGCGGTCAAGAAAAGCCTTGCGCGGCGGCATCTCCTGGGGCGCGAACTTAAGCTCCTGGTAGGCTTTTTCAAATTCAGATACCGTCACGGTAACTCCGTCGATACGCAAGGCCACCTGATCTTTTTCCGCTTTGGCGCATCCGGCAATAAAGATGAGGACACACAAAAACATCCCTATTCTTTTCATCATCTCCTCCTTCGTTTTATTCGGTGTATATCTGTTTTCTGGGTAATAAGTTATTATACTATCTGCGGCGGGAAGTTAAAAATAAAAAAAACCAGGGAAACCGTTATGGTTCCCCTGGTTTTTCTCTATCAAGAAGCTCTAAAATCTACAGTGCTTTTTTCTTTTTGTCGTCATCATCTCCTTCGATGCCTAAGTACGGAGAACCCTGATTCAAATTGATGTTCTCTTCGATAAATTCATAAGCTCCCACGTCAAGGCCGATACCGTCAAACGCGGTCATATCGGTCTCGGTTAACGGATGATAGGCAAAGAATTCCGTCGGTGTCGCCGGTTCAAAGATCACCACGCGGATATTATCCAACAATTCGTAGTACGCGCGGAACGTCTTAAGCGGATTGATGATCTGGCTTGCCGGATCAATTGGTGTCGGTGTCGGCGGTACCGGAGGTACATTGCGTGGCCCGATCTCTAAGGTAAGCGCCGCCAAACCATGATCGGCGACGTTGTCCGGGAAAAACCAGTCAGGTAACGCCGCGTACAGAGGACTATCCATATCCGGCATATCATCAAGTACTTCCACCGACTCTCTTTGCAGCGGTACCTGGATATCCACCCACAGCGGGTTACTGTAAGGATGATCTCCTGAACCCACTATTTGAGGCGGCCAGATCTGATTCCCTTGCGGTCCCTCAGGCATAGGCTCAAGGTCGACCGAGATCATGGCGAATTCCACATCGGGAAAATCCGGCATCTCCGATGGCAGCGGCCACTCCCCACCGTAAATCACTATTCCCGGCGGTGTATAGCGGGTAAGATCGATATCCGGTGCCGGAAACAATCCGGTATCAGCTTCGACCCCATTCCATACGCAACCGACGATCTCACCGCTCATTTTTATAGTCGTGATATTTCCCGGTAAACGGCTTCTCCGTTCCTTTTTCGCGGGTAATATGATACCTTTCCGCGCTCAGTATCTCACGCCACTGCTGATCGGTCTTCACAACTTTATCTTTCATAACAATCCTTCCTTTCCCGGCGTCATACAAAGGGATACGCTGTGACACCGCGTCCGGATCGTCCACTTCGTGCTTCTGTCGGGAATCGGCGCACCCGCACAAAACATTGCCGACAAAGAGGATCATTAAAAACCACAGGACATGAGGCCGGATCCGCTTCATTTCCGGATCCACTCTCCCTCGGATTCCATCTGAAACCAGTATCCTTTCGGCGCACGCTGGTAATGATCATTCACAACGATCCGCCGTACGTCTTCTATCGCGACGCCGTTCTTTGCCGCGGTCGCCTCATAGATAATCGCGCGGTCCCGGTTTTCTTCACGGATAAGCGCCGAAATCTCCTTGAGCCGCTGGGGGGGCAACGATTCGTCGATGATCTGGAGGTCTCCATTGAAATCCTCTCCCACATACCCCTTCTCTAAAACCGGTTCGAGGTCGTCAAAACGGGCCTTTCTGCGTTCGATTGCCGTGGTAACCTCAAGGTCGTGATCTTGAGCATACACGTTCTCTCCCCAGTCGAGAAAATTAATCTTCTTCTCATTGTCTCCGTATACCTGGTCTTCGATCGAATCGATATCTTTGACCACATGCTGATACACGTCCAGCCTCATATTGATATCGACCCTCAGTGGTTTGGCCGTCTCCACGTTCACCTTCGCGCAACCCAGCCCGATCAGAAGCATGATCAATAGTATTTGTTTCGCCATTATTATCCTCCTCTGTTCAGCTTTACGTCACACGCCTGTCTGACGACAGGCTAGTCACACGACACACGTCACACGTGAAACCAAATACTTGTGACCCTGTGACTATGCCTGCCTGCCGGCAGGCAGGTGTCTATGTGACCTTGATTTACAGGAAGTCATACAGATTGATCGTCAGGTTCCGTTTTCCCTTCTCCTTCGAATCAAAATGGACCGAAATCGTGATCTTCTCACCGTTCTGACTGAGAACAAATTTCCCGGCATTATAGGTATAGTTCTTGAAATTCTCAAGGAGGGCTTCGTAGGAATCTTCGGTAAATTTCGCTTTAAGCCATTCAACCGGGACATCTCTTTTGATATGAATAAAACCGCCGCCCCCGTTTTCCAGCATCCCTTCCAGCTGGGTTAACGCGCCGTCGGAAAGGCAAAGCCTGATCTTTCCCTGGAAATTTCCGCGCAGAAGAAATCCGGATTCATCTCCCAGAAGCCGCATCACTTCCTCGGCGGAAACATCGTCACATCGTAAGACCAGGCAGAAATTTTTATAATCGGAAAACTCAACGGCACCGCTTAAGGAAGCTGTTCTCCCTAAAAATTCATACGTCTGCCGGGCAAAAACCATCTGGTCATCCTGGATAATGAACGGGAACCGGACATCATCGAAAGATTCCTCTTTAATCGTCAACACGGGAATATGGAATTCCCGGCGTTCATCGAACGACTTATTCAATGTCGCTCCCTCGATCTGAATCGTATCGGTCCGGATATCACCACGGATCAGTTCCAGATAATCGATAGTCTCGATACCGGAAGCCGAAATCGTTCCTTCAAAAGAAAACGTCACGTCAACTTGAGGCGGTTGAGGAACATTATTGACAAACGTCACCTCAGACAGCATCACCGGCAAAGGCATATCTATATACGAAACTGCTGCCGCCGGGATCAACAGAGGCATTCCCGCTGGATTTTTATCATCGGGTGAGGACATCCCTTCTTCTGTGAGCTCAAATTTTGCCCGGCTTAACGCCACCCGGGTTACCACCGGATGGAGAATATCTTTCCAGCGCACATGAAAAACCCCTTCCTCCATGCTGAAACGAACCTGCCGCCGCGAAAACCTGATTCCCTTTACCTTGATCTGATTCGGGCCGATACTGATTTTGGTAATGGCGCATTCGGCGGCAAAGGTCTTCTCTATATACCGGGCAACGATACGGCCAATGACCATATCCTTAGCCAGAAAACCGGCAAAGACACAGAGAATGGCTGAAATAAACAATAACCGTTTCATCATCAATGTGCTTTATTCATCCGGCGGTTCATCGGAATTGATCTTTCCCCAGCAGAAAACCACAAGCTTTCCCAAGCCCCAGACGGCAAAAACGGCCAGGACAACGATGCACAGGATCTGCAAGGCAAATTCAAGAAACATCAAAAAGGGTAACAGCAAAAAACCGATCCAGGCAAAGACCGCCAGAACGAGAACCGTTAAAAGACCTATCGCGAATGCTTTCATACCGCAGACCTGTTCGGAGCGTTTTTGGAACTGAACAATCCTTTTAAAAACCGGAACATTTTCTTCAAAAACCAGATCGAGACGATCACAAACAGAATAACCAGTATCGACGCAACCACCGGATGCTGCATGATCAAAAACAGCACCCCGGCTACCGAGGCATCCTCGGTGACACTGGCAACCGAATTACTGACCGGCTCGGGCGAAGTATTGATTGCCGCTCGGGCGGTGGCCTTGGTAAGATGCGAATCGGCACTTACCGCGCCGGTCAGAAGCGCTACCGGAACCTGAAGCGCCGGACCGGCGCCGGCGGCGGCCAAGTATCCCAGCGCCGCCCCTCCCGCCGGCCGGATCGCCGTATGTACGGTATCCCAGGCCGAATCCACGTAAGGAATCTTATCGGCAAAAAACTCCACCGCGTAAAGAACTATGGCGATCAGGATAACCGGCCAGCGGCTTAAGACCTCAAGATCGCCGGGTAAAGAAATCCATTGCAGCCGCTGGGCAATACCTAACCCGGCGACGGTCAGATACATATTCACTCCCGCCGCCCACGATCCGCCCAGCAATAATCCTAAATTACCGGCTATATCCATTATCTAGTCTCTAGTCTACAGTCTCTGGTCTCTAGTTAAGAAAATCTCTTTGCCATATACTAAAGACAAAAGACTAACGACTGCATTCACACTTCGATCAACAGTTTATTCGACGGAGCCTGCCGTATCATCTCGCTGAAATCATCCAGGCACCCTTTTAATTTGTCCACCTCCGGAGAATGGGCGATAGGAATATCATTTACCCCTTTCTTCTCCAAAGCATCGATTACATACTGAACACTCATCGTCCGGATATCCCGCGCCGGCTGATACGCGATCTCTTTCTCGGCCTCACCCTTTACCTCACTCACCACCCGCGCGCCCAGAAGGTCGTACAATAACTGCCGGGCCAGACGGATCGGCAACTCTAACGCATGGGCGATCTGGGTAGTAGTCATCGGCTGATCGCCCCGGTTAAAAGCATGCACAAGAATATGAACGATACGCAAAGACAGCAGCCGTTTAAACGCCGCGCTGGCTCCCAGGCAATCCGGTTCAAACTCATACATATCGACATTCTGATGGGCAAACGACAATTCAGCTCCCAGCAGCATAACCAGCCAACTTATCTGCAGCCAGACAAGAAACATCGGCAGGGCCGCGAAACTCCCGTAAATCGCGTTATACTTAGACATTCCCACCTGAAAGGTAATATATACCCACTGAATGATCTGGTACAACGTGCCGGCAACAACCCCGCCCACCAGCGCCGAAAAGATATTGACCTTGGTATTGGGCATAAACAGATAAATGAAAGCGAACAGTATCCAGACCATACAGTACGGCAGAAGTTTCAGGAGAAAAAAGATCACCGGGCTGAATATTCCCAGGACACTGAATTGAGCAAGTATATCCTTTACCTGGGTCGTAATAAATACCGTAACACTGCTTGAGGCGATCAAAAGGATCGGACAGATGAGCATGATCGACAGGTAATCGCTGAATTTGCGCGGCAGAGAACGGGCCTGTTTAACTCCCCATATATCATTAAAAGATTTCTCGATGTTTCCCAAAACCTTGATCACCGTCCAGAATAAAAGAGCGACACCTATCCCCGCGACCACTCCGCCTTTGGTATTATCCAGTAACGACCGGGAAAAGGCGATAACCTGAGTAATAACTTCTCCGTGACTGGCAAACCGCTGGGAGATCTGGCTCTCGAGCATCTTATCGAAACCGAACCCTTTTGCCACACCGAACGCCATCGCCGCGACCGGAACGATCGAAAGCAGCGAATAATAGGTAAGGGCTGATGCCCGCAGCTGACACTTATCTTCATTAAAACCACGCAAAGACAGAAGAACGATCCGTAACTGCTGGATGAAAAAAGATTCCCGGCGGGACAGACTCTTTGTCCGAATGCGCCAGATATCGCGAGTAAGAAAGGAAACTGCTTTTTGAATCATACCCTCTCCTTTTTCTATATACTAATCGAATTGAACGACCACGTCAATTGTTATGATCCTCTTAGAAGCGGATTATCGCGGACACCTACGCGGATATACACGGAATTTCATCAGCGTGCTTCCCTGCCCGCCCTCACGAATGTTCGGGAGCAGGCGCGGCGTCACACGTGTTTTTCTTTACATGTGACTATGTGACCTTGTGACTTTGTGACATGCGTCAGCAGAGCCCCTTAAAGTCGCAATACTGGCACCGGCGGTCATCGCGGTCGGCGACAAACGGTTTTTCTATATCGAATATCTCAGCGAATATACTCTCGAGAGCTTCCTCAGCGATCTTCATGATCGCCTCGGTATGAGGCGCGTCCTTCTCGGAAATGAACGGATGGCGTTCCAGCGTCCTTAAGTTGTACAATTCAGCATGGATTCCCCGCGCATCGGGAAACTGACGCCGGACAAAATACCGGTACAAAGGCATCTGAAACGAACGCAGCCCCTCTCTCAGAGAAACGCGGTCCGAACCCATCTTCGCCAGATAGGAAAAGCGCCGCGGCGCGATATCGGACCCGCCGGTTTTATAATCAAGGATCAGGATCTCATCCGGGGAGACTTGATCGACGCGATCGACGGTATAGGTGAATCTCATAATCCTTCCCGCCACTTTTATCGTATCCTGCCGGGATTCTTCCAGACAGATAATCCGTTCTACCTCGCGACGGCGTTCATTTTCAAGGAATTTCTTCATCCGGTTGACAATGATCTTCTCCAGAAGATATGAATCGGATTTCATTCTTTTGGTTATTTCAGCTTCGAATTTATTCCGCAGGGTTTTAAGAAAATACGATTCAAACCGCTTGTCGATGACGGGTTTTTTACCTTTAAATTTCGCGAACGTATCCTGAAGTAACTCGTGGATAAACGTACCGATCACCGCGCCTTGAGGGTCGACGAGCATATCCTCCCGTTCTTTCAGCCCCAGAACATACCGGTAATAGAATTGCAGAGGGCAGTTCAGGTACGTATTTAATCGCGAGGCGGAATACTCCTGGTCACGAAGGAATTCGATCATCTCTCCGGTCTTTTCCACCCGGATCTGAGGAGGCTTCACCTTCATCGAAAACGCCGTCTGAGGCACGGTATACACATCCTTTTGATTCATCTGGCGCTGTTTCTCCCATATGATCTCCTCAATAAAACGGCTTTTTTCTTTTTCCCGGTTTTCTTCATACACCAGGTGGACCTGTTTTCCTGAGGAGATAAGACGACGAAACTGATAACGCTGTATCTCCTCCTCCTTCTCCAGGCGGTTCAGCCCCAGATTCAACATGACCTCTCGCGGAATTAACGGCTCATAAATAGTCATCTTCGGCAGAACCGATTCGTTTAAGTCCATAATAAGCACGTTTTCAAAATTCAACGAACGCGTCTCAAACAGGCCCAAAACCTGCAGGCCCTTGAGGGGGGAACCGTGAAACGCGATCTTTTTTTCCTGAAGCTGCTGATGAAAAATTTCCCATATCTCCCGCGGGACAAAACGCTCCTCCGTGAAAGAAACCGCCTTCATACTCTCCGCTATTTGTTGTATTTTCTCAATCCCCTTCAGCGCCAGGGGAAACTTATCCACCATGCTCCGGGCCACCAACTCCTGCAGGAGAACATCCAGCCTTTCGGCGAATCCGGTAAAATCCGATACATCTTCCCATTGCCGTAAAAAAAGCCGGTGCACCTGCTTCAATACGTCCCGGCAGACATTGGTACCGGCTTCGATACCCATCCCTCCCAAGATCGCCGCCGCCGCCTCAAACACAGCTTCCTCTTTTTCGAGATCATCCAGCGAAACGAAAAGGCTCCCGGAGATAGCGGATTTCTCGATGCCGCTTAAGAACTCTTCGAGCTTATGGACAACGATCCGGGTGACCGCCGGGCTGTGCGCTTGTTTTAAGTTCTTTACGAGCGGATGCCTCACCAGCTGGAGGTAATCGCGGGTATACAGCAATCCGTCTTTCTTCGTTTCCTGTACCCGCCGCAGGGAATCGAACAGGACAAATAATGCCGTACGCCGCAACGGATACCCTAAGGAGACATTCACTTCATCGACGCAGGATCCGATCTCGTTCATTAACGGGACGATACTTTCGGGACGGGGGACAACAATGACGCTGTTGGCAACGTTCTCTCTCAGCCCCTTGACGATCTCCCTCATCCGGCACACCTGGGAATGCATATCGAACCCCGCCCAAATATGGATAGCCGGCTTGTTTTTTTCCTTCGGCTCCGGCACGATCCGTACGTTCAACCGTTGCGCGTTCAGCTTAAGAACACTCCAGTCCTTCTCGTCTCCCTGGAAAATACAAACCGCCTGGCCCTTCCGGAATAATTCCCGTATCAGGGAATCTTCCGATTTATGCAGATAGAAAAAATTAGCGAAATAGACCGTATCGAATTCTTTCAGCTCCTTTTGAGAAAGGACCCGGGCCGCGTGAAGATACCGCCACCCCCGGCAGGACAGATTGTTTTCCCGGAGCATCCGATGGTATTGCCGGCGGACACTCCGTAAATTCTCAAGCAGGCTATTGATGCTTTCGGGGATCTCATACCCGATCTGAGCGCTTTTCTCGATATTAACCAGCGCGTCATCATCGATCATCTCCAGATCGAGCTGTTCGATGAACGAAACGATTTCTACCGCCCACGGCAGGAATTCACTGAACGTTTCCCCGCGGCGCAGGATACCCAGAGATTGCCTGCGGCAAAGGGTGTAGATAAAATGAGCCGCGTCCAGAGGCTGAATAACGTCTCCCAGATCTTTTGAGACCACATGATCGATAAACTGATCGATAGAAAATATCGCCGGCGGATAAAACGGCCGGCCGATCCGCCGGCTTAACGCCCGCCGCAAGAACAGGGCGGGACGCTTCCCGCCGAAGACGCAGGCAATACGGCTGAGATCGTTCAGATCATCCTGATGCCAACGGCAGATATCGGCGCTGAACCGCTCGATGAAATCATCACCGAGGCAATAGCTGAAACATCTTTGATCGACTACCTCACGGTTTACCATCTATCTTTTCCACCTTCGCTTCGTCAAGAAAAATAAGATACCCTTCGACCGTTCGGCCGGGATAGAAATCTCTAAAAAGCGCCATGTATTCGGCCATCTGATCGTAGGCGGCAGCGGTAACCTCATGGGTGCTTTTATAATCGATAACCTGTACCGATTCCTTCCTCACAATCAGCCGGTCAATACGCCTCATCCTGCCGCCGGAGGTAACGATTTCCTTCTCGCAGAACACCTCGGCGCCGGGCGTTGAAAAAAAAGGGCGCACCGATTCCCGGGAAAGAAGGTCTTCCACTATACGGCCGTATTCGGATACGTCATGTTCCGCCGGAAACAGCCGGGTCACCTCCTTCAGCGCCACCGCGAGCATCTCTTGGGTATCCTTTTTATCGATATTACCTATACAGGAAAGGATCGCGTGCAGGATATTCCCTTTGATGATCCTGCGGCGGTTAAGAATCTCAGCCTCGGTGACGAATTCACTCTCGATCTTTTCGATCCAATCGCAATAACGGGAAGGAGACAGGTACTCCAGCGGATGGTTTTGATGCCGTTGTATCCGGTACTCTTTTTTCCTGCCGTATTCAGCCGGCTGATTCGCGATAAAAAACCGTGCTTTATTATTCTTTATCCCGCTTTTTTTGGGAAGGAACAGGTAGAGCTCATACTGAGCCCGGGTCAGAGCGACATACATATTATTCAATTCGTCAATACAGGCTTTTTTATAGTTCTCTTCATAGATCACCTGGAACTCATCGATATAGGCACGGTGTTGTTTGGTAATCCTCAAAAGCCCCAGTTGTCCCGTATCCTCCCCGATGACATAGGAATGAGTCCCCTTCCCGGCAGTTTCCGGATTAATATCCATACGCAAAAACGGGATGATCACAACCGGGAATTCCAGCCCCTTGGCCTTATGAACGGTAAGGACTTTTACCGAATCACTTCCGGATACGTTCACGTAGAGCTCATCCGGCGGCGCGCTTTCAAGATACTCAAGGAACTGTTCGATACCAAGAAGCTCTTCTTCTTTGCTCTTTATCAGCTCAAGGAACTTCATGAAAAACGCGTGTTGATGAGGGAACGCATCCAACACTCCTAACTTCCGGTATATGCTCAAAAGCAGTTCATAAAGAGAAATAAACCCCACTTTTTTGAAGAACTCATCGATACACGCATCCCAGGCGGCGGGGAACTTCTGACGAAACTGCCGATACAATGCCGATGAATCCCGCGAAGGATTCTTGCGCAGAGAGAACAGGAATCCGGCAACCTCCCGGTACGTGAGGCCGGACGCGTTTAAAAAAAGATCTCCCAGGATAAAGGCGGCAAAATGGATATCATCCGGAGGAGAATGAAGAAATCTCAAAAACGAAATGATTTCCTTGATCAGGTCATGCTCGAGGACATTCAGTGTTTTTTCCGACGCGACCGGCACTTCAGCCTCAAGCAACCATGACGTCACCAGCTCCACCTCACTGTTATCGCGGGTAAGGATCGCGATGTCCTCAAGGGCAAAGGAACGACATTTGAGTTCATCGATCAACGCCAGGAGTTTCGGCTGCAAGGTCAGGTTACGTTCGGCGGCATTGGCCTCCTCCAGATGTTCTACGCGCACATAGCCTGAGTCTTTTTCTTCGCGGTACTCCTGCGCGGCGTCGGAGAACACCTCCCGGATCTGAAGCTGAGCTCCCTCTAAGGACGCCAGCTCTTTAGCGATCCCGCTTTCAGTCAACGCGTCGCTCAGATTCTCCCGCGAAAAAACACGGTTATTGAATTCAACAATTGCCCGCTGGCTGCGCCAGTTTTTACGCAGATGAGTTACGCTCACCGGATACCGCTTAAACCGCCGGCCTACCTCATCAAACAATCCCGCTCTTCCTCCCCGGAAACGGTATATCGCCTGTTTCTTATCTCCCACATAGAACAGAGTCCCGCCGCAGGAAATCGCTTCCTCCACCATCATCTCCAGATTTCTCCACTGCAGACTGCTTGTATCCTGAAATTCGTCGATGAGATAATCTTTAAACCGCGCGGCAAGGCGGTAATACACCTCCGCCACCGTCACCCCTTCATTATCGAACAGGCCGCGGGCGGTACGGTTTAATTCTTCCAGAAAGAGGGTGTCTTCCTTATGGGACAGCGTTTGAAAAAAACCAAACAGCCGGCGAAACAACTTTATGTAGGGATTATACGCGCAGCGAGCGTCAAGGACGACCATCTCTTTGATAGAGGAGTTCAGTTTTCGCCAATCTTTAGCCAGCTGAACCGGGGCATCTTTCTGTTTATTCATCGGCACGGAGCTTGAGGTAAAACACGCCGGTAACGCGGCGATATCGAAGATCGGATCGCTTTTTTCCAGAAAAGACCGGACCGATTTCTGCGCGGTCATATTCATACCTTCACAGAAAGATTCACGCAAAGCCTCTACCCGGACGTAAATATCTTTTTTCTTTTTGATGACATCGGAGCTTTTTCCCGGCTGGACTCTGAATAACTCGCCGTACTGATTACTGAGACGAAACAGCGACCGCATCAACTCTAAGATATCTTTCTTAGGGAACCAGCCCGTACGGTTCTCGACAAAAAGGTAATGCTCGAGAAATTCTTCCAGGTACACAAGCACTTCTTTATCCTCCAGGGCTTCCTCGATAACCAGATCAAGACAATAGGCCAGATACGCCGAATAATCCCTTTTAATTTTAAAATGAGCCGAACGATCGATATTCAGCGCGCTGCCTAAAAGCAGAGTATTCACAAAACTATCGATGGTCTGGACCTGAAACGAATTATAATGCCGGATCAGCTCATCGGTAATGACAATCGCCCTCCGGCGCGCCTGCGGCTTATCGAGCCCTATATTGGAAAGGATATCCCGCTCCTCCTGGCGGGAAGAAAAAGAATCCAGCGCTATCTTTTTCAAAAGCTCAATGATCCGTTCCTTCATCTCTACCGTAGCTTTATTGGTGAACGTAATCGCCAGGATCCTATCCAGAGGCACATCGCCGGGAGCAAGGGAAGGATTAAACAGAAGGCGAAGATACCGTTTGGCGAGAGCGTAGGTTTTCCCCGAACCCGCCGAAGCTTCATAGATATGAATCTGGGGCGAAGTGGATTGTCCGGACTGATTTTTACTCATAAAAAGATGAATACATCATGTCACATAGACACATAGTCACACGACACACGTTAAAAACTCACATAGCCCCTAAGAATGATTTAAATTTCGGAATTTTTATGGATAGAAAAGCTTCAATCAAGACGTGTGACACTGTGACGTGTGACTTTGCCCCCTCCAGGGAGGCTTCGCACTGACGTTACCTGAAGAACCGTTCTTTCAGCTTCTGGAAATAATAGTTTACGAATCTCAGCTCTTTACCCGGATCGATGTGGATAATCTGCGCCCCGGTCAAATACCCCTCGTTTTCATTGATGAATTCCGACCAGACCACGCTGATTTTCAATTGCACCGAGTCCATATCATCGGGGATGAAATAATCGATGAGAAGCACCTGTCCCTTTTTCCATTCGATCTCGGAGGTGAAACAGATCCCCATAAGCGAGAGGTTATAGGTTTTCCCTTTGACATATTTGGCCACCTCATTGAGCGGCCGGACCTCAAGGAAATCCTCCACTTCGAATCGTAAGAAGCGTCTCTTGTTCTGCATAGCGCCCTATTATACCATGCAACGGTACCCGCGTAAATTCCCTTTTGTTTTATACGCAGATGATCGCAGATGAGAAAAACAGGGATTATCGCTGCCCCCCTTCTTGCACACTCCGGGAGTGTGCAACGGTGCTTGCGTTCACCCGTACTCGCGTTCACCTGTTAGGAATATCCCCATATTTTACGTGCGACGCCCCGCTCCGTAATATTTTTATACAGCGGGGTCCCGCTAATCGGTGCGGGATGTGTCTATGTGTCTTTGTGACCTTGCGTCTTGCAGTAGGCGAAAGAAGCGATATAATAAATATCATGAAATTACGCCAGAAACTGAGCTTAAACCTCGCCTTGACCCCTCAGATGAAGCAATCCCTGCATATCCTCCAGCTCCCGATCTTAGAGCTGACCGGATTCATCCAGTCCGAGCTTGAAGAAAACCCCACCCTGGAGAAGGAAGATTCTAAAGACGAAATACAACTGGATGAAAAAATAGAACAAATGATCGACCGGCAGGATGAGCAAATAAACACGCCGGGGTCTGAAAACATCATTAAAGAAATGCAGAAAAAACGTGACTATAAAGAAACGCTGATTACTCGAGACCAGACGTTAGGCGAACATCTCCTCGGGCAGCTGCGCATTCAAAAGATGAACAATGCCCAGCGTAAGATCGGTGAATTCATTATCGGCAGCCTCGATGATAACGGCTACCTCAACACCTCCTGCGAAGAGATTGCCGGCATTCTCAACCGGAACGTATCCGGCAAACCCGGAGTTGAAAAAAGCGACGTCGAGGCGATGCTTACGGTGATCCAGAAATTCGATCCGCCCGGGATTGCCGCGCGCAACCTGAAAGAATGTCTCCTTATTCAGCTTATCTTGAAGAAACGGCAGAAATCCCTGGCGTATAAAATAGTAAAAAGCCATCTGCCCTCTCTGCTGAACAAGAAATACCGCCACATCGCAAAAAAGCTGAAAAGCCCTCTGGGTGAAATCGAGAAAGCTATCGGTGAAATCGGCCGTCTCGAACCAAAGCCGGGACGCGCCTACGAACAAAGCGCGGCGGCTGAGGTTATCCATATTATCCCGGACGTGATCGTCGAGAAAGTGAACGACCGGTACGAGATCACCGTAAACACCAAATGGATCCCTAAACTGAAAGTGAGCGCCTATCACCTGAAATTACTCAAAAACAAAAAGACTCCCGCCCATACCAGACAATACATTCGTAAGAAGATCCAGGCCGCGCTCGGGCTTATCCAGGCAATCACGCAACGCGAACAGACTATCCGTAACATTACCCGGCAGATCCTCAAAATACAACACGAGTATTTCGAACATGGCGACCTCACCCACTTAAAACCTCTGGCGCTCAAAGATATCGCCGGTAAGATCCAACGGAATGAATCGACCGTAAGCCGGGTCGTAAGCAAAAAATATATCCGGACTCCCCACGGGATTTTCCGGCTCGACCATTTCTTCTCCGGCCGACTCACCACTCAGAACGGAGAAAGCGTATCCCAGGAACATATCAAGTCCAAGATAGCATCTCTTCTGGAGGAAGAAGACGCGAAAAAGCCCCTGCCTGACGGGAAAATCGCCAAGCTGCTTTTGGCCGACGGCATCAAGATCGCCCGGCGCACCGTGGCCAAGTATCGCGAAGAACTGAAAATCCCGCCCTACCACCAGCGCAAGCGCCGCTAGGGTTACGCCTAACACGACGGGACGAAGGACGACCATTCCCTGCGGTCATTTGGACGAAAGAGTAGAAATCGTCCAAACGAGCAGAGCGAGTGTTCGTCCCAGCGAGGGATAACCGAGCGGGCGTCCCTCGTGACCGCGTCTGTGATCATCTGGTTATGTGCGCGATTTACTGCGTCGGCCCGCAGGGCGGTTGCGAAGCTACTGCGGGGTGATTCCGGGAAGGTCCGAGAGGGTTTCCTGAACAAGACGGGTAAGTGTCCCGATGGTTTCAAGACTTTTCCCTTTAAAATGTTCGGGGTTGTCTTTGCCGGTCGCGATATTAAGTACTCCCAGAAACTGGTCCTTGGTCTGAATCGGCACGCTGAGCGCGTACGTAAGCTGAGGATTACGCAGGCGCGATCGGATTTTTGGATCATCGGTACCGCTGAAAATAAGAAGTGGCTGGCGAATGTCGGCAACCAGACCGGATATTCCCTCCCCCACCCTGACCCGGGCCGAACGGACGATATCGGCAGGGAGTCCCCGGGCGCTCTTGATATACAATTCGCCGCCGGAGGGATCCAGCAACATGATCGACCCCCGGTCGGCCTTGAGCACCTGACAGGAAACATCAAGTAACGCTTTGAGTATCCTCTCCAGATAAAATTCATTCAGTGAATCCAGCTCAGACGGCAAACTGGGAAGAAGCTTGCGCAGACGCAGATTTGTATAGCCTACCTCGCCGACATACCGGCCGATATCGGCAAGCAGTTCAAGTACCGACTGGATGCCGACAAAGGTAAACGCCTTGGTATCGCGTAAGACGTCGAAAAAATTCCCCTCGTCAATCCCCAGCCGCCTTACGACTCCGGCAAAGGCTTCCTTAGTCCGGGGCTTACCCACGATGACCGGGCCGACGATAATATACGCCACGATCTCATCCTTCACCCGTAACGGGATAGGGTAAATGTAGACACCCTCGATGCATTCATATCCCTGCTGCCAGTTTTTCTCAATGGTTTTAATATCCCGCGGCACACAATCCCGGCACAGAGAATTTTCTTCGCTATGCACCATCCTGTTGATTTCATCGCACAGCCGGGAGGAACCGCTGGGGGAAGTCAACGCCTGCCAGCTGGTATCGACCGTACGCAGATATATCCCCAGGACTTGAGAAAAATAGTCCTGTATCTTCTGCCACTTGCCGGTATTGATGATTTCAGCAAAAAAATATGACATACAGCCTGCACCCCTCCCCGAGGAGAGAAAAACCCTGTTTTTTTTGTGTAGTGAAAACCGTAACCTAAATTTTATACTCGATTGGTGGAATCGGGTTTTTTGAAAGCAAATCTATCTCAATCCATTATCTAAAAAACGGCCTACTCTTCGTCCAGAAAGCCGTATTCTTTCATCTTATTATAGAGCGTCGTACGGTTAATGCCTAAAAGCTCCGCGGCCTTGGTACGGTTACCGCCGCATTCGGAAAGCACTCTCTCGATAATATTCCGTTCGGAAAATTTGAGGGCTTCCTTCAAAGGGACTTTCCCTTGAGAGAAGGAAACCGGCCGGTCGGTTTTCAGATTCTGCAGCGAATCAGGCAGATCACTCAACACGATCGTATCTCCTTTACACAGGATCACCGCCCGCTCCACGATATTCTCCAGCTCCCGGATATTTCCCGGCCAATCATAATCAAAGAAGACAGACATCACCTCTTCGGAAACATCACATATCTTTTTATTTTCGTTCCGCTTGGAACACTTTTCCAGGAAATGCTCCAAAAGCAGCGGGAGATCACCTTTCCGCTCCCGTAGGGGAGGAATGTGAATAGGGATAACATTGAGCCGGTAATACAGGTCTTCGCGGAATTTCCCTTCGGTAATGAGTTTCTTTAACTCCTGGTTGGTCGCGGCGACGACTTTCACGTTGACCTTCAGGGTTTTAGTATCGCCCACGCGTTCGAACTCTCCCTCCTGCAACACCCTCAAGAGTTTAACCTGCAGGTTGGGACTGAAGGTATCGATTTCATCGAGGAAGATAATTCCGCCGTCAGCGACCTCAAACCTCCCCTGCCGGTCGCGATGAGCGCTGGTAAAGGAACCTTTCACATGCCCGAACAATTCACTTTCCAGCAGATTTTCCGGCAGAGCCCCGCAGCTTACCTCAATAAACGGCTTATCATGACGCACCTTATCGGCCGAATGGACCGCGCAGGCCACCATTCTTTTCCCGGTACCGCTTTCTCCCTGAATGAGCACCGTCGCGTTGGTGGACGCGACCGCGTCGATCAGATTGTAAATCTTCTGCATCTGAGGGGTTTGCCCGATGATCCCGTGAAATTTAACCCGTGAGGTATCGGCGAGTTTTTTCTTTAAAGTCTTATTCTCCTCGATCAGCCGTTTCTGCTCGAATATTCTCTCGATAACCATCTCGATCTCATTGTCAACGATCGGTTTGGTAATGTAATCATACGCCCCTTCTTTCATCGCTTCGACCGCGTTCTCAATCGATCCAAACGCGGTCATTAATACCACCGAAATATCTTCATCGATACCTTTCACTTTCTGCAGAAGCTGCATCCCGTCAAGCCCCGGCATTTTCAGATCGGTAATCACGATATCGGGACGGTCACGTTCGACATACCCCAGCGCTTCCTCGGCGCTTTCGGCGCAGGTGACTTTATATCCGCGGTGACGCAGTATTTCGAATAAAGATTTACGAGTCAACGGTTCGTCATCGACAATAAGAATACTCCTCTTCATCCTTCTTCCTTAATGTGATACTCTCCCGCAATGTTTTTGTTTTTAATCACTGTAATCCTTCTTTAATCCCTGTAATCAGAGATTGTGCCATTCTGGCGCAATCTTTTTAAAAACAATATCCTGTTCCCCCTTAAAGATATTCTCTTTTTCCGACACGTACATTCATGGATGCTCATTTCTTCCGCCGGAAATTATTACTTACTCCGATTCGGTGCTTTTGTATACGGGTAACCGTACGGTAAAGGTCGTCCCCTTACCCTCTTCTGATTCGATGGAGATCGTTCCCTGATACCGCTGGACGATCTCATAAGAAATCGCCATGCCCAATCCGGAACCTTCCCCCATATTCTTGGTGGTGAAGAACGGTTCGAAAATCTTTTCCTGAATATTCTCAGGAATTCCCGGCCCGGTGTCGCGAAAGGAAATCTTGATCATTTCCTGATGGTACGCGGTACGAACCGTAAGCTCGCCGCCGTCGGCCATCGCTTCACAGGCGTTTTTGATAATATTATTGAAAATAAGTTTAAGACGATAATCGGGCAGCCGCGGTACGGCCGGCGCGAGATCTCTGATCGCCCGGATATTATGGGACGCCAGATAATGTTTCATCATAAAAAGGCTTTCTTCGATCGCGCGATTCACGTCGATCTGCCCCTTAGCCTGAGACATGCTCCATGAGAAATCAAGCAGAGAACGGATAATCGTGGCGATACGCTTTAATCCCTGCCGGGCTTCGGTAAGGTATTCTCTGACAATCTCCTCCTCACTGACACAATCGCAGGCCAGGTTTACGTAGCGAATGATCCCGTCAAGCGGATTATTTATCTCATGAACCAGCCCCCCCACCAGCTTCCCCAGTGATGAGAATTTCTGGGAATGGTCCAGGGATTTCTCTAAGACGGCGATTTTCTGCATTAAGGCCCGGCGTTCTTCCCTCTGCCGGTCAAGGTATCGTTTCAGGTTATACACCGCGATACCGAGATGGTTACAGATATCCATAACCACTTTTAAATCCTCGTCATCAAAGACGCCGCCGGCGGTTTTCTCGGTTACGTTCACCACCCCGATCAGAGCCCCGTTATGTTCCAGCGGGACCGAAAGGAACGATTTTGACTGGTAATCGTCGTAGCGGGGAAAATCAAAAAAGGCGGGAAAATTATCGATATCGGCGACCAGAAAGGGTTTCCGTTCAAGGGCAACCTTGCCCACGACCCGTTCGCCTAAGCGGGCTCGGATACCGCTTAAACCGCCGCTGATATCAGCGGTGTTCTTTACGACCTCAAGAACTAACTCCTGTTTTTCCGGGTCAAATAAAAAGATCGATCCCCGATCGGCATTGACGGCTTTCATACAATTATCGAGGCTGAGAGCGAGGAAATCCCTTAATTGTCTTCGATATGGCAGGTTCTCCATATGGGTTTTTTGTGTGTACTCGGAGCATCTAAATATAGCATTTTTTTGGGTCATAATCAAGTTTTAAAGATTTTTTTCAACACCGGGACAATCTCGGCGATAAACGATTTTGCCCGGCTCTGCGAACTTTCCGAATCTCCGGAGACCGAAATCCGCACCATCGCCCCCTTCATCGGACGGCCTTTAAGCGCTTCTAAAAACAGATACGCCTGCTGCCAGTAATAATTGGTCACGATCCGGTCATTCACCATAAACCAGTACCACACCCCCGTAGCCCGACCCCCCTGCCGCATAAGGACATTATTGGCGGTGAGAACTTCTCCCGGAGATAATGGGATTTCCTCGGTACGCTGATCGGTCATTTTACTCCCACCACCGATATAACAGATCTCAGGCGGGTGAAAACTGTCCCGGTTATTTTCCGAATATACAACCAGCAGAACGACCTGATTCCCTTGGGAATCGGTATATATCCGCGTCAGGACCTCCTCGGTCCCCAGCACCTCAAATACCCGGTCGGTCACCGGGATGGTCTTCGCCTGCCAGCCGCCGATCGTCATCGGAATCGTATCGATATCAAGACCGCCGGAAGACTGATTCCCCTTGTAGGAAATCCGCAGGACCAGCAACCCGGCAACGCAAAATATGCCGATAACGATTAAGAATTTTCTGATCTCAGATGACATCGTAACACCTTACTTGCCAGAATAAACGCGATAAATCCGACGACAAAAACCATCACCCCGCTGGCATCATGGACAAATCCCAGGGCGACCTCCTGGCCGTAAAGAAAACTTACCAGAACCAGAAGCATGATTCTCAGCACATTACACCCAAGAGCAATCGGCACCGTCGTCAGAAACAGGGCGGTTTTTCGCCAGAACACGCAGGTGACCATCTGCGCGAACAACGCGCCCAGCGCCAGAAATGAAATCAACGAACGCAGGCCGCTGCAGGGATCCCCCACCATCAAAAACCCCCCGGGATAAAAGAGCCTCGACCCGGATGAGGTCACCTCCAGCCCCATAAGCCGCATACACCACGCCGCCATATCCGAAGCCCACATTTTCATCTGAAACGCGATCGCGATAATCAGCACCTTCGGCAAGGGCAGCATGAACAAAAGAAACGCGACCGGGAAAAAAAGCGCTCTGGCCCACCGGTATCCCTTCAGGTACAGGATCATCCCCCAGACAACGACCGGGATAGACGCGTAGGCTATGAAGTTTACCTCAAGCGCCAGCCCGAGGATATACACAATCAGCCCGCCGATAAGAATCCCCAGCCCGGCCAGCGACGGCTTTACCACCAGATTCTCAAGCAGCTTCCTTTTACGCCAGGCCAGATAAAGCGAAACAAACGGGATAAGGAATCCGTGAGAATAGTACGAATCGGCTTCGGTAAACCGCATATAGAGTGATTGATAGACGGGAATATACAGCAGGAGGATACCCACCGCGAGAGCACTATTCTGGAAGAAAGACTTTTTATTCAAAACTATAGGGTTAGTTTACGGGGAAACCGCGTAAAAAGGCCACGTCTTCCCGCGGAATACTTATTCCGCGAGATCCTGTCTTAATATATCAATTTGCGAACGCGCAAATTTAACGATGAATGCGTTGCGGGGATACCGCGCCAGCAACTCTTCGTAGATATTGATCGCTCCTTCGATATTGTGAAGGTTACGGTGCACCGCGGCAATATCGATCAGGTAACTGGGATTGTTCGGGTGTCTTTCGATGAGCTGACGCAGATAGACCAGGGCGTCATCCCAATTTTGAGATTTTATGTGTGAGAGCGCCAGAAAATGCATTGCCGCGTCTTTCTCTTTTTCCGAACGCCCTTTTTTGGCTTCCAGCATCTGGTTATACACCGAAATCGCCTCGGCATAGGCGACTTTCGCTTTGGAAGAATACTTTATTTCGTCATAATACTGCGCGGTAAGAAATGGGATCGCGATCGCCGCCGCCGAATGGGGAAACTCTTCGACGATCTTCTCATACATCTCGATGACTTTTTCGGTATTAGCCTCTTTCCGGTAACACTGAGCCAGCCCGGCGTAGGAACTGGTCACCAGTTTCTCCTGGTCCGGATACCCGGCGATGACCGAATAAAATACTTCCTTGGCCTCCTTCAGTTGCTCATTCGCCAGGTACAGCCTTCCCACACGGTATTGGACGGTTTTGGCGATATCGGCGTCGGGAAATTTCTGTAAGAACTCCTTGTATACCCCGATGGCTTTCGGCAAATCTTTCATCTGCTGTTCATACACACCCCCTTTGGATATGTACGCCTTCGCCGCGACGGGACCTTCATCATATTCTTTCAGCGTCCGATCCCAGAGTTTAAGGGCCTCCCGGGGCTTCCCCATCAGGATATGCAGTGAAGCCATATGATCCTGAATGACCGGCATAACACTTGTCCCCTGGTATTGATCCAGCAGTCCCTGGTAGCCTTTCAAGGCTTTCGCGTAGGCTTTCTCCTGGCCGGCCAAATCACCCGCTTTCTGATAATGCTGTACGATATATATCGGCGTGCTCAACCCCAGAGTAGAAAGCGGATAGATATCGATAAGCTTCTCGTATTCCTCTTCGGCTTTATCCCAGCGGCGTTCGGACTCATAAACATTGCCGATACCGAAATACGCGCGGGTAGCGACATCGGTATTTGAAGAAAAATTCTGGATGACATGCGTCAATTCCCGCCGAGCCTGATCGGTCTTGCCTTGCGCAAAATAGATCCGCGAAAGAACAAACCGGATATTTGCCGCGACCGGCTCAAGAGGATAGCTTTCAGCGACTTCTTCGTAGAGATCGATCACTTCTTTCAACCGGGCGTCGGAAAGTTTCCTTCCGTCACTTTCTTTCATGATCTCGGCGACTTTACGTTCGGCATGCCAGAACATGCGTTCCGACATATACCTCCGGTCGGTACACCCCCACATAAAGACAAGCGTTGCCAGGATACCTAATGTTAAAAATCTCTTCATCGGTTTCTTTTCTTCAGGAAAAACGTAGTAATAGATACGGTAACCCACACATCGATAAAAAACGTCACCACAATTCCCGCTCCGAGAATGATCAACACCGTCTCAGGAAATGTCGTATGCACGAAAGCTACCGCGTACGACTTAAGTAACAGCACCGGAACATATACCAATGCCGGGATCAGCACAAGAATCAGGGTGGGAAGAAAATACTTCAGGACCATCCTGAAATTCTCCCGCAAAGCGGGAATCAGTTTTTGTCGTTCGAGAATCAAAACCGGAACCGTATAAATAAACATCGCCTGGATCAGAATACTCAACCCCAGAGAGATCGCCACAAAGAACGCCTTTACAATAACGAACCGGGAATCAAACATCTGAGGAATAAGCTTCATTGCCAGAGTGATCGCGCCAAATGATATAAGCCATACCGCGACCAGAGCAAAGTACCGTTTCCCGGCGACAATGAAATTAATCAAAAACGACGGACGTTTCCCCGTGAGGCCTTCGGCGACGATCCCTACTCCTACAGCGCTCATCAGCATGCCGACCAGCGCGCCGACGAACAGATCTCCCAGACGAAAAAGTTTAGGCAGAATAATAAAGTTAAACGGGTAGTGAAGGAATTTTTCTCCCGCCACCGCGCGAATCGGTGGGGCCAGAAGATATGAAAGCGGCCGCTGGGGCGCGAGGAATAAAATATAGAGAGCGATCAGAGAGCATCCCGCCGCTATGACAAACGGCGCGAAAACAACAGGGTGTTTTCTGATAAGCCGCCAGCTTTCTTGCCATGTTTTAAAAACCGTCATAGTTATCTTTGAATCTATCCGGGGTAAACGGAAGGGGCATACCCATCGCCTCTTCTGAGCTTTCCTCTATTTTACCCGATACTTCCTTAAAAATCCAGCACTTCCTAACAGCGCCGAGCCAAAAAGAAGCAGTGTTGCCGGTTCGGGAACGATAGGTTCCTGTTCCCCTACGGTAATCAGATAATCTTCCACTTCTCCGTATCCGATGCCGGACGAAGGCCCCATGATCCCTCTGCCGATACGGGCTCTCAGCCATGTATCGCCGGCCAGAGCGTCTTCGGGGACCAGGAAGGTCCAGTCGATCGTCGCCTGAAGGAGCTCTCCCGGCTGTACGTCTTCAAGATAACGATGCCAGTAATCCTGGTCACCATCCCATACGAGCGCCTCGTCATTATCGAAAGATCCGTTCTGGTCCCAGTCGATCCAGATACGCACGTATTGGTTCCAGCTTACCGAAACCGGTGCCGAGGTAAGGACATTATCCAGAACCGGTAAAAACGCGCTCGCGGTGAATGTCACGGTCGCCTCTTCTCCCGGCATAAAAACGGAAGGATTCCAGCTCACACCGTCATCGACGTCAACCCACCCACTGTAGGAATAAGCCGATTCTTCCGTATAGGATTCACCCAGCCAATCCATCGCCTGATCGGAATGGTAGGCGATGCCGTATCCGTCATCGGTAGGCGCGTCGCTGTAATCGGTATTATGCGATGCGCCTGAGGAGCCTGAACTGTAAGAATGGATGGCTGAAGGCGAATAGGAAGAACCGCCGCCTCCTCCGCCGCCGCCGGACAAACCGGCGCCTAATCCACCGCCTAATGCTAACAGTAATGCTAACCACCAACTCATAATATTCTCCTTGTTACTTCAAGGTCACCAGATCACCACGTCACCTAGTCACCAGGTTAAAATCTGTTACTATTCAAAGAAAACTTCTTCTGTTTTCCTCTATTCGCTAAACGCTAACCGCTCTACGCTACTTTACCGTGCTCCCTCTCCGGTAAGCACCCGGTTAAACGTCCACAGGATGATCTGGAAATCCAGCATCCAGCACATTCTTTTCATATATAAGACATCGTACCGCAGCTTTCTTGCCGCGTCTTTGATCGAATCCCCGTAAGGATACCGTACCTGCGCCAGCCCCGTAATTCCCGGCTTGATACCCAGACGAGTCGTAAACCGGGGAATATTTTCATTGATAACCCGGACAAACTCGGGCCTCTCAGGGCGGGGCCCGATCAAACTCATATCTCCCTGCAGGATATTGATCAGCTGAGGCAGTTCATCCAGATGCGTCTTACGTAAAAAACGCCCCAGACGGGTTACCCGCGGATCGTCATCCCGCGCCCAGACAGGGCCGGTTTCCATCTCCGCGTTTTTACGCATGGTCCGGAATTTAAAGATATTGAACGGTTTACCCCGGCATCCCAGACGAACCTGGGAGAAAAATACCGGTCCCGCCGAGTCGAGTTTTATCAGGACGGCGAAAATACAAAAGATCGGCGAAAGCAGAATAAGGTTGACTCCGGCAAACAACATGTCAAATGCCCGTTTAAAGATATGATATTTTGCCCGGGCCATGCCGATAAAGACACTCACCAGACTCCCGCTCATCACCAGTGGTACGGTTTTGGACATGGGAAAGAAAGCGACCTCAGAGGTTACAACTTCACCCTGAGCGTAGGCGGCGTTTTTGATAAACCAGAGAACGGTCACGTATACGAACGTAACCGATATCCCGATGGTCAACGAAGAAATCATCTTGCGCATTTCAACCCGGCTCCATACCTGCCAGGAGATATATTCTTTCCACGCAAACAGGAGCTTGTTTATTTCGTTCCCTATTTTGTATTCGTGGTTTCTACTCATACTGTTTTTTTGGCGCGCAAACTGTAAGCGCTTTCATAATTTAAAGCATTTTTCATGCCAATTAGGCGTGTATCGGTTAAAAAAGGATAAATTAAAATAGTTATAAATCACTATCATTCAATGAGTTACATTTATAAAGCCGTGTTATGTTTTCTTAAAAAAAGAAAACAACAGGCGGATGTTTAAAAAAATTAACAGAATATCGCCGCCTTGTTTTGTTTTAATATAAACTTATGCTCCCCAATTATTTACGCACTGTTAAGCATCCCGACAGACTTACCTGCTTTGTTTGGATAATAAACACAACCACGTCACACGACACATATACTTTTCCTTTTACTTGTGACTTGTGACCTGCCCGCTCCCGACCAGAGGAGGGCAGGCGGACTTTGTGACCTTGTGACTTGCCAAAGGCATACATGTGACTCTGTGACCTTGCGACTATGTGACTCGAAACGTACGGCTCTCGACGTACGCTGAGTTGCCTGCTATAATATCGGTATGCCTGCTTCTCAAAACACGATTATCGGCCGGTTTCACGCCCAATACGAAAACGATCCCCACAAAAACATCATCCTTTACGGGGAGAATTCCCATTACACCACCCTGACATACCACCAGATCAACTCCTATTCGGCCAATCTTGCCGGCTATCTCCGCGATAAAAACATCGGCCGAGACGATTCGGTGGCCATTGTCATGGAAAACTCACCGTTGTGGCTTATCGGATTTCTGGGGATCATGTACCGGGGAGGACGCTGTGTCCCGCTTAATCCGGCGGCGACACAGGAGGAGATCTTTACCTGTCTGGCACATTCGCAAACCCGCGCGGTCATCACCTCTGAACATTACGCGGATTCTCTGCGGGATTTCTGTAACGAAAAAAACGTTGTGCTGATCGTCATCGATTCGCCAGAAATGAAAGGAATTGTAAAGAAAGATCCTGCCGACTTCATCGAACCCCCCAACGTCGAAGCCGACGATATCGCCCTTATCGCTTACACCTCAGGCACAACCGCCCAACCAAAAGGAGTCGTCTTACGTCATAAAAACATCCTTGCCAACCTCGCTTCGATCATGGACCTGAAAATCATCACACCCCAGGACTGCCTTCTTGCCTTTTTACCTTTTTATCACAGTTATCCGCTCATGGTTACCGTCATCATTCCCCTTTTGACCGGAGCAAGCTTGAGCTTTCCCGTTTCTTCCGATATCGATGAAATACTCCGCTGTGTTCAGCTGACCAACGTCACCATCCTGCCCGGGGTCCCCCAATTATTCGATGTGCTGGTAAAAAGCATCCGGATGAGATTCGAAGATCTTTTTTTCCTCAAAAGAGGCATCCTGCACGTCTCGTTAACTTTCGCCGCTTTCATACGTGCCCATACGCCTTTCAATCCGGCAAAACTGATCCTCGGCCGCCTGCACCGGAAGTTCTCAAAAACCTTACGATTTATGGTTTCCGGCGGCGCGCCGTTAACCCCCAGTAGCCTCCTGTTTCTTAACCGCTGCGGATTTACCGTCCTGGAAGGCTATGGCCTGACCGAAACATCACCGGTCGCCACGTTCAATCTGCCGCAGCACTGGCGCCCCGGTTCGATCGGCCGCCCTCTTCCCGGCGTGCGCGTGGAGATCGAAAATCCCGACGAAGAAGGAATCGGTGAAGTTGTTATCCGCGGCGAGAATGTCACCTCCGGTTACTACAAAAACGAGGCCGCGACAAGAGAACTTCTCGAAGACGGCTGGCTGCATTCGGGGGATCTGGGATACCGCGACGATGATGGATTCATCTATATCACGGGAAGGAAGCGGGAGCTGATCGTGCTTCCCTCGGGAAAAAAGATCGTCCCGGAAAGATTGGAACGCTTTTACCTCAAAACCCCCTACATCAAAGAGGTATGCGTTCTCATGGCAAAATCCCCCTCCGGTAAAGAGACCCTCACGGCGGTACTCGTTCCCAATTACTCTGAATTTATCCATAAAGACATCTCTCAAGTATCCGACCGTATCCGCTGGGAAATCGAACGCCTTTCCCGAGAACTCCCCTCCTACCAGCGGGTCAAAAACTATATCATCACCAATAAAGAACTGCCGCATACGGCGCTGGGAAAAATAAAACGCTATGAGATCGCCCGAAATCATGCGGCACCCGAGCTTCCCCGCGAAAGATCACCGCATGCCCCTCTTTCTCCCGAAGACCAGGAGCTCATCGATTCACCCATCTGTCAGAAAGCGCTGGAATACCTGAAGAACGAACTCAAGAAACCCGTCAGCCTTGACGACCATCTCGAACTCGATCTCGGGCTGGATTCCCTGGAACAGGTCGGATTATTCCTGGGATTCAAAAATATCTGCGGCGTCCAGCCGAATGAGCTTGAATTCCTCACCGTCTTTACCGTACGGGATGTTCTGAAAAAATTCAAAGAAGCCGATTCGTCCGACGTAGCCGTCGATACCTCGATCAACTGGTCGGAGCTTTTTCAAGGATATCCCTCACCGCAGATACGATCATCCTGCCTCTTGCGTCTTTCCCTTTTCGCCCGGCTTTTTAACGCTGTGTTCTACGGCCTGTTGAAACTGATCTCGTTCTGTTTCTTCCCGCTTGAGGTCGAGGGGAAAGAAAACATCCCTCATTCCGGCCCCTGCCTGATCTGCCCCAATCATACCAGCTTCCTTGACGGCCCGATGCTGGCGGCGGCGTTAGGTTTCCGGACGGGAACGCGAACGTACTTTGTCGGCTATGCCGGATACTTCCGGCATCCGCTCATCC
>CAZABB010000018.1:0-34139 GCA_964483625.1 uncultured Planctomycetia bacterium | reverse complement strand
GCCTGGTACCCATCGAGGCTTCCAGCCAGCTTACCGAAAGCCTGAAAACCTGCGCCTATCTTCTGAAAGAAGGGAAAGCGGTCTGTTTCTTCCCCGAAGGCGGCCGGTCGATCTCCGGGGAACTGAAACCGTTCAAACGCGGCGCCGGGATCTTGATCAAAGAACTCGACACAAAAGTCCTCCCGGTATATATTAAAGGGACTCACCGTGGCTGGCCTCCGTTTCACAAGCTCCCCCGTCCGTCAAAAGTGAAGATTGTTTTCTCGCCGCCGGTATCCCGCGGTGATTTAGAACAAAACTCTGATCTACATGTTGACAGCTATCAAAATATCGTGGATAATTTAAGAGGGATTTTACAATTAATACAGGATAGAATTGACCCCAGATAATCATAAAAAACATGGATTTAGGCATCGAAAAAATCAAGAAATTATTCACGAAAGACAACCGGCGTACCGAACGGCTCGTATTGCCGATTACGATGCATTATTCGACTCAAAATCCTCCCACCGAATCGTCATGGATTGGTCCGATTCAAACCGGTGATGTCGGCGGCGGCGGGTTACGGTTTATCACCGACAAAAAGTTCAAAAAAGGAACCGAACTTATCCTGAAACTCCAGCTCCCCCACCGTGCCGATCCGATCACTGTCCAGGCTGAAGTCGTCTGGCTGGACAAAACAGTAAAAGACCGGAAACCGGGCTATTCGATCGGCGTCGAATTCCGGAAAATGGACTCAGAAGACCGGCAGGAATACGTGAACTTTATCTGTGACAAAATCTTGACTAACTACCTGACTGCCGAGGGTCTCGTCAAGTAGAGCTCTGAAAGAGCCTGAAAACAAAAGAGCTCTCCGATTACAGTGATTTTAAAAGGATTAAAAGATTAAAAACACCAGAAGGATATCCATATGATGACGCCACCGGAACAACTCACATTACAGACGCTTCTTTCTCTGATCAATTACCGCGTCGCCCGGTCGCGGCCGGAGCTTGAGCAGTCATACCGGCTGGTGTACGATGAATATCTCAAACGCGGCTACATGAAAGAAAATCCCGCGCATCTGCGGATTTCTTTTCATAACGCGCTGCCGGAGACAACGACATTCATCGCGATCGTCGAAGAAACCGTCATTGCCACCGTCACCCTCATCCCCGACTCACCGCTGGGCCTGCCGATGGATGAAATATATCACCAGGAGCTCCAGACCTTTCGGGATGAAAAAAAGAAAATATGCGAAATCAGCATGCTGGCTTCAAATACCCAATTCTACAAAAACGGGATTTCTCTGATGCTTAACTCCAAGAAGATGTTCTTCATCTTCTTTCTGTTCAAACTGGTCTACGATTACGCCAGGAATTATCTGAATTTAGATTATCTCTGCATCACCATAAACCCCAAACACAAGCTTACCTATGATTTTCTGATGTTTAAGGATTTCGGGGGATTAAAAACGTATCCCGGCGCCAACGACGCTCCGGCGATCGGTAAATATGTCGACGTCAAATCCGTACGGGACGAATGCCGGCGGCAGAAAAACGCAGGTCTGGAACGGATGTTCTTCTCCCGTTCGACCGATCCGATCCAGTTCTCCAATAAGATCACGCTTTCCGACGGAGACCTCGAATACTTCTTCGTCAAGAAGACCGATATCTTCAAGAACGCCTCCCCCACCGAACTCGCCTACATCAAAACCTGCTATCCCAACTTCGACTTCAGCAAGCTGAAGTAACGTCACACGACACACGTCACATAGTCACACGCATGCCTGCTTACGCAGGCAGTCACACGTTACATGACACACGTCACACGTGTTTGTCCTTTTACTTGTGGCACGTGGCTTTGTGACCTTGTGACCTGCCAAAGGCATTTGTGTCTATGTGACCTGACCCGAACGGGTCAACTTGCGAAGCAAGTAATATCGTTTCAGCCGCTGAACGGGGTTGCGGTTGCCGCAATGAAGGTATCCATGCTTGTACGCATGGCGGTAAGGATCGAACTGGAAATAGTGCGGGACAGAAAGCACGGGTTGCCGTTTAAGCAGAATATTCAGCGCCTCGGTTGCGGCAATCGCGCCACAAAGCGTGCAGGCCGAGACCAGAGACGGCCCCTTCTTTTTCTGGAGATCGACGCTGTCTAAAGAAAGGTAACCTAAATGAAGAGCGGCCGGAGCGAGGCCGGTACCGAAAGCGACGATCTTCTCCTGGTACGACATGGTTTCTTTGATATCGAAATATTCATCGAAACTCATTCCCTGCGGCGAGAAGATCAAAAGCGCGCTGCCAAACCCCAGAGGTCCGGCGGTAATCGTATATATCCCTTTTTCGCGGGCTTTATTGAACAGCAGCCGCCGGGCGTCGAATGAGAAAAAATCGATACCGTCAAGAACGACATCCACCCCGTCTAAAAACTCATCGATATTATCCTCAGAAATCGCGGCAGTAAACTCTCTGATCTGAACATGCGGATTGACACTGAGCGCGGTTTTCTTCATCGTCACCGCTTTATTCTCACCCAGCGTATCGGTATACGCCCCGCATTGCCGCTGGATATTGGCAATTTCATACCGGTCGTAATCGGCGAGGTGAAACTTCCCCACTCCCAGGCGCAAAAGCGTCATCAGGTGAAATCCTCCCACACCCCCGGCGCCGACGATCCCCACCCGCGCTTCTCTCAAAGCTTCCTGTTCTTTCTCCGTCAGAAGCCCGATATTCCGATTAAACGCTTCACGATAAAACTCATCCGGATTATGTAAAAATTCAGACATATTCCTCCTTTTCGAGGTCACACGACACACGACACACGTCACACGTGAAATATTCAATCCCAATACCTGTGACTATGTGACCTTGTGACTATGTGACTTTGGTTACTATCCGCGGAAGCGGGGCCTAAGCCACATCAGCACGCACGGCAAAACGATCAGATCGGACCAGAGCGCGTTCAGCATCAGGATACTGCTTAAAATCCCGAAATAAAACGACGGGCCGAACTCTGAAAAACTCACCACCCCGAACCCGCAGGCCAGGATCAATGAAGTAAGGACAATAGGACGGCCCTTTTCACTTAAAGCGTTATACATCGCCTTATAATAATCCTTCTGCCGGCGCAGCGAAGCCTGATAACTGTGCAGGAAATGTATCGAATCATCGACGATAATACCAATGGCGATCGCCGAGATCATCGATGTCGCGCTGTTTAATCTCACGCCCGCCCATCCCATTATGCCAAAATTCACAAGAAGCGGCAACGCGTTGGGAATGATCCCCACAATGCCGACCCCAAAAGATTTGAATACAAAGAAAAACATCCCGAAGATGAACAGCATCGCGAGCATCAGGCTTTTGACCTGCCCGTCGGTAACGGCATTGTTGGTCTCGACCTCAAGGACCGTCTGCCCGACGAGATCCACCTCCACCGAAGAAGAGAACACGCCTTGAGCGTACGCCCGAATCTCATCCATTATTCCCTCGAGCTTCACGGTACTATGTTCATTCAGGCGTATCCGTATCGTCGCCCATTGCCACAAGCTGTCGACATAATCCTCCAAATCATCGGCATCGTATAAAAGAACATACTGGGCAACGAGCCGGCTTGAGGCCGGAACCCGGTAATACTGCGGGTCTTCGTTATGAAACGACTCGTTGATCTCTTTTAAGAAATCCACAACCGACATGGTTTTATCGACTTCAGGGATTGTCTCCAGAAACCTCTGGATATCCTCTATTTTCTTAAGCGCGTCCGGATCATAAAAATAGTCTTCGGTGCCGGTTTTGATCGATATATTGACGAAATGAATACCGCTTAAATTATCTTCGATAAACGCCGTCGCCTGATATATCGGACTGTCCTTTTTAAACAACTCCAGGATACTCGTCTCGACGTGCACCCGCGTCATACCCCAGGCGGCAACGATGACCAGGATAACGGTCGCGATCAGAATAGGACGAAGATTTCGCTGGTTGAATTTCCCCAGACGGTAGAGCGTTTTCTCGAAGAACGGATAGTCCTTGATCACGCCGGAAACCGTCTTCCGTTTCCCGGTCTTCTTGGTTAAGAAACGGCTCAGCTTGGTGAGCGCCGGCAGGAACGTAAAGGTAATAAGAAACGCGAAAAACACCCCCACCCCCACGACGATCCCCAGTTCCCGTATCGGCGGAATGCGGCTTATCGTGAGCGCGAAGAACCCGATCGCGGTAGTCAGCGTGGTCAGAATACAGGGCAGAAGCAGGTCCTTGATATTATCAGAGATAACCTTATCGGTCTTCTTATCCGATATAGATTTAAGATACACCCGTTTCTGGACACACTCGGCCATGAAATGGATACTGTCGGCGACCGCGATCGCGAGGATTATCGGCGGGATGATCGTCGTGATATTATTGATACGAAATCCCAAAATATACAGAAAGACAAGCGTCCAGATAAAACTGACGATAATCGCAACCAGCGGCAGGATAACCCCGGCGACACTGCGAAAACTCAAAATCAGGATGAGAATGATCGCCAGAAAGATCAACGGCATGAAGGTACCGAGATCCTTCTGCATATAGACCGCGTGCGCCGTCTCGATCGTCGAAAGGCCGCTGATATAATATTTTTTACCGGCGGGGAATTCCTCTTTCAGGATCTTATTGACCCCATCGATCACCGTACGCTTATCCTCTCCGGTGGTAATTTGAGGATTATGCTTTAATTCCACGATGATCGCACTCGAGGTGCCGTCGGCTGAGACCAAATTCTTTACATAAAGGGGGTTAGAAAGCGCCTCCTCTCTTATCGCGGCCAGCTCTTTCTTAGAAGAAGGCACCTCCTCGATGAGTTCTCTGACGATGAAATAATTATCCGCGCCTGATACATTATTCACGTTCGTCAGTGATGTGACCTCATCGACATATTTGATCAGCTCGGCACGGCGGGTGACCCGGTCGATCAGAGAAAGATTTTCCCGCGTGAAAATATCGGCATCACCGAAGGCGACAATAACCACCTGGTCGGAACCAAACTGTTCCTTCCAGTTCTGGAAATCGATGAAACCGGAGCTATCCTTGTCGAAGAAAGCGTCGACACTGTTATCCATCTGGATCCGGGCGAGAAAAGGGAGGCAGCCGGCGGTAATGACGAAGGTTAAGATGACGACAAGACGAGCATGACGCAGGACGAAATCGATAACGCTATCTATAACGCGGCTCATCAATACCTATAATAGCCGAAGGGATGTTGTTTGGCAATGGATTTCACCAGAAATGGTCACACGACACACGTCACACGACACACGTAGAATATAAATTCCAATACATGTGACTATGTGACTTTGACTAAGATTTCCTCTTCAGGAAAGGAAGGGCAAGGATGCCTGTGGCAAGAAGCAGAAGGGTTGTCGGTTCGGGAACGGCGCTGCCCGCGGTCGCGACATACACGTTATCGACATATCCGGTATAGGCGGCATTGGTATTACCCCCCATAGAGAACTGGGAAAGAGGCCCGGCCTGGGTAAAGGGCGGCACAATACGAAAGGCTACGTCGCTGAGCCGCAGGGTATCGTCTATGTAGACATCGTACTGCTCGGCGGCGATATCGATATCCAGCGCGAAATGGTACCATTGATCCAATGAATACGAGATCGTCTCGATAAACAGCGTATCGGGATACGCCCCGGCGTACACCGCGATGTTCGAATCGCGAAAATAGATGTTCGCCCCGTTTAAGTTTCCGTCATGCACGTAAATGTTGAACGCGCCTCCCACGACTTTCATCATATCGAACTCGACGAGAAGCCCGGCTGTCTGCGGTGAGAACTCACGATACGGCGAATACGCGGCAAACCCTGAGGTATCGGTATATTTTACACTGCGCCCGGTACGCGCCGGGTCGGGGTCGGCGGTAACGGTAAAGATGGCATCCCAGTTGATGCCGCTGGTGTCAGGTTTTTCCGTCCAGCCGGGAGGAAACTGCCCCAGAGGATTGGAATCAAAGTCCTGAAAAAAAAGCACACCGGCGTAGACCGGTGTGCTTAAAATTACACTCAAAATCAATAACAGGATACTTCTTTTTATCATAGAAAGTATTCCCTTTTAACGTCAGGGTTAACGGCTTCTGCGGCGCAGTCTCATTCCGGCCAGGCCAAACAGCCCGGAACCGATAAGAAGCATCGTTGCCGGCTCAGGGACAACATTAGGATCGGTCGTTCCGAATCCATCGAGAAAAACCCAGGCCGCCGTGGCCGCCATGGCCGCAATCTTCGACGTAAAGGTCGATCATGACCTGATCTCCGGCGCCTAATCCCAATGCCGCGAGATCAATCGACGCGGTATCAGTACCGTACCAGATATCTCCCGCCGTACCATTCATATTAGTTCCTACATAAGTGAATCCGGATTCATTGGCCCGCTGATCTTCGAAATAAAGACTGCTCCATGTGCTTCCGCCATCAGTAGAAGTCAAAATTTCAACACTGAAATACGGTTGATCAGGATCATCATGGACAGTTTGATTTGTCGGCTCTTCTAAAATTGCTCCCCAGGTGAAGAGCAAATTCAGCCCGTCATCAACATCACTTTGTGAGATGGTATCGCTCTGGCTGGCCGAACCTGAACCCCCCGCATCCCATACATTACCGACATCCCCGGTACCAAGCAGTAACGAATAGTTCCCATAATAGGGAATACCCGACGACCAGGAAGTCGTGTTATTAAACTGCTCGGTAAACGAGGCGATCACGCTGTAATCCCCGCTCATAGTCCAGCCGGTCGTATCACCCAGCTCGAACCCGCCGTTGGTAAACAAGGCGTATGCCGGTGAGCTTAAGGCCAGCATTGCCAGCGCGGCTAACACAAGAATCTTTTTCATCTCCATCCTCCTTTTAATCAGCGTTGAATGTTTTATACATCCAATCCCTATAATCTTCCCATGAATCACTGTAATCGTTACTTGTCAATCTTCGATTTTTCGACGAAGACGACAGAAAGACAACGCTATTTTTTAGCCTGCCTTTCTGCCACACAAAAAATCCCACCAAATCGAAGAGTACGATTACGACTTCTTCTTGCGAAACCCGATACCGGCAAGGCCCAATAAGCCGCTTCCCAGAAGAACCATTGTCGCCGGTTCAGGAACGACCTGCAGATCTCCCGGTAAATCCATCATGTCATTGCCGCACGCCATGGTCCAATGTACGTAGATCGGATCAAGCGGCAGATTGCCCGGGGTCAACGTGATCCCCAGAAGAACAAGCGGAATCTTTGCCTCAAGGACATAATGCGTATTCTGGTTTTCATTAAGGTAGATGAATTCGACCAGGCTATTATCCTGTTCTACCCCGTCATCCAGACGCCAGGGATTTGCCACCTGGTGGGAAACCCACGGCGCGGTAATCCCTAAGGTAGAATTCACCGAATACATCTTCCCTTCGGAAACTTTTAACGCGTATTCGTAGTCGTCGTCATCATCGGTATTAAAGAACACATCTCCAATGTCCCCGCGTGTCGGGCTCATCCCCGATACGATGGCAAGATAGATATATTCGGAATCATTATCGAAATATCCCGCTTCGATATCGGTCGTATTGAAATAACTGAATCCCGGGCCGGTATACCACCATTCTCTTTCATCGTAATCCGGCGTATCGGGATTATCGCCCCGATCGACATTGAGCGTGATATCGGCGTTGTCTTCGGTCCACACGTCGATATCGTTTCCGCCGGAAGGCAGATTGCTGTCAAGATACCCCTGAAGGTCCCCGCCGATACCGAACAGGTCGACATTCCAGTCATCCACGTACCCGTCCACGGAAAACCCCGCGAACGCGAGCGGCGCGCCTGATACCGCCATGAGCAATGCTGCTGCAAGTATGAGTTTTTTCATCTCTATTCCTCCAATAGCTTTTATCCCTTACCTGTTCCCTTAAATTTTCAAATTAAGACTTTAAAAGGCAGAGAACGTGTTTCTCCGTGACCTCTGCCTTTTAAACGGTCACAACAGGAAGATATACGCTTGTTGAAGCGTACATCTTATCCCGTTATGATCTTTTACGTCTGAATCCAATGCCTGCTAAACCCAAGAGGCCACTACCTAAGAGTAACATAGATGCCGGCTCAGGAACCGCGGCCAGTTCGATCGAACCGTCATGATCCGAATAAACCTGAAACAGGATCGTTCCGTTGTCAGGATCTTGAGTTCCAAACGATGAATAATCCGTTACGATATGATCGGTATTCTGGTCACCAATGCCTCTTAAAAGTCCAAACTGAAAAGTCTGCTCATAGAGATCCATACCGGTGACACCATCAAACCAGACATCATCAGCAAGATAGGTGAACTGAGCGATGAAATCACTGCTGCCTTGAGTCATCGGATTGCCCGGTGTAGTCAAATCAAAGTAAGAATATCCGATACCGCTGATGATATTCAATGTTGCAATATGAGTTCCGTCGGTGAATCCGGTATTATCGCCCGCTCCATACGTCCCGCCAAAGTTACGGTTCATCGCCGCCCCGTTGGCAACATACAGATCGATCATTCCGCCGGTATAGGTCAGTGTCTGCTGCACGTTAGATAAATCGCTGTTATCAATCGCTGAAATGTAACCGGTAATAGCATCCCAACTTCCGGTGAATTCATGCCCGCCGAACTGATTCAATCCTTCGGTGTCAATAAGCGATGCGGCTTGATAATCTGTCGCGTACAGATCTCCTTCATCGACGAAGATATCGCCTACCTGAGGGATTCCCACGTTGGGATCACCATACTGAGTCGTCGTTGTCTGGGCTTTGAAGGTAAACTGGTCGAAAATGCCGGTTAACGCGTTACCGTCAGCCCCGTACGTATAGCCTGAGATCGCGCCATCGATGTCAAGATAGATCGGCATTGCGTACGCATTACCTAAACCTAAAATCAACACTGCTGCTAAAATTGCGAGTACTTTTCTCATTTCTCTTACACCCCCCTTCGTTTTAAGATTTTGTTTATTTGTCATTAATTTATTCATATTTGTTCCTCCTTACGGCTAAAGTATAAGCAAGAGCCATGCCAGTTATGCATTTCAATCAATAATTTTAATCTCTGTAATCTACTGATAATCAATCACTTGCGAATCCTATATTTAATCACCGTAATCATTTGCACAGCAATTTGAAAACGTTTTCAGAAAAAGTGTAAAATTTCCCGAATGTGTAAAAAAAATCGACACTTCTGCATTTCGCAAACAACACCCAGCCATCCAATGCACACTCCCGGAGTGGATGGTGGGGAAATTGCCTCAAAAATTGAAGCAATTATACCTTTTAATCGCTTCAGGAAAATATCTACAAGGTTGACAAACCCTATATAGTGGTATATACTTATTTCAGATAGTGGACAAAAATGGGTACTTACTGAAACGTTAAAACTTTAAGATGCAATTTAGTGACTTATTCGCCAAGCTGGAAAAACACAAATATTACGTCTTTACCTATGAAGACCTCCAATCTTTCTATCCTCAGGAGAAAAAAAGCAACTTAAAAAAAATCATTTATCGCTGGCGTAAAAATGGCTGGATCACTCCATTAAAACGAGGATTATACGAATTAACGTACCCTCGGGATCTAATCATTCCTGATCTCTATATTGGAAACAAACTTTACTCCCCCTCTTATGTCTCCCTGGAGACAGCCCTGTCTCATTACAGCATTATCCCTGAAATCTCCATGGCAGTTACTTCTCTTACCACTAAACCCACGCGGAAATTTAAAAATAAACACGGGCTCTTTATGTATCGTACTATCAGGCCAAAACTTTTTCGGGGATATTATGTGGAAAAACAGGGCCGGTTTGAAATCCTTATCGCCGAACCGGAAAAAGCCATTATCGATTATATCTACTTCAAAACATACCGAGGCAAGACATTTGATTTTGCCGGCGAACGTTTTGACAAAGACTCCATCTCCCGTCTTAAAAAAAGAAAATTGGACGCGTACGCGCGAGGATACAATATAAGCACAAAGGAGTTTTATGCTTACCTACGAAGCGTTGATTGAACAGGCTAAACTTAAAAATATGCCTGCCACGAAAATAAGGGGTATTTTGCGGGAATATCTTCAAATCCTCATATTAAAAGAACTTTCTCGATGTAAGAACGGCAAAAAACTTTGTTTTACCGGCGGGACATATCTGCGGTTGGCGCTTAATCTGAAACGATTTTCCGAGGATATGGATTTCAACGCCAGCCGGCTTTCGCGGGATGAGTTTGAAAACACGCTGGGAAAAATAAAAACGGAGCTGAAGCGGTCCGGGTTCAATACCTATTTCGAATTTCACCACTGGAGAAACATCTACGCCGCGAAATTAATTTTTCCGGAGATCGAAAAGGAATACAACGTCGTATCCCCCCACTCCAAAAAAGAAGGTATCACGATAAAGATCGAAGCGAATAACCCCGAATGGGAAGTACCTGGAAAAACAGAGATTATCTCGGGCTTCGGAGAGATGTATCCCTGCCTGTGCGCAAACGTTGACATCCTATTCGCGGATAAAATAGACGCCTTTATCAAAAAAAAGCGGGGCCGGCACTTATATGACCTTATTTTCCTGCTTACCAATAAACATCATATCTCCCGGAAAAACTTAGCCTTTTTTGGTATCACGCAAGATCCCTTAGAGGCTATTCTTAACCGCGCAAATCAATTATCTCACAATGAACTGGCCCAACAAGCCGAAGGGTTAAGGCCGTTTCTGTTTGAGGAAAAAGAAGCCGACTTGATCATCCACGCTAAGGAAATCCTTCCCTCCCTACTACAGAAATACAGACAAGAAGTTGGCGAATAACTCAATGAAGCAATTTCGGAATGTTTGTGATTTATGATCTTCCCGTCAGCCTGCCCCCCAATGCCAATGATAACCTCCGGCAACCTACGCGGTTGCCATGGTATGGAAAAGGAATGAAGGGGATGGAACTTCCTGCTAAACCCGCATGGTGAAAAGTCAGTGTAAAATTTCCCGAATGTGTAAAGGATTTCGACACAAATAGGGGTATTACGACCTCCCTCCACTCCCGGAGTGGAGGGAGGTTCACCGGAAACATATGGAGCATTACAGAACTAAGCCAAATGTTACATATGAGGTCTGTCCTGTTTTGTAACGTTTGATGGGCGTATATTCTATTGGAAATCAGGCAGAGAAAAATCTGAATATATCTTATCAAGGCCAAAAGCCCTAAGCATTGCAAGGACCTTCCTCATTTGCTCTGAGATAAAATGCCTTAACTGTTAACGGGGGGCATTATATTTCCCGAAAGTGTAAAGATTTTCGACATATTTTTTACGGAAAACAACAGGTTGATATTACGGGGAAATAGGCGAAAATATACGGGAATCAGGATGCGGTATATCCATATTTCTCTTTCAGAGAACTAACTCGAAGGGAATTCTCAATAATCCCCAACAACTTCTGATCGGTTCGAGGCTTAATATTCGGCAATACGCGCAGACTCTTTATATTCTCTCCTCCGTCGTCACTCTTCCATTTCCATTGAAAACGTTCCGGCTTCCGGTAAGAATCGACTCCCTCTTTCCGGGTAGAACCGATAAAATCAAATAACTCTTTCGTAATTCTTTTAGGATACTGCAATAAATCTTCATATTTTAAAAAATACGCTTCTTCCTTCTCCTTATTCAGACTCTTTAATATTTCCTCATATGTATCGCACCAAAAGTCTACCAACTCTTCCTGGGAACAGCTATCGCCATCTATCCTCTTTTCGATTGATTTCACAACATCATACGGCTCTCTAATCAATATCACTCTCTTGGCATTTTTAAGTTTAGGCAGCATCCATCGGTCCGGATCAACCTTAAGCCACTGTGGCCGTTTCAATATGACAATTCGCTTCTGGCTTAATGAAAAAATATGCTGGTATAGAAAGAACTTATTTCTGCTGGGGCAATCCAAAAGATCAGTCTCGGGAAGATTTGATACATCCGGGGCTTCGGCAAGTAACGCTTTAAGTAACGTTGAACCTGACCTGCCGGTGCACATAACGGAAATAACAGTTTTCCTGGGGAAAAAATAGTATAGAATCACCCCCTTCATAATACGTAATTTAATTTTTGCCGAACGAGGTAATATTTTTTTAATCAACCCAATCACAGCTCTCCTCCCCTTTTCTCCCCCTCTTTTTGAGATCCCGGCATAACCTCATATGCTCCTGAAGGATTCGGCATGGGATCTTCACTATATATCTTATCTAAACCAAAACGTTTAAGGATGTTCGATGCCCTTGCTGTCTCCTCTTTTGTAATATGTTCCTGCCAAGCGTTAATCTTATTTTTTCCTTTCATAATCGCACTATCTTTGCGGGAAACCGCCGAAGGGACGTTAAACGCTTCTTTTACCGAGGCGTCAATTTCTATGCCGAGAAAATCCGACAAACGGCCCATTTCTCTTCCGGGATTACAACAGAAATGCTCATAGAATACGATATGGATATCTTTAGCAGTGAACTCTTTTAAAGGTACGTAATACTGGATACACCAGCTCAGTATGTATTTCTCAAAATCTGTACTTAAAGACCGAATATCTTGAAATTCTTCCAGATAATCCCGCACCAAGTCCTCCTGCCTGAAAAATTCATCTATTCCGCGCCAGTACTTACCGAATTTCATCTTTGAATGAGCTACGGCACAGGGATGGCGCAACAAAAGTACAATCGGCAGATCAGGGAAATTCACATGGATCCATTTCAAAAATAAATTGGCAAAAATCGTCTTGATCAACATCCGGTCGTATATTTTTCGCCGATTATACCTGTCAACCCGTTTATGATACACGTTTCCCGATAATATTTTTTTCACCCGGCCATAAAACAACCTGTCTTCTCTTCCCTCATGATAATACGGCACATAAGGAATCCCTTCCCATAAACTGAGATGGGGATGGAACGGCTCAAACATATATCGGTATTGATTCTTGTAATTAATCATGTCCGCAACCCATGTCGTACCGCTGCGCCCTACGCCTGCTAAAAGTATCGATGATCGAAGGCTATCGGTCTTATTCACGTAAGACAATCCCATGGCTTTCTGATTCATCAGACGCAACAACGAAAGCGCACTTAAGGGTAACGCCTGCTTAAGAGCTCTCTTAAAGGAAATCGTCTGATTACGCATATCTCTTCACCAACCAACTCCAACGGTACTTTTTAAACAGATGGAGAAATACCCCGGTCTTCAAAATCTTTGAATTCAATTTCTTTTTAAACCTGATCGACGCTGAATTAAACGCCAGACTTACACTGTAAAACAGCGTCTTTCCCATTTGCTGCAATATCTGATACGTTTTTAATCTCAAATAGGGGGCGATATTCTTCCCGCGAAAACGCTTATCCGTATACATATCGAATAGATACGCCTCGCGTTCCCCTAACGGCTCCCGGTAGACCCCGGAAGAAATCTCCCGAAAACTTATCCAGTTAAACGCGATAATCTCATTCTCACATTTTATCGCCAGGCATTTATCGCCTCGATCGAACCTTTTCTCTAAAACAGTTTTCGGGATCTCGTTGTTACGCATCCGGGCAAGATCCGGCAGATCTTCTTTATCTAAAAATTCGCAGATATACCGGTCGACATCCTGCACCGTTATCTTCAGATCCCCGGCGTTGATCCCTTCCTGAATAACATAGAAAGGATTGAACTCAAACCCTATCTTCATCAACCGTGACTGCGCATATTCTAAGAACAAGCCGTATCTCATCTTGTTCATTAGCCGGTTTAATTTATATTTAAGTTTCTCCGTATGCATGTTATTCTAGCCCCAACACTCCTCTTGTTTCCCGATGCGAATACGGCTCACGGCCCATGACTTTGGCAATTCCCACAATACGTTCGATCAATTCTCTATTTGTCGCGAGTTTTGTCCGTTCATGGTCAAAATAGATATTATCCTCTAATCCTACCCGCACGCCTCCCCCGGCGATAATGCTCATCGCGTTCATCGTAAGCTGAAAATCTCCGATCCCACCTACCGACCAGAGCGAATTTTCCGGCAATTCCTTGACCATAAGGCCTAAACTTAAAAGGTTCGCCTGGGCGCAGGCGATATTGCCTAATATAAGGTTAAAATAGTACGGCGGCTTGACCAGACTTTTGCGGATAAGGTAATGAGCGTAATTGATCATCCCCAGATCAAATGCCTCCAGTTCCGGCCGGATGCCGTTATCCAGCATCTTCTTTGCCAAAGCCTGGATCATCTGAGGAGCACTCACGCTTGCCTGCTTGTTAAAATTAAGAGAACTTAAGGTCAAACTGCCGAAATCAGGCTTGAGTTCCCCTTTTAATTCCAGACATTCGGACCGTTTCTCGAATTCCGGATAATTCCTGCCGCTGGTCGAGACACAAAGCACGATATCCTTATTTTTCTGACGAATGCCGGAGATGATCTCAGCGTATATCTCCTTTTTATAGGTCGGTTCCCCGGTTTCGGGATCGCGCGCGTGCAAATGGATCATATTCGCGCCAAGTTCCGCCGCCTCTAAGGTCTGTTCAACGATCTCGCCCGGCGTTACCGGAACTTCCCTGGTCATGTCCTTCGTCGGGATCATGCCGGTCGGGGTGAAGTTTAAAATAAACTTTTTGCTATCTATGTTAGCCCGTTCGCCCGTGCTCCCGTTTAACCCGTTCATCGTGTTTCCTCCCTTAAATACTTGATAAATGAACTGATCATCCTTCTTATTTTCTCTGAATGATCATACAAACCATCAAAATTCTCTTTTTCAATATATCCCTGGTCCAACGCTATATACAAATTACATTGCACTTCTGACGCCGACCTTTTAGCATAATTAAGAAATTTAATAAATTCGGGTTTAGTTCCGCTGTCAAATCCTTCAGAAATATTATTCATAATAGAAACGGAGGCTCTTTGGATCTGGTCTTTTAATCCCCAATCTTTACTGAACCGGTCTTTCGAGCTCAGTTTATATACCAAATTCGTCAGCTTACGTGCTTCCTGCCAGGCTTCGATCTCTTCAAATCTTTTTATTTTCATAATTCTCAAACGGGCAAACGCCCTAACGGGCTAACGGGAGAACCTTATCAGCTATTCCTCCACGCTGATATCATATTTTTTCATCAAATCATACAATGTCGGACGGGTCACGCCCAGCATCTTCGCCGCGAGGGTCACCTTATTATCACTGTCGGCAAGAGCCTTATTGATCAGATCGATCTCTACCTGCTGACGCGCGTCTTTTAAACTAAGCTTCTCTTTCACATCATCCAGTTCCTTTTCCTTCCCGAACCCCAGCTCCTGCGGGGTGATCAGGGAGTTTTCCGCCAGAATCACCGCGCGTCTCACCCGGTTTTCCATCTCCCGGATATTTCCCGGCCAGGTATAGCTTTTGATCGCGTCTTTAGCCTCCTTGGCGAACCCCTTGATCTCTTTATTGATCGCCTCCTGCTTGTATCTCTGCAGGAAATGCTTGGCGAGAATATATACATCATCACCTCGTTCTCTTAAAGGCGGCAATTCGATATTGATCACGCTTAAGCGGTAATACAGGTCTTCGCGGAACTTTCCTCCCTTGATCTCTTTCTTTAAATCGCAATTGGTCGCCACGATCACCCGCACGTCAAGCTCGATCGGCGTATTGCCGCCGACCCGTTCGATCGTCCGCTCCTGTAAGAAACGTAAGATCTTTACCTGCAGGTTCAAACTCAATTCCCCGATCTCATCGAGGAATACCGTACCCTCGTTTGCCACCTCCAGTTTCCCCAACCGTTTGGCGTGGGCGTCGGTAAACGAACCCTTCTCATGCCCGAACAACTCACTTTCAAGGAGATTCTCCGGTATCGCGCCGCAGTTGATCACGATAAACGGCTTATCATTGCGGGTGCTCAAGCGGTGTACGGCTTGCGCGACCAGTTCCTTACCCGTGCCGCTTTCTCCGGTAATAAGGACGGTGGCGTCTGAAGGAGCCACCCGGCGGATAAGCTTGAATATCTCCTGCATATTAGGAGAATCCCCGATCATGCTTTCAAATCCGGCTGAGGTATGAATTTCTTCGGTTAAACGACGGTTTTCGATCTCGAGTTCCTGCATATGCAGGGCCCGTTTAAAGATGATCTTTAACTCATCGATATTGACCGGTTTAAGATAATAATCGTCGGCTCCCCGGGTGACGGCTTCCAATGCCAGTTCCTTCGAATCATTCCCGGTGATCATGACCACCTTGATAAAGGGATTATCGTTTTTTAATTCATCGAGGATATCCATCCCCTCCTTGTTGCGGAAATTAGCCCCGTCAAGGTTGATATCCAGAGCCAGAAGATTGGGCTTGATCTGATGCGCTATTTTGAGCGCTTCGTCTTTCGACGTTGCCGTCTCAACGTCATATTCCTCTTTAAGCGCCCATTTAAGCTGTTTCAGTATCCCCTGATCGTCATCGACTATTAATATTTTCTGTCTTTCCATTATTCACCCCTTCCAAGTCACATAGTCACAAGGTCACATAGTCACACGTTATAAAGAACGATAAAATTTCCATAGTAAAGACCCGACTTGTTTCCTTGATTTTTCTATCTCTACATATTCTTCACTTTCTAAATACTGCATTCCCCTGGAAAACTCTAACAGGTATTCTGTCTCAAATAACGATCCTAAGGCAATATTAGCAAATTGCTTAAGTTCTTTCTTGCCTTGCCTACCTGTCCCCTCAACAATATTGGTCGGGATAGATAAAGCCGACCGACGCAACTGGAATGTAATACCATAGATTTCTTCTTTAGGAAATTGCTTAGTTATCATATAAACTCGTTTTGCAAACTCATTCGCTTTTTGCCAGACTAATAATTTCTTATACCCTTTTTCCATCGCCCTCTCCTTCCTTTTTCCTGGGCGATATTCTATTAATACATCTCATCTCTGCATGTGACCAGCCTGCCATCAGGTAGGCGTGTGTCGTGTGTCGTGTGACTTTGCTGCCGGCATCTGTATATAAAACGTTGTACCTTCTCCCGAGACGCTGTCTGCTCTGATCCGCCCGCCTAACGCCTCCACAATCGTTTTACATTGATAAAGGCCGATACCCAACCCCTTTTCTTTCGTCGACTGAAACGGCTGGAACAACTGGGTATCGATAAATTCCTTACTCATCCCCGCCCCTGTATCCTGGATTTTTAAAACTACAGAGTTTTCCGACTCATCAGTTGAAATCGTCAGCTTACCCTTATCCCCCATCGCCTCGACGGCGTTTAAGATCACGTTGGTCAATACCTTATTAATGTAGTGGGGATCGACACTCGCCTCACAATTTGCGTCACAGGCCTTGATAACCTCAATATTTTTAAACCGGGCTTCGCCCAGCTCTTTCAATGCCTCATCAACAAGATCCGATATTTTACAGGGCTGCTTTTTTAGCTGCAGGTCACCCCGCAAAGCGCGGAATTCTTCGATCAATTTCTTCATCTTTCCTATCGTATGCTCGAGCGTAAACAACGCGTCTTTCTGGAATTCGGGATTGTCGAATTTATCTTTATTGGCTGAGACCATCGAAAGGTTATTTATGTAGTTTTTTACGTCATGGATGATAAATGAAGAAAGTTTATATAACGACTCTTTTTTCTCGGCCTCCCTGATCTTCTGATAGGCAAGACAGTTGACGATGACACTGGACGCCTGTAACGACAGGACCCGCAGGAGCTCCGAGTCAAAAAACGTTGTCTTCTCAAGCTCCAACCCGATAATCCCCACGATCTGCTTATTGCCGAATAACGGCACGACGATCTCGATATCACGTTCGGCGAAATACCGTAACGACGCCGGATATTTACCGCTGAGGCCGTTTGAAAATACGTCCTCGACCCGGAACGGCTCGGCTTTACGCAGTATCCAGTCGCAGAACCCCGCCTCAAACGGAATTTCGGCGCCGAAAATGACAACTTTCACCTCTTTGGCTTCGGTTATCTTTTTTACCGACTCCTCCAGCTTTTCTTCGATCTGCCCGAGTTCGGTGATCAACGATATCTGGTAGGTAAAATCCTCCCAGATCCTTTGCCAGTCGTATTTCTGACGGGTGAGATTACGCATGAGAAAATACCGCACCCGGTCTTTGACCGACGACGAGAAAAGAAGCAGAAAAAGAGCGACTATCAGGAATATCCCGGTAAGTACCGAGAAAAGAACGTTCAGATTCCAGCCGAACACCTGGAAAATTTTGATAAACGCGCCGATAAAGAAAAGGTATCCCCCTACCAGAAACAGGGTAAGTGATGTATTGACCGCGGTATCCTCTTTCAGTGATTCGGCAACAAATCCCCGCCGGGAGTTCGCTAAAAAGAGAAGATTTCCCACTAAAACCCCGAACGACGAATAAAGAAGGATCTTTACGTTAATGACCTTAAACAATACCGCGTAGGTCGCCACCGCGATATAGGGCACAAGAAAGAAAAGGCCGCTGACGAACAGATACTGGAATTGCCGCCGACGGAACGCCGTACTGGCCCTCTCGATATGGGACAGAGAAAAACTTAAATTAAGAATAAAAATGATCCCGAAATACTGGGCGGCGTTCGAAAGCACCGTTACCGAATCAATTGTTTCAAAAAACACAAACGGTTTTATCCACCAGACCAGGAGAAAGATGAATGCCGCAAAGCCTAACAGGGTAGAAAAGACCATCCGTAACACCGAAGATGATTTTGACGGCAGGATCGCGATACTGAAAATGAACCAGAAAAGCGGTACAAGGGCCACACCTGAAGCTAAAAATTTACCGGCGAAATTCATTTCCAACAAAAGCGAATACTTAGCTAACTCGATTAAAAGAAGGCTCACCATCGCCAGTACCGCCAGGATGTTCACGATATGCCGGCGACGAAGCAGATTCAATACCGACACCGCAAAGAAGGCGATATTGATAATCGTCACCGTTAATATTAAAGTTGTGTGACTCATGTCTTCTTTATTTGGTTATTCCCGTTGTCCCGTTTACCCGTTACCCCGTTTTTTCCCTAGCGGGGGAACGCGCTAACTTGTTCCCTTTTTTACATACCATTGAATCATCCGCTGGAACCCTTCATCTAGAGATACCGGGGCTTTGAATCCTTCCCGGCGGATTTTTTCCGCCTGATGATGGGTCGGCGTATTAAATTTTTTAATCCGTCTGGCCGTAATGGGAAAATTGTAGCCGGTTATTTTGGCTAAAATATCAAATACGCTCGCGAAAAATAGCGTCGGCCCAAGCGGCAACTTTACCCGAGGTTCTTTTCGGCCCAAATGACCAAGGATCAAACCAACGATCTCTTTCGTCGTCATCTGCGGATAATCGGTGTAATTATATATCTCTACCCCCGGCTTCATCCTATTCATCAGGAATACTGTCGCCGCGACCAGATTCTCCACATACGCGACGGATTTGATATTTCCTCCTTTGCCGATAAAGAGAAACTGCCGGCGGTATATCTTATCGATTAAGTTATACATATTGGCATAATTTTCAGGTCCGAATACCACTCCGGGACGGATGATCACTACTTCCCGTCGCGGATCGCTTTCAGCCCACTGAATCACTTCCTGCTCCGCGGCAAGTTTGGACTCCCCGTAATCATTTGAAGGATTCGGCACTGTATCCTCCGTCGTCGGTTCACTGCTGTCTCCGTATACGGCCACAGAACTGTAAAAAATGAATTTCTTGATCCCGGTCTCGCTCGCGCATTCAAGGATATTCCTTGTCCCCTCCCTGTTAACCCGAAAGAACTCCTGGCGGCTTACGCCGAAATCATGATGCGCCGCGGCAAGATGGATGACGGCTTCACAGCCGGGCAAGAGCTTTCTCGATGCTTCTTTTTCAACAAAGTCCCCCTGGATAAACCGCCCTACTCCTGCCTCCGGATAAGGGACACAGTCTATTCCATTTAATACGTACCCTTTTGAAATGAGAGTCCGCGTGAGGAACCTTCCGATAAAGCCCGATATTCCCGTTATTGCTATAGTCATCTATTGCACTCCTGTCTCCTGTTTTAATATTTCAATCGCAACCTCACGATGAGCCGGGCAACGCAGGCGATTCAAATCAATCAGCCAGAAGTCCTTGTTTTTTTTGAAGAACCACCCGGGCAACAGCCTCCTTTTTGCCAATTTCCTTAAGAATTTATTCGCGTGCATAAACGCAAGCAGCTGTCCCCGGCGAAACCTTTTACACAATTTCGTCCATTCTTCTTCTATACGGTCCGGCTGGGCGATAATATCACAATACCCCTTTATTTTTTTCCAATACTCGCTTTCCTCTTCAGCCGGAATAAGACGCACCCCTTCGGCTCCCTTGCTCTGATAATAGGAATATAATTGTGCACCTACCACCTTGTCATCCTCGATAATGAGTTTTATAAAATACCCTTCATACCACAAAGGAGACTTCCGTTTGCCGAGATTAAAGAGAAAATTGCCAAGGCTGTAGAATATCGGCACTCCATGATAACACTCATAGCCGCTGGCACAATGGGCGTGATGTCCGATAACCGCAGTCACCCCTAAATCGGCAAAGAATCGATACGTCTTAACCATCGTCGGGGTAGGCAAAGGATAATGCTGCACTCCACCGTGGACGATAACCAGTTGGATATCCGAATTACTCTTTGCCTCCATAATTTGATAGTAATTACTTACCGCATCAAGGGGAGCGGCTCCGGCTCTATTTTTTGTAGCGATACTGAATTCATGTTCCGCCACATTGATAATAGCAATCCTTTTCCCTTTTCTCTCAATATACAAAGGACGCAATGCTTCTGTAATATTACTTCCGACGCCTACTGTTTGCACACCGTATTGCGCGCATATATCGAGCGTGGAATGGATACCAGCGGCCCCCTGATCAAGAATATGATTATTCGCCAAAGCGGCGACGTCAAACCCGGCATACTGTAACGCCCTGATACAAACCGGATCGGCACCAAGATTCTGCCCTGTTTTAGAAATAGGCGCTTTGTTTTCAACCAGAGGGCATTCGAGATTAACTATCGAAAGGTCTTTTTGCCGTAAAACAGCCAGCGTATCGTTAAAAATCTGATCCATCCGGTTATCGCGGCACAATGCTTCTGTAACACTATCGGGATAGAAATCTCCCGTCACTACTATGTGAATTCCCGGCGAGGCATCTCTCTTTTTTTCTTCGCCAAATCGTATCGCTTTCATCAATCGCTACTTTCTTTTTGGATCGCAATCGAAGGTAAGCACTCCTGATCCCGAAGAATGGTACTCGCCCTCCTGCGATTCTTTAATAATATATTCCTGCCTGCTCCCTTTGGCTATTTTTCGGACACGATATGATGTTCCCGGTTTAAGACCAAATATAACCTGGCGGCAGACACCGGGATTGTCAAAGGTATATTCAATCGGCCCGGAACCATCTTCTTCTTTATTCAATACCACAATCCACACTTCGGCATCACGCTCGATAGACAGCGCGTTCAAAAGACGATTCTGCGCAATCAACTCAGTTTGAGGCATACGTGAGATCTCTGTGTTGCCAACATATAAAATGTGAAGAAATTCGTTATACGCATCTTCTATTTGAGGCTCAACTTCTATCCGCCACGCTCCCGGGTTCTCAGGTTTACGGTCACGAGCGATACCGGTTAGCTTTACATTTTCTCCTTCAACCCAGAATTCATACCCTTCTCCTCCGATACGCCGGGCAACACGCTCTGTGGGAATGAGCGTTTTCGCAAAGAGCTTCCCTCTTCCTTCGGTCACGGTATAGATATCTGAATCTCTCGACTCAACGATGCCCGCCTCAGCATCTCCTTTCACGTACTCTATCTTTCCATTTAATTGCGGCTTACCACTTTTATCATAATAATCACCGCTGTGAAGCAACCATTTCTTTTTGAGATGGCGACTTTTGGCGTTAATCCGGTCGAACACAATAATAAGGTCGGGTTTTAAAAAGATAAATTCTCTTTGTATCAAATCAGCTTTACGGGGCTGATTATTTCCCCGACCGGCGAATTTGTTATTATAGGCGTTGGTAATATCGGTCTTTATATAATCATAATGTTCCGTGAATTCATGCATCCTTATCTCCCCCATTCTGAAACTATCCCATTTCTCTTCTATATACGCTAAACTGGGAGGATTCTGTGTAGCCCCCTTGCCTCTTGCCGGCGGCGAAAACGACCTGAATACCATTCTCTGTCCGCCATCGTTACGGTTGGGGTTTCCACGGGGATGCTCGGGCCATGGCTCTCTTTCGTCATAAATCAACGGGACATTGTGGGCAATAGACCGTTTCCAGTAATCCCAGACATGCTCACGTCCACGGCGCCAGGAATCGTAATAGCCGGAATCGATTACTAATGGTGCGTACTTATACACGGTAAACGAGCCGTGATCTAATTGAGAATGATACCCCCAATGAATACCGCTTTTAAATGAAACAAACGTATCGTTCTCGTCGAATCCGGTTCTCATAATAAATACGTCTCCGAATTTTTTCGCGGCGGGCAAATCGTCCAGATCTCCCTCCTTCTGCTCCGGATCATACCATAAGAGATAGTAAATCAATGGAGCCCTGACCGTCCCCAACCATATATTCGTCTCCAATTTTCCGCTTACCCAACGATAATGCTTGTTTAAAAATGTCGTAAAGTACGGATTCTTAAACACCGAATGAAGAATAGCCATGTTATTTATATCGTGATAAGAAACTTTGGGATAAGAAATATCATAAATATTTTCGTATTTACCGTCGGGACGGATATTATAGATGATATAATATCCCGCGTTTTCTAAGATAGAAAACTTCTCTTCCCAGAGGTTCACCTCACCCCCGGTTGCCGTCCGCCAGGCTTCGACATATTTAAGACAATTAAATATCTGATGCCGGGCATAACTAGCACCTTCCCAGTTGCAGGCCCCGTCGGTCGCCTTAATCGCATCCAGTACACAATAACGAATACCGTTTCGAACCTCTCCCTCTTCCATCACACGCCGGGCCTTATCGAGATATTCTGGCGCATGAGGATTTTCTCCGTAGGTAGCAAGCCCGGCCGCAACTATAGCGAATTCGGCTATCGCCGCGTAATTATGGAAATCAGGCAATTTGTGAAGATTTTTTATATTACCCTGATAATATTTATTAATCAGGCCGATAAAATATTCTCTTTCTTCGAAAGTAAGCGCGTCATAGCACCAGTCATAGCCGACAGACAACGCCTCCAGGGCAAACCCGAATCCGGTATTTCCGCCACCGTACGCTTTAAGCCATTGCGGAACTTTTTTCATCGCTTTAATGGCATATTCAGCCCATTTATCTTCCTGCGTCATCTGATAAAGATACGCATGCTTATATATATAATTTTTAATATTTTTCAACCTGCCGGGAATGCGAGAATGATTCGTTCGTTTGGTCAAAAGCCGTATTCCGTCGGCTAACCAATAACGTACTTTTTCCTGTAATTCTTCTTTATTATCAGCGGTGATGAAGATTCGAGGATGATCGGAAAGGATATGCGCGTATTGAGACCTGTCCAGAGGAGGGGTCTCCGTTTGTTTGTCTTTCGGCTGAGAACAGGAAACGTTGACCATAAAAAAGATACAAAACACAACGATAGCTCTCTTCATCCTCAACCGTCCGACTCCCTTTTTTAATTTAACGTACAGGTTCCCAGACACGTTCATCTCTTCCTCTCATAAGCTTTAAAAAGCCAAATAAAATGCCTACATTCGTTGTGCAAAAATAATACGGTATAAAGAGTAGCTTATTCTTCTGTTTTTTGCGGTCAAGACGATAGCCAGCCAGTGCCGCCGCATAAAAACAGATCTGACAAAGAAATAAAAACATATACTCATAACGAAAGGCACTTAACAAACCATTTACCCCAAGCAGTATCAAGAGAATAAGAGGGACCAACTGCCGTAGCAATTTATGGGAAAAAAGAACCAGAGAGGTCACCGGATACCGGAAAAAATTCAGCATATGTTTCATGTACAGTATACCGCGGATATTCTGGTTAGCGATACGGGCGCGTTTAGCCAGTTCCTGAGCGTTATCCGTCACCGTCTCCTCAACACATACCGCCTCCGGCTCATACACGACATAATAACCTTTCTGCCGGGAAAAAAGCGGGATGACAAGATCATCGGCAAGTTTTTCGGGAAAATCAAAATACAATCCTTTCCTCACCGCGTATATCGAACCGGACACCGCCGCCAGACTCCCTAAATTACTTTCCATCTTTCTCAAAAAAACCTCATATCTCCAATATAACCCTTCCCCGCTTCCCAACGTCGAATCAGCAGAATTTATATACTTCAACATCCCTCCCACACATCCCACCTTCTCATCGGCAAAATTTCTAACTAATTTCTTTACAGCATCCGATTCATACATTCCCGTCGCGTCGGAAAATACCAAGATATCTCCTCCCGCAATCTTTACTGCCTCTCTATGGCCGGCCACTTTTCCACCCCTCTCCGGTATTCGCAACAGTTTTACCCCTTGATTTTCGTATTCTTTTACGATCGCATCCGTATTATCTGTTGAGCAATCCGAAACAACGATAATTTCGAGATGCTCTTTCGGATAATCGAGAAGGAGAGTGTTTTTTATTTTCTCTCTGATGACGATCTCTTCATTATACGCAGCAATAATAAGACTTACCTGAGGCGTTACTGCTCCCTGCTTGACACGTACCTTCCGAAGCGTCTTTATAATACATAGCAGGACGGGATAGCCGACATATGCATACCCCAGCATCGCCACCAAAACCCAGAATAATAAAGCAACAGTGTTCATATTATTTCATCCTGAATATCCCGGCAAACCTGCTCAAAAGGAACCATTTTCACAAGAGGGAACGAAACCGATCCCCACCCCGTACTGTCGGGGAGGTTGCGGTCGATCTCGACCTGACGGGATCCGATACATACTTCTGTTTTCCCTGCATCGGGAACATAAAAAGTCACCCCCTGAAGATCACCTTCATTAGGCACATATTCTCCAAAAACAGGGTCGTTCACGTTATCAATTTGAATAATAGTCCTACCATGCTCCTTTTTAACCTGCCATACAAGGTGTTTCGTGACGGTATAATATCGCAATAATTTACTCGTTGTGGTGACATAGATATTGCCATCTCTGTTTTCCTGCGAAAGCCGCCTGAATGCCTCACATACCGAAGGAGAAAACGGCGTCTCATACGTGTTGTTTTGCTTTGCTAAATGAGTAAAAATTATCATATAGCCGCGTTTCGCCTTCAGCCTCTTGAGAGTCTTTTCAGACAAAAGGCATTCCATCGCATCGGCCCCATCAACTCCAAACCTTCCGTAACGGGTAAACGAGTAGACTTTCTGTCCATCGCGCAAGGTAACAACTTTAACTGGTTCGTTATTGCCGTCATACATCTGCCGGAAGAACTTTTTCCGAAACGATTCGGAGATGATTTTTATTTTTATCTTTTTTTGAAAGATACATCCCGCCGTCAATATCAACTGAATACAGCGGAATAAAAACGATTTTCCCGGTTTACATCCGTCCAGGCAAGAGAAAACCGCCTCCATGATGCCGCACCGACGCCCCTGTCCGACTATCTCGGTCAACGAGTTTATCCAGACATAACGCATACCGGCGGAACCGGTAATATCGGTATGATATATACTCTTCTCATACTGCCAGCAATCGCGCTGGTCGCCGTCGGCACCCACGATGCAGGCGATATCACCACAGGCATTATCCAATCCGATATTCTGAAGATTAAGCATATTGCCGTGATTAGTCCACACACGTATACCCATGCGTTTTTCTTTCATCAGATTGACGGCTTTCTGCGCTAACTGACGGCTAAAACCCGGATACTGACTAAAATTACCGTAGGTATGCAGACAATCGATATACCCGGCGACGATCATTTTTTCGATCAATCCTGACAAATAAGATGGCTCATCACTCACTCCTCTGAAGTAGGAAAAACTCCCTGTGAGATCATCTTCGGGAGCATACATCCAGAATGAATCGCCAATTTCCAGCCCCAGCCCTTTGTCGTGCGAGGAGAGAAATGAGTGAATCTCCATAAATCTCTCACCATTCATGTAATCGATATCATTACAGACCGCCAAAGCTGCCCGGTAAGGATAAGGGAATTTCCGCAATGAGACGGTTCCTTTTTTCATGCTACCGTATTCCTTTTTCCAAATCGGTTATTTTTCTTTTTGTTTTTACGTTCCGATTCTGTTTCCAGAGCAATTCGTTTTAAACTCACCGAAACAGGCAATATCATCCAGAAACTCTTGGTAAACAGGATCCCACTCATGAATCCGCAAAGTAAAAAGACAACGACACAAACTTGAATTCCCACCGCGACGCCCCAATAAAAAGTATCCTGTTCATCATACAATATCCGTTTGACATACTGGAGATCAAGTAATACCCTTACGACAATCCAGAAGAAGATCAGTAGCCCGACAAGCCCGAGTTGAGCGCCGATCTGCAGATAAAGATTGTGGGCGACCAGAGCATGCTCACTCACAATACTGATATTCTCCGAAACAGAAGCCAGACGCCGGTATTCACGGGAAAACCTTCCCAGCCCGACCCCAAAAAGAGGATTTTTCATCATCATCTTCATTCCCGCCTTATTCGTCTCACTCCGCCCGGTATCGATCTGCTCTACCGAGCCGGCCCGGGTAATCGTCCGCATCCTTCCCCACATCGTATACTTGGCATGAGAGGGAAAGAGGTCAATGGCGACTAAAATACAGAAAATCGCGATGATGCCGGCTACAATTTTTTTCTCTCCTTTAAAGAAAAGAGCGACAAATAAGAAAATCGCTGCCATAAATCCGATAAATCCCGACCGGGAATAAGATATAACGACCCCGGCGGTTATCAACGCGAGCATACCCACCAATATCCCTTTAATCCGCAAAGTATATTTTTTATGCAGCACAAACCCTAGGACAAAAGGAACCAGTATTGCCAGAGAAATACCGAAAGCATTGGGATTATCGAAAAAACTCACAATGCGTTTTATCCCCCGGTCATAAATACCGACGTTAGCTTTAAATAAATAGATTCCGTAAAAAGCTGATATCGCCCCCATAATAATAAAAAACCACATTGCCACAGAAATCTGACGGCGGGTTTTTACGATATAGGCAAAAAGGAAATATGGTATCAGGACCCTTGCTACCGTGATAAAAACAGGAATGCTGGTCTCGGAATATCTCAAACAGGAAATAAGCATCCAGATAACAAAAAACCATACGATCTTCACTTGAGATACTTTTACTTTGCTGGTTTGAGGCGACGATGCCTGATGCAAAAACCATCCCACAAACACGACGATACCTAAGAACGTCGTCGGGTTATATTGAGCCAGTCCCGGGAAAAACTGCATCGGTTCAATATATGAACCGGCAATAAATATCGGCAGGATCACAAACGGATTGATGAGTGTGATAATGAAAAGTACGATACCACCAACTATGATCAGAAACATCGCATCCATAAGATTTAATTACCTGCTTTCTGATAGACCATTACTATCTTTTTCGCGTTTTCATCCCAATTTAATTTTCTCTTTTCTATATACATCCGGCTGTTTCGCCCGATTCGTTCCCTTAACGGTCTGTCTTTCGCGCAGGTAAGAATCCGGTTTTTTAACTCCTGAAGATCCGATACATCTACAAGAAATCCGGTAATACCCTCTTCAATGATCTCCGGAACCCCCCCCACATTGCTGGCAATAACCGGCAACCCGCAGGCCATAGCTTCATATAAGACATTAGGCATACCCTCATTTAAACTGGGCAAAACTAATACATCAGCGGCATTCATCCAGTATCCTACCTGAGAAGGATCGACTCGCCCGATAAGAGAAAAGGAATCCACCAATCCTTTTTCTTTGATGATCTGTTCAATACGCTTTCTTAATCCCCCATCTCCTACCATGATAAAATGAAGGCTTTCCCGTTCCTGAAGGGTTAACGCCACTGCCGCCTCAACCACCGCCAGAGGATTTTTTACCGCAACCAGATTACCCATATAGAGAACAACCACTTTATCTTGAGGGATACTCAACATATTCCTCATTTTTTGCCTATCCTGAGGATAAAACATCTCCGTATCGACCCCCTTAGGCATAAGATACACTTTTTCTTCCGGTATACCGGTGGCAACAATTTTTTCCGCTAACGTCTTACTTACGGTAATTATCTTCTGCGCATGAATAAAAGCATATTTAATAAGCCTGCGTATTATAAAATTGCAGGCTAAAACATTGATATCCGATCCACGTGCCGATATAACAACCGGCTTCTTCATCAGTTTTCCCAAAAGAACCGCGGCGAATCCGTCCGGATAGACGCGGTGGGCATGGATAATATCAAAAGTGAATTTTTTCCTGATACACAACACCGTACGCACCATAAACAAAAAAAACCACCACCCTTTTAACGGGTTAAACAATGCTCCGGGCAAAGGAAAATAAAAGGGGTAATACACCTTATAGTCTTTTGTATTTCCGGCCGGCACATATCTGCCGTTACCGGGAATCCAGGGACGCGGAGAAACCACATTCAACCGGCAATATTTCGTCAACGCCTCCACCTCTCGCCGGATAAATATTCCGAATTGCGGATTATGGTTGTCAGGGTACATATGAGAAAGCACTAAAACATTCATCCCGCAACTCTCAATATTTTAGTCCGGTAAAACTCAACAAGAAATATCCTTATTTCTTTAAGCACCGAGGTCTTACGGTCAATATATAAAATTAACGGGATATTCATGACAAAAAACAAAGCAAGCCTTACCGCCACCGTCACCAGATCACGGGTCAATACCGAACCAAACGGAACATCCACCAGATGGACCAGCCACAAGCAGATAAGCATATATACAAAAGGGATGTAGATATATATGAAATGCTTGATCCGAGCGGTCCGGCCAATCGTATAATATTTAAGAAGATGGTTTACCAGAGAAACAGAAAAAAGGAATCCCGTAATCATCCCACACACAGCGATTCCCAGCAACCCCTGTCCAGTCTTTATCGCGAAGTAAACCAGTACCGTACTTAAAATAATCGCGAAAATGCGGAAAGGATAAATACTGTTGATTTTTTTAATCGTGATAAGGAAATTGGGAATACCGGCATAGGTACAGGCAAAGAAAAAGGATATAACCGAAATCTGGGTAAGCAATACCACCGAAGCGTACTGCGGAAGGATATATTTAATCACCATCGGCACAGCAATAGCAATAGAACCCAAAAAGAGCGGTGACAGGTACGATGAAACAAATATTGGTTTTAACACGTAATTCTTTATACTTTTAAGGGTTTTCGCCTTCCCGTATCTTTCTGCCAACGACGGAAATATCGTCATAAACACGGACATATACAGTATCCCCATAAACTGTTTGATCATACTGGCAAGCCCGAAATACCCCAGCTGGACCCGCTCCATAAACCCGATAATCATGAATTTATTCACAGTCCCCATAAGGTGGGTCGTAACTCCATTACCTAAAATCGGTAAGCCGATCTTTATCAGCCGTGCCGTCTCTTTGCCGTTAAAAGCAATGTGAGGCTTAAACCGGATAGCCTTCCACGCGTAGGCAATTCCCAGAAGGTACGCAATTAACATCGCGATCAAGACTCCGGGAAGCTTCAAATAATACCCGAGAATACATACTCCTGTTAGATTGGTTATTGAATAAACGAGTTTCACTTTACTGCGAATGGTAAATTTTTTCTGAGCTAACAGATAATGCTCTAAAAAATACAGCATATGTTCGGCCATAATGATTACCGCCACGATCGAGACCTCTCTTATGGCTATATTTGAGCCCCTATTCATTATCAATGCCGCCACAAAGACGATAACCGCCGCTGCTGCCGAAAGCAGAAAATTCGAACTGAACGTTACACTTTTTATTTCTTCGATTTTCTCATGACTACCCTCCCCCCGATAGAAAGGTATTTCTCTCAACAATGCCCACAGTATCCCCAATCCGGCATGCATCGCATAGGTAATGACCAGCCGGTAGATATGCAATATTCCGTACATCTCGGGCCCCAAAAACCGCGCGACCATGATATTTTGAATCATGGCACAGAATGTCGCGATCACTACACTTCCGGTATAGACCGAACTGTCTTTGATTAAGCTTTGGTATTTCATAATATATAGGTCACATAGACACCTGCCTGCCGGCAGGCAGGCATAGTCACATGTCTCCTTTCAAAATGGTTACAATACGAGAAGCCGCTTTTCCGTCCCATAATACACGTCACATAGTCACAAAGACACAAGGTCACATGGTTCCTTTCAGAATTTCTACGATACGCTGGGCGGCTTTGCCATCCCAGAGGGAAATGGAAGAAAGATTGAGTGGCGGATTGTCAATTATCTTCTTTGCTTCGCTCACAATTTTTGTTCTATCACAACCAACAATAACATTGGTGCCGGCATCAACAGTGATCGGCCGTTCGGTATTCTCTCGCAACGTAAGACAGGGAACACCTAAAACCGTCGTTTCCTCCTGCATCCCGCCGGAATCGGTCAGGACTAAACGGGCTTCGCTCATTAACCTCAAGAAGTCGAGATAACCTAAGGGATCAATGATATGGAGGTTAGCCCGTTTGCCCGTTGACCTATTTGCCCGTTCACGTGTGACCTGTGACGTGTGACCTGTGACGCGCGCAAGCGCCTTGCGCGTACGGGGATGGATGGGGAAAATTACCTTAATCTGTTTTGAGATTTCTTCGATTGCCTCCATTATACCTTTTAATACTTCAGGATTGTCGACGTTGGACGGCCGGTGCAAAGTCAACACCGCGTATTCTTTCGGTTTTATCCCAAGATTCTCTAAAATCCTGGAGCTTACGGCTTGCTGCTTGTGACCTAACAACGTATCAATCATCACATTTCCCACAAAGTGGATCTTATCCTCAGCTACTCCCTCCCGCAGAAGATTCTCTTTGGCGTCGGGTTCGGTGGCAAACAGGAAATCAGAAATACTGTCGGTCAATATCCGGTTTATTTCTTCCGGCATTGTCCGGTCGAAACTGCGCAGGCCCGCCTCAACATGAGCGACCTTTATTCCCAGCTTCACCGCGGTCAACGCGCAGGCAATCGTGGAATTAACATCACCGACCACAACGACCAGGTCGGGTTTCTCTTTTAATAATACCGGCTCAAACCGGTTCATGATCTCCGCGGTCTGCTGAGCGTGCGAACTGGAACCAACCTCCAGATTGATATCCGGTTTAGGGATGCCCAGATCGTCGAAGAAGAGTTTCGACATCTTCTCATCGTAATGCTGGCCGGTATGAATAAGCAGAGCCTGAATATCGGGATGGTTCTTATACTCATCCATAAGCGGCGCTATTTTCATGAAATTAGGCCGGGCACCGGCAACGTTAATCACTTTCATTTATGTCTCCTTCACTTTACACAGATGGCCACTGATTTGCTACAGATAGTCACTGTTTCACACAGATTATCACAGATTTGTTACAGATGAACACAGATGATTAATGCATTTATCCGTATATCAAGCGTTTAATCCCTACCTTCTTAGATCCAAAATTCACCAGTAACACGAGCCTGTATTTTGTTCCTTTTACATAGTAGTACACTTGATCGCTCATCGCTTTGGTTATCATAGGAGAAACTTTTATCTCTACGATTACCTTATCATCTACGATAAAATCAGGCCTATATACTCCTATCTTTTTCTCTTTATATAAAACATCTATATTCTTTTCATCGGAGAAAGAAATACCATGGTTCGTAAATTCTTCCTTAAGCGCCTGATGGTAAATAATCTCTTTATGAACCGGCCCCAGTTCTTTATGTACTTCATACACGCATCCTATGATTTTATAAGTCAAATCCTTATATAGGTACTTTCTATCTGCGCTCATCTGTTTCCTTATGTCTGTGATCATCTGTGTTTTCTATCTGCGATGATCTGTGTATAAATATCCCGATATTTAGGGACGATAGTGGACCAATTCCTGTTGTTAACTACTTCTTTGCGGGCGGTTTTTCCCAGCCTTTCTCTCAACTGCGGACTCTCTGCCAGAGTGAGTATTCTCTCAGCCAAATCACCCCTTTCCCCCGCCTTAAAAACAAGGCCGGTCTCCCCGTCCTTGACCAACTCTTTCAAGCCACCCACATCGCTCACCACGACCGCCTTCTCCATCGCCATTGCCTCTAAGGGCTTTAAGGGAGTTACCAGTTCGGTGATCCGTTTGCTGATCCGGGGATAGACAAGAATATCCATCACCGAATAATAATCCATTACCTCCTCATGCGGGACTTTCCCGGTAAATATTACATATTTATCCAAAACATCGAGCTCTTTAGCCAGTTTACGCACATTTTCATCTTCAACACCGGCCCCGACAATAAGGAATCTCACATCGGGATTCTTGTTCACGATTTGAGGGACCGATTCAATCAAAGTTTGGAGCCCTTCAAAGGTAAAAAACGAACCGATAAACCCGGCAACAACCTTGCCGGAAAGATCATACTGCTGCAGGAGTTTGTCCGACTTATCCCGGGGCCTGAACGTCTCGCTGTCTACACCGTTAGGAACAATATAAACATTATCTCTTTTCACTCTTCTCAACACTTCTCCCTTTATCCCTTCACAGATCCCCACAATCGTATCCGCACCCCGCAAAAGTTTTCCCTCTATATATTGGCTTATTCTATACTTAAAAGAACCTTCTCTGAATCGCCCTAAATCAACTGCCGCGTCTTCCCAGAACGCTCTCATCTCATACACACAAGGAATATTCAATTTTCGTGCCGCGTGCAATGCCGGTAAGCCGCACAGAGATGGTGAATGAGCATGAATAAGCTTAACTCCTAACCCATATCCTAAGCGGCATATTTTTTTATATAGCACATTCATCTGAACTTTTTCACGAACAAACGGAAGATTACTGACAAAACTAACATCCGCGCGGGTACGGTAGTAAGGGATTTCGCTGATTTCCTGGTACATAGGAGAACATTCATATTTAGGAGAAGTTATAACAAACTGTCTCATTCCCATCCTCTTTTGAAATTCAATAATATATTTACTGCGGATACTGTAACCGCTTAAATCAGGCACCGACCTGTCTAATACATGAAAGATTTTCATCTTAGTTATAAGCCTTTCTGTTCGTTAGATGGCGACTTGCGGCATGAAAGAAACGGCCGGCAGCAACCAGGAATGGCTTCGGATCATCAATGGCAAAATAGGCAAATGATCGCGCCGCAACGAGAGATCTGATCCAGGCAGAAAAGGTTATCTCCTTGTTTTTTCGTTTACGCCAGAATGAACCGAAATCTTTAGCGAAATCAATCCAAACTTTACCACTAATTTGCTCTTTCCTAACAAAATCATTCCCGATTAATGAACAATAGGCAACGTAAGGGAAATTTACCCCACTATCAGAATAGATTTGATTATGGGTCGTCGTTCTTAAATTCACCTCGATAAGATAATATTCTTCCGTGCCTCTTACTTGCGCGTATTCAAAGACCGCCATACCCTTAAACTCTGTTTTTTTTACGAAATCCATTGTAATATCTTTAACAGTTTTTACTTCCTCGCTTACCGCGAAACTGGCAATGCCGAAATCCGGCAGATATTGCCTTATCTTACGCGCGGTACACATTGCCAGAGGCCGGGAATCTTCGCCGCAGTAAATCGCGCACATAACCAAAAAACCATCGCCTCCTCTTATAACTTCCTGCACAATTGTTTTCCCTACCCATTCAGGATGCCCCGAATACACCCGTGATAATTCTTCAGAGGTATCGCAGATAACGTTCTTTTTAGTTTTGAACCCTTCGACCGTAAACGTCATAAATGGCTTGATAATAACGGGAAAATGAAACCCGTCACAGATCATCGAGACATCCTCCGGCGAGTGGATTTGCCGGGTTTGAGGGATCTTTACTCCATGAATCCTGGCAAGTTCCTCCAAGCCGTTTTTCGAATTCATCTTTTCGACCAATGCTTCTGAGGGTGAATGGAACAGGAAATACGGCTCCAAACAATCGCGATATTTTGAAATAATCTGGACGTAACGATCGCTTGTCGGATACAATACTGCCTTTCCCAGATCCTCTCCCAATCGACAGAGAGCAGAGATATACTCCTC
>CAZABB010000017.1:0-42413 GCA_964483625.1 uncultured Planctomycetia bacterium | reverse complement strand
GGGTATGCCGTTTTTATTTATCTGTCAATTTGCGAATAATAGTTTACAGTATCCTATTCCACATAGTGTCGCGACGACAGATATCATCGACTTACTATAGCCCGGCCATCGGCCAGCCAAATGTCCATATATACAGCTTCATAACGAGCCTTATTATAACAAATTATAGGACTTTGGGAAGATTGAAGCCGGAAAGGCATGAAACCTCCCTGCGGGACCGAAACGGATTTATGTACCTTTCGACAATGCTGATTTATGGCTAAATCCTAATACTCTCTTTCGTAATTTTAAACATTGTCGCAAAATAATTACTTCTTCTCAAGAAGTTGAGCGATTTTATCAAGTTTCATTACAACCAGGACCGTAAACACGATAAACCAGATAAAAAGGGCCCAGGAAACAAGCCCCATAAATCCCCCCATCATCATGTACCCTTCACCTGCCATATGTCCCCACATATCACACCTCCTGTTTTTTAAATTTTATTAACCTCGCATTGACGGCAACGATAATCGTACTCAACGACATGATCAAAGCCCCCATTGCCGGTGCTAAGACAATCCCGAAATTATAAAAAACTCCTGCCGCAAGCGGTATCGCGAAAATATTATAACCCGTCGCCCAGACAAGGTTTTGAACAGTCTTACGATATCCAAGACCGGAAAGCGAAACGATATCCAAAATATTACGGGGATCGTTTTCGACCAGCACAACATCGGCGGTTTCCACCGCGACATCGGTCCCCGCTCCGATGGCAATCCCTACGTCTGCCTGAGCCAGAGCCGGCGCGTCATTCACTCCGTCGCCGACCATAGCTACTTTTTTGCCTTCACTCTGAAGCTTCTTTATCTTCTGTGATTTTTCATCCGGCAGGACCTCCGCAAAAAAGCTATTCAATCCAAGTTCATCGGAAACGTACTGAGCCGTGGCTTTATTGTCACCGGTAATCATTGACACTTCGATACCACTACCTTTCAGTTTCTTTATCGCCTCTTTCGACTCCTCTCTTATAACATCGGCAAGGCCGATCACTCCCAGGACATTTCCTCCCGAAGCGATAAACACAACGGTCTTGCCCTGAGAAGCAATTTGATCGGCTTTTTTCTCGGCGTCCGGGGAAGAAATCTTTGCAATCTCAAGAATGCCTCTATTGCCGACGAAAATCTCCTTGCCGTCAATCGACGATTTCGCTCCCTTACCCGGCACCGCTTCGAATTTTTCGACTTTAGGCAGATCGAGCTGTTTCTCTTTTGCTTTTTTTACTATTCCTTTGGCAATGCTATGTTCGGAATTCGTCTCTATAGCGGCAACGTTACGTAAAAGCTCGTCTTCATCCCATTCCCCGAACGTGACGATATCAGAAATCCCGAACTCACCTTTTGTCAACGTCCCGGTCTTATCAAAGACAACCGCGTCGATGTTGCGAGCGATTTCAAAAGCTGTCCGGTTACGGATCAAAAGGCCGTTTTTGGCGCTGATCGCGGTGATCACCGCAACAACCAGAGGGACGGCAAGCCCCAAAGCGTGCGGACAGGTAATGACCATAACCGTGACCATACGTTCAAGAGCGAAAACAAATTCCTTACCTGAAACCAGCCAGCCAAACAGCGTAATCGCACCGACGGAAAGAGAGATAACGGTAAGCCAGAAAGACGCCCTGTTCGCCAAATCCTGTGCGCGAGATTTACTCTCGCTTGCGCTGCGGACAAGATCTATGACCTGGGAAAGATACGAATCTTTACCGGTTTTGGTTACCTCAACGGTCAAAGAACCGTCTCCGTTGACGGCACCGCCAATTACCGTATCGTTTTTCTTTTTACCGACCGGCTTCGATTCACCCGTGATCGCCGCTTCATTTACATCAGACTCTCCAACAATGACTTTACCGTCAACGGGAATCTTTTCACCCGGCCGGATCAATACCTTATTACCGGACTTCAATGCTTCGATGTTCACCTCTTCGACATTTCCGTCTTCTTTCACCAGATGCGCCTCCGATGGCATCAATTTAGCCAGTTCCTCAAGCGCCCGGGAAGCACCCATAACCGATTTCATCTCGATCCAATGCCCCAGAAGCATGATCACCACAAGCGTCGCAAGCTCCCAGAAAAAGATCTTGCCGCTTAAACCGAATACGACCGCGGCACTATAGACGTAGGCAGTGGTAATCGCAACGGCAATAAGTGTCATCATCCCCGGCTGTTTCTTCTTAAGTTCTTTAAACAGCCCTTTTAAAAACGGCCAGCCGCCGTAGAAAAAAACTATCGAAGATAATACGAATAACACGTAAAGGTCTCCGGAAAAGCTTATCGCCTGGTGCAGTCCAAGAAATTTCTGGATCATCGGGGACAGGATAAGAATGGGAAGGGTAAAAATGATCGATATCCAGAACCGACGGCGGAAATCAGCCACCATATGGGCGTGATGAGAGCCATGTCCCTTATGCTTTTTATGTTGATCATGCGTATCATGGTTATGATGCATATGTTCGTGCTTATGAGAATTATGAGGGGCCATATACTTCCTTTCCTTTTATAATAGACGACAAATTGATCCTGGGCTTAAGGTCAATGCCTGTTTGTGGGTAATTGAATCGTTGATAGGTTGAAAGGCCTCTTAAGATGCCGACAATTGCTCTATGACAATTGTATAAGAATACAATAAAGAGCGCAAGGCTAAACGGGATGGCTGAATACGCCGTTTAATTATCCTTTTAAGTGGAGATAGCCGATGAGGCGTACCCCTGCCACCACCTTAATGAAACCTATCAAGGTGGCAGGGGGCGGGTGAACCCGAGCTGTCTGCCGTGCAGCAGGCAACAGTACCGCCTGCGGCGCGACTCACGAAAAAGAACACTTTTTCATAATGAAGGTGTTGCCTGCCTGTCCCCGATGGAATAATCGGGACACGGCGGCAGACTGGCGAGGGTCCCCGTGAAGCCGCATAGCGGCAAACGGGGCAAGGAAGATGCAAGCCCGAAGCGGAGTGCTGAGGGAAAACCGAGGTTTACCGAAGCACGAAGCGAAGGGCAACGCCGTGCACATCAGGCATTACCTCGCCGCCTGGCCTCCAGTCAGTCAAAAAGAGGCATTGTAGAACCTGTATAAAAGGACAGCCGAATGTCTTAATATAGACTGTTTTATTCATTGATCTTTTGGAAATATTGATGTCTTGAGAAGGCAAATCTTTACACATTCTATCATCAACGAAAAATGATAGTCACGATCATTCATCGGTGAACAGGCGATATCCTTCAATAATACTATCACAGACCATCTGCACAATATTTTTATAATCGCCATAATCGGCTCTCCCCAATGCCATGTAATATTTATATCTGTCATCGAGACGGATAATCGCCGGAGCGAATCCTTGGCTTAGAAGCTGAGCCACCGTGATCAATCGGCCGACCCGGCCGTTTCCGTCAAAAAACGGATGAATTGCTTCAAATTCATAATGATCGACCGCGATTTTATGCAAGGGGTCTTTTCCATAGGTATTTATCCGTTTCATCCATTTCCCCATCCGCAAAGGGACTTCCTGCGCCGAAGGAAGTTCTTTTTCGGTATTAGTCAGATTTACGTGGCCGGTGCGGTATTTCCCGGGAAGTTTATTATTAAAGTTATACATGACGACGGAATGTAATTTTAAAATATACGCCTGATCGATCTTGAAATCCGGCTTTATGTTTTCCAGCAAAAAATCTAACGCATTTTTATGATTTACCGCTTCCAGGATTTCGAAAAGCTCTTTTCCCCTGACCTTTTTGCCCAAAAAAGCGAGTTCAGTCTCGTGAATGGTCATGCGGCTGCCTTCAATGGCGTTGGAATGATAGGTCATCTCCAGCAAAAACTTCTCCCGTATCTTCTTGTTTTCTTTGAGGATTTTGATCGGATCATGGAACTGCTTATGCAACGATAACACCACTTCTCTTAAATCAACATATTTCTTAAACAGCTGGTCGATATCGCGGGACTGCCGGGGATGCGGTTTTACCCCCTGGGAAAGCCACCGATAAATGGTCTTATAGCTTACCTCCAGCCGGCGTGCAATTTCTGACCGGGAAACTCCAGTCTCGTCTATAATTTTTTCTAATTTTTCCTTATCACTTAATCTAAAATGTTCCATATCTTTCACTATTATTATAGGACATATGTCCTATTTATATTATCGAATTAAATATACCATATGTCCTAGATCCTGTCAAGACAACTTAATCCAATATTGAAGAGAAGGTTAACCCAGAGTTTTAGTCTCTAGTTTTTTGTTTCCTAACCATATACTATCGAATATAAACCTGCGACAATGCGGGTTTGTCAAAGGTGGGTATACTCTCAGAAAATGGACGCGTGGGCCTGCGGTTGAAGCAACGCGTGAATCCGCTTCCACATCATAATAAAAAGTCAGGATAAATCCGTTGCTGCCTCAACTCTATGCAGCACATCCTCCACTTTGATCGCGCGCATACAGTGCCCAAAATCACACGACGCCCCGCGATGGAAACACGACGGACCTTCGCCGGGATAACAAGGCATACAGGAAAAATTCCTACCCGGATAGATAATATTGCGCGGATGAAAATACGGATAAAATTTTCTGCCCGAAGTAGGACCGTAAAGGCCAATTGCTTCGATATCCATACAACTCGCCAGATGAAGAAAACTCGAATCCGGTCCGATAAAAAGCCGGCAGCGTTTCAGCAATGCCATAGCTTGAGGTAACGTCGTTCCATCCGCGGGAATGATCCTATCCGTGAGTTGCTTGGTTAAACTCCGGCCCAATTCATTGTCCGGCCATTTGCCGAGATTAATCAGTTTCACTCCATACCGTTCTATCAATAGCTCCGCCAGCCTGTTCCATTTATTGACCGGCCAGCTCTTCACGGGCCATGCCGCAAGGGGTAAAACGCCTACAACAAAATCTTCCTTTCGAATATTATTTTCGGTAAAAAAACTCTCGCAGAAAGCTTCGTCCTCTGGACTTTCAAGGAATTCAAGGGGGATTCCTTCCACATCGACCCCATGAGAACACAAAACAGCGAGATATTTATCCGCGGGGTGCTGATGGACCAAACGCTCTTTCTTTGACGCTTTCCAGATATTGGAAATGCCCAAAAATTTATACGTATCCGATTTTTTCAAAATAACGGCTACCGCGAACTTTTCTTTTTTTAAGCCCAAAATAAACTTAATCCGGCTTAAAAAACTTTTATGTTTCCCGTGGCGGTCGTAGGTAATAATACGATCGACATTTTTATGACGGCCTGCTATTTTCGCTCCCTGAGGCGATGTTAAAAAAGTTATTTCAGCGCCATGGAATCTCCTTTTCAAAGGATTTATTACTACTAAATCATATACAACATCACCGATGTTGGAATGCCCGAAAATTAAAATCTTTCTATACATAAAACTCCTTTCAGAACCCGGCTCCGCTTCCGAAGCCGAACCGGAATGCGAGATATTACGTTAGCGTTGGCAACCCTCGGAGCTGCCAATGGTTGATGGCGATTTTCTTTCCTCATCTTTTATGATCCATTGGGCCGCCTCATAAAGGTCACGAGCGATATAATGAGGAACCACAACCAATTCATTTCTGTGTTTCCTGCCGTGCCCGCTCAACAAATATACGCCTTTCGCGTTGACCGCAAAAGCCGTTTCAACATCATGCGGATGATCTCCGACAACATACGAATTCTTTAAATTAACACCGAATTCTCGTTGCGCCCGTTTGAGAAAAAATGGTTTTGGTTTATGGCAAAGACATTGGTCTTCTTTTACGTGCGGACAGCAATATATCTGTTTGACAGTAATTCCGTTTGCTTCGAGTACACCTTCAAAATGGTTATTAAAAAGGCTGCATTCTTCCTCGTTAAAAATACCTTTGCTAATTCCTGATTGATTGGTAATGATAAAAAGCGAAAAAATTTCCTGCAGGAGCCGTAACGCGTCAAGGGCCCGCGGGATAAATATCAGCTTATCCGGCGAGTAAACATGCCCTAAATCCTCATTGACTGTTCCATCCCGATCTAAAAAAACCGCCTTTTTCATCTTTTGCCGACATTTCTTCGCTCACACATCTCGCTATTCTATGTTTGAACTGTTTTGAACGACTGCTTGTATTGCTGGAGTTTTTCTTTTAATGAATCATCGGTTAACGCCATGATCCTTACCGCGTACAATGCCGCGTTGACCGCGCCGCTTGATCCGATCGCCATACATCCCACAGGAACCCCTTTAGGCATCTGAACTATCGAATAAAGCGCATCGACACCGTTTAACGCGCCGCCTTTCATCGGGACCCCGATAACCGGCAGTAACGTATGGGCCGCCACGCATCCCGGCAAAGCGGCCGCCATGCCGGCTCCCGCGATCACCACCGCGTATTCATCCGCCGGTAATGACCCCACAAACGCCTGCAGCTCTTGGGGATTACGGTGCGCGGATAATACCCTGAATTCATAAGGGACACCGAACTCCTCCAGCATAGCGATGCCTTTCTGTATTTGTTCTGTATCGGATTTTGAACCGACAATTATCGCTACCTTTTTCATTCTGCGCTCCTTTTCTTGATAATACCTCTCTTTTCTGAATCTCAAGGCCCCTGCATAAAAGTTATTTGACCGTTTGGCAACCCCGGGGGTTGCCAGAGGGTAGAAAGGCATGGTAACGTTTTAGGCGTCCTTATACTTCGCCGTCAGATACTGATTCACGTGGATGACTTTTTCCATGAATTCTCTCTGTTTCTTATCCGCGTACCCCAGCTCTCGGGCATCCTGTTCACAGTTAACCAAACGGTGCGATTCGATGAGCTTATCCGGACTGATATCCACTCCTTCCACCACGGCTAAATGCTTCACGCACACATTGTTTCCGATATCCGCCTGAAAGACGACCGAACCGAACCCGATGAAGCAGTTTTTGCCGATCCGGCAGGGCCCATGGATGATGCAGGCATGCGCCAGAGAAGTATTCTCCTCTATCACTACCGAGCTGTCTTCCAAAGCATGAATGATCACTCTGTCCTGAACATTACAGTTATCGTGAATAATTACCGAGCTTCCGGCTTCATCGGCCCGGATCACAGCGGCAGGCCCGACAAAAACGTTCTTGCCGACCTGTACGTTGCCGATGATCACCGCTGTAGGATCGACGTACGCACGTTCCTCTATCTGCGGATATACTTTCTGAGGATTACATCTAACGTTTTTTGAATTCATTATACCATCCTTATACTTTTCTCTATCCCGTTTATCTACCGCTCTTTTCCACATTCTTATCCAACATAAATATCGCGACACGTTCTCCGGAAGCCGGATCGAAACTCGAATGAATATCAACCACCTCGGCGTCGATGAGATCCCTGATCATTTCCTCTAAAAAAGGTCTTACTTTTTCGATAAGCTTGTCCTTTAATTCTTTTATCAATTTCATGCCTTCTTTGTCTTTCACTAAACATCGTTCCGCCGGCGGAAGGACACCTTTGAATCTTACGATGATCGCGCCTTCGACTACCTGAACAACTGCCGCCTCGGCCTGTTCGCCCAGCTGTTCTTTTAAAAATTTCGTCATTGCCTTACCGACCGCGGATTCAATCTCTTGTCTGGTTTTGGTATTCATACTTACATCACCTTCTTTTTTTAGAGGAAATGATTATATGGGCCGGCCGGTAATCATCTCAAATGCCTGCACATACTTCTGGGTTGTCTTTTCCACTATTTCATCAGGTAATTCCGGCCCGGGCGGTGTCTTATCCCAATTGAGAGTTTCCAGATAGTCGCGGACGAACTGTTTATCGAAACTGGGCTGACCTTTTCCGGGAGAATACGCATCCTTTGGCCAGAAACGGGACGAATCGGGAGTAAGCACCTCGTCAATAATAATGATCTCATCGGCGATCGTGCCGAACTCGAACTTCGTATCGGCAAGAATGATGCCTTTTGACTCGGCGTACCTGCTGGCTTTCTTATAGATGGCCAGGCTCAGGTTTTTTATTCGGTCGGCGACATCCTTTCCCACAAAATTTTCGACATAGCCTTGGGTCACATTGATGTCATGGCCCACATCTTCTTTTGTTGACGGCGTAAAAATGGCTTCCGGCAACCTGTCTGATTCTTTAAGGCCCTCGGGGAGCTTTACGCCGCAGATCGACTGTGTTTTTTGATATTCTTTCCATCCCGAGCCGGACAAATACCCCCGCACCACGCATTCAACGGGTATCGGGGTCGCTTTCTTGACCAGCATGGAACGGCCGCGTAAGACGTCCGAATATTTCTTAAGTTCCTGGGGGAAACTGTCGATATCGGCACAAATAAAATGACTGGGAATGATATCTTTGATGAATTCGAACCAGAACATCGAAAGCTTCGTTAACACCTCTCCCTTACGGGGAATTTCGGTGGGCAACACCACGTCAAAACAGGAGATCCTGTCGGTCGCCACCATTAAGAACTTGTCCTTAAGATCATAAATCTCTCTTACTTTTCCCCTTTTGAAAAACTCGATATCACCGAGCCTTGAAAAGCGCATTGTTTCGTGTGCCATGACTTTTACCTCCTTCTATTCAGCTTCCAGTTTCTCCGGAGAAATGTAATCTCCGAGCTTCCCTTGAGCGTCTAAGAGCCGGGCCCGCTGTTCTTTGAGAACTTCAAAAACAACGGCCGGTGACCCCGGAACATTTTCCTTATGAAATTTTTCCACGCGGTCCAATTTGGCTAAATTTTCAGGAACCCGTATCGTGAATTGCTTGACGTAATCCTCTTTTGAATATTCCTTATCGAGAGTCTCTTTAAATAATTTCTTCAGGTCCTCATATACAGGAATCAATCCGGCAGGAGCCTTTAAAGCCCGGACATCGTTATGAATCCGCAGTTCCATCCATTTCACCCAGACATGCTTATCGCGCACAGCATTCAGGAACTTCCCTTCTGTATCGCGAAGAAAATAATTGACCCCGAAAACTACAGGAGCCTGCTTCAGTCTCCTGCCGAACTCGAGGTTATTCTGAACATATTTACCCAGCGAGATAGAAACAAAGTCCTGAATGCTCATCAGATTTATTTCCGGCACGCCTTCTTTCCCGATAGTGGCGAACGTGGTTTCTGTTTCTAAAGCGGCGCCATAGGCGATAATACCATGCTCCCAGCTGAAACTCTGCTGTACCGGAACATAGCTTTTCCCGTCCCGGCCGCCATACATGACTCCGGACAATTTCACTCCCTCAGGGTTGTTTAACTCCGGATCGGCATTATCCAGCGCCTGAAGCGTAACCGCGTAGCGAGCGTTTTTGTGGGCATGCGGGATCGCCTTGCCCTCACTGTCGGTTTTGCCTTCATGCCAGTCGCCGGAGAAGCTCACCCCTTGTTTGGGGATTTCGCCTCGCATTCCCAGCCAGTACGGCTTGCCGTCATGTACCAGGATATTGGAAAAAATGACTTCACCGGGAGTGGTCAGTACTTTATATATTGCCGGATCATCATCGGGGTTGACGTTCTGAATGATACCGAATATCCCGGCCTCAGCGTTTACGGCCTTGGCTTGCCCTTCTATATTACGAAAATAGGCGATATCATCACCTAATATCGTCTCTCCGGGAAGCATTGCCGTCGAGGTCTTGCCGCAGGCACTGGGGAACGCCCCCGCTAAATAGGTTTTGCGTCCGGTGGGACCATGCACTCCCATAAGCAGCATATGTTCGGCAAGCCAGCCTTCTCTATCCGCTTTGCGAATGGTAAGACGAAGGGCGAGCTTTTTTAACCCCACGGTATTTCCGGCATACTGGGTGTTGACGCTGTAGATCATATTGTGCGTGTGATCAATGTATATGCGTCGTTTCTGGGGAGCGCTACTAATCATATTCTGATCCATTTCACCCGCTGAATGGAGGATACAAAAAAGATCACTCGTTTCCTTTTGCTGAGTAAACATATTATATGCCGGCCGATAGAGAAGGTCTTCACTGTGCGCTACGTACCACGAATCGGTACATTGGACACAGGGGACACTGAATACCGAACCGGCCGGGCCCAGGGAAAGAAACCGCACGATCATGGTACGCCCGTTCATAGATTCTTTAAGTAAATCCTTAACTTCCGTCAATCCTTGTTCTCTTTCTATCTGGTTAAGAGCTTTACTTAAATCGTCACCTTGAGGCACCAGGTATTTGGTAGCTTTTCTATCTCTGCCCTGATCCTGAGGCCCGTCAAAATGGTAGGTATGCCCGGAAATAGCCAGAGGCTTCTCTTCACCGCTTTCAACCGCCTGACGGCGCACATAGGCGATATCTTCGGCAGAATCACTGCAGATAAATATCCTATCCGGATTACAGATTTCGCACGAACGGGCAATAAACTCATGGACTTTGGGATTACCTATTCTCCTGAGTTTCTGCGTATCGCGTTCGCTTAATTTTGAACCTATGATTTCTAAATGTGTACCGGACATATGAATTCCTCCTTCTTTAAAGGGCACAAAATAAAAAAACCAACATCATCTTTCGCTCATCGCGCGATGAACTAAAAGATTCGATGTTGGTTTACTCTACAACTCCCGGCATTCATTCCATGAATACAGACCGGGCCTTGCTTACAGTCCACCAGATTATTTTTTACGGCTATATTTTAAAGCAGAGGGGCACCCTCTGTCAACCCTTTTTCAGGCGGCTATACGCCGAGGTCGCAATCCTGCTCCAGGGTAAAGATGATGACTCTCTCCCCGGTTTTCGTGCTTATATCGGTATGCAGGCTTCTTATCTGGCATCGGGTAATATCGGAAATCAAATTCTCAAGCAGTAGCCTTGCGCCTTCCAATAACTGCATCCGGGTCTTCTTGATCAGTTCAGCCCCCTCGGCGCTTTTGGCCAACTGCTCTTCAGCAGGAGTCAAAACGCCTTTGAGGCGTACAAATATCATATCTTTTATGATATGCGCTTTGGCTTCAGTGGGACCTCGGCCCATGTATTCCTTCTCAAACTTTATGATCGCCTCGCTGATCTGAGCCTCGATTTGTCCTTTAGTTTTATCATTCATAGCGGTGGATATAATACCATTTTTACCCGAAAAAGGCAAACCTGAATTCCTATTCCGGGATGCCTTGCCGCCGCCCTCCTATCTGTTACAAAACAGGACAGGCCGCAAATGTAACATATAGGGGGTTATTTCTCGGCAATAACGAGCATTTCGAAGTCTTCGATGGTCAATTTATCGTTTCTTGAGAAAGCGCCGAGTTTTGCTCCAAAAATATCTATTCTTTTATACCCAAGCGTCTTTAGGAGCCAGGTTATCTCGCTGGAGACATAATAACGCTCGTTACACTTAAGTTCTCTTTTATTGCCGGAATCGTCCTCAAAGATGACGGTGTTATGATCACGGAAAGTCATTAGATCAAATGAGCACTCCTTACACTGGGACTGGCCTTCTTTCTGAACCGACTCATAGAACTCCTTCACCGAATGAAACAGCGGGAATAAACCGTTTAATGTGGTGAAAATGAGCTTGCCTTTACTTTTTAACGCTTTTGTCGCGTTTTTGAGTATCTCAAAATTCATCTCATCGGTTTCCATAAGCGAAAATCCCCCTTCACAAAGCATGATCGCCAGATCGAATTCGCTTTTAAAAGGAAGGGCTCTTGCATCATGCTTCTCAAAATCGATTTCTATCCCCTGCTCTTTGGCTTTCTCTCTCGCCCGTTTAAGCTGTGATTCGGATAGATCGATACCGGTCACATTGTATCCCCTCTTTGCCAACTCAATAGCATGACGCCCCGTACCACAGCCGATATCAATGATCTTTAATGATTTATCATGATTCATCTCCTGCTCGATGAAATCACATTCGCCGACGGTTCCTTTCACAAAACACTCTTTATCGTATTTTTCAGCGTAATTCTCAAATAACGCTTCATACCACTGCTTCATAAATTTATCTCCTCCTAGTAATTATTCTTATTCGTTAAGGAAAAAGTCAAAACGCTCCTCCATCTTCATATGTTTATTCCAATCGTGTTCGGCCGGGGATTTTCCCGTCTGAGAAATGCTTCTGGATCCAGCCGTTTTTTACCTGCTGCCGGCAGTCAAAGTGGGAAACGTATGGTTTGATATCTAAAAGCGGTGTCCCATCCAGCATATCGACTTCGGTAAAAGTAATGATATTCTCTTCTATATTCTGCAGTCTTACGATTGAGATCCCGATATGGTTGGGCCGGTGGGGGCTTCTGATCGCGAATATCCCGTGCTCGGTATCCTCAAGAAACGGTCGGCCAAGGAGTTCTTCATTTTTCGAACGGTCAAAATAATACACCAGAATAATATGAGAAAACCCCTCGATGCCTTTCAGCCCCTGTTGATATTCCGGGAAGACTTCAACGGTACCGGCAACCTCTTCTGCGAATTTTCCCTGAATGGGCATGCCTTTAGGCTCTTTATACGGTGTATGGATGAGTCCGATCTGCTTTATCTTCAACTCCATTAAAAATCCTTACGCTTGCATTGTCCGGATATCGCGGTGAACATCATGGCAAAGAGTTTTCCCCAGGAAGGCTTAATCGCGTAATCGGTCATCTTTAACAAAACTTTATTATATGTCGCTTTATTTTTGATCATCATATGCCCGGGAGACATAAAATCGCTGTAGGCGATAGATTTCTCCACATTCTGAAAGCATAAGATATTTCCGAAGTTGCCGTGCCCGGAGACGATCTGCTCGGTATCATTGCCGCCCCAGGTAAGGTAGGGATTAAGCCAGATCATGGGCGGCAGGGTGTTTATCCCTACGGCACCGTACTGCAGGTCGGTTACGGCTTTGTTAAGAGCGTCTTCGTGTAATGCGCGGGTTTCGTTGTCAATCACGATCGCGCTTGCCAGAGTTCCCAGAAGTTTATCGTTACAAAATTTCACCGCCGCCGCTAAGAAAGAATCGGCATCAGCCGGCACATCCAAAGGAATTTCCGCCGCTATTTTACAAAACGCCTCGGTCCTTGCGGCGAAACTATCCTGGCCGGCGTCCCGGATGAATAGAAACTCTGTGTTTTTATATCTGCCGTTTTCCGGCCGCAATATTTTCCCTCCCGGATGATTCCGCATGAAGTCCTCCTGTACGCTTTTTGAGCCGGGATAGTACGTGGCCGATGCCGGGGTGCCTTCTACCAGCGCCCATTCCAACGCTCGCAAAAACTCTTCCCGCTGCTTCCAGTTCCTCGATGTCACGATCGTCTGGGTCCGCCCGCAGACAGCGCCGCCGTTTATTTTAAGACTGAAGGCGAAATTCATTGCCTGATGCTCGATCTCCTTTTTCGTCCAGGGTTTCTTCGCGGGAACAATGATACAGGGGTTGTTCCCGCCGCATTCAGAGACGAGTTTCGCCTTCGCCGTCGATTCTATCGTCCTGGCGGTTTCCGTCCCTCCTGTAAAATAAATCATGTTAAGTCGTGTATCTCGCGTTAATTCTCTCCCCTGGTCCCCCTTACAGAAACGTAACGCGCCGATCTCGATGAGCGGTTCCATAACCTTCGCCCATACCGTATCGGTATGAGCGTTGATGCGGTGCGGTCTATGTACGACCGCGCAATTCTCAAGGAAAAGAGCGGTAATCATTTCGATCGAAGAACTGTAGTTTCCCGCGCCAAGGACGGCGATGATCCCGCCTTGCTGCTTTAGCGGATTGGCCTGCACCGGTTCTCCCTTTACCCTTACGTAATCTCTTCTGTCGCCGAACAATACCTTATCTTTTCCCGTCCGGGGAAAGACACCGATATCATAGAGGATTCCATCGCCTTTCGTGACACTTAACGGTTCAGGCATTTTCCCCTTAAGGAGGGATTCGTACAGATCAATACACGCCGAAACCATACTCGCGACCGGATACACCGTCGACAACAGGCTCTCCGGTAACGGCACGAGCTTCTCGCCGATCAGATTATTTTTTGCATCATTATCCGCTCTGGCCAGTTCATACTTATATGCGGCCAGGTTCTCCCTGATTCTTTTGAGAAGCTGTAATTTCCTGGCGGCGGAGGTATCCCGCCATTTTTGAGGATTCAGATGATCGACGGCATCTTTGGCATTCATCGCCATATACGGATACTCCTTCTTTGTGTGTTTTGTTCCTGGCTTACTCACCATGACAGAACATAGAGATAACAAACGTAATTTTAAAACGCGGGGTTTATCCGCTGTAACTCACCCAGTATCGTAACCGCCCGGGACGGAATTGGGTAAAGCTCATCCCACAGAGCTTTGGCTTTTTCCTCACCGGCCTGACGGCTAACAGTTCCGTTATATACTTTTTCCCGCAACGCTTTTAATTTCTTTATTACGATCGCGTGTTTTACCTTTAACTGTTCAAGTTCGTCAAGTAACGCCGAAAATTTATTTTTATCGGCAACCGGCATTCCCTCGACCTCGACCACCGGCTGCAGCTGGAAATCATACCATAGATGAGCCAAATTCGTCTCCTCTATCCGGGAGAACGAATCACGGTAAAAAACCGTTTGCGCGCCTGCGCCCAGACACGTCTGACCATCTTCATCGGTATAGTGTTTGTAGTTATACACCAGAAGATGCCGGGGTAACGATACATCGAATTGTAACTGGTAGGGAGGCTGATAGATCTTTCGGTCACGTTCACTGTTTAAATCGAGAGAAAAACCTTCATAGCCGGTCCCTCCGTGTTTCGCCCGACGCAGGGGGCCTGTTGTTCTATCGTCGATGACCTGCTTAATCAGAAACGTATGGGTAAAAAACCCGGGCACAACGCTGGGCGTTAACGTCGTACCGAAGAAAGGCCCGCCGACGGCACATGAATAACTTTTCGCTTCTTCGGCGTCCCGTTCGATCAATATCGGCATGGAAAAATTGATCCCCACCGGAGGTCTGCCTTCGGCTTCTTTCATCGTCTTTTTCATATGATCGATATCCTGCCGGCAGGATCGGACGATCTTTTTCTGACGGGCGATCTTTTGATCGAGTTCGGCGAAAACATTCTTCCATTTCTCCTTGAATTCCCGCATATCCTCTTCCCAGTCTTTTCTTGCTTTGTCGGAAATTTGAGCTAATTCCTCTTCAAATTTTTTGCGTGTCTCTTCAGGCCAATCAAGCGGATCGCCTTCGGCGGCAATAAAATCTTTTTCGCATTGCCTCTGCTCGTTCAACGCCCGTTCGGTCCATGTCGGCTCAAGCGATTCGCTTTCCTCTCTTTTCTCTTTTCTCTTTTTATCCCGTGTGGCTACATATTTCTCAAGCAGGCCTTTATGCTGGTCCCGTTCTTTCATCTTCGCAAGCAGCATCTCCTCTGCTTTCGTTGATGAGACCTCACGCGCGTTAATGCGCATCGCTTCAGCGGTAATGAACTCATCGATAACGGGGCAGAACCCGTAATACATACCGCCGCCTGAGGTGAACTTGTAATGCGTGCCGGCGGAACCCTCTTTAAATGCGACCCCCTGGACATCTATGTAAAAGATATTTTCTTTACCCGGGTATTTGTCGAGAACGATCTCGAACTCACCGTTATGATCGGTGGTCGTAATCCACGCCGGCCGGCTCCCCGATTTAAACGTCAAATTGGCCAACACCTTGTCTTTCATTTCCATTAATTCCCGACAGGCGTCATATTCGGCCCGCGAGATCACGCGTACTCCTTCTTTGATCTTTTTCCCCACCGCAATACGCGTTTTCGCCAGCTCCATAAACTTCTCACTCAAAGCGGAATCGGTAAACGCGTAATACCCAGCCCCCAACGCAACGGTACAATTAGGTACCGGTGTGCTCGTCGAGATGGGATTATACCGGTAGGCGAGACGCCAGTTTTCTTTCAGTACCGGCGAGCCCGTAAGACGGTCGAAATGTTCGTCATTTTTCAACCATTCGAATACATACCCTTTAAGAAACAGGCCCGGCTCACCTTCTTTGATATCACTGTATACCCGAAGCGAATAGGCGGTATCGGCACCTTCTTCATACTGAAGCCATTCTTTCGTTCTCTTATCCTGATATGCCATCGTTTCGGCGTTCCCATCGAGAGTCAACTCTGAAGTATTGGCCCCGTTAATGGTAAAGGTGAATTCTGAATCAAGCCCGGGCTTACGAAAACGATATAAAGGTATCGTCCCGGTAAAGGTATTGCTCCCAATACCGTGCAGCGGCACCTCAATTGAGCCAAACTGGAGCGTGACCGAATCGGACCTCATACTATCGGTAAATTCCAGCACAACTCCTGCTGTCGGGTCGTCATCGACATTAATGCCGTCCTTCTCGGTAACCCCGGTATTTTTAAACACAGCTTTATAGGTATCCGGATTCTCTTCCCACCTCCCGTCCAGATATATTTTATCTCCGGCAAAAACACGTATCGATTCTACCGCCGGCGGCATGGCTTGAGAGATCTCCAGCGAATGCCTCTCGTCCGGCCCCGGATCATAATTGTTCCAGGAATACGGCGGCGTATATTCGGCAAGTTTGGCCGGAAGAGCAGGCCAACTATCGAGCTCATACCCGCGCTCAGGAAGTCCTGAGCGACGGTAATGATTGAATATATCCTTTGCCGATACCGAAAGCTTCTGTTGTTCCTTGGCGATGCGTTCGGATACGGCAGGAGTAACAAGCCCGATCCATATCGTATCGGTAAGCATACTGCCCTCTACCTCTTCTTTGCCGAGAAAAACTTCAACACTTTCCGAAGCGATACGCGTACCGTCACCGGTGGTCGGGCCGAAATAGATCGTGATATTGGCCGGCTCACCGGCAGAAAGACCCCGGTCTTTACTCACCCGCAGATCCCGGTCGGTTACGACCGAATGAGGCTCGCTTTTTATATCCACCATAGATTTCGTATCATGCCATTGAGCGTCATATTTTACCTGGTGTTCCTGCGTGATCACGACCCGCCGGACATACGGCGGATAGGTTACGATATCATGAAAATCCATGAGTAAACCGGCGGTTAATTCAACCGAATACATAAGTAATTTTTGAGCAAGATGCAGGTACCGATTACGCACACTCTCATCCGCATCATCGATATCCGGTATCAGATAGATATCGGTACCGGGAATGTTATCTAGCCCCAGCGGTACGTCAAAATTGCCTCTGACGGCATCTTTACTGCGCCGGGCCATCTTATTATAGTAATCATCAAACCGGTCGCGTCTTTGTGGTGACTGGCCGGAAATATCCAGCGTACTGATATATTTTTCTACCAGAGCTTCAAACCCATAATCATCTCCCGCACTGTAGCCCGAGCCCGGATGCGGCCAGTTCAGGGCGTGATCGGGTTCAGCCATATCAGCAACAAGATGAACTACATGCCCCAAATACTCATAGGCATCTTCGCGGGAATAATCCGTATAATCATAGACGGCCAATGCGCCTTCAAAGTTCATAAGATCTTCGGCGCCGGCAGCGTTACGCGCCCATTCAAGCGCGTTATCATAATACCCGTCCCGCGGTTCGGTCACCTCAGTTTCCTCGCCGAATTCCCAATCGCCGCGGCCGGCCCGAACCATATTTTTGAGCACATCATAATACCCCCACCCCTGATAGTAACTGTGGTATTTTACTCCTTTGGTCGGCGTATCGGCATCCGGGTCATAGTAGTGCCGGAAAGAACGGTTATTGCCGTCAACATTACCGAAATCTTCATCCGCCGCCCCCTTGCCCAGTTTTTGAAGATGGATGTACATATATACGTCCCGGTACAGGCCTCCCGTATCGACCTTACGGATAAGCTTTACCCCTTCTTTAGCCGCTGTGCTGTGAGTCTTCTCAAGATAGGCATAAGCCGCTAAGGTATACACAAACGAACCTGCCGCCAGCACCAAAACAAGTAATATCCGCGTTGATAAGGTGCCGCAGATTGTATTTTGATTAGATACGTTTTTTCGTTGGCATCTCATACTCTACCTGTCCTTCTTAATCATCCAATAATGCAGGGATCCTTAAGAGGTTATTATAGCAGTATCGAGGCCGTTTGGGGAGAGCTTCTCTTTGAAACCGCTCCCGGCGCACCCTTGTGATTTCAGGCTCCTATGGTAATATAAAAAGGTATCCAAAAACCTATGGAAGGAAAAAAGAATCCATGAATATCATCATCCTCGGTGCGGGCACGGTGGGATTAAGCCTGGCAAGGCACCTGTGCGGGCTAACCCACCATGTAACCATTATCGAGAAAAACAAAACACTCTGTGAAGCCATCACCAACGGGCTTGATGTATCCACGATAAACGGGGTAGGGAGCGATCCGACCCTTCTTGAGGAAGCAAATATACAGAATACGGATATGTTGATCGCGGTTACACCCAGTGATGAGACGAATCTTTTGGCGTGTAACTTTGCCATGCAGAACGGGGTAAAAAAACGTATTACCCGGGTGAAATCCGAAATATACACCACTCCCGGCTGTTCGGTGAACCTGAAAGATTTAGGAGTCACCCATGTCATCGAGCCGGAAAAAGAGGTCGTGAGAAAAGTCATTCAGTACGTTCAGCTTCCCGGGGTCATCGAAAGCGCGAATTTTCAATCAAACCACATCTACCTGCGGGGCTACCAGATAACCGAAGATATGCCGATCGCCTATAAAACTCTCGCTGAAACCAGACAGCTGGCTAAAGACTCCCCGCTTCTTATTGTCGCGATCACGCGCGAAGGGCAAAGCGTCGCCCCCACCGGAAACCAGAAGATTCTCCCCGGCGATAAAATCATCGCGATCATGCCGAAAGAATCGTTTAAAACATTCTGTTTTTTCCTAAACCGTAAAACAAATAAATTGAAAAAGATCGTGGTCGCCGGGGATTCTCTTACCGCGGTACATCTGGCGGAAAGCTTAAAACCTTTCTGTGAGAAAATCATTCTTCTTGACCCCGATCCCGACCACGCCCACCAGGCGGCGTCACAGCTCGAAGGAGTCACCGTGTATCACGGCGATATAACCGACAGCGCGGTCTTGCACGATATCTCTCTGGGGCATATCGATTTCTTTATCGCCGCCAGTGAAGACGCCGAAGACAATGTCATGGCCTGTCTCATGGCGAAAGCCGAAGGAGCTAAAGAAACCCTCACCATCCGGGATAAAGACAGTCATATCGACCTGTTCAGCACACTGGGGATCGATTACATCGTAAGCCCGCAGGATGCCACGCTTAAGATGATCATCGAAAACATCCAGCCGGTATCCATCGGAGCGTATTTAAAACTGAAAACTTCCGATATCCACGTGACCCGCCTGAGGCTGCACGAACGCAGCGCGATCCTGGGGAAATCCCTGAAGGAACTTGATACGTTTTTTAAAAAGAAGATCATTATCGGCTGTATCATTCGCCAAAACGCAATAATTATCCCGCGGGGAGAAACCGTCATGGAAGCGAATGACGAAGCGTTAGTCATCTGCCAGCAATCGTATATCGAACGGACAAAGAAACTGTTCACCTCCAAGGCGAACAGACTCCTGAACCCTTACAAATAACAGGAAAGGGAAAACGGCCCGGTGAATAAAAAATTCGTTATCTTCTCCGTTGCCAAACTGCTGGAAATCCTGGCAATTATCCTGTTTATTCCCGCGGTAATTGCCGCCGGCGAGATCTCCCTGGAAAATTTTCCTTCTTTTTTGTTCAACCCTAAATTATCGGGGTTCCTCATCGCGATCGTCACCTCATTTCTGTTCGGCCAGGGCTTAAAACTGTTCGGCAGCAATCAGCTGAAAGGCAACGGCATCCGGGAAGGATTCGCGATCGTAACGTTCGGCTGGCTCACGTTGACCCTCTTCGGGTCCATTCCCCTCCTTGTATACTTCCTCTCGCAAAGCCAGGCTCTAACGGCCGATATCATCATCCACAGCTTCACCGACGCCTATTTTGAAATAATGAGCGGGTTTACGACGACGGGAGCAACTATCCTTACCGATATCGAATCGTTCCCGCGGGGCATTCTTTTCTGGCGCAGCCTTACGCATTGGCTGGGCGGCATGGGGATTATTACTCTGGCTCTGGCGATCCTGCCGGCGTTCGGTATTGCCAGCTACCAGATGTTCAAAGGAGAAATTCCCGGCCCCAGCGCCGAACGTCTGAAACCCCGCCTGCCCCAGACGGCGAAAATCCTCTGGGGCGCGTACGTGATGTTGACGTTTCTGGAAACGACGTTTCTTATGCTGGGAGGGATGTCGTTATTCGACGCCCTCTGCCATTCGTTCGGCACTATGGCCACGGGAGGATTCTCGACAAAGAACGCATCACTTGCCGCCTATCAGAGCCCGTATATCCAGTGGGTCGTCATCGTCTTTATGTTCTTTGCCGGGATGAATTTTATTATCCACTACCGCATCCTCTTTAAACGGAAACTGGACCTGGTAAAAAATAACCGTGAGTTCCATTTTTACTCCACGGTGATCCTTCTGGCAATACTCGTCACCTTCCTGATATTGACATTTAAAGGTATCGGCACAGAGACAGAGATCACAAGAAGCTTCCGCTATCAGCCGCTGTCTCAAACTCAGCTGGCTGAAACAGTCGCCGCCGAAACCGCACGCATACGTTCGCCGCTGGCAACCTTACGCCACTCGGCTTTTCAGGTGATTTCCCTTACCACAACTACCGGATATGCTACGGCTGATTTTGATGTCTGGCCGACGTTTATTCGTTACATGCTGGTCATTTTGATGTTTTTCGGCGGCTGTGCCGGATCGACAGGCGGCGGTATAAAAATGGTCCGGATCATGGTGATCGTAAAAACCGCCTGGCGGGAAGTAAAAGCGCTTATTCATCCCCGCATCGTACTCCCCCTTAAGATCGCCCAAAAGCCGGTTGAAGAAAAACAGGTCGCCAATATTGTCGGCTTCGTCGTACTGTTTTTGGCCCTCTTTGTCCTGCTTTCTCTGATAATGGCCTTTATCCTCCAGGACTTTATCACCGCGATCACCGCAGTCGTATCCACAATCTGTAATATCGGACCCGGCCTCTCGGGGGTGGGCGCAACCGAGAATTACGCGTGGATTCCTCTGGCGGGTAAATGGATTCTTACCGCAAGTATGCTGTTAGGAAGGCTTGAGATTTATACGGTACTGATTGCGTTTGCACCGAGTTCCTGGAAGAGATAAGAGAGATGCATTCGGTAAACGAATTCGCGTTAGCCCGTTCACTGGACAATATCGCGGGTAATGTCTCCGTTAGGCTTTATCTGGCCAATCTCTTTTATTCTAATCTTTAAAATACTGACTGTCTTAAGCGAAATAAGCGCGTCGACCAGACTGCTGGTGCTCTTTCTCACGCCCTGGATGACTCGCTCGGTAGCCAGTTTGACCTGCTTGCTGCTCATCTCCCCCGAAAGCCGTCTGAACTCTTCTCCTTTATCGACGACCTCAGCTGAGCCGTACAGTTGATACCCGATAGCCTTTTCTATATCCACTGCGGACAACGAGACTTTCGGGTTTCGTTTTATGTTTTTATAGGTACGGCCCACGACGAAATCCACCAGGTAAATATAATTATCCGATATCTTAAGTAACGGTTTAGCGGACGTATGCGGCCGGCCGCGTTTATCAGAGGTACCGATAAATAAAAACCTCTGACTGCGAAGAAAATTTATGATCGATCGTGTAAACAATTTATTATCCATTGGATTTGATATGGTTTTGCGCTTTTTTTAATTTTTCCAAAAAACCGCCCTTCTTAAATTTATCGGTCCAGCCCTTCATCACGATCCAGCCGCCGAAACGAACCAGATTATTCCGCCAGGGACGATACCACTTACGCCATCCGAACTTAATGTTATGCAGGAAAAAGATCATCGCCGGGAACGTGAACACGTGAAGGCCGATCATGAACATGTATTTCAACTGATAAAACCTTCCCATGATCTTATGCATGGCTATCTGCAGCTGCTGAGGGGTCAGCGGAGCGTCGGGTTCGAAGATAGGAAAATTCCCGTCGTAATATTCCCAGCCGATATCATCGGTGGAATACACCCGGTTCTGCCTCTGGAGACGTTCGCGTAACTGGGTGCCCGGTAACGGGACCGGCAAAAGAACCTGTATCGTGTCGATCCTGGCTTTTTTAATGAATTGCCGATACCGCTTAACCCGTTCATCCAAAGAAATCCTGGGCGCGGCATCGTCCTTAAACGGATACCCGAAAATGAACATCCCGTGCACCAGGAAACCGAACCGGTGATAGACACGGGCAAGCTCAATCATATCTTCAGGTCGTAAACATTTATTCATCGCTTTTAATTCTTCCGCGATCGGTGATTCAAAACCGATCGCGACCGTATTGATCCCGGCTTCCCGCATGCTTTTGAGCAATTCGGTATCTTTAGCCTTATCCAGCCTTATCTGAACGGTCGTGTCCAGCCGTTTTCGCGTGTGCAGCTGGTAATCACGCAGCATATGACAGAAGCGGATAGTCTCGTCCCGGAACTGGCCGAACAAGTCATCGACGATAAAAAAATGACGGGCATCGTGCGTCTCAAGCAAGAGTTTGATCTGCTCGAGCAGCCGTTCGGAAGAAGCGCAGCGCGGCTTACCTTTGACCGTACAGAACTCGCAATCCATCCCGCAGCCGCGGATCTTTCCCACCGGGTACATCTTGATCCGGGCGTACCTTACCAGCGAGAAGTCCGGGATCGGTAAGGATTCGAAATCGGTGATCGGCTCGCGCTCAGGCGTTACGACGACCCGGTTATCTTTCATATACGCTATCCCCGGTATCCGGCTTATATCTTTGCTTTCGCTGAGACTCCTCAAGAGCTCTTTGATCGTCTCCTCCCCTTCCCCGAGGACGAGATAATCTATACCTGAAGACAGAGCCTCGGCGATATTCTCCCCGCAGAAATGCTGGCCGCCGGCGATGGTGAGGACTCCTTTTTGTTTATAAAACCGGGCTATTTCATACAGACGAAGGATCGTACTGGTAAGCCCTCCGTACAGTCCGACCACATCGGCGGGCCGTTCCGTTTGTAAATACTCATGGTCGGCGCCGCGGGAAGCCCGGGGCCCGTAGCCGCGAAGATTATTCTCATCGATAACCTCGACGTTCCAGTCTTCCATCTTATTGACGGTACTGGCAATACAGACCGGTCCCAGCGCCGTCGTCTTATCGGCAATACCCGAATAGATATTAAACGCCGGGTAGGCGGGATTGATGATCCGAAACCGGTATGTTTTTTTCGCTGTATCGAACATATTGGTACTATGAAAGGGAAATGCCTCTTTCCTATTGTATCCCTTTAAGCGTAATATACAAGAAATAACGGAGCCCCCGGCGGGGATACTGGCGGATCAAAAGCGGCCGGAGCGATGAGAACAAGTTATTTCACATAACCCGCTTTGCGAAGAATATCCTGCATATCTCCCTTTTCGATAACCTCACCGTTCGAAAGCAGAACACCGGATGAAGCGATCTCACTGGCAAAAGGGATATCGTGCGTTACGATAATAAAGGTCGTTTCGGCTTTTAAATGCGTCAGCCACTCTGCGAACTCACGGGTCGTATCGATATCCAGAGCAGCGGTGGGTTCATCTAATAACAAATACTGGGGTTTGAGTATCAGGGACCGGGCGATGGCTGCCCGCTGGGCCTGTCCCCCGCTTATTTGGGAGGGATACTTTGCCGCCAGATGATTTATCCCCAGCTTCTCAAGGACCTCTCTGGCTTCATCTTCTGTTTCCCGAAGAGGTTTTTTTAAAACTTCTACCGGAGCCAGCGTCATGTTCTCTAAGACCGTAAGGTGAGGGAAAAGGTAAAGCTTTTGAAAAACGATGCCGATGGATCTGCGAAAGATATTTCTTTCTATATCCCGTATATCTTCCCCGTCAAGAAGTATCCTTCCTGAGTTCGGCTTCAAGAATCTGCCGATACATTTCAGGAGAGTGGTCTTACCGGATCCACTCCGGCCTAATATGCCCAAAATGTTCTCTTTAGGGAAGGTTATATTAATATCCTTTAATACCGAATTGCCGGCATGAGGATATGTATATGACAGCCCTTTTACCTCAAGCATCCCTGAACCCTTTCGACTTAATCATTCTCTCTATTTTTGCCGACAATTTCATCAAGGGAAACGTAAAGATAAAAAACAGAACCGCGACGATAAAATAGTACTTCATGGGGTCATAGGTAACACTTATGATCGACTGCGCTTCCCGTATGACCTCCGACACCGAGATCACCGCGATCAGCGCGGTATCTTTCATCAGAGCCACCACCGAATTCATAAGCGGCGGGAGGGAGATACGAAACGCCTGCGGCCAGACGATATACCTGAATACCTGAAACGCCGTCAGCCCCAATGACCTGCCGGCGAGTTTCTGCCCGGAATCAACAGCCATCAGCCCCGACCTGACCACTTCAGCCATATACGCCGAACAATTTATCGATAAGGTAAATATTGCCGCCTGGACGGGAGAAAGAATAATCCCTATCTGCGGTGCCCCGAAATAGACAAAAAACAGCTGGATCAAAAGCGGCGTGCCCCGGATAAAATCGTTGATTGAACGGAGAATATGGTAGAGGAAAAAATCGTGCCGGTTGAGGATGATACCCGAAGGAACGGCAAGGATAAAACCGATCACAATCGACAGAAACGCCACGAACAACGTGACGCCGAACCCTTTGAGCAGTTTTTTCATAATAATCCCGCGCTTCATTGCCGCGGTACCGGCAGGAATATTTTCTCCTTGTGAGCCAAACCATTTCTCATGCAGACGGTCAAGTTCCCCGTTTTGCTCCATGGTTTTCAACGCCTTATTGATCTTAACCAACAGGTCCGTGTTCTCTTTCCGCACCGGGATCGCCATACGCTCCCGGTATAAAAGCGGCCCGGCGGGAACAAAAGGCACACTCCCTTTCTTAATCTGGTATAAACCAACGAGCCGGTCGGTCACAAAACCGGAAAGCCGGTCATTGAGCATATCCTGGAAAATATCCACGGTACTCTTATAGGCTACCGTTTCTATCTGAGGGTGTTCGTTACGTAAATAATGCTCATAGGTTTCTCCCAGCCCCACCCCGACTTTTTTACCGTACAGATCGGTTATCCCGTTTATCCGGTTCTCATCCTCTTCGTTCACGAATAGCTGGGCGCCGGAGACATAGTAGGGTGAGGAGAAATTGACTTTTTCGGCCCGTTGGGGAGTAACAGCCATCGATCCTATAATGGCGTCATACTTCCCCACGAGCAGGCCGGCCAGGATGCCGTCCCATTCGGTGGCGACGATATTCAGATCCCGGCCTACGTAGGCGGCAATGCTTTTGGAAACATCGACATCAAACCCGGCCAGCTCACCTTCCTGAGAATAAAAACTGAACGGCGGATATTTACCGGTTAACGCGACCGTAAACCGCGCGTCGTCCCGGCCTTGAGCGCTGCCGGATACGCCGGACAGAGAAACCACAGTGATCAACAGGACGCAGAGGAACGGCAGAAGCCGCCGAGAGGTTAATTGTAATGCATCCAAACGCTTTTTCATTTCAAATTCAAACGGTGTCCGGCACGTTCTTATACCAGACATTCATACTTTCGATCTTACCGCAGATACAGGTGTTGTTGATCAGCGTTCCACCGCAGGTATACCCGTTCTTGGCGAACACGATATTCATGCCAGCAGAGCGCGCGCGGGCAATGGTATAGCCAAGACGCATGTTTTCAGAACGCATATCTTCTTCGGCAAAACGCAAAAGGTTCAACGCGAATTTCTTCCCCCGGTATTCAGGATGTGTCGCGAAATCGGTCATCTCAACGGTACGGGAATCGCGGTCTTTCTCCGCCGATGAAGCGGCGACGACACGGCCGCGATCTCGGATAAGGTAATAATCGATATGCGACTGCATCGTCGCGCGGATATACTCAGGATCATGGATAGGAAAAGGGTATGATTCGAATACGTCACGATACAATCCGCTCAGATGTTCGGCATCACCCGGTGCCGCTTTTACGATACCAAAGGGGAATGATTGAGCCGGGGGGGCATCGTCTTGGGCTTTATCCCGGGCCTGGGAAAGTATACCCTCGATTTTTGACTGATCCGAGGAAATCTTCCGCGTCGAGTCAAAAAACCGGGCCATAAACAGACAATCGTTACCGCGGGTGAAAAAATCAGGAATACGAGCTTCTTCGGTATACCCGTGAGCACAGAACGCCGGCCCGGATGTCGCAGGTATTTTCGCGAATATTTTCGTATAGTTCTGTGACGCGGCAAGATCATTCAGGCGGGGAATGATCTTCTCCGGCGGGTCTTTTAATTTCATAAGGTAAATCCGGTCGCTGACTTTTCCGTGCTGGATGAGGGAATTCTCTATCTTTTCGATTCTGTCATATTCCATATACGACTTATGGATTCCTCTTCCTTCGCTTCAGACGGACATTATCCTGAGGAGTGAGTGAGATGGTCTTATCGTAATCGACCATAAGCCTTAGGATCCCGATGGCATTTTCTTCTTTTGCCGGATCGAGGTTCAACTGCAATTTACACTCATCGCATTTACGGTTGCAGAAAATCGGCTTATATGAATCGGGTTCTTTATAGGTGGTAATCACCCCTTCGTAATTACGCAGGATCACTTTATTGGTCGACCAGGAAATGAGGTAATTGGGCATCACAGGGATCTTCCCGCCGCCGCCGGGCGCGTCGATCACATAGCGCGGCACGGCGAATCCAGTCGTATGGCCGATCAGATTTTCGATAATCTCTATCCCCTTGCCGATAGGCGTACGGAAATGAGAAATCCCCCGGCTTAAATCGCACTGATAAAGATAGTACGGCCTGACCCGGTGTTGAACGAGAATATGGACCAGTTTTTTCACGATCCGCGGGCAGTCGTTGACTCCGGCTAAGAGCACCGTTTGATTTCCCAGAGGTATCCCGGCCTCCGAGATCATCGCCAGGGCGGCTGAGGCGGCCTGAGTCATTTCCCGGGGATGATTAAAGTGCGTATTGACCCAGACATTTTTATATTTTTTCAACACCCCGATCAGCTGATCGTTGACCCGGTACGGTAACACCACGGGGATCCGGGTGCCGATCCTGATAATTTCCACGTGCGGGATCTTACTGAGCGAAGACAGCAGCCAATCGAGCACTTCTTCCGAAAGCAGAAAGGGATCGCCGCCGGAAAGCAGCACATCGCGTACCAGAGGGGTCTTGCGAATATACTTCAACCCCTCTTCCAGCTGTTTTTTGGAAGGGATCGAATCGATTTCGCCGACCTTCCGCTTGCGGGTACAGTGACGGCAATACATCGCGCAGGTGTTACTCACCAGGAACAATACCCGGTCGGGGTAGCGGTGTGTAATACCTTGGACCGGCTGGTCTTTATCTTCCGCCAGAGGATCGTAGAGGTCGGTCTGCTCGACGTTAAGTTCTTCGGGGTCGGGAAACGCCTGGCGGAATATCGGGTCATTGCGGAAACCTTTGCGGTCGATAAGCGAAAGATAATACGGCGTAATCGACAGCGGGAAATACTCCATGACTTTACGAATCCGCTCTTTCTGCGCGGGATCAAAGGTGATCCCGGTAAAATGTTCGAAATTGTCGATGCTGCGTATGGTATGCTGCAGCTGCCACTTCCAGTCTTTCCAGAGCGAATCGGTGTACCGCGGCGAATTAATACGTTTAGCGATACGGCGCTGGTTATCGTTCTCATAGCCCATAGTTTCAATCTCCTTGTTATGTTGAGTTGTAAGCAATACGAAGGAAATCAGGCGAGAAAACACCCAATCTTCAACCAAAACTATTATACCAGATATAGGCTATTTGGTAAGAAGAAGTTCAAAGGCGGGAAAACCAGATCATACCTTTGGCAACCGCGTAGGTTGCCAAAGGTAATTATACATAATTATCGTCAAAAATAAGATCTTTTATTTTTGCTAATTCGCGTTGGTAAGAAACCCTGTCTGTGACGAAATTCTGATATACCTTCGGAGTTATCTTAACTACGTCACTATATTCACAAATTTTTTCCGCATTCGCATCAAAAGAGATATACTCTCTATATGAAGATGGCTCCCAATCAAGAGGGTTCTCTACTAAACAGGCTGTCACAGGATTCAGATGAACATACCGAGTTAAATGCAATAACTGCTCATCACTTTCTACCAGATTTTTTTTAAAACGACTCTCCCATAGGGGACCCTTTCGATTATATTTTTTATTAAAATAACGAGTGTAACTATTAAGCATATTATTCATAAAATTTGATATTCCGTTATCTACCATTTGCTTTAATACTAAATGGACATGGGTAGGCATAAAACAGTAAGCGATGATTTTTACTGTTTTTTTGGAAGAGGCCCCTCTTCTTTTTATGTTCTTCGCAGCATCTAATGATCGGTTGAATTTACTGAAACTAATATCTCTACTCTTATACCGGTAATAGTCTATCATCCTCTTCATGCGCAAATACTCACATTCATTATGAAATATCTTGAATTTTGCAATAGTACGTGAAAAAACATGATATATTTGTCCCGTAGCTAAAATGTTCATTCCTTCTTTCATATACGACAACATTCTTCCCTAACCCTTGGCAACCTACGCGGTTGCCAGAGGTATCGGTTACTAGAAACGTTATATTTTCTCTCTTCCCACTTACGATGGCAATCGAAAAACCCTATCCTAAAACCACCTTTTTCTGTTTAAATGACACCTTTACAACTTTCGAAAAACAAAACCCCCGACGCATGATAACTCCGGGGACTCCAATATTATTCAAATCCTTCTAATCTGCTCTTACTGCATGTGAGCCGCTCAATCCTTTCGCAAAAACCCAAGCGATGGAAAAGATGACTATTACGCCAATAAGTCCGGCAAGCCCGGTCGAAAGACCCTCATTGGCTATTGCCGTAACGCTATAATCCGGCAAAGGACTTACGAACGTAGGGGCGGCATCATGGAGAAAACTGTATTTTGAAGCAACCCATTCCAAGCCGTCGGGAAAACCGCTGGCAAACGGACTTAACATGGTAGCGATAATACCGGAAGCAATAAGCGGGACCGTAACGCTCCGTCGGGATGAGACCGTCACGGTTTTAGAGGCTAACACAGCGCATACGGCAAACGTGATCAACCCTTCCCCGATACCAATAACGGCGTGAGTAGAAAGCATTGCGCCGGCGACTTGAGAAAAACCGATGGTCCCTGAAAGAGCAAGCTCGATACTGCACGCTAAAGCCGCACCCATCACCGCGCACCAGGCGGCTATCCCCACATTTAAAATACTTTCACGTTTTTGGTCCAAGAACGCATGGATGAATCCGCCTAAACCCGCACCGATCAAAGCCATGTTCAGGATATTCGCCCCCAACACCGTAAATCCTCCGTCGGCAAATACCAGACATTGGATCGTTACAACCAGAGCCATAGAAAGCACACCGAAAGGAATTCCCAACAGGCTTGAAGCGATCACTCCTCCTAAAAGATGGCCGCTCGTTCCGTCGCTTATAGGGAAATTCATCATCTGACCGGCAAAAATCAAAGCGGTAACCGCGGCGAATTTTGCGGCCGGCGGTTTCGATTTTGATCGAAACGCAAAAAATGCGGCAAGACCGATACCCAAAGCGCTTACCGCTGCGGTCACCGGGCAGATCGTCCCGTTTAACATCTCATTTGGTATATGCATACCACACCTCCTTTATGTTTAGGTAACCTATAATGCGATCGTTATTCCGCAGGTAACGCTGAAATCGGGCTCGTCATGAGAGACCTCCGTACCGAACCCCACATCAAACACGATACGTTCACTGAACGCGTAATGTGCGCCAAAGAGCATACTGCAGGCGTTATCATGAAATTTTCTCTTCAGCACGGTGTCGCCGGACACCTCCGCGACAAGAGTGATTTTTTCTCCCAACGGATATTCAACCGCCACCCCGTATATAAAAGAATCCTCATTATCCTCATCGACATAATCTTCCCGGAAAGCGTAGCCGAGATTCAGATGGACCGATACCGGATCAAAGGCCTTGGAGAAAATCGCAGTTAATTCATACTCCGGTTTACCCCCGCCTAGCCCCCTGTCATCGTTACCCGAATCACTCGTGTAACCAAACGCTAGAGCCATATCCGGCAGGCTTTCTTGTCCGGATAAAAAGTTAAACTTCGTGCTTATATTAATGTCGGAAAATCCGTCGGCATCACTTGCCTCTTTGGCATCGATAAACGTATACGGTATTTCAATCCCGATATCGACAGTATCGAGAATCCCTGAGGTAAACGCAAGACTCATCGCCGTCTCATGATCAAACGCATTTACGTACTCGATCCCGTATTCGATCTCTAATGCGCCTCTCTCCACCGTACCGGCGTCGTTGGTCGCAAGCGGCCGGGCAGCGAAAACAGAAAGAGGAAACACAATCATACCGATAAGAACTCCCGTGACCCTTTTCATCCTCACCTCCTTGTTGTTACCTTTTATAAAATCGTAACACCTAAAATCGAAAAAAATTAGCTTCCCCTCTGTTTATACAAACACGATTCTCTCAGCCGGGAAAGCTTTGATTACGGTGATTCAACATAGATCGTAATGATAAAAATAAAAATCGCTGCGATCTTTTCCGGAATCGTTGCAATCACGTTCTTTCGGTCATGCGATAAATGAGAAAAAACTAAAAATTATCTACCCGAATCCACCCCGCTCATCACCAATTCCCCGTGCTTCATGCCTTTGATGCCGATCAACTTATCCGCAAGACTTTTTAGCTTCCGGGCTTTTCCTTTAAGCGCAATAACTTCAAGACAATTATGATGGTCAAGATGTACGTGCTGGACCGAAAGCACCAATCCCTGATATTGATGCTGGATATCGATCGATTTAGTCAGAAGATCCCGTTTATGATGGTCATAGACCAACACCACACACCCGGCGACTTCGCGGTTATGCTCCCAGGCCTGAGAAACGACGTTCTTGTTGATCAGGAAACGAATCGCCTGAGAACGATTGGGAAAGGCATGCTCGGAAACAAGTGTGTCCAGTTTTTTGAGCAGATCTTCCTCCAATGATACGCCGAACCGTTTTACTTTTTTCATAGTAATACCTTTTTTAAAATGGTAGCACGTTACCGGGCAGTGTCAAGAAATTTTAGACGGTTTTAACCCATTGCTCAAGCGCGGTTTTAACCTGATCTCTGACCCGGCGGGTTTTCTCCAGTTTCTCCCGGTACGTACCCGTAAACGCCGAAGGGTCGTCGAACCCCCAGTGGATCTGTTTGAGCGCGCCGGGAAAGACCGGGCAACTCTTTGACTGGGATTCATCGCAGACAGTAATCACGTAATCGTATCGTTTCCCCTGTTTATAGAAATCAAAGACGCTTTTGGTTTTATTGCCGGAGATATCAATCCCGGCCTCCTTCATCACCTCGACGACCACCGGGTTAAGCGTACCGGGTTCGAGCCCCGCGCTTTCAGCAATGAACCGGTCGCCGGCAAGCCGGTTGAGAAACGCCTCAGCCATCTGGCTGCGCGCGGAATTATGCACGCAGATAAACAGTACTTTCTTTTTATCCATATCCCCCTCCTCTTAATTAAACCACTCTCTCGTATTCAAACAGAATCTTACCAGCATCAGCATCACCGGCACCTCGATAAGAACCCCCACCACCGTCGCCAGTGCCGCGCCGGAAGAAAGGCCAAAGAGCATCGTCGCGGTAGCGATCGCGACTTCAAAATGGTTGCTCGCCCCGATCATCGCCGAAGGCGCGGCGTCTTCATACCGTAACCGCAATTTCTTCGCCATCCAGTAGGTCATCGCGAAAATAAAACAGGTCTGGATGAACAGCGGAACGGCAATCCATAAAATCGTTAACGGCTGCGCCAGAACAACATCCCCTTTAAAAGAAAACAACAGGACAAGGGTCACCAGTAACGCGGTTATCGAAACCGGAGCAAGCATGTGCAGGAATTTTTCGGTGAACCATTCAATTCCCTTACGCGCGATGATCCATTTTCGGGAGAAAAACCCGGCGACAAGCGGCAGAGCGACATACATAGCGATCGATAAAAGCAGCGCCTGCCAGGGGACCGGCATGCGCCCCACGCCTAAAAGAAACCCTCCCAATACGCCGTACAGAAAAAGCATCGTCAGAGAGTTTATCGCGACCATCACCAGAGTATGCCCGTCATCCCCTTTGGACAGGAATCCCCACACCAGGACCATCGCCGTACAGGGAGCGATGCCCAACAAAATGCAGCCGGCGAAATAACTGCGCCAAAGCGGCACCTGGAGCATTTTGCCCCCTTCATGCAGGACGACCTCACCCGCTCCATGAAGAGAACCGAGCGCCCAATCGACGCCGGGAGGAAGCTTGACCAGATCAATTGCCTCAGAGCCAATCAAACCGCGAAACAGGACCCCCAGAAACAAAAACGCGATACCGTACATCGTAAACGGCTTTATCGCCCAGTTCACAAGCAATGTCAAACCGACCGGTTTCGGAGATTTTCCCGCTTTTATAACTTCGGCAAAATCAATCTTGACCATGATCGGGTACATCATAAAAAACAGGCATATCGCGATGGGAATAGATACCACCGGCGCGCCGTTGACCGATATGGCCAACCGATCAAGCGCCTTTACCGCCCCGGGAACAGCTTTGCCCAGAATGATCCCCAGCCCGATGCAGACAATAACCCACAGTGTTAAATATTTTTCAAAAAACCCCAAGGCTCGTTTTTCCATACTACCTCGCCTCGAATGTACAGCATCCGCCTTCGATTTTTATCGCTTTGACGTTCACCAGCGCGTCGGCGATCTTTTTATGCGCCTCCTCCAGTATCCGCGATATCGTCGAACGGTGGACCTTCATTGTTCTGGCAACTTCTTCCTGAGTTAATCCCTCCAGGTGGGATAACCTGACCGCTTCGAACTCGTCGATGGTCATATATACCCCGTCTAACTTCTTCCCCGTTTTACCCTGAGGACGGAAACATCGCCGACCCGGCGCACACTTGACCCATCGTGTTTTTTTCGGTCTCAACCTTCACCTCCTGTTTCGCACATATGTGCATAATATGATACCGCTCCCTCTTCCCTCTGTCAACGGTAAAATAGCGAAATCCCTGTTCTCTTATGGAGAAGGAGAAACGGCGGCGGAAGGAAAACAGAAAAACCCGGGCGGGAACATAAAGCTATCCCAGCGAGGCGACTTTTTGCTCCAGCTCGATCATCTTGGTCGAGACGAACCGATTCAACATGTGACGCTGGAGCACTCCTGCCACATATTTGCCCTCAGTTACAACGGGGAGATAGTCCAGATTACATTTATCCATTATTTCCCGGGCTTCGCTGATGGAGACATTAGGCGAGATATCCACGCCGGCTGAATCCATGATATCATGCGCGACAAAAACATGACCGAGATCATGATACTGGAAACTGCGGCGGATACTTTCGACCGTAATCACCCCGGCCAGGGTATCGTCGGTCTCGACTACCGGGTAATACAGGCATTCGTGCTGGCTGAAAATATCGAGAATATCGGTTAAGGGAATGTTCTTATACATCAAAGGATGGTCTTTATCCATAACCTCCTCCACTTTCGCTTTTTGCAATATATCTTCTTCGGTAACGTTTAGACCAACTTCTTCGGCTTTCTCCACCGCGTATTTAACCGCCGTCGGCCCCAGAAGCTGGACCACAAAGGTAGACGCGGTAACGATGATCACGATCGAAGACCCGATATCGCCGGGGAAAGCGTGATAGGCCACGATCGAAAGCCCGATAGCAACGCCGGCCTGACTGAAAAGACAAAACGGCAGGTATCGCCGGACGCTCTGGGACGCGCCGGAAAGCCGGGCACCTAAACTCGCCCCAACCATCTTCCCCAGCGTCCGGCCGATGAGATAGACACTGGCGACAGCGATCACCGATAACGTCATATTATGCAGATTGAGCTTTGCTCCGATCAGGACAAAAAACAGTACATAGATCGGCGCGGCAAACGCCGAAACAAGATTGAATACCTCTTTACTCATCCGCGGCACGCAATTAACCACGACAACTCCCAATGTCATCGCCGCAAGCAGCATATCCACCTTTATCGCCAGCGACAAACCCAGCACAAACAGTACCGCGCCGAGTGAGAACGCCAGAATCCGTTCCCGTTCGCCGTATTTACGAATCATGCGGGAAAGCCCCGCTCCGGCCAGCGTTCCCACCAGAATCGCACCGCCGATTTCATACAGCGGATGAGAAACCATCGCCCAGAATCCGGCGGTACTCTGCCCCAGAATTTTGGCGGCAATACTTGAGGCGACCGCAAAAAACATAAGCGCCAACCCGTCATCCATCGCGACAATCCCTAACACCGTGGTCGTAAGCGGCCCGCGGGTTTTATATTCCCACAATACGTCAGTCGTCGCCGCCGGAGCCGTAGCCGAAGCAATCGCGCCCAGAAGCAATCCCAATACCCAGAAATACACTCCCGATCCGAAAAAAAGTGTGCCTAAAATCCCTACCAGGAGAAATACGAAGATAAACGCAGCAAGACCTTCCGATAAAAGAATGACGAGGAACTGCTTCCCATACCGGCGGAACACATCTTTTTTCAATTCGCCACCGATGGCAAACCCGATCAGGCCGAGCGCGAAATAGTTAAACGGCTGCAAGATCCCGATCATGTCCTTATCGATAATATTAAACCCGCTCTGCCCGGCGATAATTCCGATCATGATATAGCCGACCACCTGCGGGACTTTCAGCTTCTGGAAAAGACGACCGCCGATCGTCCCGCCGAACAGGGCGACTCCCAGAAGCAGAAGAATATTGAGGTCGAAAAAAGAACCCTGAGTAAATATCTGACTCGCTTCTTCCAACATATCCCCTTATTGTATAAGGTTACCGAAGGATATTCAAGGTAGATTCAAAGGCGGGAAGAAAGAATGGTTATTGCGTTTGAAACGATGCGATAAACGCCTCGATAGCCTGCTCGATATCGGCCTCGATGGCTTTCTTCGCGTTAAGATGCCCCACGCACAGGACCATGAACAGGAAAAGAAGAGCGACAATCCCGGCCTTGCCCCGGGAACCCAGGTATCCGATAAGCATACCGAGGAAAGCCCAGTAGAGTAATACCGCTATCGTGATAACGGATTCGGAAATTTCCCAGGGAAAACGCATCGTCACCCAAACCGGAACCGACGCGAACGCAAATACGATTTCACCGGCCCCGAACCTCTCGGCAAGCCCGAACGAACCGGCGACAGTTACTACCAGACCGCAGACCAACCCCGCCATGCCGCCGCGAAACCACGATTGAGCGTATATTCCGTTCATTGATCTCAACTTCTACTTCTTTTTCGCCTTCTTTTCGCCGTTCCCGCTTATGGTCAGTTTATCGTCGTCGACAATAATTTTATCCACCTCACCCAGCAGGCCCGGTTTGATATAGTGACTTATCGTCACCGTATAATTATCCTTCCAGACGCGGTTTTTCTTATCGAACCGTTTATGCCCGAGACGTTCGGCAATGGAAAGATACAGCTCGCGGATGTCGTCTTTACTCGCTTCACTGCGAGTCTTTAAAAAATACTTCACCCGCGCGGTGGCAAAATACGATCTCACGATATGCGGGTAAAACTCTTTTCCGCAGTATTTCTTAAAGGCTTCCCGGAAATGAATATCCTGAAGCGGCCGGCCGGTCTCATTATTAACAAACACGTACTGATTGGCCCGGATACGGTTGAGAAGCGTTTTAAGCCTCGCAATATATATATCGGGGAACCTTCTTTTGATCTCCATGGGAACCCCGTCTTTGCCTATATAATTAAACGTTACCTGATTCTTCCTGATTGAAATATCCTTCTTCTTCAGCGTTGTCAGCCCCTTATGGCCGCTGGTCTTGTAATAAATCTCATTACCAATACGCATATAAGTTTTAAGCAATGTGTACATCGGCACCGCCATAGGATCTTCCAGGTCGTGAAGAGCCTGCCGGAGATTCTTTCTTAAAATACGGAAATATTTCTCGAAATCCTTTACCACCTGGTATTTTTTCCTGATCAATTCTCTCTTTTTTTCCAGGGTATACACGTAAGAATAAGTGCCGCCGGGATTTCTATACAGTACATTCCAGTGATAATTGGAATTTTCGTTATGAATGGTCAATTCCGGAGAGAACAACGAAAAAGCTTTATCGAGCTTTTTACCGTTCGGCAACACGTTAATGCGGGCCCCTTGAGGCTTTCCCTCAGAAGAAACCTGTCCTTTCAAAAATCTGGGATCTTTTTTGTCGATGAGAGCTTTGAAATTCCTGTGCGCTTTGAACAACTTGATGACAAGCATCGCCTCGGGAAACCGACGCGATGATTTCTTCCATGAAGTTTTCGTTTTCTCCCACACCGCGAGCCCGGAGGTCTTAATGCGGATGGTACCGGGGGAAACGCCTTTTTTAGGTTTGTTTTTTTTGGACGTCTTGCGTTCCAATGCCGATCCTCTCTTGTACGCGTCCCGGCGGAAGCGCGTATATTTATTATAACAGAAAGAATCGATTTCGTAAGCAGATCGTCTCGCAAACGGCGCACGGCGGGTTAAGCTGAAGATTATCCCCGGTTTTTCCTCTTGGCTTTCTCTCTTCTCTTCTGGGATTTTTTCGTGAAATGCTGCCGTTCTTTACAGCGGCGGACAATACCTTCCTTTTTACACTGCATCTTGAACTTCCGCAGGGCTTTCTCAAAATTTCTTCCGTCATCAATATTTACTTCAGCCATTGTATTTTCCTTTGTTTATTCGTACCAATAAGTAATCATTCCCGGTAGCTGATCTGAAAAGATATATAAAAGACCACCTCCTGCTCTATATCACCCGGGTCATCGCCGGATGCGTACTTAAAGCCGTGTATATCCTGTTACGAATATCTTCAGTTTCGACAAAAACGGTTAATTCCAAAGAAATATACGTGCCGGCGCTGCTTATATTAGAAAAAGATAATGAGTATTCCCTGTCTTTAAGTACGTTCTCTACGGCACATTTCATCGCCTCACCGTCGGTTCCGATAATCCGGTACCCCCACTGACAGGGATATGTGATTTTAGGCCTTTTCATCGTTTTTGTCAACTCTTGAGGAAAAACCCCATCAAAGCGAGATAATCACATAGATGGCGGGTAATCAAGAAGTTCCGACGAGTATATTCTTTGGCGCTCTCACCAATGATAGTAGCAGCTTCCGGATTATTCAGTAAATACCGTATTCGGTACGCACATCCTTCAATAGAGTTAACCGTAAATCCGGTCCGGCCATAGACAATCTGAACCGTAATTCCTCCTACCGCGCCGCCGATAACAGGCTTCCCTTTCCACATCGCCTCAGCGACGGTAAGGCCGAATCCTTCTTTAGTGGATTTCTGTAAAATGATTGCCGCGGCCCGCTGCAGGGCGTTAATGACAAAATTCGCGTCAGGAGGAAGATCGAGAATAATAATGTTTTCATCCTGACAAGCGGCCTCTTTTACTTCACGAAGCACCTCAAGCCCTTCAGGATCATCGGTCGCGCTCCCGCCGGCAAGAACAAGACGGCAATCATTATATTTCTTGACGATCTTGTAAGCCTCAATTACCCCCAGGGGATCTTTGAAGCGGTCAAAACGTGACACCTGCAGGATAATCGGTTTATCTTGAGGAATCTGATACCTGTCCAGAACACCCTGAATTTCTTCATTCGTCAATTCCCTGTTTTTATCGCTTAAGGGATCGATGGACGGATACATTAAAAACTGTCGGATGGGCAACTTCTGAGCAAAGCTCGGCAAGGAAAAAATAGCCCCGTCATACTTCGATACATACTCTTTTAAAAAGTTCCATACTTTGCGCTGCGGACGCGAGATGTCAATATGGCACCGCCAGAGCCATTTGGCTTTTTTTGGTCTCCGGTATATGAATCCGGCCGGCTGAGGGTCGTGAATAACCGTGAAATCGGCGTCCAGCGAGAGCTTCCGCGCGCTTTTTCTGTTTACTTTCACGTATTCATCGTACATCTCGGAAGTTATAATTTGCGTCTGGCCCTGCAGAGCGTTATGAAAACTTTTCGTCGTCTGGTAGAACAGAGGAGTCCCCTCCAGGACTTCCCACCGGGTGGGGATCTCGAGCTCATTGAAAAAAGGGACCAGCCGCAGTAACATCTCCGCGACCCCGCCCCCCATACGCGTGGAATTGACGTGAAGAAACGTGCGGTTTTTGAGCCGCTGGGCAAGATGGCAGATTAAATCTACCGTTCCCGCCGGCGATACGTCACGATATGATTGTAAGCTGATCGTTTTATCCATGTAATTGGACGTCACAAAGCCCTAAGAGCTTTTTCCTTAATCCTTCTAAACTATACATATAACTATCGACCATCTCGAATTTATCGGCGAGATCCCGGGCGCCGAGTACCTGTTCGATCCACAGCGCGAAATCACTGCGTCCTTTCTTATCCCGCAGGCGGGCTTCGAACACATGATTATAAATAGCACTGGCGTCGATTGTTTTCAGCACCTCAGTAAATTCCGGCAACCCCGCCACCGATACTCCAGTAGGAACTTCAATGATGTGCGATTGCATGAAATAAAACGGCTGGCCGTATACGACCGCGGGAACCGTCTGGGACTGAGACAGATGCCCATCGATGATTTCCACGAATTCCGACCGAATATCCTCCAATGTTTTAACACCGCTTGAGTTCACATCGGCAAGTTTTTCACCCAGAACCCGATCCCGCACCTGGATCGCCGCCCAGTTGGCGAAATCATTGGGATATTCTCCGGAAATATAGTAATGGCGTAAAAAATAACTATGGGTGTGGTAGTAGATCGAATCGATCGGAACCTCTTCGATAAGCTCAAGAAGCTGCTGTTCATCATCGGCCTTCTTACCGAGAAGTTCCTTGATTTCGATACATCCCATGAAATGAAATTCGTTCACTGATTACCTGCCTTTTTTGTACAGGGAGAATAAATAAACAGAATTATACCATAAATTGACGTATATGATGTCAATTTATTTTCTCTGTGATTATCGTTTATGAGCAAGATTTAAAAGCCCTTCCCGGCAGTCTGAGCACTATCTACCGGAACTGCCGGAGACGAACATTGGCCGTTCCAGCAATACAGGCACAACTTTTCCCGGGGCAGGCCGATGGCTCCGACCATATCATCGATGGTCTGATACCGCAGAGTGGTAACGCCTAAATCACGGGCGATCCATTGAATCATCTTCCGGTATTGAGAAGTCTCCGGGTCGAGATACGCCGATACATCTTCTATCTTTTCTGTTTCCAGTTCTCTGATCGCCCGCCGCGCCACCAGTTCACCCATACTGCGGGTGGAAAGACAGAAACGACAAGGATACATCAGCGGCGGACAGGCCGGCCGCACGTGAACTTCCTTCGCCCCGCAATCCCACAGTTTATTGACCGTGAAGTTTTTAAGCTGAGTGCCCCGCACGATCGAGTCCTCGCAGACGATGATCCGGTTATCTTTGATGATATCTTCAATAGCGATCAATTTCATCCGGGCGATCAGATCGCGAATTTCCTGAGAGGGCGGGGTATAACTGCGTCCATAACCGGGCGTATACTTGATCAGCGGCCGACGATACGGCTTATTTGATTCCATCGCGTACCCTATCGCGTGGGCAATCCCCGAATCGGGAACACCGGAGACGACATCGACTTCGATATCGCTATCGCGGCGGGCCAGCGATCTCCCGCAGCGCTCTCTGACTACCTCAACATTAATTCCTTCATAGGTCGAGGCGGGGAATCCGGTGTATATCCACAGGAACGTACAGATCTGCTGAGCTCCATTTCCGGTCCTTTTATCAATAAGACCTTTTTCTTCGTCCAGGAGAACTATTTCCCCCGGCGCGAGATATTTAATCGTTTCAAAATCAAGATTGGCAAATGCGGCGGTTTCAGCGGTCACCGCCCACGCCCCGTCTTTTTTCCCGATCGTAAGCGGAGTATAGCCCAGCCGATCCCGGGCGGCATAGAGCCCTTCTTCATTGAGAATCAACAACGAACACGAACCCTCGATTTTTTCAAACATCTTCTCTATCCCATCAATCAATGTTTTCCCCTGGCTGATCAGTTTCGCGATAAGTTCGGTAGTATTAACGCTATCTCTGGCGAATTCACTGAATGAGAACCCATCTTTAAGAAGACACGCAGCCAGTTCTTCTTTATTTTCAATCAGACCGGCGGTTACGATATAGAACGGGCCGAATTTGGAATTCAGATAGATCGGCTGTTCATCACAATCACTGATAACTCCGATACCGCGGTTGCCCCGCATAGTTTTATAATTTTCATAAAACTTCGACTTAAACTGGCTCTGGCTGATATCATGGATATACCGGTAACATTCCTTGCCCACCACGGCCATCCCGCCGTATTCGGTCCCCAGATGGGTATGGTAATCGGTGCCGTAGAATAAATCCTGAGTACAATCTTTTTTCGAAACAACGCCAAATATGCCGCTCATCTTCGCCTCCCTACTTTTGTTGGCTGTGCCGGTATTTAATGACCCGTACCTTCTCCCGAGTTACCAGCCCTTCGGTTACGGTTTCGTCCAAGAACGGTATTATTTTATCGAGGTTTTCTTCTGAGTCAACCAGTTCGATCACGATGGGGAGGTCCTCGGAAAGCCGCATGACTTTTGCCGAATGCATATGGCTGTCGGCACCAAATCCCATAATTCCCCGCAGCACGGTAGCCCCGGCAAGTTTGAGCTCTCTAGCCTTAAACACGATCTGCTCATATAACGGCTTGCCATGATATTTATCGGACTCTCCGATAAATATCCTTAACAGCATTCCCTCTTGGGGCAATCTCATAAACAACCTCCTATCTGATAATATTCAAAACAGATCTTGAAAGAAAAAACCCACACACAACCAGCGTAATTCCCAGGATCAGACTTGCCGCAATATTGATCCCGGCAAGCATATATTCCCCGTCGCGTAACAGATGAAAATTTTCCAGAGAAAAAGTGGAAAATGTGGTAAATGAACCAAGGACGCCGATGAAAAGGAATAACTTTACATTCTGAGAGATTACAATCGTCTCAAATACCCCCCATAATAAACCGATCACAAATGAACCGGAAAGATTGACCAGAAGCGTACCCCAGGGAAACGTCCCGTGATAAAAACGATATATCAAGCCCGAACCCCAGTACCGAAGCAGTGCTCCGATCGCCCCCCCGAGAGCTATATGAATAAATTTTACCATTAGGGAAAATGCTCCTTACCTTAAGAAATCTAATCTATTATAACAGAAAGCTCCCATTTGATAAGAACGAGTATAATCGTTGACAACCGTTTCTCAGAGATTACAATTGATTCATATATACCAATGGATTTTACTAAAAAAAACTCAATCCTTATTACCTGCAGCCGGGGACTGGTACCCTGCCTTATACAGGAACTCGAAAGTTCAGGATACCGTATCATCTCAGACCACGCTACCGGCGTCGAGATCAACGCAAGTCTTAACGACACCATAGGGCTTAATCTCAGCCTCCGGACGGCATTCAACATTCTCTATCTGTTGAAAACGTTCGAATGCACCGGGCCCGACGAACTCTACCAAAACATCGCATCGGTCCCCTGGGAAGAGATCATACATCCCGATGAATATGTCAGCATCGTATCCCGGATTGATAACGAAACAATAAAAAATACAATGTTCGCCAATCAGAAAGTAAAAGACGCTATCGTCGACCGGATACATCAAAAGGCAGATCGCCGCCCCGATTCAGGACCCGATCGAAACAATGTTGTCATCCATCTCTACTGGAAAGAAAGCCGGGCCTGGATATATATCAATACATCGGGAAGAAAACTTGCTGACCGTTCGTACCGCAAAATACCACATGCCGCCCCCTTGCAGGAAACATTGGCGGCAGGGATCGTCCTAAGCACAGGCTACAACGGAGAGATGCCGCTTGTTATCCCGATGTGCGGATCGGGAACGCTTGCGATTGAAGCGGCATTGATCGCGCTCAAAAAAAGCCCCGGGCTTTTGCGCCATAATTTCGGCCTGACGCATCTCAAAGGATTTGATCAGGACCTCTGGCAGAGAACCCGCCGCCAGGCATTAAAAAGTGCCGCCAAAACCATCCCGCAGCCGATCATCGCGACCGACATCGACTCGGGAGCGATTGAGGCGGCTAAAAAGAATGCGCAAACTGCCGGGGTCGACCATTTAATTGAATTTAAAATCTGCGATTTTTCCGAGACACCCGTGCCTAAAGGAGAAAGCATCATTATTCTTAATCCTCCCTACGGCCAAAGGCTGGGTGAGATAAAAAAGCTCACAAGTCTGTACAAACGGATGGGTGATTTTTTTAAACAGAAATGCGCCGGATATACCGCGTTTATCTTTACCGGAAACCGCGAGCTCGCTAAATCCGTGGGGTTACGCACCAGCCGGAAAATCACCTTCTATAACGGTGATATCGAATGCCGGCTCTTGCA
>CAZABB010000016.1:0-44019 GCA_964483625.1 uncultured Planctomycetia bacterium | reverse complement strand
GCGCTGGTGGCGCGTTCCGAATGTAAGAAGATGAGGCCGGCGCATATGGTATGTCCTTTCTGCGGATATTACAAAGGGCAGGCTGTCGTTTCATTTGAGAAAAAAGAGAAAAAAAGATGAGATACAAAATCGGCCTTGATGTTTCGGGGGGGGATTTTTCTCCCGGCGAACAGATTAAAGGTGCGGTATTAGCCCGGTCAGAACTCAATGCGTCGATTGTTCTCATCGGGATGCCTCAAGAGCTTCGTCAGGGTGCTCATGAGGCGGGAGCCGATCTCTCTCCGTTTGAAATCATCGAAACCAGAGAAAAAATAGAGATGGCTGAACCTCCCGCTTATTCGATCCGTCGCAAAAAAGAATCGTCTATCGTTATCGGCAGTACGCTCCTGAAAGAAAAGAAAATCCAGGCGTTTGTTTCCTGCGGGAATACCGGAGCGATGGTCTGTGCCAGTTCTCTTTTGGTCGGTATGATCGAAGGCGTCGAACGGCCCGGTATCGGAGTGCTTATGCCCACGTTAAAGGGCGTATGCTTAGTCATCGATGTGGGAGCCAACATTGAACCCAGACCCATACAGCTTCTCCAATACGGGACCATGGCGTCGTTATATTACTCGTCTATCCTGGGTAAAAAAGGCCCGACGGTTGGGTTGCTGAATATCGGAGAGGAGGCGACGAAAGGCCCTGACTTTATGAGGACGACGCATCGTCTTTTTTCCCAATCGTCCCTGAACTTCCTGGGGAATATCGAACCCAAAAGCATTTTTTCCGGTGAATGTGATTGTATTATCTGTGACGGATATGTCGGGAATGTGGTGTTGAAACTTTCCGAAGGGCTGGCGGATGCGATGGGAAAGTTTTTAGCTATCAATATTAAGAATGATCCCCTGGGGAAGGTGGGGGCGTTACTGATGCGTAACAGCCTGCGTAAGTTTAAAAAAACAACCGATTATGCCGAGTACGGCGGCGCGCCGCTTCTGGGAATCGATGGGGTGGTGATTATCGGGCACGGACGTTCTCATGCCTACGCGATAAAAAACGCCCTGAAAGCCGCTCAGGAAGAGTTAAAGCGGGATCTTAACGCGCACATAAGAGGGAGGATTCATGAGATCAGCCAAGATAATAGGATTAGGGAAATACTTACCTCCTAAGCGAGTTAGTAACTTTGAGTTAGAAAAGACGGTCGATACCTCTGATGACTGGATTACGAGCCGGACGGGGATAAAGACCCGTCATATCGTCGAGAAAGGGGTCTCGGCTTCCTCTCTCGCCAAGTACGCCGCGCGAAAAGCATTACGGCGCGCCGGCCTGAAAGCTTCGGAATTGGACCTGATCATCGTTGCCACGATTACGCCCGATACCCAGTTTCCTTCTACCGCCTGTTATCTTCAGCACCATTTGCACGCGCGCCGTGCCGCCTGTTTTGATGTCTCGGCCGCCTGTGCCGGGTTTGTCTATGCCTTAAGCTGTGCCTGCCAGTTTATCAGTACCGGATTTTATAAAAACGCGTTAATTGTCGGCAGTGAAGTCCTTTCTTCGATCACCGATTGGGAAGATCGGTCTACCTGTGTGCTTTTCGGTGACGGAGCAGGAGCTGCGGTTCTGACATCGACCACCCGCGGCGGGGTATTGAGCTCTTATCTGGGATCGGACGGCTCCAAAGGTGATTTTCTGATTCTGCCCGGCGGCGGATCCCAATTCCCTGCCGGACATCATACCATTGATGAACGCTTGCATTATATCAAGATGAAAGGCAACGAATTGTTCCGGATCGCGGTCAGGATCATGGTTGAAGCGGCAAAAAAGGCGTTAAAAAAAGCTAAAGTTCCGGTGCGGGATGTGAAAATGCTGATTCCCCATCAGGCGAATATCAGGATTATTAACGCGGTAACCAAGCGGCTGAAATTGTCACCGGATCAGGTGTATGTGAATATCGGCCGGTACGGGAATATGTCTTCGGCTTCCAGCGCGATCGCTTTGTGTGAAGCATGGGAAGATAAGAAGATTAAAAAAGGCGATATTGTTGTCCTCGATGCCTTTGGCGGAGGACTGGTATGGGGCAGTTCGGTTATTAAATGGACATAACCCACAGATGGTCACAGATTGAGAACTACAGATGACCACAGATTTTATATCTGCGCTAATCTGTGTGTATTCAAGATCTGTGCTAATCTGTGTATAACGAACGAAGTGAGGTAGGTACATGGATGCGATGATTTTCCCCGGACAGGGGGCGCAAGCGGTTGGAATGGGAAAAAGTCTTTATGACGGGTATGAGAAAGCCCGGGCGGTTTTTGCCGCGGTCGATGAAATATTGGAGTTTAAGATATCCGATATGTGTTTTCAAGGCCCGGAGGATGAATTGAAAAATACGCGTAATCAGCAGCTGGCTATTCTGACGGTGAGTCTGGCCGCGTATGAGGCGCTGAAAGAGATAAAACCAATCGATGCGGCGTATGTTTCGGGCCTGAGCCTGGGCGAATATACCTGTCTGTATGCGGCGGGAGTACTTACGTTATCTGAAGTCGTCCGGCTGGTCCAGATAAGAGCTCAAGCTATGGAAGATGCTGCCCACAGTAACCCTTCTACGATGCTTGCCGTTATCGGCAAGAAGAGGGATGAACTTGAAGAGCAGAGAGATCTTGAGTTTTATATCGCTAATATGAACGGGCCGACCCAGATTGCCGTTTCGGTGAGCCAGGATAAGAAAGCGGCAGTTACCGAAGGCCTGGCAGCCACCGGAGCAAAGGTGGTGGAATTGGCGGTCAGTGGCGGTTTCCATTCTCCGTTTATGAACGAAGCGAAGTCGCCTTTGCAGGAGATCATCGAAACTCTCGATTTTAAAAATGCCCATATCCCGATCGTCAGCAATGTGACCGCGAGGGCTCATACCGAACCCGCAGAGATAAAGCAAAACCTTATCACTCAGCTCGTTTCCCCGGTGCTTTGGAATGATTGTGTCGGATTTATGGTATCACAGGGCGTTGATACCTGCTTTGAGGTCGGCCCGGGAAAAGTATTGCGGGGCCTGATGAGAAAGATCGATTCTTCAGTCAAAGTCGTCAATATCGAGAAAAAAGAGGATATAGAGAAGCTACAGTAAAGAAGGAGGTGGATAGATGTCTATGGAGGGAAAAGTTGTTGTCGTGACCGGTGCCGCCCAGGGGATCGGGAAGGAGATATCCACCGCGTTTGCGAAAGAAAAAGCGAAGGTTGCGCTTCTGGATGTGAATGAAGAAAGTCTGGCGAAGACCACAGAAGAGCTGTCGAAATGCTCAGAAATCACTCATTTTTGCGTCGATGTGACAAAACTGGCGGATGTTCAGGATTGTATTAATAAAGTTGTTGACAAGTTGGGAAGAGTTGATATATTAGTTAACAACGCAGGTATCACCCGCGATAATTTGTTGTTACGGCTCTCTGAAAGCGATTGGGATAAGGTGTTAGGTGTCAACTTGAAAGGGGCATTTAATTGCGCGAAAGTCGCTGCCAAATATATGGTTAAGCAACGATCGGGCAAGATCATCAATATCTCTTCAATCATCGGTCTTATCGGGAATGTGGGGCAGACCAATTACGCGGCATCGAAAGCCGGGCTTATCGGTATTACCAAATCGATCGCCAAAGAGATCGGATCGCGTAATGTCTGCGTAAATAGCGTTGCTCCCGGGTATATCCGTACCGCAATGACCGATCAGTTAGACGATAAAATTAAGACACAGATGCTTGAAAAAATCCCTCTGAGGCGGTTTGGCCAAGCCCAGGACGTTGCCAATGCAGTGTTGTTTCTTGCATCGGAAGCCGCCGATTACATCACCGGGCAGGTCCTGGTGGTCGATGGGGGGATGACGTAAGGTGGAAATTGAAAAAAATCACGTAGCGTGAAGCAGTAAACAAAAAGCGACCGGCGTACCAAAAACGTCTGTCGGGGTTGAAAGGAGGTCCAAAGATGAGCAATGTTGAAGGAAGAACGATGGAAATCATTGCTGAGCAGTTGGGTGTGAAAAAAGAAGAAATTAAAAATGAAAGCTCATTCGTAGATGATTTAGGAGCGGATTCTTTAGATACAGTGGAAATCGTGATGGCTTTAGAAGAGGAATTCGGCATTGAAATTCCTGATGAAGACGCTGAAAAGATGGCGACCGTAGGGGAAGCCATTAAATATATTGACGACAAAGTATCCAAGAAAAAAGAAGCGTAACCAAGTTCTTTTACACCTATGGAGCCGCGACGCGTTGTCATTACAGGATGTGGTGTTGTTTCTCCCGTCGGGATAGGCTCGCAGGATTTCTGGGACAGTATTTCCCGCGGAACAAGCGGAGTCGGCAAAATAACACAGTTCGATGCATCCCGGTTCAATTCTCAAATTGCCGGCGAAGTAAATGATTTCGATCCTTCCCCGCACTTAGACCATAGAGAGCTCAGGCGTACCCCCCGTTTCGTTCAATTTGCCATTGAAGCCAGTCATCAGGCAATGAAAGACAGCGGTCTTGATCTCGAACAGATCGATCCGTACCGTATCGGGGTTATTATCGGTTCAGGGATCGGAAGTCTGCGTACGATTGAAGATGAGCATGCGACCTATATAGAAAAGGGGCCCCGGCGAATATCGCCGTTTTTGATCCCGATGCTGATTACCAATGAGGCCGCCGGAACCGTGGCTATGCGTCATCATCTCAAAGGAGTCAATTTTTGTACGGTTACTGCCTGTGCTTCCGGGGCGCACGCTATCGGTGAAGCGTACCGGCTGATAAAGTATAATCACGCCGACGCAATGGCCTGCGGGGGAACCGAGAGTTGTATTACGCCGCTGGGAGTCGGAGGATTTTGTTCTCTGAAAGCCCTCTCGACCCGCAACGATGAGCCTCAAGCCGCCAGCCGGCCTTTTGAAAAAAATCGTGACGGTTTTATTATGGCGGAAGGATCGGGCATTATCGTGCTTGAAGAACTTGATTCGGCCCTGAGAAGGGGAGCCAGGATTTACGGTGAACTGAGCGGGTATGGCGCTACCTGTGACGCCTACCATATTACCGCTCCGGATCCGGAAGGGAAGGCCGCGGCTCGCGCGATGGAAGATGCGTTGAAGGAAGGCAAAATATCCCTGGATAAACCTATTTACGTGAATGCCCACGGGACATCTACCGAATTAAACGATAAAATGGAAACACAGGCGATTAAACGGGCCTTTGGGAATGATACCTCTCAGGTGATGGTCAGTTCGACCAAGTCGATGATGGGTCATACTCTTGGTGCCGCAGGAGCAATCGAATTTATCGTCTGCTGTATGACACTGCAGAAGAATGTAATCCCGCCTACGATCAACTATGAAGAACCTGATCCCGAATGTGATCTTGATTATACCCCCAATCAGGCTCGCGAAGTCGCCCTGAACGCGGCAGTATCTAATTCGTTGGGCTTTGGCGGACACAACGCGACATTACTGATAAAAAAACTTGCATAATCGTAAGGATGGCACATGGGTCTTACCTTAATTGAAAAGATTCTTCTTGCTCATTCCGGGCAAAAAAAACTGGAAGATTTTATCTATGCCGACGTAGATTTCTGTTTCGGCAATGATATTACTGCGCCATTGGCGGTAAAAGCGTTTAAAGACGCCCGGTTTACCACGCTGTTCGACCGGAAAAAAATAGGATTTATCTGCGATCATTTTTTACCGGCGCGTGATTTGAAAGCCGCCAATAACGTCAAACTTTTGCGTGAGTTTGCCCGCAAATATAAGATTGAACATTTTTACGATATCTCCGCCTGCGGGGTTGAACATGTCTTTCTGATCGAGCGGGGATTGGTCAAGCCGGGAGGCCTGGTGATCGGTGCCGATTCGCATACCTGTACCTATGGAGCGATCGGATGCGCTTCATTCGGGGTGGGGTCTACGGATCTGGCGTGTGTGATGAAAGAAGGTAAAGTCTGGCTTAAAGTCCCTCAGACAATCCGGTTTGTATATAAAGGGAAGCCGGACCGCTGGTTGTCCGGCAAGGACTTGATCCTTGCTACGATCGGTAAGATCGGCGTCGACGGCGCTCTGTATAAAGTGATGGAATTTTCCGGCCCGCTGATGCAGAGAATAGGCATTGAAGATCGCCTTACCATGAGTAACATGGCCGTGGAAGCCGGGGCGAAAGCGGGAGTCGTGGCACCCGATGAGATGACGTTTGATTATTTGAAAAAGGTTCAGAAAAGATTCAAATTAACGAAAGCAATGAAAAATTTAAAAAGCGATCCCGACGCGGTGTATGAAGAAACGGTGGAGATCGACGTGACGAACATGCCGCCGCAGGTTGCCTGCCCTCATTTACCCAGTAACACCAAGCCGGTGAGCAGCTTAAAAAAAGTAAAGCTGGACCAGGTATTCATCGGTTCCTGTACCAATGGGCGGTACTCCGATTTACGCGTTGCCGCCGGTATCCTGCGCGGAAAGAAAGTCAAACCGGGCGTAAGGGCGATTGTGAGCCCGGCGACTCCGACTGTTTTTCAGCAGGCGGAGAAAAATGGGTTGCTTGCGGTATTTGCCCGGGCCGGGTGTATGATCGCGCCGCCTACCTGCGGTCCCTGTCTGGGAGGACATATGGGGATACTGGATAAGGGTGAGGTGGTTCTGGCGACGACCAATAGGAATTTTATCGGCAGAATGGGCGATCCCGATTCGTTTGTTTACTTAAGCTCGCCGGCAGTGGCCGCGGCCAGCGCGATCAAGGGAAGGATCACTCATCCCGATGAAATAGCCTGACGGCGTCGTGCGTATTACGTGTCGCGTATTGCGTCGGACTACCTCATGAAATAAAATAAAAGAAACGCAATACTCAATACGCACTGCGCAATACGAAAAGAATATGATTATAAAAGGATATGTGCATAAATTCGGCGATGATATCAATACCGATGATATTATCGCGGCGAAATATCTTGATTCTCAGGATCCTGATTTTCTGGGGGCTCGGTGTATGGAAAATATCGCGCCGGAATTCCCTCAAAAAGTGAAAAAAGGTGATATTATCGTAGGAGGCAAGAATTTCGGCTGCGGATCAAGCCGGGAACATGCCCCCTGGGCAATAAAGGGGAGCGGGGTATCTCTGGTGATCGCCAAAAGCTTTGCCCGGATATTCTATCGCAATTGCATTAATATCGGATTACCCATCCTTGTCTCGAACGATATCGAGAAGATAAAAGACGGTGACGTATTGGAAGTTAATCTGGCGAAGGGCCAGATACGGAATGTGACCAACCATACTCTGTATCAATGCGAGAAGTTTCCTGAATTTATGCAGGAGTTGATCACCAGGGGAGGCCTGGTGAACTGGATAAGGAGATAAGTATGAATAACCAAAGTGAAATGAAGGCAGTATTCTTTACCGAGAAGTTCAAAATCGAAGGGACCGCATATATCGATGTAGGATTTCGTGTCAGCGATATGCTGAATGCGGCGAAGGTAAGCTTTATTCCTCTGACGAACGTCTCAATCTATGACTGGCAGGAGAATCTTATTTTAAAACAGGAATTTATTTGTCTGAATAAGAATAACATCATTTTTGCCAAGGATGCGGCGTGTAAACAGGAAGGGTGATTATGGGAACATATAAAATTGCAGTTATTGGTGGCGATGGAACGGGCCCGGAGGTTGTCAATGAAGGGCTAAAGGTTCTTAAGGCGGCAAGTAGTACATACGGATTCTCGTATGAGACGATTCCGTGTGATATCGGCGGTGAAAAGTATCTGAAGACCAATGAAGTGCTGCCTGAATCAGCCGTCAGTGATTTGAAAAAAGTCGATGCTATTTATCTGGGGGCAATCGGTGACCCTCGCGTAAAACCGGGGATCCTGGAGAAGGGAATCCTTCTTCGCTTACGGTTTGAGCTGGATCAGTATGTAAATCTTCGTCCCGTGGTTCTCTATGACAGCCGGTTCTGTCCTCTCAAAGACAAGAAAGAAGAAGATATTGATTTCGTTGTCGTGCGTGAGAATACCGAGGGCCTGTATTGCGGTGCCGGAGGGTTTTTGAAAAAAGGGACCAAAGACGAAGTTGCCGTTCAGGAAAGTATCAATACCTATAAAGGGGCTGAACGCGTTATCCGGTTCGCGTTCGAATATGCCAGAAAACGAAACAAGAAAAAGAAGGTTACCTTGTGCGGCAAAACCAACGTGTTAACCTATGCGTTCGATATGTGGGAGAGGACATTCAATGAGGTGGCCAAAGATTACAGCGATATCGAAGCCGATTACGCCCATGTCGACGCGACGTGTATGTGGATGGTCAAGAGCCCCCAGTGGTTTGATGTGATTGTCACCGATAATATGTTCGGAGATATCATTACCGATCTGGGAGCGATGATCCAGGGAGGTATGGGGATTGCTGCCGGTGGAAATATCAATCCAAATGGGGTGTCGATGTTTGAGCCTATCGGAGGAAGCGCTCCCAAGTATACCGGTAAGAATGTTATTAATCCTCTGGCGGCGATTTGCGCGGTGGGGATGCTTTTAGAACAGCTGGGTGAAGATAAAGCGGCGGCTGGGGTTGAGGCGGCCGTGAAAAAAGTAGTGAAAGAAAAGTTGCAGAGCTTCTCGGCGGGCAAGATGGGGCATTCTACCTCTGAGGTAGGAGACCTGGTAGTAGAATGTATTAAAAACCAAAAATGAGAAATCGAAAAAGGAGTCAAACAAGAAGAAGGTATATATTTTTGTTAGGTTTTTGATTTTTGATATTTAATTTTTTATTTAGAGTTGAGGATAATCGTAGATGAAGAAGTATAATGTAGCCGTTGTTGGCGTAGGTGTTGTCGGAGTCGAGATATTAAAGTGTCTCAAAAACCGAAATTTCCCTATAGAAGTTTTAAGAGTATTTGCCCGTTCGGCACGGACAATCGAGGTCGACGGGACAGAATATAAGGTTGAAGCGGTCAGTGACGAAGAGTTTGACGGTATCGAAATCGCTCTGTTTGCCGGTACCGAGGGAGAAAAAGGGGCCAGTAAGCTCTATGCTCATAAATTCATCGAGAAGGGGGCGGTCGTTATCGATAACGGCGCCGACTTCCGCCTCGAAGGAGATGTCCCTCTTATCGTACCGGAGGCAAACCGGGATAAAATCAAGGGACATAAAGGGCTTATTTCCAATCCTAACTGTACAACCGTTCAGGCTATCGTCGCTCTGGCGGGTATTCAGCGTGAATTGGGTCTCAATCGGATTATTTTAACCAGTTTTCAGGCGACCTCCGGGGCCGGAAGAAGCGCGGCAATGAAATTATGGCAGGAGGCCTGTGATCTGGTCGGTGCCAATCGGGATAAGGATGTAGGAGTTGTGGATAAAAAGATAAAAAGCCCCTGTGATGTATTCAGCCATCAGATCGCGTTTAACGTCATCCCTCAAATCGGCGGATTCAATGAAGATGAATATACATCCGAAGAATGGAAAGTCGTCCATGAAACTCATAAGATATTCGACGATAATGAAATTAAAATCTCTTCTACCTGCGTCCGGGTGCCGGTTTTTACCGCCCACAGTGAAGCAATCTACTTTGAAACCACAAAAGATGCCGACCGGGAAGCTGTAGCCCGCATATTGGAGAAATCCGAAGGAGTGGAATTCTTCGCCGATTCCTCATATCCGCTTCCTCTTGATGTCGAGGGGACCGATACCGTGTATGTGGCTCGCCTGAGGCGCGATCCGTTTAATAAAAATTGTTTCTGGATATGGGTCGTTGCCGATAACCTGCGTAAAGGGGCGGCATTGAACGCGGTTCAGATCGCCGAAGAACTTGTTAAAAACTAAATCACATATATAGAGGCGGATTGCCGCAGATATCTACGCGGAAGCACGCGGAAGAAATCAGCGTTGATCCGCGTTTTGATCTGTGTAGTTCAGCTTCTACAATAACTATCCATGAGAAATATACTATTACGATTGGAGTACGACGGTACGAATTATTTCGGCTGGCAGATACAGTCCGAGAAAAAGTCACACGACACACGACACACGACACACGTGAAGAAGGAGAAGACGAAGACGGTACAGGGGGAATTGGAGAAGGCTTTGCGTAAACTGTTTGGGCAATATGTGAAATTGACCTATGCCAGCCGGACCGACCGCGGCGTGCATGCCTGTGATCAGGTAGCTCTGGTTTCTCTGGAAACGAATATTCCTCCTGATAATATCAAACGCGCCCTGAATAGTTTCCTGCCGTCCGATATCAGGATTAACGATGTTGCCGAGGTCTCCTGTAGTTTTCATCCCCGCTATGACGTGAAATCGAAGATGTACCGTTACCGGATATTAAATGCGAAGGAGGATTCGGTATTTGAACGTCATGCCAGCTGGTTTGTCCCCGATGAGCTGGATGTTGAAAATATGCGCCGGGCGGCGGTTTTTTTGACCGGATATAAAGATTATTCGCTGTTTGCCAAAGAAGCTCATACCTATCACGATTGTCGGCGAACCGTTTATCGTATCGGGGTAAAAAAAACACGTTCGCTGATCATCGTTGAAATCGAAGCGGACGGATTCTTGCGTAATATGGTACGTAATATCGTTACGCTTCTGATGCAGGTCGGCCGCGGTGATATAACTCCTTCTCAGGTGCGGGCGATTATGGGGAGAAAAAAAATCTGGAAAAAAAATCCCGCTCCGCCGCACGGTCTCTATCTGCATCGAGTCAAATACGGGAGGATTCCGTATAAAAAAGAAAAAACCATTGAAAAATAAAGCTTTTTCAGGGCTTAATAATTGTTTGTTGACAACTCCTAAGCCCTCTGTTATGATTTTTATTAACTATTTACTATGGCGTCTATAACCCGATACCTCACAAAAAGTGTCAGTAGTTTCCTGGGGCGGTTTTCCAGTGATGTGGGAATCGATCTGGGAACGGCGACAACCCTGGTTTATGTCCGGGGGGAAGGGATTATTCTCTGTGAACCTTCCGTTGTCGCTATTTATAAAAATACCGGAGATGTCCTGGCGGTAGGTGAAGAAGCGAAAAAGATGCTGGGGAAAACTCCGGGAAGTATCGTGGCTATCCGGCCGTTAAAAGACGGGGTTATCGCCGATTTTAACGTGACCGAAGAAATGCTGCGTTATTTTATTAAAAAAGCCCATTCCAGTAAATTCCCTATCCGACCCCGTATCGTTGTTGCGGTTCCTTCCGGGATCACTGAGGTTGAAAAACGTGCCGTAAAAGATTCAGCTATCCGTGCCGGCGCGCGGGAGGTCATACCGGTTGAGGAACCTATTGCCGCGGCAATGGGAGTGGGGCTGCCGATTGCCGAACCGCAGGGAAATATGATCGTTGACGTCGGTGGCGGGACGACCGAGATTGCCGTCATTTCTCTGGGTGGTATTGTCTATGCCCGATCGATTCGTGTCGGAGGAGATGAGATGGATGAGGCGATCATGGAACATATGAAGAAGAATTATAACCTCATGATCGGAGAACGAACCTCCGAAGAAATAAAAATCAAAATCGGTTCGGCCTGGCCTCTGGATGAAGAATTGATCATGGAAGTCAGAGGGCGTGACCTCATTACCGGATTACCGAAATTTACCCGTATTAATTCCGAAGAAATCAGAGAAGCTCTCCAGGCTCCCTTGCGTGATATTATCGAGGCCGCAAAGGTAACGCTGGAGAGAACCCCTCCTGAATTGGCCGCCGATTTGATCGAACGAGGAGTTGTGTTATGCGGCGGCGGTTCCATCCTGAAAGGCCTGGATAAACTTATCGCCGAAGAGACAGGCCTTGCCTGCTTTATTGCCGATGACCCTTTGACTGCCGTGGCGCAGGGGACCGGTAGGATTTTAGAAGAACCGAAGTTTTTAAAGAAGATCACTCTTGTTTCTACCTTCTAAATCTCTCTATAAACTTGTCGGATATTTCTTTTTTTCCCTCCTCCTTTTTTTTATCTTCTACGAAAGCATTGCGACATTTTTTATCGTTGTTTCCCGTAGTCTGAAAAAGACCGGGAGTCAGTTGGAAGAATTAGAGGACCTCAAAATCGAAAATATGGTCCTCTCTTTGAAGATTGAAGAATTAGACAATCTGGCAAAGGAAAATGAACAGTTGCGTAAAGCCCTTGCTCTCAAAACCCAACATAGCATCACGGTCATCTCCGGCCGGATCTGGGGTTTTTCGCCTTCATCCTGGCGCCGGATCGCTTTCTGCAGCGCCGGGCAGAAACAGAACGTGCAAAAAGACAGTTTGGTCATTACCGAAGAGAAATTACTGGTCGGTAAGGTCCTCGATGTATTTGACCATTATTGCACGATTCTTCTGGTGAATGATCCCTATTTTTCGCTTCCGGTGTTGATCGAGGAAAAGGGAATGGGGTTGCTTAAAGGCCGGTTGAGCCGGAATCCCCAGATCCTTTACGTTGAAGCCCAACAACAGGTTGCTGCCGGAGACAGCGTACGGGTTACGTCGGAGAAGGTCCCGTTTACCTTAGGCGTAGGCCAAATTGGTAATGTCACGCAGGATGAAGATGACTTTTTTCTGAATGTCGAGGCGGTTCCTGCTGTTCAAATCCATACCGTTACCGATGTGTTTATTGTCCAATGAAGTTACTATACTTGAAATTATCCTGTCTCCTTTTTTTTCTTATCCTCATCGATTTTCTGCAGCCCTTTTATTTCACGCTGAGACTTGAGTTCCTTTATGTGGGGCTTCTGTTTGTATCCTTTCATGCTCCGTTAGGATTTGCCGTTGTGTGTATGCTCGCCGCCGGTATAGTGAAAGATATCCTCCTTTTTTCTTTCTTCCCTTTTTATACCGTTTTCTTTCTCGCCAGCTGTGTTTTTATAAAGTATTTTTTAAGACATTTTCATCCCCGTCCCATTGCCCAGACTTTAAGTGTGGCGGCGATTCTGATGCTTTACGGATTGTATAACGCGATGCTCGTGCGTCAGGTAGATATTAAACTGCTTATCCTGTTTACCGTTCAGTCAGTGGTGTTGTATCATCTGTATCAGTATCTTATTATCCGATGGATGCCCGATTTGTTAGAAACATAATACTGGCCGGATTTATTGTTCTGGCAGGAACCTTTTACTATTACCAGGTTCTTCAGGGCGATTATTATCTGGAAAAGGCAAAGAATAATTATATTAAAATCGTCCCGTTCCCTTCTATGCGGGGGTCTATTTTCGACCGGGAAGGGGTATTGCTTGCGGAGGATAGTCCGGTGTTTACCATCGCGGTGATTCCTTATCAGATCCGGGAACACCGGAAAGAATTGTTCGAGGATATCGCTCGCCTGATGCGGAAAGATCCGGGAGATATCGAATTGGCCTATCGGAAGAACTTCTTGAATGTGTTTTCTCCCGTCGATATCGTCGAAGATATCTCCAAGGAAGAAGCACTCGCTGTTAAAGAAAAACTGTCCAATCAGGTAACGATTCGCGTCCTGCCGCAACGGAGATACCGGTTTCCTTACGCGTTTTCCCATATCCTGGGATACGTAAAAGATGCCAAGATCTCTTATCGTGATTTAAAAGCATACGGGTATTCTCCCTTTGAACGTATCGGTGTGGGGGGGATAGAACAGTATTACGACACGTATCTTAAGGGTGAGGACGGGGCCGATCTGATCGAGGTTAACTCGCAAGGCGAGATGGTCGGGTTTCTGGGGAAGAAGCAGCGGCGGAAAGGGAATGATCTGTATCTGACCATCGATTCGCGTATCCAGACGATTGCTTACCGCAGCCTCAAACAATTTAAAGGCGCGCTTGTGTTTATGGATGCCAGGACCGGAGCCGTGCAGGCTCTGGTTTCCCACCCTTCCTATCATGTGAATGATTTTCTTTCCGGTCGCCGGGTTTCGGAAATCCTGCATAATCGTGCCAAACCGCTGATTAACCGAGCCATACAGAGCCGTTACCCACCGGGATCGATCTTTAAGCCGATTATGGCCCTGGCGGCATTGGAGGAGGCGGCAGTAGGGGCTTCATCGACATTTGTCTGCAATAAAGGATTTCGGTATGGGAACGTTTTTTTCGGCTGTACGCATAATCATGGTGATGAGAATATTTATGAAGCATTAAGCCATTCGTGTAACGTGTACTTTTATAATCTGGGTTTGAAACTGAAAGTAGAGAAGATAGCGCATTGGGCAAAGCTGTTTCGGCTGGATCAGCAGTGTTTGATCGATCTTCCCTATGAAAAAGGAGGCCTCGTGCCTGATCGTAAATGGAAACGCCGCTACAGGCAGACATCGTGGTTTGGTGGAGATACCCTGAACTTTTCGATCGGGCAGGGATTTTTGGAAATTACCCCATTACGGGCCGCGGTATTGATGTCGGTGTTTGCCAATAACGGAGAGATCGTTATCCCTCATATTGCCTCCTCGATCGAGAAGAAAGAGATCCCGCATCGTACCAGTATTTCCCTTGATGTTTCGAGAGAGAATATAGACATTGTCAAAACAGGATTACGTCGTGCCGTTTCTCATCCGGAAGGGACGGCTCATGTTCTGGAGGAACTTCGGTTGCGAATGTCCGGGAAAACCGGTACGGCTCAGACCGGCCGGGAAAAATCTCACGGGTGGTTCGCCGGATACTTCCCGCATAAGGACTCCTATTACACGATCTGTGTTTTCTTGGAATACGGCGAATCAAGCGCTTATGCGGTAGCGGTGGCATATGATTTCCTTCTCGAACTTAAAAACGAGGGGTTACTGTGAATAAGAATATCCTGACGATTATTGTATGCGTGTTTTTGCTGAATGGTTTGAGTATTCTTTGTCTGTACAGTTCTCTTCATCAGGCCGGGGAGTTCGTGAATCAGGATGTTTTCTATAAGCAGATCGTCTGGATAGTAATTTCATGGGTGGTCGCCGGTATAATTTGTCTGATTAATTACCGGATCTATTTTGATTTGAGTTTCTGTGTGTACGGATTGAGCCTTTTGCTCTTGATCGGGGTGAATTTCTTCGGAAAAGAAATCATGGGTGCCAAACGATGGATTTCTTTTTCAGGCGTTAATTTTCAGCCTTCGGAATTCGCCAAGTTGGCGATTCTGATCGTCCTGGCCCGGTTTTTTATCGATAACCGAAAACAAGCCAATACTTTCCTGCACCGGGTTATCCTGCCGCTGGGGTTGGTGATGATAAGCTTTCTTTTGATCTTTAAACAGCCTGATCTGGGCACGGGGCTGGTGTGCATCCTGTTATTTCTTATTATGGGGTTTTCTTCCCGGATCAAAAAGAAATATTTCCTGAGCCTGCTTTTAGTCGGAATCCTTATGGTTCCTCTGGGATGGAATCTGCTCAAAGATTATCAGAAAAAAAGGCTTCTGGTATTTTTAAATCCGAATATCGAACCCTGGGGGGCCGGATATACGATTATTCAGTCGAAAATCGCGATCGGTTCGGGGAGGATCTGGGGAAAAGGGTTCCTCGCCGGCACGCAAAACCAGTTTAATTTTTTGCCTGAGAGGCATACGGATTTCATTTTTACGGTTATTGCCGAAGAATGGGGATTGGCCGGCTCTTTTTTTCTTATTATTCTGTATTATCTGATATTGAAAAATATCCTCAGTATTGCCCGGGAAGCAAAGGATGAATTCGGCTATTTTCTCAGCGTAGGTGTGGCCGGGCTCTATTTCCTGCATATTTTTATCAATATGGGGATGACGATGGGAATCCTTCCGGTTGTGGGCATCCCGCTTCTTTTTATGAGTTACGGGGGGACTCATATGATGATGAGTTTCCTTCTTCTGGGAATCGTATTCAATATCGCAAGACAACAAAGTTGAACGAAAGGACGACGGACGACCGTTCCCTATCGGTCACTCGGACGAAGGACGAGGAGTGTCGTCCCAGCGAACAGTGTGAGCGGTCGTCTGAGCGAATGAAAAGAGAGATCGTCTTCCTCGTCTCTCGTCGAGCGTCGTTCGTATGATTAAAACCGAAGACTATATACTATAGACTAATTACGCAATACGCATTCCGCGTTACGCGTGACGAAATTCATGGATTGGGTCCAGTTTCAGAAACCTCAACGTTATATCGGTAATGAATGGAATGTAGTAAGAAAACCGCATTCCGGCCGTATCCGGGTATGTGTCTGCTATCCGGATCTGTATGAGGTGGGAATGAGTAATGTGGGGTTAAGGATTGTGTACGGCGCGTTAAATCAAAACGAGAAGGTGGTTTGTGAACGCGTTTTCTCGCCCGGAGCCGATCTGGCCCGGTACCTTAAAAATCATAACCGGAAACTCTTCTCTCTAGAGACAAAAACCGCATTAGACGAATTTGACGTTGTGGGGTTCCATCTGGGTTATGAGTTGAATTATACCAATTTTCTCAGCATTCTGGACCTTTCGGGGATTCCGCTTACCGCCGGAGAACGCAAAAAGGCAGGAGGCTATCCCCTGATTCTTGCCGGAGGAGTGAATAATCCGGAGGTAATCGCTCCTTTTTGCGATGTGATCTTTCTGGGTGAATATGAGGTAGGTGTCGATGGATTTATCGAGGTGATAGCCGGGAGTCGGGGGCGCACCGAACGCTTGGAGGCGCTTTCGGAACGAGAGGGGTTCTATGTGCCGGAGTTTTATGACGTTATCGATACTCCCGAGGGACCGGTATGGGAAAAAAACTACGCGTCGGCTCATTTTCCTTTACGCCGACAGTACGTGCGGGATTTAAATACCAGCTTTTATCCTCTCCGGTGGATTGTACCGTATACCCAGATCGTCCATGATCGGGCCCAGGTGGAGATCGCCCGGGGGTGCCCTCATAATTGTTATTTCTGCCAGGCCCGCTGTGTGTATTATCCTTACCGGGAAAAAAACGCCGACTGCGTCTTAAGTCAGATAGAGCGGATATACGCATCAAGCGGGTATGAAAATTTTTCTTTACTGGCTCTTTCGGCATCCAATCATTCCCAGATCGGGACGATCATTGAGGGTGCGGGAAAGATGTTTAAAGATAAGGGAGTGGGGATCGCGTTGCCTTCTCTGCGGGTCGATGATGTTGTGGGAACGTTATATCCCAAACTGCAGGCACTGAAAAAAACATCCCTTACCCTGGCTTTGGAGGCGGGGACGCCTCAGATGCGCGAGAAGATCAATAAGAAGATCGATATCGGCGCGGTCTTAGAGGCAAAAGATATGCTTAGGTCCCTGGGCCTAAGACACATTAAGTTGTATTTTATGTTCGGGTTTCCTCAAGAAGCCGATGACGATCTGTACGCTATCGCTGAATTGATACGCCGGGTACGGAGCCGGTTGAGAATAAAATTGAACGTGAGCGTTAACGTTTTCATTCCCAAGCCTTTTTCCCGGTTTCAAAACGTTCCCATGGAGGATCCGGCAGAGTTGTTGCGTAAAAAGAAAATAATTTTGAGATCTTTAAGCCGGGATACGTCGCATCTTTCGGTTTCGAATATCGAAAAGAGTATCCTTGAGGCGGTTATGTCCCGCGGGGATCGGAAGCTGGCGCGGGTTGTCTTAAAGGCGTTCGAGCTGGGAGCGAGGTTCGATTCCTATCAGGAATCGTTTGACTGGACGTTATGGGAGAAGGCGTTTCTTGAAAACAACATCGATTATCGCCGGTATCTTGTCCCGGTTGGTGAAGGCGCAAGGGCCGGCTGGTCGTATATAACCTGATGTTCATATGAGGTATCGGATAAAAGTTATTCTGTTTAAAACCGGCCGGATGAAGTATTTTTCCCAGCTTGATCTCGCCCGGATTATGGAACGGGCGGTGCGGCGGGCGCGGTTGCCGTTTTATCTTACGCAAGGATACAATCGCCGGATAAAGATGAGCTTCTCACAAGCATTGAAATTAGGCGTCGAAGGGGTCCAGGAGGTGACTCTCTTTTTTTCTGAGGATATTACGCCGGTTACGGTAGGAGAGAAATTGCGGGGCGAGCTCCCGGAGGGTTTAGAAATACGTTCCGTCGAGAAACTTACCGGGTAATGAACCGTGAGGTTACCCGTTTAGCTGAGAAGAATTCCTTCGTAAATTTCTTGGCTACGTCAGGATTGAATTTCTTACAGGAAAAAATGTTGATATATGCCGTCTTCCATAAGTCGGAAAAATGGCCGGTAATGGAGGAGGTTTCGATAAGTTGTACCAGTGAATATCCGCTGGTGTAAGGAGACTTCGTGCCGAAATAAGGAATAAGAGTCTTCCCGTACGGTTTCATCTTAATCAGCTTGCACAGTGTGGTTACATAGGTCTGCAGTTTCTTGCGGGATGTAATCGTGTCTTTGTCGCACTCATAGAGATTAAGAATCAACTCCTGCCCATACGTTTTTTTCTTTTTCATCAGGCTTTCCTCCTTACATATTCCGGCAGCAGGGCGCTGCCGATATGAAGATAAGGGTTGTAATAGTGTGTCTTTAATTGGTGTATTTTACACTTTTTCTCCAAAAGGTCAATATCAATCTCGGAGAGATTGGTTTTTTTCGACGCGACCGCCAGGCTGAAAAATCCTCCCAGGTACGTGGGGATTGCCGCCAGATGAACCCAGACGTTCGCAAAGACTTTTCTTAATGTTTTCAGATTGGATTGCAGCTCATTGGAATAAAATAAAGTGGAACCGGTCTGCCGGGCCATCATTCCGTCTTTATTCAGTATCGAGTAGATCGCCCGGTAGAACGTTTGAGAAAAAAGCGTTTTGGCAACACCGATGGGATCCGGTGAGTCGACGATGACGATATCGAACTTTTCTTTTGTTTCTTTCACGAATCGGGCCCCGTCGGCGATAAGAATCCTGGTGCGGTTATCTTCGAAACAATTACGGCATATTTTTTTCAGATATTTCTTGGCGGTCTCGATCACGGTTTTATCGATCTCGACCAGCCAGGCTTCTTTTACCGTCTTGTATTTGAGGACTTCTCTCAATATGCCGCCGTCGCCGCCGCCGACAATCAGGACTTTCTCCGGGCGCGGATGAAGCATCATCGCCGGGTGAGTGAGCATTTCATGATAGATAAATTCGTCATTCTCGGTTGTCTGGATCACGCCGTCTAAGAATAAAACATTTCCCAGGGAAGGATTTTTAATGATTTGTATATTCTGAAAACGGGATCTTTTTTTGTAGAGGGAGGGTCCTCGTACCCCCAGTTTCAAGTCGGGGTGCAGGGTTTCATATTTCCACATTACTGGAAAACTCCTCGTTTCAGCTCAACGATCTGAATGTTTTCAGTTTCAAACCCTTTTTTGATTATCGGGATTGCCTTGTAAGGGTCCACCGGGCCGCATACAAAGATATCCAGTGCGGCATATTCGTATTCCGGCCAGGAATGAATACTGAAATGGGACTCGGCGATAATCGCCATCCCTGAGACCCCTCCGGAGGGAGAGAATTGGTGCAGGTCCATGCGCAGAAGGGTAACTCCACATTGATCTATCGCTTTTTTGAGGGTATTTTCGATAATTGGGAGGGAATTAAGATTCTTGGCGTTCCACAGCTCTACTATAAGGTGGACGCCGGCGAAATTGACGCTACCGTTAGTGGAACAATACTCTTTTGTGGTGCAAGGTATGTTTCCCATTCCTCCTAACTTGTTCTTTATCGGAACTCATAATTTTTTATATATTAAACCAATTACAGGCTTTTGGCAAGGAAAAAAAATTAAATTTTTGTCGATTTTCATATATTTGATATAATACTCTTCTGTCCGTATCACGGCAGCCTGAAAGGATATATATGGATGCTTGACCGGTATTTTGAGCAAAAAGAAGCAGAATGGGAGGATTTATGCGTTCGCTGCGGGTCCTGTTGCGGGGCCTACGAAGATCCGTGCGTCCACCTAAAGCGTAACGGAGAGGCTTATTATTGCGATATTTATAAGGATCGGTTCGGCTTAAGACGTACGGTCAAAGGCGATGAGTTTTATTGTGTTGAGTTCCGAGAGGTTATTAACGAATCCTGGCCGGGGTCATACCGCTGTGCCTACAAAAAGATAAGGAATTATTATGCCAAATCAGACAAGTAAGCAGAAAACGGTCTTACGGGGAGTAAATCTGGGAGGATGGCTGCTCATGGAAGGATATCTCCTGGGCGGACGTAATATTCCCGAAAGCCGGTTTAAAGCTCAATTTGCCGCCCAGCACAGTACAGAGGAAATAGAGAAGTTTGAGCGGTCATTTCGAGAGCATTTTATTACCGAAGACGATTTTAAGATCATAAGCGAGTGGGGAGCTAACTGTGTTCGGGTACCCCTGCATTATCGTATTCTGGAGAAGGGCCCGTTTCAGCATAACCGCGTCGGTATACGGCGCATCGAGACGCTTCTGGACTGGGCCGAAAAATATGACTTGAAAGTCATTATCGATCTCCATGCCGCTCCCGGCGGCCAGAGCCGCGATTGGCATTGTGACAGTCTGGGAGAAGCTCTGCTCTGGCAGGATGTATCCATGAGGGAGAGAACATTGCAGCTCTGGGAGTTTATTGTCGAACGGCTTCAAACCAAGCCGGCTCTGTACGGGTATGATCTTTTGAATGAGCCGGTTCTGGAAAAAAAAGAACTTCCCGTTCTGAAACGTTTCTATAAACAGTTGGTTCGCAGTATCCGTACCGTCGATAAAGAACGCGCCATATTCCTGGAGGGGAATCTCTGGGCGACGCAGGTGGATTTCTTAAAAGACGTGATCATGCAAGATGTTTCGGTGAGTATTCACGCGTATAACCCTCTGGATTTCAGCTTCCAGCTGGTGCCCTACTATCGCTATCCCGGTAAGATTGGTAAGGAGAAATGGGATAAGAAGAAAGTATTCAAGTATCTTGAAGGGTATGCCAAGTTTGCCCGTAAATATAAAGTCGATATGTTCGTGGGAGAATTCGGTGTTAACTGGCGCGGCGGACATTACGGTGAAGATAAGTATCTTAAAGATATGCTGGACGCGTTTGAGCATTACGGGTTTAACTACACCTATTGGACGTACAAGGCGGTAAAAACGTATCTGTTCCCTGACGGGATTATGCAGTATCTGCCTAATTCCGTCAGTGTATGCCGGCAGGGGCCGGAAGCGGGCTGGGATTCCTATTGCCGGTTATGGGCAAAGAATAAGAATGATATCGTCAATACGTGGAAAACAAAAAACTACACATCCAATGAAGATCTGCTTAAGGTCTTAAAGCCGTACTTCAGGAGGAATAAGAAATGAAAGTAGTCCCGGCCCTTTTAACCAGCGACAAGGCTGAGTTTGTGAAGATGCTTGAGATCTGCCATGGGTTTACCGATTACGTTCAGGTCGATATCATGGACGGAGAGTTTGTTCCATCAAAAAGCATTACCCGCGATGAATTGGGCCAGTGCGTTTCTCCCGTGAAGGCGGAAGCCCATCTTATGGTCGAGGACCCTGTTCCATGGATAGAGCCGTTTAAACGATTCGGCGCCGACCGGATTATTTTTCATTATGAGATGAAAAATAAAAATCATCTTGAGGTCATTGAAAAGATACGTCAGGCGGGATTAGGCGCCGGACTCGCGGTTAACCCCGACACACACATCTCCGATTTCGAACCTCTTGTGTCTCGACTCGATATGATTCTGTTTATGAGCGTCATTCCCGGGTTTTACGGCAGTGCGTTTATCCCGGCGGTTCTGGATAAAATTCGCGCGTTTAAAAACAAGTATCCCGATGTGATCGCATCTATCGATGGAGGGGTCAAGCTGGATAACGCTCAGATGATTGCGGCGTGCGGTATAGACTACCTCTGCGTGGGCAGCGCGCTGATGAAGGCCGATCCGCCCGCGAACGCGTATCAGATATTCATGCAATTAATCAATGGATAAAGTTTCCAAGATCGCTCTTATTGTCGCCGGGATTCTGCTGACGGGCTTTTTGTTGTACAGCTCTCTTCGCAGCACCAAGGAGGTTGTTGATGAGCCGTCGGTCCTTACGTCACAGGAAGAAGCCTCTCTGGTATACCCTCGTCCTTACTGTGCGTTGATCTTTGACGATCTGGGTACCAGCATAAAAGAGATCAAGGATCTGTATGAACTGAATATTCCTCTGACGATCTCGGTATTTCCGGAAGAGAAATTTTCCAAAAACGTCGCCTATATCGGTCATCGCTGCGGGTTCAGTGTGCTTATCCATCTGCCGCTTGAACCAAAGAGGCCGATCGACAGTTTTACGAACGTTAAAGAGACCTTTATCGGCCGGCATCATTCCCGCCGGCAAAACCAGTATTTACTGAGGAAGTACCTGAATTCTCTGCGTATTGCCATCGGGGTCAATAACCATATGGGCTCAAAAGCGACCGAGGACAGAAAGATCATGAGCCTGGTCTTAAACTATTTGAAACGGGATAATCTGGTTTTTATCGACAGCCGTACGTCGCTTGACTCGATTGCCTGTGAGGTGGCGGCGCGTATCGGCGTACGGTGCAAGACCAGCGACGGTTTTGTCGATTCCGCCGGTGAGGCGGCGGCGATCAGAGAGAAAATTCAGGTTCTCATCGAACGGGGTCGCCAGAAAGGAAAGATGATCATTATCGCTCATCCTCACCAGACTACTCTTAATGTCTTACGGGAGGTTATGCCTGATTTGAAGAAACAGGTTCAGTTTGTCACGCTCAAGGATTATCTGGAGTTATGAAAAAGGTGCTTCTTCATATCTGCTGCGGCGTATGCGCTGCCGGTGCCGTGGCGCGGCTGAGAGAAGAGGGCTTTTCTGTTACCGGATTCTATTTCAATCCCAATATCCATCCTCAAACTGAATACGAAAAACGTAAGAAAAACTTAAAAATTATCCGGGAGGAATTCGATATCGAGGTTATCGAAGGTGAATACTCGCCGCGGGGCTGGTTTAACATATGCCGCCGGTTTGCCCGGGAAAAAGAGGGGCACCGGCGCTGTCAGCTTTGTTATCATATGCGTCTTGAAGAAACCTGCCGGGTGTCTGAAGAAAAAGGGTATGATTGGTTTACGACAACACTCACGATAAGCCCCCATAAAAAAAGTGATCCTATCTTCCGGCAGGCCGGGGAGATTGGCGGAGAGAGGTTTTTACCCGTCGATTTTAAGAAAAAAGAAGGGTTTAAGCAAGCGAACCGATTTGCCAAAGAACACGGGTTCTACCGGCAGAACTATTGCGGATGCGTGTACAGCCTGCTCAAAAAAGGTCACAAAGTCACAAGGTCACAAAGTCACACGTGAGAGAGAGGTATTATTCATATAATCGGTATTTACGAGAGAAGTTCGGTGAGCGGGTGCATCGTATCAGCCTCGATGCGGGATTCAATTGCCCTAATATTGACGGACATTTAAGCGATACCGGATGTGTGTATTGTAATAACCCCGCGTTTAGCCATTTTACCAAGGAGAAAAAAGATATTCGAGACCAGATTCAGGAGTCGATTGCCTTCTATGACCAGAAGATGAAGGTGAAGAAATTTATCGCCTATTTTCAGGCATTCTCCAGTACCTATGCCGATGTCAATACCTTGCAAAAAACGTATGATGTCATAAAAGAATTTCCCCAGATCGTCGGCTTATCAATTTCCACCCGGCCCGATTGCGTCGATCGGGAAAAGATAGATATGATCTCTCGCTATGCGAAAGACTATCTTGTCTGGATCGAATACGGGTTGCAGACAACACATAACCGGATACTGGATGAGATCAATCGTCATCATTCATATGAAGATTTCTTACGCGCGGTTGAGCTGACCAGGCAGTCCGGCGTTTCTGTCGGTGTTCATATGATCCTCGGATTGCCGGGCCAGAGGCATGAAGATATTTTGATTGATGCCGAACGTCTGGCCGGGTTGGGGATTGAGGGGATAAAATTTCACGTGCTTCACGTGTTAAAAGATACGGAAATGGAGAGGTGGTATCGGGATGGAAATCTGGAGTTACTGTCTCAAGATGAATATGTCGATATGGTGTGTGATTGCCTGGAACGACTACCTGCCGATACGGTTGTTTTACGATTGGTTTCGACCGCCGATAGAGAGTATCTGATCGCTCCCGAATGGATTAATAACCGTGCCGCGGTCACACATGCGATCGATGAGGAATTTGAGCGGAGGGGAAGCCGGCAAGGGGCGAAGTTCGTAACACCATCTGCGTCAAGCGGTTTTGATACGTGTGACGTGTGACATGTGTCTATGTGACCTTTATTTCTGTCATTATCTGCTTAATATATGAAAGCGTTAGTTGTTCGTGTTCATAGAGGGGAATTGAAAGTCGAAGACGACGTTATCTCATCGATCGGTTCAGGGATCGCTGTTTTTGTGGGTATAGAGAAAGATGATACCACAGAACAGATGGTTAAGATGGCTGAGAAAGTTGTCAATATGCGGATTTTCGAAAATGAATCCGGCAAGATGAATTTTTCGGTAAAAGATAAAAACTATGATATTATGTGTATACCTAATTTTACCCTTTGTGCCAATACCGAAGGAGGCCGCCGGCCTTCGTTCGATCATGCTCTGGCGCCGGCACAGGCAGAGGGTATGTATGACGATTTTATAGGTTTTTTAAAATCGTATGGGGTTGAGGTTAAAGGCGGCGTATTTGGCGCGCATATGGATATTCAGTTAGATCTTAATGGCCCGGTAAACATCATTTTGCAGGCAAAATGATGTCGTCGCGCGTCGAGCGATTTGCGTCGTGCGGTATATATTTTAACGAAATGCGCAATACGATATACGAACGACGAGAGTATGTGTCCGGTATTATTTAAAATAGGGTCGTTTCATTTTTATACCTACGGGGTGCTGGTATTCTTAGGTGTGTTGTGCGGCTATCTTTTTGCCGTGAGAGAGGCAAGGAAGTCCGGTCTTGATGCGAGATTGTTTTCCGATACCCTGTTCTGGTCGATTATCTGGGGGTTTATCGGAGCGCGTCTGCTTTATGTGATCGTTGAATGGAGGGCGTTCTTCCAGATGCCGGTTGCGCTTCTCCTTGGCCGGGCGGGATTTGTGTTTTACGGAGGGGTTTTAGGCGGCCTGGCCGCGTTATACCTGCAGACCAAAAAACATAATGCCGATTTTCTGCGGTATGTCGATCTCATTATCCTGGTTGTCCCTTTAGGGCATTTCTTCGGTCGGCTAGGGTGTTTTTTTTACGGCTGCTGTTACGGGGTGCCTACTGACTCCTGGATAGGCATGACATTCCCTCCTGGTTCCCCGGCGGGGATCCTGGCAACGAACGTCATCCCTACCCAGTTGATCTCGGCCCTTTTTCTTCTGCTTATCTTTTTTCTCCTGCTTTTTATCCATAACCGGCAGCGGTTCAGAGGCCAGATCATGCTTTCCTATTTCATCCTGTACGGATCTTTTAGATTTGTTATTGAATTCTTCCGGGGTGATCCCCGTGGTTTTATCGGATTCTTTTCAACTTCCCAGATCATTGCGGTTGTTTTTATTCTGGCGGGGATCTTAAGCTGGCGTCGTCTGGCCCGATCTTCTTCCTGATATGCGGTTGTTAATGGACATGTTGTTTTTAATCTCTGTAATCCGTTCAAATCACCGTGATCAAACACTATTGCCGAAGGACGATAGTGTTATCAGAAAAAAGTTGAAAATCAAATTGATATTGATTAGCATGAGAAAAATACCGTACTCATAACCGATGAAGACGTTAGAAACTCCCTATTATTTAATTGACGAACGGAAGCTGCTTAAGAATCTTAAAATCATCAAACGGATAAAAGATGTGTCCGGCACGAAGGTTGTGCTCGCGTTAAAATGTTTCTCGCTTCCTGCGGTATTCGGATTGGTGAAAAAATATATGGACGGTACCACGGCAAGCTCGCCGTATGAAGCGCGTTTAGGACATGATAGGTTCGGCAAAGAAACGCATGTGTATTCGGTAGGCTATTCTCTCAAAGACGTGAAAGAGGTGAGCCGGTTTTCTGATAAGATAATCTTTAATTCGATATCGCAGTTAAAGAAGTTTTCTCGTTATGCGGGACCCTGCCAGGTGGGCTTACGGGTAAATCCCGGCGTGAGTTATTCTCATTTTGACCTCGCCGATCCGGCCCGGGAATTTTCCCGTCTGGGGGTGGTCGATAAAAAAGCGCTCAGCCGGATTGCCGGTTCAGTCCGCGGGGTAATGTTTCATTTTAACTGTGAGAACGATGACTTTAAAAGTTTTTGCGGCCACCTGGATCATATCGGCCGTACCTATGGTAAGATTTTGAAGAAGATTGAATGGGTTTCTTTAGGCGGAGGGCTTTATTTTACGAAAAAAGGCTATCCTGTTGAGAAATTCGCTAAAAAAATAAAATCGTTCAGTGATGAATTCAACGTACAGGTTTATTTGGAGCCGGGCGAGAGTGTGATCACCGGTACGGGGCAGTTGGTGGCAAAGGTTCTTGATATCGTCCATAACGGAATCGATATCGCCATCGTCGACGCCTCAGCCGAGGCGCATATGCTTGATCTTCTGGTTTATCGCAGCGAGGCGAAAATGGAACACTGCGGGGGGCGGTTTACGTATATGATTGCCGGCAGGTCCTGTCTTGCCGGAGATGTGTTTGGAACCTACCGGTTTAAACGGAGGCTTAAAGTCGGCAGTATCATCAGATTCGCTGATGCGGCCGGATACACGATGGTAAAGAAAAACTGGTTCAATGGTCTTAAGATGCCTTCGATTGCGGTTAAAAGAATCAACGGATCGATTGATCTGGTGCGGCAGTTTTCTTATAAAGATTTTATCGGGAATTTATCTTAAAGACATCCTATTTTGAAAAAAAGTTGCCAAATAAGGCGATTAATGGTTTAATCTCTGTAATCTATGGAGAATCATTGTAATCAGGTATAATCTTCAGATATACCAAGGAGGGCGGCAATGAGGAAAAACGTATTGATCGTAGGAGCTGGCGGAGTCGCTCATGTAGCTGCTCATAAATGCGCGCAAAACAACGACGTCTTAGGAGACATCTGCATTGCTTCCCGTACTAAGAGCAAGTGCGATAAGATAATCGAAAGTGTAAAAAGAAAAAACAGCATGAAAAACCCCGAAGGGAAACTTCAATCCCGCCAGTTGGACGCGTTGGATGTCGAAGCGACAAAAAAACTTATTCAGGAAACCAACTCGCAGATTGTCATCAATCTTGCCCAGGCCTATGTGAACATGTCGCTGATGACCGCCTGTATCGAAACCGGTGCCGCCTATATTGACACCGCGATCCATGAGGAGCCGGATAAAGTGTGTGAAGATCCGCCCTGGTATGGTAATTATGAATGGAAACGTAAAGATGAATGTAGAAAAAAGAACGCGACCGTCACCTTAGGCGCGGGATTCGATCCCGGCGTGGTCAACGCGTACGCGGCGCTTGCGGTGAAGCACTACTTCGATACGGTTGATACCATCGATATCATCGATGTGAACGCGGGAAATCACGGCCGGTATTTTTCCACCAACTTCGATCCGGAGATCAACTTCCGTGAATTCAAAAAGGTATGGACATGGATTGATCGGAAATGGGTGGTGAGGCGTGTCCATTCGACAAAGATGGTTTATGATTTTCCGGTTGTGGGCGAGCAGCCGGTATACTTAAACGGTCATGATGAGCTTCATTCTCTGTCTAAGAACATAGATGCCAATACAATCCGGTTCTGGATGGGATTCAGCGACCATTATATCAATGTGTTTACAGTCCTGACCAAGCTGGGATTAACGTCGGAGAAGCCGGTCAAGACGGCCGAAGGAGTGGAGGTCGTGCCGCTTAAGGTCTTAAAAGCGATCCTGCCCGATCCGCTTTCTCTCGCGCCCGATTATACGGGGAAAACCTGTATCGGGGATTATGTCCGGGGAGAAAAAGACGGCAAAGAAAGAGAGATCTTTATCTATAACGTCTGTGACCACGCGCAATGCTATAAGGAAGTCGAATCTCAGGCGATCTGTTATACCGCCGGCGTTCCCCCGGTGGCAACCGCGATGCTTATTGCCAAAGATGTCTGGGATGCGAAGAAGATGGTCAATGTTGAGGAGCTTGATCCGGACCCGTTCATCGAACTCTTAAACCGCATCGGTCTTCCGACATTGATCGATGAAAATCCTAAATCGCTTCCTTCTGAAGTCGCCGATCATCTGAAAAGCGACGAGTCAATATAGCGTAGCGGTTAGAGGAAAAAGGTAAGAGTAACGGGTTCAACGGGCAAACGGGACAACGGGGTAACCTGAAAGACAAAATGTGTAAAGTTTTTCGAATCTGTAAAATAATCCGACGTTTTTAATCAAGTACATAACTGCTCATTTACTATCCATTCACTTTGCATATCAAAAGTATTCAATAAACACAGGCGAAATTTTTTTGAGATCAAAATATTGTTTTTGGCATAAAAATTGCTTATATTTCGGCTGTAAGGAAAATTTTCTACGATGGGATAGTAGCCCATCATTGATTTCAGTGATTACTCATTGATTACAGTGATTAAGGCCTGAAACATCCTGTAATTGGTTCCAAAACTATCCTGCCCGGGATACCTTTCCGAAGAACGACAATCGATGGACACTCTTTAAAGAAAAAGAACAGGTGTTCTTTTTCTTGCCGGGGGAGGTTTATGCCTGAAAAAGGAGGAAGGAAATGAAACGATTTGTTTTTGCAGCAATCATAGCATTATCTTTCGGGATCAACTTCGCATCTTACGCGTTACCGTCATTTAAGATCACTCAGCTTACGGATAACTCGGTAGCCGATGTGCGTCCACAGATTTGGGGGAATAACGTGACCTGGATGGGCAATGATGGAGGCGATTATGATATATTTTTGTTTGACGGTTCAGTTACAAGTCAGATAATCAATAATAACTTCTATGATTTGGACCCGGAGATATGGGAAGATAGTATTACCTGGTATGGGGGTAATACTTTAGCTACGCGGGAGATATTTTATTACGACGGGTTTGCTACGACTCAGTTAACCAATGACTCGGTGAACGATAATAATCCCCAAATATCCGGTAATCATATCGTCTGGACTCATGGTGATGATATCCAGAGAGAAATATTTTATTACGACGGTTCTACCGTCATTCAATTAACCAATAATTCCGTACAGGATTATTTTAGAGATATATCAGGGAGCAACGTTGTATGGACACGGTATATTGGCAATAATTACGGTGGACCGGATAGAGAAGTCTACTTATATGACGGTACGATGACTAAGGCATTGACTAATAACTCACAGGACGATATAAGTCCTCAGGTTACAGAGGATAGTGTAGTGTGGCACGGTTACGATGGGAATGATTATGAGATATTTCTGTATGATATCCTGACGGCAAGTACCTCCCAGGTTACTAATAATAGTTTCCACGATGGAGCTCCTCAAATTTCAGGCGGGAATATTGCTTGGCATAGCGGAACTGGCGATGATACCGAAGTGTACTTTTACAGCGAAGGTATCATTACGCAAATAACCGATAATGATTTTCATGAAGATAATATCCGGATTTTCGGGAATAATGTCGTATGGAACGGGTTCGACGGCAACGACAAAGAAATATTTCTGTATAACGGCTCGGATATTATCCAGATTACCGATAACCTGTTTGATGACCTTTCGCCGCGAGTTTACGGTAACAGGGTTACCTGGTATGGCTACGACGGCAATGACTATGAAATCTACCTGGCCAGCCCGGTCCCTGAGCCGGCATCGTTTCTGCTTCTGGGGGTGGGATTGATGTTCTTGAGTTTTAGGAGGCGTCTGCGCGGGTTTATCAAAACAAGTTAATATCTGCCCGTCCGTATGTTTTCCCGTTCAAGAAACGGGCGAACGGGCAAACGGGCTAACGTATATAGACTATTTCACGTGTGACTATATGCTGTCGACCATAGACTAAAGACTGTTTTCTGTCTAATCGCTGGACGCTCGCCGCTACCCGCTATCCTATTGACAAGCCGGGGATATGTTCTATAATATTGTTCAATGTTTGAACAACCCCCGAATAAGAAAATCAACGGTATTGCTGAGCTGGAAAGGGAGGAGATCCTCCAGATCCTCTCGGAAATCCACAAAACCCCCCATATTACCCAGCGGGAGATTTCCCTGCGCCTCAATGTCTCCCTCGGTAAAGTCAATTATCTGCTCAACGCCCTCATCAAACGCGGGTTTCTTAGTATCCGAAACTTTTCCAAGAACGAAGGAAAAGTAAAGATAAAACGGGTCAAATATAACCTCACCAAAAAAGGATTCAGGGAAAAGCTGAAACTCACCTATCATTTTTTAAAGAAAAAAGAAAAGGAATTTAATCGGTTACGTAAAGAATGGGACGATCTTAAAAGCTTTTCCGAACAATTACAGAAGTCGGCAGCAGAATTAGAAGGGAGTAGTAACGATGGAGAATGATGGTATGCGTCAAGCGCACGGCGGAGAACTCATCAGCCGGACGATTCCCGAGATCGAACGGGAGCACTTTATCGAGAAAGTATTAGAACACAAGGTCTATACGATCAGTAACGCGGACCTGGCAACGTTCTATCGTATTGCCGACGGGACGCTTTCGCCTTTAGAGGGGCCGATGGGAAAAGAGGAATTTTATCGGGTGCTCGAGGATGAGGTGATCGAACGTAATGGGAAAAAATACGCATGGACAATACCTCTGGCGTTTCCGATCGGTAAAGAAGAAAGCCGGCAGTTTGAGTTAGGTGAGACGATCGCGGTTAAAAACGAACATGGTCAGATCGTGGGCGCGCTTGAGATATCCGATATCTATTCGTTCGATAAGAAACTTTATAATAAATCAGTGTACGGGACCGAACGAACCGATCATCCCGGGCCGCGTATCGTCAATGATGACCAAAGAGATTATCTTTTAGGCGGAAAGATCTGGGCGATAGAGGAACCGCGGCATCCGGTGTACGGTAAATACATGCTTTCTCCCAAAGAGACCCGGGCGCTCTTTGCCGAACGGAAATGGGAAAAGATCGTCGCGTTCCAGACCCGTAACCCTCTCCATCGGGCCCATGAATATACCATGGTCTACGCGGCAGAGACGCTGACAAAAGAAGGGTTTTTTATCGGAGTGGTGCTTAATCCGCTGGTAGGAACGACCAAGCGTGACGATGTGCCGGCAGAGATCAGGATGAAGACGTACGAAGCGCTGCTTAAACATAAACTGATCGGTTTCGGTGATAAAGATGATGAATTCTGGAAAGAAAAAGGGTATGACCTGTGTGATCAGATCGTCCTGGTGGGGCTCGATATCAAAATGTTCTATGCGGGGCCGAAGGAAGCGATCATGCACGCGATCTACCGGCGTAATCTTGGCTTTACCCATCTGATCATCGGGCGCCGTCATGCCGACGCGCCGTTTGATGACGGTAAACAGGTGTGGGGAGATTTCGATGCTCAAGAGAAATTCGAGCAGTTAAAGGGAGAACTTCTGATTAAACCGTTAAAGGTAGGCTTTGCCGCCTATTACGAAGAGTTGGGTAAGGTCGGATTGATGGATGATTATAAGGATAAAGGCTATCATACCGTAAGTATCAGCGGTAAGGAGCTCAGGAAAAAACTCAATGCAGGCGAGGAGGTCGACGGACGGGTGATGCGTAAACCGGTTGCCGACATTTTGCGTGAGTTCTATGCCGAACGTCAAAAAGATCAGGTAAAAGTAAAAAGTACCAATGTTACCTGGCATGACGTGAAAGTGACGAAAAAAGAAAGAGAATTGCGGAATAAACACCGCGGCGCGGTTATCTGGATGACCGGGCTTTCTGCCTGCGGGAAATCGACGATCGCGGTCGAACTCCAGACGCAGTTATTCAACCGGGGAGTCAACGTCTATGTCCTCGACGGCGATAATATCCGCCATGGCCTGAATAAGAACCTGGGGTTCTCGCCCGAGGATCGTACCGAGAATATCCGCCGGATATCTGAGGTGGCAAAGCTGTTTGCCGATGCCGGTTTTCTGGTGATTACCTCATTCATCTCACCCTACCGTAAAGACCGTGACGCGGCGCGGGGCTTACTGCCCGAAGGTGATTTCGTCGAGGTTTTCGTGGATACCTCACTGGAGGAATGCGAGAAAAGAGACCCAAAAGGGCTCTATAAAAAAGCGAGAGCCGGTGAGATCAAAGAGTTTACCGGGATCTCAGCACCCTATGAAGAGCCGGAGAACCCTGAGGTCGTTATGAAGACGGAAAACGAGAGTAAGGAAGAAAGCGCGCAGTTCCTTGTGAACTGGTTAGAGGAAAAAGGGTACATACCACGAAACGTAGTCATTTAATGAGCTTTGAAGGAGCATCTGCGAAGACAATAATGTATACGTCACATAGACACATAGTCAGTGCGAAAGCCTCCCCGGTGGGGGCAGGGGCACACGTCGAGAAAAGAATCATAGGAGGATCTCATGTTTCGTGAGACAAAACGCCGTTCGGCGGTAAAGACACTTTCCTGGCGGGTCGTAGCGACGCTTACGACTACGTTTCTGGTATTGATCTTTACGGGGAAGCTTACGATCGCGATCACCATCGGCAGTATTGAAGTCATCGCCAAACTGATATTCTACTTTCTCCACGAACGGATGTGGGATAATATCCGGTTCGGCCGGCGGGAGATAAATCCGTTTGTCGTATGGCTTACCGGCTTGCCCGCATCAGGTAAGACCGCAATCGGCGACAAACTGGCTCAGAAGCTGACGGATATGGGGATAAAAGTCGAACGGCTGGACGCGCATCAGGTAAGAGATATCTTCCCGGAGGCGGGATTTACGCGCGAAGAACGTGACCGGCATATCCGGCGGGTAGGGCATCTGGCGAGTGTTTTAGAGAAAAACAACGTCTGTGTGATCGCCTCGTTCATTTCTCCTTACGGTGAATCCCGGGATTTTGTCCGAGGATTGTGTAAGAATTTTGTCGAAGTGCATGTGGCGGCATCGCTTGCGATGTGCGAAAAACGTGATGCCCGCGGGCTGTATGAAAAAGCTAAACGCGGGGAGATCAAAAATTTTACCGGGGTATCCGATGTATATGAAGAACCGGCAAGAGCGGAAATCGTTCTTGATGCGGATAAAACAACGGTAGATGAGAGTGCTAAAAAAATTCTTTCTCTGGTAAAGAAAAAATATTTGTAGAGGGATTACGGTTAATTCTTACTCGTGTGACGTGTGACTATGTGTCTATGTGACGTGGTGAAGATATGAATAATAAGCTAAAACAGATATCACTTCTTGATCTTCTTCGGATTGCTCATCAGGCCGGTAAGGAGATCCTCGAGGTATATGAGTCCGCATTTGAGGTAGAGAGGAAAGAGGATAAATCTCCGTTGACGGAGGCGGATAAAAAGTCTCACGCGGTAATTTCAAAGAGTCTTGAGAAACTTTATCCCGGCACTCCTGTGCTTTCTGAGGAAGGGAAAAATATCCCCTATAGTCAGAGAAGTCAATGGGAATATTTCTGGTTAGTTGATCCTCTGGACGGGACAAAGGAATTTATTAAAAGGAACGGCCAGTTTACCGTCAACATCGCGCTTGTCCATAACACAAAATCCGTACTGGGAGTGATCTATGTACCGGTCAAAGATACGTTCTATCTTGCCAAAGAAGGATTTGGCGCTTATAAGTTAACCGGCAATACCGCGTTGAAGGAAATTAAGGATGATGAGGCACTTATCTCTGCTTCAGAAAGGCTGCCGATGATTAAAGGCCGTCGACCATATACCGTGATCGCCAGCCGGTCTCATTTGTCGAAAGAGACCGAGCAATATATCGCTTCATTGCGCGGTGAATACGGAGAGATCGAAATGATCTCGGCGGGCAGTTCGCAGAAATTCTGCCTTGTTGCTGAAAGGTTGGCCGATTGTTATCCGCGATTCGGGCCGACAATGGAATGGGATACCGCGGCCGGGCAGATTATTGCTGAAGAAGCGGGCGCAACCGTATGTATAACCGATAGAGAACAATCTTTGCGGTATAACAAAGAGAGTCTTCTTAATCCCTGGTTTATCGTTCAATATGAAAGAGAGAGAAAGGATCAAGTTTTTACAACTAATGAATCAGCGCAATCATTATTTAATCACTGTAATCGCGTGCGAGACCTGAAGGAGCAAAAATGAAAAAGGCTTTGATTACCGGTATTACCGGTCAGGATGGCAGCTACCTGGCCGAATTATTGCTGCAAAAAGGATATGAAGTGTATGGATTGGTGAGGCGGGTTGCGTTTGAAGATCAGGAGCATCGTATGACGCGGATTCTTCATATCAAAGATAAGCTGAATCTCGTTGCCGGGTCAGTAGAAAGTTTTCCCAGTATTTATAAAATTATTCAAAAAATACAACCGGATGAGGTATACCATTTGGCAGCACAGAGTTTTGTGTCTTATAGTTTCGATGATGAATTTTCTACGCTTCAAACTAACATCAACGGGACCCATCATATTCTTTCTGCCTGTAAAGATCTTGAGAGTTCGGTACGAGTTTATTTTGCTGCTTCAAGTGAGATGTTTGGGCAGGTGAAAGAAGTACCGCAGAAAGAAACGACACCGTTTCATCCCCGTTCGCCCTACGGAATATCCAAAGTGACCGGGTTTGAATTAACCCGTAATTACCGGGAAGCTTATGGCATGTTTACCTGTAACGGCATCCTTTTTAACCACGAATCGCCCCGGCGGGGATATGAATTCGTAACCAGGAAAATTACTTCATCGGTGGCCAGTATCAAAGCCGGCAAGCAGGATGTGCTTTTACTGGGTAATCTTGATGCCAAACGCGACTGGGGATTTGCCGGTGATTATGTGAAGGCGATGTGGCTTATGCTGCAACAGGACGAACCGGACGATTATGTCGTGGCAACCGGAGAAACCCATTCGGTAAGAGAATTTACCGAATTCGCATTCAGATACGCCGGGCTCGATATCGAGTGGAAGGGGAAAGGAGTTGATGAGAAGGGGGTTGATAGAAGTACGGGGAAAGTAGTTGTTGAGATAGACAGACAGTTTTTCCGTCCGGCCGAAGTAAATCTTTTGATTGGTGATTATAGTAAAGCAAAAAAAATATTGGAATGGAAACCACAGGTAACTTTTGAAGGATTGGTAAAAATGATGGTTGAATCGGATATGGAGGCATATGGATTATCGTAAAACACTTATATTAGGTAAAGGTTTTATCGGGACAAGGATCCAGGAAGAATTGCAGTGCGATATCGATGAAGAATTGATATCTCGCTATGAGGATGCCGAAAAACTCGTTAAGAAATATAATCCCGAAACGCTTATCAATTGTATCGGGTTTACCGGAGCAAAAAACGTCGACGGATGTGAAGAAAAGAAACACGAAACGCTTCTTGCCAATGTATTTGTCCCGATCATGCTGGCTGAAGTTGCTCTGCGCAATAATATTAAATTCGTCCATATCAGCTCAGGCTGTATCTACCATTATGATTTTGATCAGGATGAGCCAATTGCCGAGAATAAACCGCCTGATTTTTTCGATCTTTTCTACAGCCGCAGCAAAATGTATTCTGAGGGTACGTTACATATGTTAGCGGAAAAATACCGGATGCTTGCTTTGCGTCTGAGAATCCCGCTGGATGACCGGCCTCATCCGCGAAACCTCCTGACCAAACTGATCTCATTCGGCCGGGTCATCGATATTCCCAACTCGATAAGTTATGTTCCCGATTTTATCGAAATGTTAAAGTATTTAATCGAAAAAGATTCTTTCGGTATCTACAATGCGGTGAACAAGGGGGGATTAAGATACCCCGACCTTCTTGATGTATACAAAAAATACAACCCGGAGTTCAATTACTCGGTTATGAAAGCTGAAGACCTGGGCTTAGTAAGAACGAACCTGGTCCTTTCTGTCGGAAAATTGGAAGAATCAGGGTTTAAAGTGAGAGATATTCATGATGTTCTTGATGAATGTGTGAAAAACTATATTGATTCTCAAGCAAAAATGGAGTGCCGTTGAGTCACTGTAACAGTAAATTTATTTTTGGAACGAAAGCCGAAACGTTGGAACAGCTGTCATCGTTTCTTTCTTTGTCGTCGGTGCCTTGCTTCCATTATTTTCCGATCCAGGAATGGGAGAAGAACCGGCAGAAGGTATTAGGTGATATCGAATTTCATTTTGATTCCCGAAAAGTAATTATTCGTTCCAGTGCGCGGGGAGAAGATGCCGCGGTTTGCGCGATGGCCGGGTTCTATGAGTCTGTGCCCGGTATTACCATCAATGATCGTCAGTTGTTGTCTGCGGCCATTGAGAATGTGATATCGAGTTATCGTAAAACATCGCAAAGCCTAGACCCGCAACATCAAGTGCTCATTCAGCTTATGATTGAAAACGTATCGATGAGCGGAGTTTTGTTTACTCAGGATTTAAATACCGGAGCTCCGTATTATGTGATTAATTATGATGATGAAACCGGTCGGACTGATACCGTAACCTCAGGCCGGCAAAACAGCAACCGGACGCTTCTGGTACATCGGGACTATATAAACGATTTGCGTTCTGAGCGGTTTAAGGCTTTACTGAGGGCGGTAAAAGAGATCGAGCAGGTTACGGGTATGGATTCTCTTGATGTTGAGTTTGCTCTGGATCAGGAAAATCATGTATATGTTTTCCAGGTGCGCCCGATAACGACTTCTATCGGCTGGGATCGGGATGTGGTAGCGAAAAATAATGATGCTGTATCCAGACTGAAAAATTTCGTCCGGGATGTTTCTTTTCCCAAACCGGGCGTTCAAGGGGGGCGGACTATTTTAGGAAGAATGCCTGACTGGAATCCTGCAGAGATGATAGGTATAGCTCCCCGTCCGTTAGCGTTATCGTTATATCAAAGATTAATTACCGATTATGCCTGGCGGCAGGCACGTAAACTCATGGGGTATTATGAGCCGCCGGGGGCAAGGCTTATGCTTTCTCTTTGCGGGCAACCTTATATCGATGTGCGGTTGAGTTTTAATTCCTTTCTGCCCTGCGATTTGGATCCGCAGATTGCCGAAAAACTAGTCAATGCCTGGATAGAACGATTGTCGGAACATAAAGAACTGCATGATAAAGTCGAATTCGAGGTTGCGATTACGGCATTTACGTTCGACTTCGACTATTTAATAGAAAAGCAAATGCCCGGAGTATTGAATCGCCAGGAGAAAGAGAAATTTCGCAAAAGTTTATGTACTCTTACCGACAATTTGCTTTCCGGGCGTGTTGCTTCAATTGAAAGTGAGTTAGATAAAATCAAATTACTCGAACAACGGCGGAACATCCTTATCGATGCCTGTCAACATCCCGACCTTACGGTTGTGCTGGGACTATTAGAAGACTGTATTCATTTAGGAACGATTCCGTTCAGTATTTTAGCCCGGCACGCTTTTATCGCCAGAAGTTTTCTGACTTCGTTTGTGAATTGCGGAGTTTGTAGCCATGAAGATATTCTTTTTTTTCAAAAATCGATTAAAACGATCGCCAGTGAAGTCGTTGAAGATTTTGACTTTCTCTCGACAGGAGATATGGATGAAAATGAATTTATGAAAAAATACGGGCATCTACGGCCCGGCACATATGATATTTTATCCAAACGGTACGATCAGCGTGATGATCTGACCGGCCGCAGCTTTAAAACTCCTCAATTACAAAAGGAAAAGGAGCCTTATTCGTTCACCCGCGAACAATTGGAAAAGATAGAACAGTTTCTAAACAGAGAAAAATTCAGTATCGATGCCGAAGAACTTATTGTGTATATTAGACAGGCAATCCTTGCGCGGGAATATGCGAAATTCGTGTTTACCAAAAACATCAGCGATGCTCTTGAAGTTATCGCTGCCTGGGGTGGTTCGGTCGGTTTGAGCCGTCAGGAGCTTTCCTATATGCGGATAGAGGATATATTAAATATTATTAACGTTTCTCAAGGTAAAGACCTTAAACGGCACCTTGAAGATTTGATCCGTTACGGCAGAGATCTCCATGAGGTTACCTGCGCGTTACATCTTCCTTATCTTATTGATATTCCTGAAGACGTTGCGATCGTACCGTTACTTTTACATAAACCAAATTTTGTTACCCGCAAAGATGTACGGGGAACGTGTGTATTCCTCAGTGGACGGGATGAGGGTATCTCTGAAATCGCTGGACAGATTGTATTAATCGAGAATGCCGATCCGGGGTTTGATTGGATTTTTAGCCGGCCGATTCGTGGCCTCATTACTAAGTATGGAGGAGCTAATTCTCATATGGCAATCCGTTGTGCCGAATTTGGTATCCCGGCTGCGATTGGATGTGGTGAACAGGTGTTTGACCGTGTTTTGCATTCCCGGGTGATTGAATTGAATTGTTCACAAGGGTTTATCGTGCCCCTGGAAGGTAAGGAAATAACATGCGGATAGGGATTACAATGCGAAAGGCAGAGAATCCTGAGTACTCGGAGGTGCGTGATTCTTTGAGCCGGGATTGGAGTGTGTATCTTGCGAATCTGTTCCCGGATGCAGTTGTTGTGCCTTTGCTTAATCAACCTCAGCAGGTAACCAGTGTAATTGAGAAGCTTGATATCGATCGAATCGTTCTCTCTAACGGGAGCAGCTGGGGAGATGATGAACTGCGGGATCAGACAGAACAGAATATTACTCAATACTGTCTTGAACGGGACATCCCGATTCTAGGAGTATGCCGGGGCTTTCAGGTTCTCAATGTCGCCTTAGGAGGTGCATTGGAGAAAGATATTAGTCTGGCAACCGGAGAAGGCCATATCAACGTTACGCATAAGGTGTGTTTATGCGGTGAGAATATTGAACGAAAAGAAGTTATGACCAATAGTTATCACCAGCAGGGGCTATTGCAAGAAGGGGTAAGTTCTGACGTGTACGTGTTTGCCAGTACCGAGGGAGGTGTCGTGGAAGGCTTTTATCATAAAGAGAAACCCGTTATGGCAGTCCAGTGGCATCCGGAGAGAAAAAATCCCGGTGCAGATTTTGACCGGTGGCTCATTACGTGCTTTTTTAATCAAGGTATGTTCTGGAGAAATTAATACAATGAAAGCGGTCATTTTAGCCGCGGGACGCGGCAGCAGACTTAAAGGGTTCACTGACGAGAGGCCGAAATGCTTAAATAAAGTCGGTTCGCGGACGCTGATAGAGTATCAGTTGGCCGCTTTGAGAGAAGCCGGTATTGAGGATATTACTATTGTTGTCGGGTATAAGGGTGAGATGCTGGATTCATTTGATTGCCCGGTAATTAGTAATGAACGCTGGGAGAAGACAAATATGGTAGTAAGTCTGCTTTGTGCCGAAGATGTGTTTGTAAAAACGCCTGATCCGGTGATCGTGAGTTACTCAGATATTATTTATAATGCCGATATTGTGCATATTTTATGTCATGAAAAGGATTCTCAAGATGCGTATATCGTTTATGATCGAGATTGGGAACCATTATGGAGGGAAAGGTTTGTTGACCCCTTTAGTGACGCTGAAAGTTTTATGATTGATGAGCAGGATAGAATCATCGATATCGGACGTAAAGTAGATGATAGAGGAGAAATTCAGGGACAATATACCGGTTTGATGCGGTTTTCACAACAAGCATTTTCTAAGATCAAAGAATTTTTGAAGCAAAAATCTCAAAGTGAAGTAGATAGTATGGATATGACGACATTACTGCGGCAATTGATCGAACAGGGTGAGGCTGTATATGGCGTTCCTATGGAAGGGGCATGGTGTGAAGTAGATACCATTAAAGATATTGAGGTGGCAGAGCGTTTTGCGCGGCAAGGATTGTTTAAATCGCGCAAAAGTTGCCTGCGGCAGAGATAGTATAGGGAGAGGTATATGGTGATCTGGATTATCGGTTTATCGGCAGCGGGCAAGTCAACCTTGGGTGGATATTTATATGAAGGATTGAAGAAAGAGGTGCCGCATACTGTTTTGATTGATGGAGATCAAGTTCGCAGGATGTTTGGCCAGGATCAGGGAGAGGAAGCTTACTCTGTCGGAGGAAGGCGTCTTAATGCCGAACGTATAAGTAATTTGTGCGAATGGCTTGACGGACAAGGAATTCATGTGGTGTGCTGTATACTTTCTATTTTTGAAGAATCCCGGCAGAAGAATCGCCAGCGCTATTCAAAATACTTTGAGGTTTATATTGATGTGCCTCTGGATACACTGAAAAAAAGGGAGACCAAAGGCTTGTATGCCGGCGCAGACCGCGGTCAAATCAAGAATGTTGTGGGAGTAGATATTCCTTTTACGCCGCCGGCAAATCCCGATTATGTGGTCGATAACAGCTCTGATGGGGCAGATTTGAAAAGTATCTCTCAGGATATTCTAGAGAAAATAAGGCAGTCGTTATGAATCAGGAATACACGTATGATAAGGGACAATTATTGGTAGAGCCGAACACGTATTTTTATACTAAGTATTACGGGTGGGATTTTATCGAAGCATGGCGGAGGAGCCGGGATATGATCATTGAAGAGATTAAAGAAGAATCTTCCCCGCCGCAGAAGGAGACGTCGCTATCTGTCGAGGATATCATCACTAGGTTGAACCAGAATGAGGGCGTTCTTACTGAAGCATTGCTGGACACGCTTTATGGCAGCATGAATGTCCGTAAGGTCCAGGATTCGGAGGATAGGATATATTTCTTAATGGAAAAACTGCTTAAACGATTCGAGGTAACAAAAAGAATTTACACGGGATATACTAAACAACTGAGGCCTAAAGATCCCTCGTCTTTTCAAGATGCTATTCTTTATGTGCGTTTTGCCGAAGTATTGGAGGCCGCTTTTTCGACTACGGGGAAGCTGCAGTATCTAAATGCGTTGTTAAAATGCATTGATATTTTATCGGCGATACGTGGTCAATTGGGAAAAGAAGGCAAAAAACGTTTGGTATGGCTCCTTAAACGGGAACGTCATCATATCATGGTATTGGCAGGATGGGGGGATAAAGCGTGAGAGAGTTAAAAGGTATTTTATTTCTGGCGGGATTTACCGTCCGATCGCAAAGTTATGCTCAAAGCATGACCGCAGAAAAAATATATCCTGAATATACCATCTTATTCGGGAAAAAAGATGGAGTTTTACCCGGACAAGCCAGAACAACGGATATATCTCCGTCTTTATTTGAAGGCAGTCTGTTCGTGCCGGATTTGAACGAATCTTTAACCGATACGACCGGGCGTTGGAAAACAAAAATTTCTCATATATTTGACACCGACGTAAATTGTCAAACGGTCTATGAGCAGATAAACAAAGTTAATCCACGATTGGTTATCTATTCCGGATACGGTGGCCAGATCGTGGGGCGAAGGCTTCTAAATCTGAATATTCCGTTTTTACATATTCATAGCGGGTGGCTGCCGCATTATCGGGGTAGTACTACTCTCTATTACAGCTGGTTGAAGGAAAATATCTGTGCTGCTTCGGCGATCATTTTGAGTAGACAGATCGATCAGGGAGATATTGTGGGACAAAAAAAATATCCGCCGCCGGCGGAAGGTAGTGATCCCGATTATCTTTACGACGGTATGATTCGGGCAGATCTTCTTGTCTCGATCTTGAAAGAATATGCCCAAGACGGGATGTTTAAACACGTCTGTAAACAGGAGAACAAAGGAGAGGAGTATTTCGTTATCCATCCTCTCTTGAAACATCTAGCACGGCTTAAAGGTAAAGAGATTATAGGGCAACAGTAAGTATAAAACGAAAGGAAGCGTATGAAATTCACCATTGGGTTTGAAAAAGAAGACATGAAAATGTTGCATCGTTCCTGGGACGAGATCGTCGAGTCGCAACGCTGGAGTGAGTGGAAATTTACCGAAAGTTTTGAAGAAAAATGGAGCCGGCTCCATAACGCTTCATCTATCGCTTTCTCCAGTTGGGGCGGAGCGGCGCTGGCCGCTTTAGAGTTCTTCAATGTAAAGGGTAAGACGGTCTTGTGTCCGTCAAATACGTTTATGGCGACGCCTTTGAGTGCGGTAAAAGCCGGGGCGAATGTCGAGTTTGTGGATTGTCGCCGCGATGATCTCTGTGTTGACCCGGAGGATCTGAAGAAAAAAATAGAACAATATAAACCCGCTGCGGTATGGATTGTCCATATCGGTGGGCATATCGCGTTTGATATCGAAGAGATCGCCCGTATCTGTAAAGAGAAAGGCATTGTTCTTTTAGAAGATTGTGCTCATGCGCACGGTGCTTCGTGGAATGGAAAATCTCCCGGTACCTGGGGCGATGCGGGGATATATTCATTTTACGCGACAAAGACCGTTTCCACCGGAGAAGGCGGGATGCTGGTAACCAAACACCAGGATTTAGCTGATTATTCAAAAGCATACCGCAATTACGGGAAGTTCGATTACAAGGTAGAAGGATTGAACTACCGGATGAGTGAATTTACCGCGGCAATGGGATGCGTTCAGGCTGATAGATTGAAAGATATCGTCAGTTGGAAAAACGAATATGCCCGTAAATATCTTGATCCTCAATACCCGAACCGGGTAAAGTTTCCCGAAGGCATGGTGTCGGGATACTATAAATATATCGTGTTTGAGCAAATAGAGAAGTCGACCGGGAAAGTATATGATCAGCCGTGTCATAAGATCATGGGTAAAGATTACGTCTTACCTAATACCGACTGGGTGGCTGAAAATCACTGGTGTGTACCCCTCTATTATAAAGGCGCTCTATTGGAGCAAGAAGAATTAGCTGATGTGCAGGAAAAATAAAAAAGGAGAAGAAAAATGAAAGCATTAGTAACCGGAGGAGCGGGGTTTGTTGGGTCCCATGTAGTTGACAAATTAAGAGATCACGGAATTGAGGTAAGGATTTTCGACATGATTATGCCGACGTTCAGAAATGATGTGGAATTTTACAAAGGCAGTATCCTTAATCTCGAGGATATGGGGTTTGCGATGAACGGGGTAGATGTGGTATTTCATTTGGCGGCGGTTGCCGACGTCAAAGCCGTGTATGAAGATCCTCACCATTCCGAAGATATCAACGTGCGAGGGACGATTAATGTTCTTGAGGCGGCCCGGCGCAATAAAATTAAACGAGTAGTCTATGGTAGTACGGTATGGGTTTACAGCGATACACAATGTGATGCCGCGGTATTGGATGAGGAAACCGCTTTGACCCATCCTTCCCATTTATATACGGCAACAAAGTTAACCTCGGAATATTACTGTAAATCATATTCGCAGCTTTATGAGTTAGATTATACTATTTTACGTTACGGCATTCCCTACGGGCCGCGGGCGCGGGACGGCGCGGTTATTCCTATCTTTGTGCGTAAAGCGTTAAACGGAGAGCCGCTTACCATTGCCGGTGACGGGATGCAGTACCGTAAATTTGTCTACGTGGAAGATCTTGCCGAAGGTAATGTGTTTGGCTTAAAAAGTATCGCCAAGAATAAGATATATAATCTGGAAGGGAAAGAGAAAGTTACCATACGGCAGATAGCCGAAACAATTCAGAAAATTTTAGGGAACGTGGAAATTAAATATGTCCCGGGAAGGCCGGGAGATTTTTCCGGAAAAGAAATTTCTACTCAAAGGGCAAAGGCCGAACTGGGGTGGGAAACAACAACGAGTTTTGAAGAAGGTTTAGCCCGATATATCGAGTGGTATAAAAAGAGAGAGAAGGATATCGAAACCCAATGGTCGAACATCGATGAATCGCTGCAGTTACAACGATAAGAAAAAAAGAAGAGAAGGGACAGAAGGTATGGTCGTTTTCTGGAAAAACTGGGGAAAAGTAAAAATTGATCACGATTATTTCAGCTTAAACAGTAAAAAAGAACACATCGCAAATTTTTTCCGTTTAGGTAACTGGTATGCCCATCTTATTGACCGTATAAAGTGGTATTTCGCTCCCCGGTTCTTTTTGGTGTTTGGGTTTCCCAGTCATATCGATATCGAAGCTTCCAGCCGTTGTCAGATGAAATGTCCGATGTGCGGCCGCTGGTTGATGAAGGGCCAGAAACAGGGAGATATGGATTTTGGTCTGTATAGAAAGGTTATCGATGAATGCGCCAAAGAACGAGTTTATTCGGTGAAATTGAGCTGGCGGGGAGAGCCGCTTCTTAATCCGCGCATTGTGGATATGGTGCGTTATGCCAAAGAAAAGGGTGCTCTTCCAGTCTTCGAGGACGAGCCTCGCAATTCTTGTTGCGCTGAGTTGCG
>CAZABB010000015.1:0-45640 GCA_964483625.1 uncultured Planctomycetia bacterium | reverse complement strand
AAAGAACCATATCCTGTTTGCCCGCAGGCTTGCCAAAATCTACCCGTTTAGCCGGGGAGAATTTTTATTCATGACGCTTCCCCGGAAGCTCAGAAGCCGCAAGAACGTATGCGAGATGGAGGCAGTGGTAAAAACAGCGTGCGCCCCAGGACCTCCGGCGGATTCCCCATACAGCGGAGTCGAAGCCGATTCACCGCAGGAGAGGCTGGATATATATCGTGACGTGATCCGCCGCGGATTAGAGAGCGGGTCGGTCATGGTCTGCTTTCCCCTGATCGCCTCGCTCCAATACGCTGCGGCCCATTATGCCGATGAATTCAAAGAGGATATACTTACGTTTCACAGCCGTCAGAAAGAGACAGAGCTTATCGCCCGGTGGCGGGCGGCCCGCCAAGGGAAAAAACTGGTCCTGACGACGCGGATGGGCCTTTTTTTCTATCCGCTCGACCTCAATACGATCATCGTCGACGACGAAAGTAACGAGCATTACCTGTCACAGGAGAAGCCGTACTATAATCTTATCGAGGTTGCTCGTATATTAGCCGGAGTTACCTCGAGCCGTCTGATCCTGGGGTTCGATTACCCGTCTTTGCGTACATATGAATTGTTTCAGAAAGAAAACCTGCCCCGGATCCGCCGGCCGCACTCCCAGTGTGGGGTTGAAATCATCCAATCGTTGAGTTTTTTTACGAAAAAGCGGAGAGGGCTGGAATTTAACCGTTTGTTTCTCGAGCTGGTCCGCAAGAATCTTGATGCCAAAAAACGTGTCCTGATCCTGTATAATCGGCAGGGATTCGCGTCTCTTTTAAAATGTTCCCATTGCGGTTATGTGTACCGGTGCAGCCGCTGCAGCGGTACGTTGAAATTTTCTTCTTCGAAAAATCAGGGAGTCTGTCCCTGGTGTCACCGGACGCATGATATTCCCTCGGTGTGTCCTGAGTGTCAGAGCGGGTATATCAAATCCCATGGGGTGGGAATAGAGAGGCTTACCGAAAAAATAAAAAGCGCTTTCGGAGATGTTACCGTCGCTCTTCTGCGGGATGAATTCAGTGACGCCCGGGTTCTTGTTTCAACGTACGCACTCATGGAGAAACCTTTCTTTGGCCAGCTGCAGGTCGATACGGCGTTTGTGCTCGATGCGGATCATTACCTGGCCCGGATCGATTTCCAAGCAAGTCAAGAGCTGTATATCTATCTGCGGCGGCTGGGAGCGCGGGTGAAAGAGCGGGTGTATATTTTTACGCGTAATTCCGGACATTATCTCTGGCCGGCATTGACCGCAGATACGGATGAGTTTTATCGCGCCGAGGGAAAATTCCGTAAAGAAGCGCACCTGCCTCCCTACCGCTCTTTTGCCAAGATTTCGTTACGGGGGCGGGACCAGAAGAAGCTTTTAATCAAGGCCGATACGGTATACAATAATTTACACACCGTAAAGGGATTCGAGGTTTTCGGGCCCATTGAGGATGTGCCGTTTAAACTGAGAGGATACTATTACTATTCGGTGATCGTAAAATCCCGGAAAAAAGAACAGTTACACAGAACGGTAGATCAGTTGGCGCGGAAATTCCGTAAGGGAGCGGCAAAGATCGCCATCCATGTGCAATGAACATTGTCTATTTCGGCACCTCAAAATTCGCCTCAATGCTTCTTAGACGGCTGGCTGCGGCGGGGAAAGTTCCGGCGCTGGTAGTGACGACTTCCGATGCTCGCGGGGGAAGAGGGCTGCAGCCGAAGGCGTCTGCAGTAAAGCTGCTGGCGAGAAAATCCGGATACCGGTGCGTCGCGCCGGATGATCTTACCGGTGCTGATGCCGGTGAGGAAATAAAAAAATACCGGCCGGAGATCTTTATCATTGCCAGCTACGGCAAACGGATTCCGCCGGAGGTCCTGGCTATCCCGGAAAAGTTTCCCCTGGGAGTGCACCCTTCTTTGTTGCCCGATTTACGCGGCGCCGCGCCCATCCAGCGGGCCCTGATGCGGGGCGATGAAGAGACGGGGGTGACGGTATTTGTCGTAGCGGAGAAGATCGATTCAGGGCCGGTCTTCATCCGGAAAAAACTCAGGATCGATCCGCAGGATGATTATGATTCTCTTTCTGAACGTCTGGTCGATACGGCGTTTGAGGCGGTAATCAAGACCCTTGCGGCGATCGAGGCCGGCACCTATACACTTACCCCCCAGGATGAGGGCGCGGTAACCTATGCGGCAAAACTGAAAAAGAGCGACGGGAAAATTCATTGGGACAGGCCGGCAGAGTCGATCGTAAATCTCATCAGGGCGACGAAGGGATGGCCTTCGGCATTTACTTCGTTCGGCGGCAGGCAGATAAAGATCCTTAAAGCCGGGGCGGGCGAAGAAAAAGTTTCCGGTACTCCGGGGACAATAGTGAGTATTGATAATGAGGGCATATGTGTCATAACAAAAGATAGACTTCTTAAAATATATTCGGTGTGCCCCCAAGGAAAAAAAGAGATGCCGGCAAAAAGTTTCGTCAACGGATATCGGGTGAAGGTGGGAGATAAATTTGAATAATTGCGGGTACAGGGTTTCGGGTGCCGGGTGTCGAAGATAGGTGTGATTATTTTCTTACGATATACGAACGACGTACGACGCTCGACGGTTCAATGAAGGCTTATCATTTTTATTTTAAAGGTTCGGTCCAAGGCGTGGGATTTAGATATACCGCGCGCCAGATCGCCAAGCACTTCGGCCTGTCCGGCTGGGTTAAAAACCTGTCCGACGGAAGAGTGGAAGCGCTGGCGCAAGGTGATCAGGCCGGCGTCGCCGGCTTTCTGGCTGATTTACGCGGCCGGTTCTCCGGGTATCTGCGTGATTATACGATGAATGAGGTTCCCCTTGATTCGGAGCTCGACGATTTCAGAGTCACATTCTAATAGCGGCGAGCGGATAACGTAAAAAGATAAAATGTTCGATGCTCAGGCAATAAATAACCAAGTTACAAGAAACAATAACCAAGTAATAACCAAATTCCAATAACCAAACAAAAATAGCAGATTTAATTTAGAAAAAATGTTTTACTCTATTGAGAGGATAATATAATGTTTGGTGATTGGTTATTGAGATTTGTTTGTATCTTGTTTCTTGGTTATTGGTTATTAAATATGGCCGGGGAATTACATAATGGGTGACGCCCCGCCTGCAAATTTATTCGGCGGGGTCCCGCAGAACGAAATGCATGCGGGATGTGTCGTGTGACCTTGTGACATTGTCCTATGCGGTACGGTATATTCGCCGATATTCACGGAAACCTTGAAGCATTGCGTGAGGTGCTTAAAGAGTACGACAGCCGCCGGATCGATACATACGTGTTCCTGGGTGATGCCGTAGGCTACGGTGCCAATCCCAATGAAGTAATGGAATTGCTCAAAACCTGCTCGCCGCACTGTGTCGCCGGTAACCATGACTGGGGAGTGATCGATAAGATGGATACGGTTTTTTTCAATGAATACGCGCAAAAAGCGCTGGAATGGACCAGGGAAGTGCTTCAGGCGGATTATCGCCGGAGCCTTTCATCCTGGCCGCTTGTGTTGAGGCGGGATAAATTTTTGTGTACGCATGCCAGTCCGCAGGCGCCGGAGGAATTTCATTACATTTTCGATGCGACCGCGGCCGAATATAATTTTCCGTTTTTCGAGGAGCAAATATGTTTCGTCGGCCACACTCACCGCCCGGGTGTGTTCTGTCTCAGGCAGGATACGGTAGGGGTGGCGGACAATGCCCGGATACGGCTGGATGAGGATTCGCGGTATCTGGTCAATGTCGGCAGCGTGGGCCAGCCGCGCGACCGCAATCCTCAGGCGAGCTTCTGTGTGTATGACACCGAGCGGGGTGAGATTGTGCTGGAGAGGGTAGCCTATCCGGTCGCCGAGACAGCGGGCAAGATCCGTGCCGCCGGCCTGCCTGAGGTGCTTGCCGGGCGTCTGGAAGCGGGCAGATAGAAAAAGAATTTGAGAAGAACATGAGTAAATCGTTAGCTAACGCAAAGAAAGGAATCGACCAACTCCGCAGGCAGATACGCCATCACGATTACCGGTATTACGTGCTGGATGATCCGGAGGTTTCCGATAAAGAGTATGACGACCTTATGGCCCGTTTGAAAAAGCTCGAAGGTGAATTCCCTCAATTGATTACTTCCGATTCTCCCACCCAGCGTGTCGCATCGGCTCTGAGTGAAAAGTTTGAAACTGTCCGGCATACGACTCTGATGCTGTCTCTCGATAATACGTATTCGATAGAAGACCTCTCTCAGTGGGAGGATCGGATAAAGAGAATGTTGAAGACCGACGGCGTGATCGAATATTTCGCCGAACTGAAAATCGACGGCGTGAGTTGTTCTCTTACGTATGATAGAGGACGGCTCATGCTGGGGGCGACCCGGGGTGACGGAGAAAAGGGAGAGAATGTAACAGCCAATATCCGTACGATCAAGTCGGTTCCCTTGCGGCTGAACGGGAAGGATGTTCCCGATCTGATTGAGATCCGGGGTGAGGTTTACATGACGAAGGAACAGCTGGGTAGGCTCAATGAGGAGAAGAAAAGCAATTCGGAATCTCCGTTCGCTAATCCCCGGAATGCCGCCAGTGGATCGCTCAAATTACTCGATGCGGTCCAGGTTGCCAAGAGAAGTTTGCAGTTTTTCGCTCATTCATTCGGATCGGTGAAAGGATATGAGTTTGCCAATCATGCCCGGTTTCTGGATTGTGTGAAAAAGTGGGGGGTGCCGGTAAGCCCGCATAATCGTTTCTGTCATACGATGGAAGAGGTGATTGCCTACTGCAGAAAATGGCAGGATAAACGGGATAGTCTGCCGTATGAGGTCGATGGAGTGGTTATCAAGGTAAACCTGTTTTCTCTGCAGAAGAAGTTGGGCCAGACGCTGAAGTCTCCCCGCTGGGCGGTTGCGTATAAATTTCCCGCCCACCAGGCGACGACGAAGGTGGAAAAAATAGAGTTCAGTGTGGGCCGGACCGGGATTATTACGCCGGTAGCATATCTAAACCCTGTACCGTGCGGCGGGGTGACCATTTCACGGGTAACCCTGCATAATTTCGACGAGATTGCCCGTCTTGACGTAAGAGAACAGGATACCGTATTGATTGAGCGGGCCGGAGACGTAATCCCCAAAGTCATGAAAGTAATCGTCTCAAAGCGAACCGGGCGTCCCAGGAAAATAACTCCGCCGGGGAAATGTCCGGCCTGTTCGGGGCTGGTCCAGAAGGTGAAGGAAGAGGAAGTGTATATTTACTGCGGCAATCCCGACTGTCCGGCGAAGCTGAAACAGTCGTTACTGCATTTTGCCTCCCGCGGCGCGATGGATATCGAAGGGATGGGAGAAAGCGTCGTCGAAGAACTGACCAACCGCGGCCTGGTGAAGAGTATTGTCGATATCTACGGATTGAAAAGAGAACAGCTTCTTGGCTTGCCGTTGTTTAAGGAAAAAAAGGCCGACAATTTATGCGCGGCGATAGAAGAGAGTAAAGAGAGAGGCCTTTCCCGTGTCCTATACGGGCTGGGTATTCGTCATGTGGGAGAGAAAGCGGCCCGTATTCTGGCCGATGTCTATCACTCGATAGACGATTTTTTCTCTCTCCAGGAAAACGATCTTCAGGCAATCGATGAGATCGGGCCGGTTATGGCGCATTCGATCGTTACGTTTTTCTCCCAGGCGCATGTCCGGACGATGATCAGGGGATTGAAAAAAAACGGGGTAAAACTCACCGGAGAGAAACGGTCATCATCGGGTACATTCCAGAATAAAACGTTTGTGTTTACCGGAAGGCTCGAGCATTTCACCCGCGGTGAGGCGGAAGGCGCGGTTCATAAGCGGGGAGGGATGACCTCCGGCAACGTCAGTCGTCAGACCGATTTCCTCGTAGCGGGGAAAGATCCCGGTTCAAAGTACCGCAAAGCCCGCGAGCTCAGACTAAAGATCATCTCTGAGGATGGATTCCGGGCCATGCTCAGTTCTAAGAAATAGTTGATTTTTCCCGCGGGTCGATTAAAATAACTTATAATGATGATGCGTAAGATTACATCCATACTGCTGGTTGCGGCGATTTTTTTCTCAAGCGGCTGCCTCGCTCTGCGTAAGAAATTTATCCGCAAAAAGAAGGCGGAGAGAGAACCGGTTGCCTATGTCGATTACAAGGAATATCCCGACGCTCCCTCGCCGGAAATATACCATAATTACTACATATTCGCGCAAGGATGGCTTGAAGACCTTTATCAGGCGTTAACCGAGACCGGTAACCGTAAGAAACAGAAGCAGGCGATATCGGAGGCGATGATGAATGTGGAGCAGATGATCTCTTATTTCAACGACGAGGGAAAGGAGCAAACTTCCCCTTTATACCAGGAGATGCTTCTGGTTCAGAAACAGCTTCTCTCGCCGGTACTGAACGAGCTTCAGCAACATCATTTAGCCCGGAAGGTAGAAAACCTCAAACGCCGGATCATCCGCGAACTGGATTGGAGGGTCACCTCGCAATGGGTAGATTAACCGTCGAATCCTTCTGTCTGGGGAGCCTCCTGACCAACGCGTATCTTCTGATACATCCTGAGACAAAAAACTGCGTCCTCATCGACGCGCCCGAAGGCCTTTCTCCCGTAACAGATTTTGTGAAAAAAAACGGATATACGTTGAAATTCGTGCTTCTTACCCATGGCCATATCGACCATATTGCCGGACTTGGCGAGGTGGATGTTCCGGTCATGATCCACCGTGATGACGTGCCGCTTCTAAAAGATCCCGCCTTAAATATGTCTTCGTTATTTGCTCCCTTTACGTATGAACCGCAGCCGTCTCTTCTTGCCGACGATTTTATCGTCGCTTTCGATGCCTCTTCTCTGCGTATAATCCATACTCCCGGTCATACGGCCGGTTCGGTATGCGTGGTCTGTGAGGATATGTTATTCAGCGGTGATACGTTATTTTATGACTCGGTAGGCCGGACCGATCTTCCCTGTTCGTGCGGGCCATCCCGGTTGGTGGAGGCGGTGAAGAGCAAACTCTTCAGTCTGGAAGGAGACTTCAAGGTCTTTCCGGGGCATGGTCAGACAACGACATTGCGGCGGGAAATCGCACACAATCCTTATTTGCAGGCGACGACGCTGTAACACACGTATTTTTTTAAAGCCCTGGGGGGCTTTTATCCTGTCGGGATAAAGAGAGAACCTTCTGTTTCAGGATGGCGGACGAGTATTGGTATGGAAGTATACATAGAAGCTTTTCTGGATTACCTCAAAGTGGAAAAAGGGCTCGCGCTTAATTCCATTTCCGCCTATCACCGTGATCTGAAGAAATATCATGAATATCTTGAAACCAACGGTATCGGGAATATCAAAGGTATCAAGAGGGAAGATATCGTTGATTTTCTGTTTTCATTACGAAAAAAGATTTCTCCTACCAGCATTGCCCGGATCGTTTCTTCGGTGAGAAGTTTCCATCGTTTTCTTCTGCGTGAAAAAATTACCCGTACCGATCCCTGTGATCTTGTGGAATCACCCCGGGTGGATAAAAAGATTCCCGATGTGCTTTCTCCCCAGGAAGTAGAACGACTGCTGAAGATGCCCAATGTCAAAAAGAAACAGGGGATGCGTCAGCGGGCTATCCTGGAGCTCATGTACGCTACGGGGTTGCGGGTATCGGAGGTTGCAAGGTTGACCGTGTCCAGTATTAACATGGATGTTGGTTTCCTGCGCTGCACGGGAAAATCCTCCAAAGAACGTATCGTCCCCATGGGGAATACGGCGAGGAAGTTTCTTGCCAAGTATATGGAGGGAGCCCGGCCGCAATTGCTCAAAGGGAAAGAAAACCAGCATTTGTTTCTGGCGCAAGGGGGACGGCACTTAAGCCGTCAGACTATCTGGAAGATGATCAAGAAGCTGGTGAAAGAAGCAAAGATCAAAAAGAACGTTACGCCGCATACATTGCGTCATTCGTTTGCTACGCACCTTTTGGAGTACGGAGCCGACCTGCGCAGTGTTCAGGAAATGCTGGGGCATGCCAGCATTACGACTACGCAAATTTACACGCATGTCAACCGTTCTCGTCTGAAGGAGATTCACGCGCGGTTTCATCCCAGAGCCTGAATGATAATAAAGGTTTGCGCGTTAGCCCGTTTGCCCGTTGAACCCGTTTTAAAAAACGGGATAACGGGAAACCCGCCTTTGGCGGGTAACGGGAGCACGGGCGAACCAACCGAAAGGTTAAGCAGATGTTTGTAAAAAGAATCGAAAAGCTGCCGCCGCAGGTAAAAAAAGTTCTTAAAAAATCGTCGGTGATCTCCCGTCGGCTGAACTGTTCGATTTATCTTGTTGGGGGAATCGTCCGCGATTTTATTTTAAAGCGGGACAATTTTGATCTGGATATTGTCGTCGAAGGCGACGGATTGGCGTTTGCCCACGCGCTTGCCGATAATTATAAAGCCGACTTCCGCAAGCATCATGCCTTCGGGACCGCGACCGTATACTTTAAATCTTTTAAAGTAGATATCGCTACCGCCCGGCGGGAAATATATGTTCACCCCGGAGCGTTGCCGCGTGTGACGCCGGCGAGTTTAAAAGAAGACCTGCTGCGCCGGGATTTTTCGATTAACAGTATGGCGGTGAGCCTGAATCGCGTCGATTACGGCGCGTTGATCGACTATGGGCGGGGATACGCCGATCTGAAAAAAGGTATCATCCGGGTATTGCACGACGCCTCCTTCCGGGACGATCCTACCCGGATGTTCCGGGCGATCCGTTTTGAACAGCGTTTCGGTTTTCACCTGGCGCGTCATACCTTGAACCTTCTTAAAAAAGCCGCCGCCGCCGGAGTCTTTAAGACCGTAAACGAACAGCGTATCCGCGATGAGCTGGCGCTTATTTTTTCCGAAGAATATCCTTCTCGTTGTATTCGCCGGATGGACCGTATCCTGGGGTGGGAATTTTTCGGGAGACGATTCGGTCTTACCGCCGGACAATTGAAACTGATGCGGCATCTGGAGGAAGTACTGAGGCAATATCGCAGCCGGGGTTCAGGGCCGCGGGGTCTGGATAAGCCCGCGATATATTTTTCCGGACTTCTCTACCGGATTCCTAAGAAGAGATTCGTCTCGCTTGCCGAACGGTTCGGCCTGCGTAAAGGAGAACGTCGTATTATAAGCCTGGTCCGTACGCGTCACCGTTCGATCTCAAAGGCTTGTTCTAAGGATATCTCCGCCGCCGGACTGCACGCGGTTCTCAAAGCCTATCCGCCGGAAGTGTTGTTGTTCTGCCTTGCTCTCTATCATCGAAATCCTGCCGTATGCGGCAATATCAGTTTTTTCCTCGATCAGCTGGCCCATCTTACGTTACAGGTAAAAGGGAGGGATTTGAAAGCTCTGGGATTTACGCCTCAGGAAGCTTACAGCAAAGTCCTCTCTGAGCTGTTGCATCAGAAGATCGAAAAGAAGCTGCGCGGGCGTCATCAGGAGCTCCGAGAGCTTAAAAAGCTGGCAAAAGACCATTTGCGCGACAAGTAAGTTTACGGTATAATTTAAGGTTTTAAAAGGCAGAAATGGGTTCGCTCGTGTACCCGTTACCCCGTGTGTCCGTTTTTGAAGAACGGGAGAACGGGAAGTCCCGCTTCAGGCGGGACAACGCGCAGACCTAATATGAACGACGGAACATATGTTTATCGGTCATCTGCGGGTTGAGATCTATATTCCCTACAGTCGTTCCTTGAAAGACAGAAGACAGGTCTCTTTGAGCCTGAAGGACCGACTCCGGCGGCGGTTCAATGTTTCGGTCGCCGAGGAACCGTCGAATACATGGCAAAGGTTTGAGCTCTCCTGTGTGTATGTTACCTGTTACCGCCAGGCGGCCCAGAATATGATGGCAAAGATAGAAGAGTATTGTCGAATGAGCGGTGAAGATATTCATGTTATCAACAGCGAATGTGAGGTTTTTTGACTATGAGTATGCGAATGGAAAAGGTAAACGCGGAAATAAAACGCCGGGTTATGGAGATTATCCAGAGCGAACTGGATGATCCTCATCTGGGTCTGGTCAGCGTGACGAAAGTGCATACGATGCCGGATTTGAAGACGAGCCGTATTTACTTCAGCGTACTGAATAACGCCGAATTCGAACGCACCGAAAAAATACTTACGTCTATGAGCGGATTTATCCGCCGTATATTAGGTAAAAAAATGCGGATCAAAATCCTGCCCCATCTGGTCTTTATTCCCGACGACAGCATTAAGTATAGCGTGGATATCTATACGAAAATAGAGGAGGTCATGGGTGATCAAGAGGATAAGTGAAATCATCAAAAACAATAAAAAGTTTCTTATTACCGCGCATATGAATCTGGAAGGCGACGCGCTGGGTTCAGAATTGGCGATGTACTGTCTCCTGCGCCGGTTTAAAAAACAGGCTTACATCTGCAACAGCGACGTGACGCCGCGGGCGTATTCTTTCCTGCCGTACGTTAACCGGATTCGTCATGAAGTTCCCGATGGGCAATTTGACGTGGCCCTGGTTCTCGATTGCTCCGATTCGTTCCGCACGGGTAAGATCAAGGATTATTTGAGCCGGGCCCGGCGTATCGTCAATATCGATCACCATATCAGTAACACCTATTTCGGCGATATCAACTGGGTCGATCCCCGGTCGTCGTCGGCGTGTGAAATTGTCCACCGGTTATGCAAGAAGATGGGAGTTATGGACAAAAAAATAGCCCATTGTCTTTATACGGGTATTTTTACCGATACGGGTAATTTTACGTACGCCAACACCAGTAAACGAGTCCATAAGATCGCTGCGGAATTGATTGAATATAAGATTTCACCGCATAAGATCGACGAGAAACTGCACAGTTTCTGTGTGATGAAGGACTTGAAGCTGATGGGAAATATTATCAAGTCGCTCAAGACCAGCGGCAACGGAAAAATTGTCTGGGCGATCATTCAGCACTGGCCCCAGAAAGAATACGATCTTACCGAAATCATATTTTCCATCATGAGGTTGTTACGTGACGTAGAAGTGTTCGTGCTGTTTAAGAAAGTCCCGGGGCAGAAAGTGCGCGTAAATCTCCGTTCGCGTTCACGGGTGGACGTTAATCGCGTAGCCAAGTTTTTCGGCGGCGGGGGGCATAAACGAGCCTCAGGAGCGACGGTGGAAGGGAATCTCAAGTCGGTAGAAAAGCAGGTGATCGGTTTCATTCGTCGCTACACCAATGGCCGGACGCGTAAGTAATGAAACAGGAAGGTCTTATTTTAATCAACAAGCCCAAAGGCATCACCAGTCACGATGTGGTTGACGCCATCCGCAGGAAATTTTCCATTCGTAAAGTAGGGCACGCCGGCACGCTCGATCCGGAGGCTACGGGCCTTCTGCCGATTCTGGTGGGACGGTATACCAAGCTTTTCGGTGAATTCATGAAGTTCGATAAGGAGTATCTGGGAATCATGAAACTGGGGGAGGTGACGACGACCGGTGACAGCCAGGGAGAGATTACCGAAACCAGAGCGTGGCAGGATGTTGATGATGGGAAAATCCTCGCGGTGTGTCGGGAGTTTCGGGGAGAAATAGAACAGGTCCCGCCGATGGTGAGCGCTTTGCGCATCAAGGGTAAGCGGTTGTATAAGCTGGCCCGGCGCGGTATAGAAGTTGAACGGCAACCCCGCCGGATTACTATTTTTCAGCTTGATGTCCAGCGTATCGAGCCGCCGCTGGTTGAATTCCACGTAAAATGTTCCAAGGGGACATATATCCGCAAACTTGCCGAAGATATCGGTAAACGCCTGGGCTGCGGCGCTCACGTCGTCAGTATTACCCGTACCGCGATCGGCCCGTTTCGTCTGGAGGACGCGGTCAGTCTCGATGAGTGCGGCCAGGAAGATTTAAAACCCTATACGTTTGGATAAACGATGAGATCGGTATGATACTGGCTATGAGCAAGGGGAAGAAACCCATAGAATGCGTTGCCACTATCGGCGCTTTTGACGGGGTACACCGCGGCCATCGCTATCTGCTGCGGAAAGTCCTTGCCGCTTCTGAAAAGACCGGGCTTCCTTCGGTCCTGATTACGTTCTGGCCTCTGCCTTCCTGTGTATTGGGAAAAAACAAACACGGTGTTTTGACGTCCACCGATCAGAAGATCGAATTGGTTGCCGGGATCGGTATTGATCATTTTCTGGTACTCAAAACCGATCTCAGGCTGCTGGGGCTTTCCGGGGAACAATTCTTCCGGAACATATCTCGATCACTGCGTATCCGCAGGCTCATCGTCGGAGAGGATTTCCGGTTCGGGCGTGATGCCAAAAGTAGTGCCGCCAGTCTAAAAAAGATGTCGGATGATTTTGGGTTCGATGTAACGGTTATCAAGAAAAGAAAACTGCACCATCATATTGTAAGCAGTTCGTATATCCGTACGCTGATTTCCCGCGGGGACGTAAAAGAAGTGAGGCGATTTCTGGGCCGGCCCTATACGGTGTGCGGCCGGCGCGTTTTCGGGCGCGGTATCGGCAGAGAAATAGGGTTCCCTACCGTGAACCTGGATATCAGTCCTTTTGTTATCCCTAAGCCCGGGGTCTATGCGGTGCGGCTCTCCAGCGGCAAAATCTCATTTTTAGGCGCCGGCAGCGTGGGATGCAACCCTACGGTGAAAGGGAATTCTCAGGCGGTAACGGAAGTCCATATCCTGAAATATCATAATCAAAACTTAAAAGAACACCTTTTTGTGGAATTTTTAGAAAGAATTCGGCCGCAAAAACGTTTTTCATCGCTTAGTTCCCTGCAAAAAGCGATAAAAAACGATATTGAGAAGGTCATTCTACCTAAATATAGTAGGTAGCCTCGCCTTTACACACAACTTGTTGTGTGTCAATGATTTATCCATAAAGACGCTTGACAGGCATAATAAGGAGTATTATTATATATATGTGTAGTAAAGTGGAGTAAAGTGGAATGTGGTACGGAACATATATTCATACGCTGGATGCAAAAGATCGTTTTATTCTTCCCGCTAAATTCCGCGAAAAGATTAGAGAATTGGGTTCAAACCGATTTTATCTTACCAGGGGGCTGGATGGCTGTTTGTTTCTCTTTGGCTATGATGTGTGGAAGGAATTGGAGGAAAAGTTGAGAAGCCTTTCTTTTACCAAACAGCAGTCACGATTTTTTAACCGGTTCTATTTCAGCGGCGCGTCTGAAATCGAAATCGACTCGCAAGGCCGCGTAACATTACCCAATTATTTAAAAACATATGCCGATATTTCCAAGGATATCGTGATTATTGGTGTGGCCGACCGTATTGAAGTCTGGGGTCAAACGAGATGGGAAAAATTTAATGAAGATAATCGAGAACGATTTGAAGAAATGGCCGAAGGACTCTTCTAAGGAGAATTCTCTTCACTATCCGGTTATGTACCGGGAAGTGGCGGAATTCTTGCAGCCGGAGGAGAGAAGAGTCGTCGTCGATTGCACCGTGGGAGTAGGATCTCATGCCGAGTTGCTTATTCCCAAGATGCCGGAAGGGTCGCTGTATGTCGGTATCGACAAAGATAACGCCTCCCTGGAAATTGCCCAGGAACGTCTTAAACGGTTTGTCGGCAGAGTTGTTCTGATCAAACAGGATTTTCGTGCCGTAGATCAGGTGTTGGATGATCTGGACAAACAGGAAGCCGACGCCTTCCTGTTTGATCTGGGGATTTCCAGCTTTCAGCTGGCGGAAGCCGAGCGCGGTTTCAGTTTTCTCAAAGAAGGTCCGCTGGATATGCGTATGGACCGGGATTCTTTCTTATGCGCCTATGATCTGGTAAATAATTTAAGCGAACGGGAACTGAGTATTATTTTTGAAAAATTCGGTGAAGAACGCTATGCCCGCAGGATCGCACACCATGTGGTCGAAAAAAGACGTAAGGATCCTTTGTATACGACACGTCAGCTGGTCGAAGCGATTGGTGAGGCGGTGCCGCGGCGCAGTTTCAATTATAAGATCCATCCGGCGACCCGCGTATTTCAGGCGTTGCGTATTGCGGTGAATCGTGAACTTGATTGTCTGAATCAGGGATTGGAGCGCGCTCTCGGCCGGCTGGCTCCCGGCGGCCGGATGGCGGTAATTTCTTTCCATTCTCTGGAAGACCGTCAGGCCAAATTGATGTTCCGCCAGCATGCCGCGTGCGGGTCAGTGAATATTTTGACGAAGAAACCTCTGGTCCCTTCATCCGATGAGGTAAGGGAAAACAAAGCTTCCCGGTCGGCAAAACTGCGGGTAGTCCAGAGACCGTAAGAAGAAAGTTTTTTGAAATGATACGCACGATTCTTACTACAATCTTTATTTTTCTGTTTTCTTTAGGGTATCTTCATCAAAAAATAGCTCTTTCCGTCGAGGCCTACCGGCTTACCGATAAATACGCTCACTTTCGGCAGCTTGTTGATAAGAGGGATGTTTTGTTATATAATCTTTGTGAAAAAACATCCCTGGAAGAAGTCAACCTGTGGGCGCAGCATAATCAGTTTGAGTTCGCTGCCGGAGAGAAAGTCCTTGCGTTACGTATGGATACTGAACCCGAAGCCGAAGTGACCCCCGGCATCAATGCGGTCGCGCATCTGGCTGCCCGCTTATTTAAGCTTCCCGGGGAATCTGAAGTTCTCGCAAAAGACAAAACCAAAAAGTAATTTCCTTTCGAAACGTGAAAAAACTTCGCATCTCTACACGGTATCGCGTTGTCTATCTCTTTTTCTCTCTTCTCTTTATTCTCATCCTGGGGAAAATCGTATATCTGCAGATATTTCAGGTTAGTTTTTTCCGTACCCTGGCCCGGAAACAGTACAGCAGTATTGCCTCGTTTTCTGGCCAGCGGGGCAGAATCTATGATACCCAGGGGCGGGCCCTGGCAACGAATATAACGTCATATTCGGTATATGCCGATCCCCAGATGATAAAGGGACTTGAGGAAACAGCGCAGGTATTGGCGGAAATCTTTGCGGTCTCCCGCGGCGATGTCGCGGAAAAACTCGGTGAGAAGACGCGTTTCGTCTGGATCAAACGGGATATAAGCTGGCAGGAAAAGGATGATTTCGAAAGCCGTTCTGTGCCGGGGGTGCGCCTGAGGCGGAAAATGAGAAGATTTTATCCGCAAAGTAGAATCGCCGCGCATATCCTGGGCGGAGTTGATATTGACAATAAGGGGCTGGAGGGAATCGAACTGTTCTGTGATGAATATCTGCGGGGGAAGGAAGGTTTTGTCCACCGTTTTAAGGATTCGGCCGCGCGCGGCCTGGTCTTTTTGCCTGAGTCTCTTTCGCCGCAGGAAGGCGCCGATGTGTATCTGACGGTCGACGGGCAGATCCAGTATTGGGTCGAGCGTTATCTGGATGAGACGGTACGGGAATTCAAAGCCCGCGGCGGCTCGGTGGTCGTGATGGACCCGCATACGGGAGAAATCCTGGCGATAGCCAACTGGCCTCGTTTCGACCCCAATAACCTGGGAGAGTCCTCTTTCGGCGAGCGTCGTAATCAGGCGATTACCGATATGTTCGAGCCCGGTTCGGTATTTAAAATCGTGACTCTCGTCGCCGCGCTGAACGAAGGGGTTTTCAGCGAAGATGACGTTATTTTTTGTGAAAACGGGTCGTATAAAATTCCCGGGACTGTACTGCATGATTACCGTTCCCACGGGGATCTTCCGTTTCGTGACGTGTTTGCCAGGTCGAGCAACATCGGGGTGGCGAAGATCGCCACGGAATTGGGAAAAGAAAAAGTGTACCGGTACATCAAAAAACTCCAGTTCGGCAAAAAAACCGGTATTGATTTACCCGGGGAAGTCTCCGGGTCCATCAAACCTCCCCGGCAGTGGAGTCATACCTCTCAGTATATTATTCCCATTGGCCAGGAGGTCGGGGTGACCCTGCTTCAGATGGCCCAGGCCATGAGTATTATCGCTTCGCGCGGTGATTTGGTTCGGCCGCATCTGATCGAAAGGATTACCCACCGGCACTATGCCGAGCCGGTGGAGATTGTGAAAAAAAAGATACTGTCGCCGCGGGTATGTGACCGGGTAAAAGCGGTTCTTGCGGCGGTGGTTGACTACGGATCGGGCCGCGCCGCGCAGATCGAGGGAGCCCGGGTCGGGGGCAAAACCGGTACGGCACAGAAGTTCGATGTGGCGAGGAATCGGTATTCTCCCAATAAGTATCGCGCTTCGTTTGTCGGTTTCGTAGAAGCCGAGCCGATTACCTTTGTGATCGCCGTCAGTATCGATGAACCGAGAAAATCCCATCTGGGCGGAACGGTTGCGGCGCCGCTTTTTGGCCGGATCGCCAGGGATACGCTCCGGTATCTGGAATACCGGCATAATATCGAAAGAGAACCATGATACTGTCCGATCTTTTCCCTCACCTGAATACCGATGTTTCCGTGTCCGCCGCCGAGGTCTCGGCTATCTGCCGTGATTCACGTGATGTTTCTCAAGGGGCTGTTTTTTTCGTGATCGAAGGAAAAAATTTCGACGTGTTCGGTATCCTGAAAGAGATCGAGTCCCACGTCTTGTTGTTTGTCGCCTCAAGCGCGCACCGGGAACGCATGGAGGAACTTGATCTTGCGACACCGGTACTCTATACGGACGATCTCGAAGGAGAATTCAGACATGCCGTCGATTCCTTCTACGATCTTGACTGGAGCCGCTTCGGTTTCATCGGTATTACCGGGACCAACGGTAAGACGACGACGGCCCATCTTTTGTATCAGATGATCCGCAGGTGCCGTATCCCGGCGTCGCTGGTGGGGACGATTCAGTATTATATTGATGAGAAACCGGTGCCGGCTCCCTATACCACGCCCGATTATCTTCTCCTGCGCCGGATGCTGCGGAGCCTTCAGACCGATGATATTCGTTACGTGGTGATGGAGGTGTCTTCACACGCGGTTACTCAAGGTCGCGTCAGAGGGGTTCCGTTTCGCCGCTGTATTTTTACCAATTTAAGTCACGATCATCTGGATTATCATAAAGACATGGAACGGTATTTCCAGGCGAAAGCTTCGTTCTTTTCGATGAATACGCAGGCTCTTGCCATATTGAATGTCGATGATCATTACGGCCGGCGGCTCTCTCACGGCTGCGGGGTAAAACAGATTACCTATGCGATTGACAACTGCGCCGACTTTACCGCCCGGGCTATCCGTATCTCTCCCGCCGGTACCGAATTTACCCTGACGGAGTTTGGAACCAAGACCTATCCCGTACGGACGCCGCTCATCGGCCGGCATAATGTGTCCAATACCCTGGCGGCGCTGGCGACGTTATATTCGTACGGATTTGAGATGTCGGCGTGTATCGAGTCATTGGCCCGGGTTCAATTACCCTGCGGGCGCCTGGAACGTGTTGTCGAAGGGGTATATGTTGATTACGCTCATACGCCCGATGCGCTGGAGAAGGCGATCGGAACATTGCGGGAAGCAGGATACAAAAAAATAATATGTGTGTTCGGCTGCGGGGGAGACCGGGATCGGGATAAACGTCCGGCAATGGGGAGAATTGCCTGTGAAGGAGCCGATGTCGTGATTATTACCTCCGATAATCCCCGCAGTGAAGATCCCGCGGCGATTATCACCGAGATCGAGCCCGGATGTGTTCCCCGGAAGTATTCGGTGGATATCGACCGCCGGCGGGCAATTCAAGAGGCAATGTCTTTGCGGTTTCAGGAGAAAGACTGCGCGGTACTGGTTGCCGGGAAGGGACATGAACAGTATCAGATTATCGGCACAAAAAAAATACCGTTCAGCGACCGGGACGTTATTCTTTCCTGCGCGGGAGAAAAAGAATGAAGATGTTTTCTTTCCAGACTTTGACCGCGGTGCTTCGCCCGAAACGGATATTGAACAGATCGCGGTTTACGTTCGTGCGGCGCCTTACCATCGATTCCCGTACCGTAAAACAACAGGATGCCTTCATCGCGATCCGGGGGAAATGGAAAGACGGTCACGATTTCATTGATCAGGCTCAGCGTCGCGGCGCGGGGCTGATTATCGCAGAATCCCCAGCGGCCGGGATGAAACCGGCAGCCTGTACGTTCATTGTCGACGACTCTCATAAAGCGCTGGAGAAAATCGGACGGTATATCAGAGACGAGAAGGCTCCCCGTACAATCGCGGTGACCGGGTCGGTAGGAAAGACGACGACGAAAGAGATGATCGCCTATCTTCTCGCGCGGCGGCAGAAGGTATTAAAAAACGAAAAAACCGAGAATAATTTCCTGGGCGTAAGTAAAACGATCTTAAGGCTGACAAATGAGCCGTATCTGTTGCTTGAGGCGGGAACCAATGCGCCGGGAGAGATCGCGCGACTGACTAAAATTATGCGTCCCGATATCGCGGTGATCACTTTTATCAAGCCGGTGCATACCGAAGGGTTAGGGAGCCTCGAGGCTATCTATCGGGAGAAACAAACGATTCTTACGACGTATCGGCGTACCCGAGGTGTTATCAATTATGATGACTACCGGTTGCGAAGGCTTAAGAAAACCAAACGCGTGATCACCTTCGGCATGAAAAAAGGCGCCGATATCCGGGCCCGTATTATACGGTCTGACGGACGCGAGTCGGTGTTCAGAGTCGATGGTGTTCATTTCCGTCTGCGCACACCGTTTTATTTCTATATATACAACGCTCTGGCGGCTCTTGTGACGGCCCAGGTGACGGGTATGGCGATGCAGGAAACCGCGGCGATGATGGACGAGTTCGTTTTCGATTTCTCATTGCGAACGCGCCGGGAAAAAAAGAGAAAGCTTACCTTTATCAACGATACGTATAATTCCAATCCGTTTGCGCTGGAGTGCGTTGTCAGGAGCCTTTCCTGTTACCGTGATCCTAAGATCGCGCTGGTCGGTGACATGCGTGAGCTGGGAACGCGATCGAAGGCTTATCATCGCCGGTTGGCCGGTGATTTTTTAAGACAGAAGTTCGATTATGTGTTAACATTAGGAGAAGATTCACGGGCATTAAGTGAAAAGCTTAAGGAATCAGGATATCGAAAAGCCTTTCATTTTTCGTCTCGTGAAGATATCGTAGCCTTTTTAAAGAAAAAAATCCCTGAAAAAAAGTACATGGTTCTGGTCAAGGGATCCCGGTCGATGGAAATGGAGAAAATCATCGAACAATATTAAACCAGTCGATAGTCTATGATCGTTAATCTTTCGTTTTTAAATGTCCGACTTTTCAGGCTATATGCCAGAGACTAAAGACTAAAGACTCTGAAAGATATGTTATACCATCTGTTATATCCGTTACGTGATGCGTTCCCAGTGTGCAATGTGCTTAAGTACATTACCTTTCGCAGCGGGGCGAGTTTCGTCTCGTCATTTTTCTTCTCTTTCCTTCTCTGGCACTGGCTCAAGAGTTTCTTTTTAAAACTGAACCTGAAAGAATCAGTCGATATGTACGGGCACGTGCATCTTGAGGCGCTGCATAAATCGAAAAAAGGTACTCCCACCATGGGCGGGATTATCCTTATCGGCGCGGTATGTTTTTCGACTTTGCTCTGGGCGAAGCTGACGGTGAGTTTTGTGATTTATGTTCTTTTGATCATACTTCTTTTGGGAGCTCTGGGCTTCTGTGATGATTACCTGAAAGTGAAACGCGGCCGTCCGTTGTGCCGCCGGGATAAGCTGACGGTGCAGATTCTTATCGGCGTGTTCGTGGGGCTGGTGATCTTTCTTGATCAGAATATATCGACCACGCTGGATGTTCCTTTTTTCAAAAAGGCCGTGGTTGACCTGGGAGCGTTCTACGTATTCTGGGCGACTCTGGTTATTGTGGCGACATCCAACGCGGTTAATTTTACCGACGGGCTCGACGGACTGGCCATCGGAGGCATTATTACCAATTCTCTCGTGTTTGCGGGATTGAGTTATCTAAGCGGGCATTTAAAATTCGCTCAATACCTGTTTATTCCCTATATTCCCGACGCGGGAGAATTGACCGTAATCTGCGCGGCGCTTTTGGGAGCGGGGCTGGCCTTTTTATGGTATAACTCTCATCCGGCGGAAGTATTCATGGGGGATACCGGAGCGCTTTCTCTGGGGGGAGGGATCGGTGTCATCGCTCTGTTTATCAAAAAAGAATTTCTTCTGATTATCGCCGGCGGTATTTTCGTGCTTGAGGCACTGAGTGTGGTTTTGCAGATCCTTTCGGTGCGGATGCGTAATAAGAGAGTTTTCCGTGCCGCGCCTCTGCATCATCATTTTCAATTGATGGGATGGCCGGAGTCAAAGGTAATCATACGGTTCTGGATTATTTCGTTAATCTGCGCGGTATGCGCGCTTCTTACGCTGAAAATCCGATGACACTCAATGCTGAGCGTATCTGTGTGGTAGGTTTAAAACGTTCCGGGGTCGCTTTGTGTGACCTTCTGCTTTCAGAAGGCAAACGGGTTAAGGTGACCGACATGGGGAGAGAGGAGGGGTTTTCCCCTTTTCTCCTTAAACGGCTCCGAGAGAAAGGGGTTGTGCTGGAGTTGGGCCGGCACAGCCAGGAGTGTATTGCCGATTGTGACCTGGTGGTTATATCTCCCGGCGTCGACCGCCGGCGGTGCGATGTAGTACGCTGGGCAAACCGGAAGGGAATTCCTGTCATAGGCGAAATGGAGGCGGCATCGCGGGTTAACCGGGCCCGGATCGTGGCGGTTACCGGTACCAATGGGAAGACCACGACGACGTTTCTTGCCTATCTGCTTTTAAAAGAGGGATCCGGCCGGCGTACGTTTCTTGCCGGCAATATCGGTATTCCCTTCTCGCAGGTGGCGGCGGTGACCGGAGATGAAGATATTGTGGTTCTTGAGGTAAGTTCTTTTCAACTCGAAGATATCCGCGAGTTTCATCCCCATGTCAGTTGTATTACCAATATCGAAGCCGACCATCTCGATCGGTACGGTGATATCGACGCCTATATCACGGCAAAAAAGAATATCTTCCGGAATCAGACCGCCGAAGATTTTGCCGTGTTGAACCGTAACAGTCCCTATATCGAACGATTCAGCACAGAATGTCCGGCCCGGATTCGCTGGTATCATGACGAGTTTTCCAATGCCAATTATGCCGCCGCCGCTTCTATCGCGCGCATTTTCGGAGTTTCCGATACAGCCATCGGCGAGATATTTTCTTCCTTTCGCGGCCTGCCGCACCGGCTGCAGGAGATCGGTACGTTCTGTGGCGTAACGTTTATTAACGACTCCAAAGCGACAAATCCCTCATCTACGATATGGGCACTTAAAAACATAAACCGGCCGATTCAGCTCATTGCCGGCGGCAAGGATAAGGGGCTGGATTATACTTCGGTCGTTCCGTATCTGAAAAAAGTGAAGAAAGTGTATGTGTACGGGGCTGCCCGTGACAAGATTGTCGCGGCACTGGAGCCTGAAATTGAAATTGCCCGTTACCAGGATTTACAGGAGGCGACACTTCATGCGGCGAAGGAGGCCCATCAGGGTGATGTGGTATTGCTTTCTCCCATGTGTGCCAGTTTTGATCAGTTTAAAAATTACCAGGAACGCGGTAGGGTTTTTATCGCGATAGTGACTCAAGAGCTTTCTCACAGGGGGGATGTAAAGCTCTCTGATTCCGGTGATTAAAGAGAGATTACAGTGATTGGGGACAGGAAAAAGATACATAGTAATCACTGTAGTCTTCGTAATCCAGAGGTTTTCCCCTTTTAATTTTAAATTTCAGAAATCTCAATAATGAAAAAGCTGCAAAGAGAACGCAAAAAAATCTTTCTCATCGTGTTCGGTCTGTCTCTGTTCGGTCTGTTGATGATCTATGAGGCGTCTTCGATTTATGCCTGGCGTCTGACCGGTGACAGCGCGTATTTCTTTAAGCGGCAGCTGGTTTATTTTATCCTGGGACTGATTGCTTTTTTTTCCGTCCTTGCCGTCGATCTGGAATTCCTCCGCCGGAAAGCAGCGCTTTTACTCGCGGTGAACCTGGTCTTTTTAGCTTTGGTGTTGATCATCGGGCGGCAGGTGGGAGGGGCCCGCCGCTGGCTGAGTTTGGGAGGGTTCAGTATTCAGCCTTCGGAGTTTTTAAAAATTTCCTTTCTGCTGTACTGCGTAGATTACCTTTGCCGCAAAGGAGGGGCGTTGCGCAATTTTCACCGGGGGATGCTGCCGCTTTTAGTAGTCGGCGGGGTTAGTGCCTGCCTCATTCTTCTTGCTCCCGATCTGGGAACGGTTATCTTCTGGCTGGGATGGTTATTCCTAATGCTCTTTATCGCCAACGCCCGGAAAAAACATCTGATGTTTCTTGTACTGGCAGGACTGATCGGGGGGGGTGTTCTGGTGAAATTGTATCCTTACCGGGTACAACGTCTTACTTCTTACCTGAACCCCTGGGCTGATCCGCACGGGTCGGGTTTTCAGCTGATCCAGTCGCAGATCGCCTACGGATCGGGAGGAATAACCGGCGTGGGTCTGGGGGCCAGCAATCAGAAATTTCTGTTTTTGCCGGCGGCGCATACCGATTTTATTTTTTCTATCGTTGCCGAGGAGTTCGGGTTCCTGGGCGCTATCGGTATGATTGGAATTTTCTTTTTTCTTTTTCACGCGATGTTCACGCTTTCGTTTCGTATTACCAAACCGTTCCAACGCATGCTTTGTGTGGGGATCGCTCTGGTAATGGGGCTTGAGATCGCGGTAAATATCGGGGTAACCTGCGGGCTTTTCCCTACCAAAGGATTATCTCTGCCGTTCTTAAGTTACGGCGGAAGCAACCTGATTGTCCATTACCTTCTTCTGGGGATATTGTTTAAATCTACTAAAACCGATGAGAATATTATTAGTCACTGACCGCAGTGCGGGGCATTTGTTTCCGGCGCTTTCTCTTGCTGCCCAGATTGAGGCGCAGGGAGATCAGGTAATGGTCTTTACCACCGCCGGATACCTGGCGGAGTGTTTTCTACCGAATATTCGCTGTATTTCCGGCAGAGATACCCGCGGTAAACCGTTTTTTTATGAGTTTCTCGTGCGGGCAGGGGAGGCCGTGCGAGTGTTGGTGAGGTTTAAACCCCGTAAGATCATCGGTTTCGGAGGGCGGGGAAGCTTCTGGTTTATTATCTTGGGGGTCATTATGGGCCTGGATACGGCGATTTACGAACCCAATGTCGTTTTAGGGAAAGCCAATCGTCTTCTGGTGCGGGTGGTGCGCCGCCTCTGGTACGGGATAATCCCGCCGTGCGCATCACCGAAGGCGCGTTTTGCCGGCATTCCGCCTCACCCGCATATCACGCGTTATGAAAAACGCCCCGCTCGACAGAAATTGAATTTGCCTGAAGATAAACCGGTCGTGTTCTGCTTCGGCGGCAGCCAGGGATCCTCATCCTTGAATCAGATGTTCAAGCAGATCGTTGCCGCGGACAGATCCTTTTCGCTCATCCATGTCACCGGGACAAGAGACTATTATCAATTTCAACAGTTTTATGATACAATAATAAAAAAAGAGTATATTATAAAAGACTTTTATCAAGATATAGGTCTTTTATATTCAGCTGCTGATGTCCTTATCTGCCGGGCTGGGGCGTTAACTTTGTCGGAGATCGTTTTTTTTCAGATCCCAGCGATACTTGTGCCTTATCCCGGCGCCCAGCAGCATCAATGCCGGAATGCTCTTTTTCTTGCGGAAAAAGGCGCGGCATATCTGTGCCGGCAGAATGAATCGGCTCAAAAAGAATGCGGGAAGTTACTGCGTCAGTTGTTGCACGATAAAGCGGCATATGAGAAGATGTGCCGGCAATTAGCCCGGGTGCGGATGGATGTCAGTCCGGAGGATTTTTATCGGGCTATATTATCATAATCATCAGACGCGCTCAATCCTCCGGACGGGAAGGTGTGTTATCCATTTATGCGGGAGAGAGTTTCTCTATCAGATATTAAAAGAATTCATTTAGTCGGAATCGGCGGGGTGGGAATGAGCGCCCTGGCGATACTTCTGGCGGAGAAGGGGTTTACGGTTACCGGATCCGATATAAAGAACGGATATTATCTGGATAAGGTTTCCCAATTCGGAATCAAGGTGTTTTTATCCCATCATTCGGCTCATATCGCCGGTACCGACGCTGTATGTTATTCTTCGGCGATCAAGCCCGATAATCCCGAACTTACCGCCGCACGAGAACAGAAGATTCCCGTGTACAAGCGGGCGCAGGTACTGGGGGAGATTTCCCGCACCGAGAACGTCGTTGCCGTTACCGGGAGTCATGGTAAAACCACGACGTCGGCCCTTCTGGTGTATCTGGCTACGGCGTTAGGCTATAAACCGACTGCGTTTATCGGCGCCCAGCCGCTCAATTACGAGAAGATGGCCTGGTGGGGGAAAGACTTTTTTGTCATTGAAGCCGATGAGAGTGATGGGAGTTTTCATAGTTACCTGCCCTGGGTTTCTCTCATTACCAATATTGATTCCGAGCATCTGGATTTTTATGGAAATCTTGCGTCTCTCAGAGAGCATTTTCTGCGTATTGCCCGCCGGACCAAAGACGTTACCATCGGCTGCGGCGATGATCCCGGGGTTTGGAATATCCTTAAACATGTCCCGTCGATCGCGTATGGCTTGGAGGAGCATAATATCGTCCGGGCGGAAAAACAGGAAGTCTTACAGGGCGAGACCTGTTTTGATCTGTATATCAAAGACCGCAGGTATCCCCGGGTACGGATGGGTCTTCTGGGTGAGCATAATGTGCTCAATGTCCTGGGCGCGATCAGTTTCTTTTTCCATATCGGAGCCGACATAGACGCGCTGATCCGGGTGTTACCTGAATTTAAAAGCACCAAACGTCGCTTTCAGCCTAAGGGGTGCGTTGAAGGGGTTACGTTTATCGACGATTACGCCCATCACCCTACCGAGATCAAAGTCACCCTTGCGGCGGCACGGATGCTTCGTCCCGGCCGTCTCATCGCGCTGTTTCAGCCGCACCGGTATTCACGGCTTAAACAACTTACCGGCGAATTCGCCCGGTGTTTTGACGATGCCGATTGTTTGATTTTTACCGATGTGTATGCGGCGGGAGAAAAGCGTCCTTATGATTTTGATGAGCTGGCGTTGGGTCGTCATTTGAAGGAACACTTTCGCGGTCCGTTGCATTATGTGCCCCGCGGGAAGCTGGCTTCTCAAGTGCCCATCTTTTTGAAACCGGGAGATATGGTGTTAAGTCTGGGGGCGGGAGATATTAACAAAGTGAGCGATGAAATTATCCGCGAATTTAAAAGTACAGGAAGCCGAATATAGCCGGCCGTTACGGTTTTTTAGTACGATAAAAATCGGGGGGCCGGCGCGGTATTTTTTTGTACCCGCCGACAGAGAAGAACTGCAGGAGCTTGTTGTCCGATTAGCCGCCGAAGAAGTTCCGTGTGTGGTTTTAGGTTTCGGTTCCAACCTTCTCATCAGTGACGATCCGTTGCCGTTTGCGGTGATTAAACTGGGGAAGGATTTTTCTTCTATCCGGCGTATCGGTGAAGATCTTTTTTGTGTCGGCGCGGCAACGACCCTGTCCGAATTACTGCGGTATTGTATTGCCTGCGATGTCGGGGGGATGGAGGTTTTCGCGGGCATCCCGGCTACGATAGGCGGGATGGCCTGTATGAACGCGGCCTGCTTTAATCGTGATTTCCTCTCGCTGGTAGAGGAGGTCAGAATTATTGATCGCAAAGGTGCCGATCATTCCTTTACCAAAAACGTGATCCGCTACGGGTACCGCATGAGCAATCTCGACCGTTTTGTCATTACCGAAGTTATCCTTCGTTTGAAAAAAGATCCCCAGGTGAAACAGAAAATCGCTTCTCATTTCGCCCGGCGGATCGCGACACAGGATTTGATCCAGCCGAGCCTGGGATGTATTTTTAAAAACCCTCCCGGTCACAGCGCGGGTTCCTTGATCGATCAGTGCGGGTTAAAAGGATTCAGAGTAGGGGGCGCGGCGGTATCAGAAGTTCATGCCAACTTTATTGTGAATAAAGGGGCGGCGACCTCTTCGGATGTGGACGCGTTGATTGTTTTGGTGAAAGAAAAAGTGTGGGAGAAATTTAAAATTATGCTTTCAGAAGAGATCCGACGATGGGGACCTTGATTAATCCGAACATGCGCGTCGGCGTTTTGCAGGGGGGGATTTCTTGCGAACGGGAAATTTCGCTGCTTTCGGGCCGGCAAGTCTATGAAGCGTTGTGTCGCAAAAAGATCGAATCGGTATTGATCGATATCGATACCGCAGAACCCCGGCGGGTAATCCGCCTTATTCAGGGACAGGAAATCGATCTGGCGTTTATTGCCCTGCATGGAGAGTTCGGTGAAGACGGTTCTCTCCAGAAGATACTGGAAGATATCGGTATCCCCTATACCGGGTCGGATCCTCACAGCAGTTCCCTGGCGATGGATAAAATCGCTTCCAAACGGATATTTACCCGTTTGGGGATACCCAGTCCCCACGGCACGATTGTAGAGAAGGATCGTTCGGTCTACGACGGCGATGATTTTCCTGTGGTCATAAAGCCCTGTTCCGGCGGTTCGAGTTTAGGGATATCGATCGTCGGTGACCGGCGGCAGCTTGATGCGGCTTTGTCTCAGGCGTTTGATTACGGGGCCCGGGTGTTGGTGGAAGCGTATATCGAGGGTCGGGAATTTACCGTCGGTATCCTTGGGTGTCAGCCGCTGGGCGTTGTGGAAATCGTTCCCCGGCGCGGGTGGTATGATTTTACCGCGAAATATTCAGACGATATGGTTGATTTTGTTGCTCCGGCGCGGATTGAGCCTGAGGTTTCCTTCAGGCTCAAGGAGTATGCCCTCTTGAGCCATCGGGCGCTGGGGTGCCGTCATTTTTCCCGGGTAGATATCCGGATAGATGGAAGAGGTTATCCTTATGTTTTGGAGGTGAACTCCATTCCCGGTCTTACCTCCCACAGTCTATTGCCGCTTTCGGCACGTTGTTGCGGCATGGATTTCGACGAATTAATTATGAGAATGGTTGCATTGAGCATACCGGATAAAACAGAGAAGGTGACATCGTAATTATGGGCAGACGCAGAGGCCGGCCTCGTTCGGTGAAACGGAAGATCCCCCGTGTCCCTCCCCGATTTCTGATCGGGCTTGTTCTTGTTGTTCTGATCGGCGCGGCGGCGGGATATGCGTTCAAGCAGATCTTTTTGTTTTCTTTCTTCACGGTGAAAGAGGTGACCGTCAGGGGGGATGATGTCCACGCCGGGATCAGGGCCGTTATCGCCGATAAGGTTCTGGGGAAATCTCTGTTGTCGGTGAACGCCGCGGATATCCGCAAAAGCGTTATGGATCGGTATCCCCGGTTGCAGGAATTAACGATCCTGAAAGAATTTCCCGACAGGATCAACGCAACGTTTATCTTGAGCCGTCCGTTTTTACAGATAAAAGGCGACCGGTATTATATTCTGAATGAAGAGCTGAAAGTGATCGGGACCGAACGTGCGCCTGTTCCTGAGCTGATCGTCGTGGAAACAGATACCCTGACGGCTGACGTTGGCCGGGGGAGCGAGGTCTCCGACGAACGGATTCGTAAATCGGCCGAATTGATCCGGGAGCTTGAGGATTCAGAACTGTTTATGCCCACAACCGTTCTTGCTCACCGGACCGACACGATTTCCTTTTTTACTCACGGAACGAAAGTGATCCTGGGCTCCGACGGGTTTGCCAAAAAAATAAAAATACTGGAAACATTGATGAATAAAAATTACAATAACGATTTCTCTACATTGCGCTATATTGATTTGCGTTACAGTAAGGTGTATATCGGAAAACGATGAGAAGAGGTTCCTGCGGCATTGCTCTCATCGATGGCGCATTACAGGCTGTGCTGGTTATCCATCAGGGCGGCCGGTATATTCCATGCGCTCAAATCAGCATAAACGTTTCCGGTGACGATTTCCTGAAGTGCCTGCATCATAATATCGAGCGTCTTGATGAAGAAATTGAGGCGGCCGAAGAGGCGCAAGGCCTGGTCATTGAGAAAATTTACTGTATGCTCCCGTTCGATCGTCAGCGGTTCAAGGTCGTCGAAGATGTGTTTCCGCTGGCGAAAGACCGGAAAAAACCTGTTCTGGCCAGGGACATTCGCAATGCCAAAGATCATACCGAAGGGGTAATGCTGGATTGGAATGAGCGGTGCATCCACAATATCGTGCTTCAGTATTATCTTGATAATCAGGTTTTTACGACAATTCCGGTGAATGCCGAAGCCCGCAAATTGAAATTAAAGTCTCTTCTGGTTTCGGCGGAAAGGAAGTTGTTTACCGAGGTCCGGACCTTATTTGAAAACGTCGACCGGCAATTCCAGGCGTTTATCTGGTGGCCGCTGGCGCAATTAAGCATCGCGGCGCAGGAAAACATCCCTTTGCCTTCGGCCGCGGTCGATATCCGCAACGACGCCACATTCTGTTCGGTCGTCTCTGAGGAAGGAATAGTTTTCGAGAAGTTCGACCTAAGTTACCGTTCTTTACGCCGTCAGATAGCTGATAAATTTTCGCTTTCGGAGAGTCTCTGCGCCGACATCCTGAAGCATTATGTTAGTTTTCAGAATACGGCGGCAAGAAAAGAAGTGATGGTGAAGGAAAACCAGCGGTATGTAAGTATCGATACTCCTGCTATCAGCGAGTATTTCCAGGAAATATTAAAAAATGATCTTTGTGAGATCGTGGAATTCATCAAACGATACGTCAAGGAAGATTTCAGTATTCTTTTTTCGGGGTATTGCTCTTGTTTGCAGGGGTTTGTTACGTTCGTACGGGGGGTTTTTCCGCATGTCACTATCCATAGCTGTGCTCACATCGCGCCTGAGTACGCGTACCTTTTGGGATGTGCCAAGTACGGGAACAGACGGTATCTGGAAGAGGTACCTACGCCGAAGGTAACGTTTTTAACGAAATTAGCGCATATATATCGTGATTATTTCTAACGGGACATAACATATGGATGAGGGGTTCGTCAAAGAGTTATTAAGAGATTTACGAATCGCGTTTATCAACGCGGGGATGTATCATCGGGATCATCCCCTGGTAAAAAAGTCGATTGATAATCTGGCTGAGACATTGGGAAACGTTTTCTCCCAACACAGTCGGATTGAAATGGGAATTACTCCTGAGACGATCGTCATTGCCGGCGAGGAATTTTCCGGCGACCGCCTCTATGAGGAAACCGCGCATTATTTTCACCTGCGTAAGGTGAAAAACGTTACGTTTCGGCAGGGACTGATGAAAGAGGAATTGAAGTCGTTCATCGGCGAACTTTCGGCTTCACCGCGGTCCCTGGAGGAAACCCAGCGGGTGAAAGAGATCATTTCTCGGAAACAGTTCCCGCATATCCTTATCGCCGAATTGGATTATTCGCCGCTTCTGGGAGTACGATCGGGATCGCAGTCGGTGCCCAATGTCTGGGATGTGCTTCTGGATAAGGTGCCGTCTTTGGACGGGACGAATGAAGAAAGGATTAATCAGTTCCTCAATAAATTTACTCACGTCATGGATTCGATCGATTTTTCCCAGCTGGAAAGCGATTCGGAAACTTTCTTCAACCTTAAACAAATTATCAGTCAGGTAAAAGAGCGGTGTCCCGATAAAGCGCCTCAGTTCGGACACCGCATACTGAAGGTAATCCTTTCCAAACAACAACAGATTCAGGATGAGAAAACTCTCCAATCTATCCGGAGCCTCCTGCAGGATCTTGACCAAAATCAGACTCTCGATGTCCTGTGGAATGAAGTTTTCGGGAATAAAAATTTCAATCCGGTTATCTTTTCGGTGTTCGATCGGTTGATCGAACGTGACCAGAAAAGTCAGTATATGGATTTATGGCATGATCGGATCGAGAATGCCGCTGATATGACTGTCGACCCTCAGTTGAGGGATAAAGTGAAAAATATGCTGGTCCTGGAAGAAACCGATTCGTATATGCCGCCGATGTATCGCAAAACGCTTTCTCTGCTTTCGTCCAGGATCGGCGGGGACCTCAGGATTATGCTGAATAAGAACGCGGTTTCCCGTAATTATCTATTTGCTCTTTTGAATCTTTTCTGGTGGGAGGCTCACGAGCCGGCCCTCAATGAGTTAGCCGATGAACTGTTTAAAGCGCTGGAGACACTTCCCGCCTTTCAGCAAATGGGATTTTTCAAACAGGTATATCAGGTAGTTTCCGATCGGCTGGCCCGCATCAAGGATCCTCAGGTGAAAGATAATCTTGCCGAGAAAGAACGGGAGCTTCTGGTGATGGTTGAGAAGTTGATCCTGAAAGGGGACTTTGAGATAAAGCAGGGGGATTTCGACTATTTCTTTTCCGTTTCCCGGCAAAGTCAATTGGATGTCCAGATGTATTTCGAGAGAATATTCAGCGAGTCTAAATCCTGTACGTATATCCTGGATCTATTCTTGAAATTTTTTCCTCAGATGACCGATACGCTCATCGATAGACTGAAGGAGGAAACGTCGAATATCGGTCTGCTTGAGGAGGTGATTGAAGCCCTGGGGCGTACTTCTCAGCGGCAGAGCTACTGGTTATTGAAAAAGATTTTCCTGTTCGTGAATCCGCTTCTGAAGATTGAGGTGCTTAAGGCAATGCAGGGATCTTCTTTTGTCGAGGAGGCATTTATTTTTGAGCATCTGAGTCAGGACAACGTGTTCCTGAAAAAGGAGTTGTTGCCGATATTGAAAACTAAAAGCGATGAAGTCCAGAAACAGGGTGTTCATATCCTTCTTTCGGTATTCAACCTTTTTGGTGTCAATAACCGTCGGCTCAGGGAGAATATCCGTCTCCTGGCTGAGGCGAAGATATCCTGTGCCGCCGGTGAGCTTGCCGGTCTCTCACGCTGGTCTTTTATCTGGGGCGGCCCGTCGGTGAGAAAAGAGGTCGACCGGGCTTTGAACATATTGAGAGTGACACAATGAGCCAGCACATCGAGAAAATGATCCATGAACTGTTTGCTTTTATGCAGGCATTTTACGTGTATCCGGCCGGACACCCGAAACTCAAAGAAGGCATTACGCGGGTATACGCGTTGTTACAAGAGACATTGGCTCATCGTGATAGCATCGTCATCGGAATCATCGGCGAAGATGTTGCCGTGGAGAAGGAGATATTTTTTGATTTAAGTAAACATTTCGAATCTCTTATCCGTCAATTGACCAATAAGGGAATAGAAAAGATTATCTTTCACCGTAATGTGACCGCCGATGAGTTGACCCGGTTCTTAAAAGCGCTTACCGAGAAAGGAGAGGATCTGCAGTCGTATCAGCACTATCTGGGTTTGATGGGGGTAGAGAATATTCGTATCGAACGGGTTACCCACGGCTCCGGCGGGAGCGAACCATCCGATGATTCCGATGAGGCGCGGGAAGATTCCAGTGGTATCGATACGGTATTTAATTCGTTTTCCAACATTCTGAAGGGAGAAGCTGTCGATTTCATCAAATTGCAGCTGACGCTGAACGGCTTTCTCGATCAGGCGTATCAGCAGAAGAAGCTGTTTAAGGAGGCTCAATTATTACGCAGTTATGATGTAAGTACCTTCCTGCATTCGGTTAACGTGGCGCTGTTGTCGATGTATTTTGTTTCCACCCTGGGATACAGCAAAGAGGAAATCCTTCAGGTGGGAATCGCCGGCCTTTTGCACGATATGGGAAAGATCGCCGTCAGTCTGGATATTATCCAGAAACCGGGGATGCTGACCGAACAGGAGTACCAGAAGGTTAAGAACCATTCCCAGCTGGGAGCGAAAATCCTTTTGAAATATGTCAGCTCTCTGGGGATGCTCCCGGTGGTGGTCGCTCTAGAGCACCATGTCTCCTATGATTTAAGCGGGTACCCTCAGCTGCATTTTCCCATGCAGCCCAATGTCATTTCTTCTCTGGTAGGTATTTGTGATTTTTACGATGCGTTGCGCTGCCGCCGTTCGTATAAAAAAGAGTACGCTCCCGAGGCCATTTACGAAATTATGGTCAAGCAGAAGGGGAAGCGGTTTGATCCCTACCTTCTGGACCGGTTTTTTGCCGAGCTGGGGGTTTATCCGATCGGGACGGTCGTTGAGCTCTCCGATGCGAGAGTGGGAATCGTCCGATCTCAAAACCCCGGGGATACTTTCCGGCCCCGGCTTGAGATTATTGAGCCGGAAAATGTCCACGGCACATTCCTTAATCTAGCTGAGAACCGTGAGGTAACGATTGTCAAATCCGTACTGAAATCACCTTAAAAACCGCCAAGGCAGTCCCCAGAGGGGAAAGGCGCTAAAAGAGATATTGCTGGGTTTTTGAGGATATGGTAGAATTAACCACTTTGCTTTAATATAAGAATGGTATGAACGTGACGTTTCAGCAACTCAAAAAAGTTCTTGCGCAGTTCAGAGGCAAGCGCGTTCTGGTGGTGGGAGATCTTATTCTGGACCACTATATTTTCGGCGACGCCGAACGAATCTCGCCCGAAGCGCCCGTCCCGGTTTTATGGGCGAATCAAGAATCTTTTGTCGGCGGCGGGGCGGTCAATGTAGCTTTAAATTTGATCGATATGGGATCGAAGGTTTCTCTATGCGGAGTTATCGGCAGTGACCATTTCGGGAAACTGCTCCTGTCTCTGATAGAGGAGAAAGGAATCGACACCCATTTTGTCGTAAAAGACCGCAGCCGTCCCACGACACTTAAAAGCCGGGTCGTTGCCGTGCAGCAGCAGATTGTCCGTATCGACTGGGAATCTCAGGAGTTTCTGCCGCTTTCGATCAATAACCGTGTGCTGGAAAAGGTCAAGAAGAATATCAGCCGGTTTGACGGGATCATCATCGAAGATTACGGCAAAGGGGTCATCAATCCCTCTTTAGTCGAACAGCTGGTTGCGTTGTGTAAGAAAAACGGAAAGATCATTACCGTAGATCCCAAGGAAGAACATTTTGATTATTATGAAAATGTCACGGCAATGACCCCGAACTTAAAAGAGGCCCAGATTGCCGGACAAATGAATATTCGTTCCAAAGACCAGATCAACCTGTTGGGTGAAGTTATTATGAATAAGTTTAAATTGAAAGGTCTTCTGGTAACGATGGGGAAAGAGGGGATGCAGGTATTCCTTGATACGGGCAAGATATACCATATCCCGACCTATGCGCTGGAGGTATACGATGTGACCGGCGCCGGGGATACTGTTATTGCCGTCTTTACGCTGGCTTTGTTGTCAAAGGCGACGTTTCTGGAAGCGGCGGTACTGGCCAATATCGCCGCGGGAGTCGTCGTCGGCAAACTGGGCGCGGCTACGGCGACCAGGAGTGAGATTATCGAAGTGATACCCAAGAAGAAAAACCCGATATATAAGGAGTCGACATGGAAATTGTAGGAATCATTCCGGCCCGATTACACTCGCGGCGATTACCGGAAAAGCTGGTCCGGCCGCTTCTGGGAAAACCTCTTTTACAATGGACCTGGGAACGGGCCTGTGAGGCGCGCTGTCTTGATAAGGTGATTATTGCCTGTGATAATCCGCAGATCAAACGGATCGCATCCGATTTCGGCGCAGAGGTGGTTATGACGTCTCCCAAGCACTCCTCCGGTACCGACCGGGTTGCCGAGGCGGTTCGTGATCTCGATGCCAGATTTGTCATTAATATCCAGGCCGATGAGCCGCTGATTCATCCCACGATGATCAACATTCTGACGGCGGCAATGATCCAGGATGAAGGCGTGGTCATGGCTTCGGTGAAAACAAAGATTACCGACCGGGAGGATAGAGAAAATCCTAATGTGGTTAAAGTGGTTGTCGACAAGAATGATAACGCGCTGTATTTTTCGCGCTATCCGGTTCCCTACCAGCGTGATGGCGAGTCGGAGGTACCCTATTATAAACACATCGGTATTTACGGATATACGAAGGATTTTCTCTATACGTTTAAAAATCTTCCTCCCTCACCTCTGGAGAAGGCCGAGAAGCTCGAACAACTGCGCGCTCTGGGTTCGGGATATCCCATCAAGGTCGTGACGAGCAAATTCGATTCGCACGGGGTGGATACCGAGGAAGATTTTAAAAAAGTCGAACGTATACTGATTCAGAACGGGCACAGCAGTGTTATACAATAGGCGGAAATTAACAATGATCAATGAACAGTTATCAATTAACATTGAAAAACAGAGACCGAGGAACACCAACATTGTTAATCGCTAAATGTTAAATTTGTATTTTACATTGTAAAAAATGATTCAGGCTGAAGCGAAAAATCCGTTGCGGGACTATTTCGAGAAAAACGAAAAACGTCTCATCCATAAGTGGATGCATTATTTCGATATTTATCACCGGCATTTCTCCCGGTTTCGCGGCCAGCATCCCGTCGTACTTGAATTCGGCGTCTCTCAGGGCGGCTCGCTTCAGATGTGGAAGGAGTATTTCGGCTCAGGCTCCCGGATCTACGGGGTGGATATTGTTCCTGAATGCAAGAACCTGGCGGAGGAGGGGATAGAGATTTTTATCGGCGATCAGCAGGACCGGAAGTTTTTGCGCCGGTTGAAAGATCATATCGGGAGCGTCGATCTTCTTATCGATGACGGCGGCCATACCATGAAACAGCAGATCGTCACCTTCCAGGAGATGTACTCGGCGGTTAAAAACACCGGCGTGTACCTGGTCGAAGATCTTCATACCAGTTACTGGAGGAAATATGGAGGAGGGCTTCGCCGGCGCGGTACCTTTATCGAATATTCCAAGCGTCTTATTGATTGTTTGAACGCCTGGCATGCGAAGCACCCGCGGCTTCCGGTCAATGATTTCGTTCGTTCGACCTATTCAATGTCGTATTATGACAGCGTACTGGTTATCGAAAAAGGCAATATGAAGGAACCCTGTGTCCGTACCAGCGGGCACCGGTCGTTTTGAAGGAGAATGAGTATGGTGAAATACCAGAAAGAAAAATTTATTCTTATTGCCGGTCCCTGTGTGATCGAAAGCAAACAAGGAGCGCTCCAGATCGCTCAGAAATTAAAAGATATTACCGCTCGATACGATCTGCAGTTTATCTTCAAGGCAAGCTTCGATAAGGCAAATCGGACATCGGTGAATTCATACCGTGGTCCGGGGCTGGCGAAGGGGATAAAAATCCTTGCCGAGATAAAAAAGAAGACGGGAGTCCCGGTTTTAAGTGACGTGCATGAGGCGCATCAGGTGAAAGATGTCAAAGGTGTGCTTGATGTTATTCAGATCCCGGCGTTCCTGTCCCGCCAAACCGACCTGATCGTCGCCGCGGCCCGGACTAAAAAAATAGTAAATATCAAGAAGTCCCAGATGATGTCGCCGGAAGATATGCGTTATCCGATAGAGAAGGCGCTCTCGGCCGGTAACAAAAAAGTGTTTGTTACCGAACGGGGGACGGCGTTTGGTTATCAGAATCTTATCGTTGATTTTCGTTCTCTTTTGATCATGAAAAAATTCGGCTACCCGGTTATCCTTGACGCGACTCACGCTCTTCAACGGCCCTCGAGTGCCGGCGGTTCGACCGGAGGGGACCGTGATTTCGTCGCGCCTTTATCTTTGGCCGGGGTTGCCTGTGGCATCGGCGGGCTCTTCTTAGAGGTTCACCCTCGTCCCTCACGCGCGCTTAGTGACCGTACGACATCGTTTGCTCTGGGTAACGTCGATGCTCTTCTGAAAAATATTATGAAAGTCAGAGAGGTCCTGTATGAAAAAAAATGACAGAAATACCCGGATTATGAAATGCGCCAGGGAAGTTATTGCTATCGAGGCCGAAGCTCTGGACAGTTTGAAGAAATCATTGGATGATAACCTTGTTCGTTCGGTAAAACTGCTGTCGGATTGCCAGGGCCGGATTATCGTGACGGGCATGGGGAAGGCGGGGATTATCGGCCAGAAGTTTTCGGCGACCATCGCTTCTTTTGGCTTCAGCTCGTTCTGGGTCCACCCGGCCGAGGCCGTTCATGGTGATCTGGGACGGATCAGGGAAAACGATGCAATTGTTGTGTTATCCTACAGCGGAGAAACCGAAGAGATACGGAACCTTATTCCGTTTTTGAAAAACTTAAGGGCCCGGATCATTGCCATTACCGGTAACGGCCGGTCGAACCTGGCGAAATTCGCTCACGCGGTTATCGATGTCAAAGTGGAAAAAGAAGCCTGTCATCTGGGGCTGGCACCGACGACGTCAACGACGGTGATGCTCGCGGTCTGCGATGCGATCGCGGTGAGCCTGCAAAAATTAAAAGGGTTGAAAGAGAAGGATTTCGCTTTCTTCCATCCCCGCGGTTCTCTGGGGAGAAAACTATTATTGCAGGTAAAGGATATTATGCGTCAGGGAAGATCCAACCCGATTGTCCCCGAACATACGCTCGTGAAAGAGGTACTGGTAAAGATCACCTCCGCCCACGCCGGGGCGGCTTCGGTCGTGAATAAAAAGAAAAAACTGATTGGAATCTTTACCGACGGGGATCTGAGGCGTCATATCGGGGAGGATGTCGATATTCTCAACCGGAAGGTCAAAGACGTCATGACCAAAAACCCTATCGTGGTCAAAGAAAACGATCTCGCTTCGGCGGCCGTGGAAATTCTGGAAAAGAAGAAGATCGATGAGGTCCCGGTCGTTACCGCGAAAGGACTGCCCGTCGGAATGCTTGACGTGCAGGATTTGATCGCGGCGGGAGTGGTATGACGTACGTCACATGTCACACGACACACGTCACATGCGGGAGAAAAATATCTCAATATCTTTAACGTGTGACCTTGTGACTATGTGTCTATGTGACTTTTAAAAAGTGAATAGATTATGACGAAGAAACAAAGAGAGGCGTTTAAGAAGGTAAAACTGCTGCTGTTGGATGTTGACGGCGTGTTGACCTGCGGCGAGATTATTTACGATAATGAAGGACGGGAGTTGAAGATATTTAACGTCAAAGACGGCCTGGGTATATACCTTCTGAGTAAGTTCTCAATTCCTGTGGCGATTGTTACCGCGAAAGACTCACCCGTCGTGCGCCGCCGGGCAGAAGATATGTGTATTGATTCGGTTATCGGAGGGAAACTGCCTAAGGTGGACGTGCTCAGACAACTGCTTAACAAATATAAAGTAAAAAAAGAGGAGATTTGTTTTGTCGGCGACGATTTGATCGATATCGGCCTGATGAAGGCCGTGGGGGTCTCGGTCGCGGTAGCCGACGCGCCGTCTGAGGTGAAGAAGGCGGCTTTTTACGTGAGTCGTTACCCGGGCGGCCGGGGCGCGGTGAGGGACGTAGCCGAATGTATCCTGAAAGCAAAAAATAAATGGACCGGTTTGATCAGGAATTTTGATTCAATCGTGAAAAAGTAGCCCCCCCAGTGAGTAATATAAATAGATTGTTTCCATAAGGAATTATTTAAAAAATATTCGAATTATGGTGGGCTACAGTCACATAGTCACAAGGTCACATAGTCACACGTGAGAGAGAATTAATTTTCTTCCCTACGTGTGTCGTGTGACGTGTGTCGTGCAACGTGTTGAAGGAGGTAGTGCAATGTTTGATTTCTCGAAGTTAGGTGATATGGCAAGTCTTGCCGATAAAGCGCAACGGCTTCAGGCTCAACAGGATAAACGGCAGGCCGAACAGGTGGATATGTTAAAGAAGATCTCCCGCCAGCTGGATGAAGTCCTTGCGATCTTGAAGAAAAAACAATGATTTTGTTTTCTCTTTATCCCGCCTTTCCCTAAAAAATCCGTTGACAGGGTATTGTCTTCGCAGTAGAATTACCTCTCATAAAGCCACGGGGGAGGTGATATAATCAATACCAATTAGGGGAAACAATTCAAAGAATATCTTTGAATTGTATCGATTCTATCCGCTTTTTGAAGGTTTAGAGGTAAACCTTCTTCAATCTACTGCCACGGATTGAGCGGTCCGGTTTTCATCTTGCGAGATGACCGGATCTACAGCGAAAAAGGAGGCGTGTGTGACCGAAAAAATATTTCGTGTTTTCACCGAATCAGATACCGAGTTGACTTCTGAGATGATCGCCTATGCTCTTTTGAAACAGCAGACGTTAGCTTCCGGCGGCACCGGTGCCGTATACGGGGTTATGGAGGTCGTCGATTCAGCCGGCACGGCGGTATCTGATTGTACCGAATGTGAAATGTTGAGTAATTAAGGATTCCTCCGGCTTACAGAGATAAGTCTTTGCAGGCCGGGGGCTTTCTTTTATCGAAACAGTTGAAAAAGAAGCCGTATTGTGTTGTAATAATAAAAAAGGTTCCCGTGAACCCATGAGGTGGGGGATGTGAGTGAATATAAGCTATACGCGTAGATTTGCCCCTTGGCTTAAACGGCCATGGGGTTTTAAGGGTGTGATTCAACCAATGAACGCATGGCTGTTTTCACCCTATAGGGTAAGGTTGCATTAAATAAAGGAGGTAGTACTCCATGAAATGGGTAACATTCATACAAGTCGTTATTCTTATCCTTCTTGTTTCGCTTATGGTGTATCTTGTCTATCCCAAATATGATTTTCATGCTCCGAAGGAGAATGAGATCGTCCGTGCCAACGTAATTACCGGTCGAATCGTTAATTTGCGTATCGACCGGTAACATAGGATCCCTGCCCGGAATTGTATATGAATCGATTGTGGGGCAGAAATAAAATGATTCCCTTGTTACTTCTGGGCGTGATTTCATGTATCATCGCCGTTATTTTCGTGTCGCAAAGCGGGGGGTTGTATTTATCCTCTTCACGCCATGAATCGGCGTGCAGCGATTGCGCTCAATAGGAAGCAGTAAGAAGGAGAGGCTGCTTATGAATGAAATCCTTATCCGGATGGCCGTCGACGGAATCTTCCTGGCGGCTGCGGTATCAATAGGGTATATTGCGATATGGCGCAAAATACGGCCGGCGTACAATTCTTCTTCCAGTAACCCAACCCGTTCTCACCCCCCCCATTACGACAAACTGATTGAATTTGCCATGAAAATGAACCAGGTTATCGCGCTCTGCTGGCTGGCGATCGAGCAGGAGAGAAAGATCGATCCTCATTCGGCATTGAAATTATGGCAGATGCCGTTTATTATCATATATAGAGGACGGAGGATGGAGACGTCTTTATCGAACCTTATCCAGGAGTATTCGATGTTTTTACCGTCACGGATATGTGAAATGTGTATGGAGATCGACCGGCGGGCAAAGAAGGGCCAGTTCGAACAGGCCCAGGAGAAAGTTTTTGATGTCTATGAATGGTTTCAGATGATCCTGGGGGTAAATCAGAACCGCCGCGAGATGCGCAAGATTTTAATGATGATCTCCCGCAATAATGAAGAGCATGCCGGCGCTTTCCATTCCTGACAAAGGACTAGGTCATATCTATAACGTATAGCCAGGAAGACTTTTCTGAGAGCAAGGAGAAACGAGATGGTTTTAAAAAAAGTGGTACGTCAGGTACTGATTGTCGTGATGTTTTCCTGGGGGGCGATGGGTTTCCAGGCCGGGGCCGATACGATCCGGTTTAAAGACGGTCGGATCATCGAGGGGGATATCCTGGAAAGAGATTCCCGTTCGGTGGAATTTGATTATTACGGGACTCCGATGACGTACTATATCGAAGATATTGAGAGGATAAACGGGGAGCCGGTTTCCGGCGTATCGACGACGCAGGGTGTCCCGGCGGAAGAATCGGATCGGGATAGTTTTCCCCGGCAATCTGACCGGGATACTCAATCCTGGGGGCAACCATCGCCTGAATCGAAAAAATCCACCGGGGGAGAAGTTCTTCTTGAGTTAAACTTATCGGAAGGTTTTCAATATAATATCCGGTATATGACCAATCAGAAGATTGTTCAGGATATCGGCGGGCAGATTCAGGAAATCCTTCAGGATACCGAATTCAGCTATGTGTATACGGTAGAAGAAGTCAATTCTTCCGGAGATATGATTATCGCTATACGGTATGATTCCATCCGGTTCAATCAGCATGGGCCCTTTGGATACGTAAGTTATGATTCAGATAATCCTCCTCAGAAAGTTCATCCCGCGGCGTTAGGATATGACGTTATGGTCGGAGAATCTTTCCGCATCACGGTCTCGGAAACCGGTGAGATTATCAGTGTCACGGGAATGGATTTTATCCTGGATAAATTACTGCAGCGGATGTCGATACCCGAAGGGGCAGATGAAAATACCGTAAAAGAAACTCTTTCTGAACAATTCGGAGATCAGGCGCTGAAAGACAGCATCGGAAATCTCTTTGCGGTATATCCTTCCTTTCCGGTCAGAGTCGGTGATTCTTGGGAAAAAACCGAGGATACAGCGATCGGATTTCCCATGCGGGTAGTGACGACGTATACGTTGGATGATATTTCTTCCGGACAGGCTCGGGTGAAGTCGTCTTCGGTGATCCATTCCCGGGATGAATCCGATCCGGTCAATATGGGCGGAATGTCTCTCCGGTATGAAGTTTCAGGCTCCCAGGAGGGATCGACGATTCTGGATGTTGACAGGGGCTGGACGATTCGGGGGCAGGTTAGCCAGAAAATAGGGGGAAAAGTGCTTGTTATTTCGGGTGAAAAGATACCCCTTGGTACAAGCTGGCCGATATCGATTGAAAGTACGATCAGTTTTGAACCGTTCTAAGACCCGTCGGATAAATTCTAAAAATCTCCTTGCGCTTAAAGGTGTCTGTGCTATAATTCATCTCTGTTCTTTTTGAGCGTATGACTTCCTTCCCGTTGATAGTGCCGAGATAGCTCAGTAGGTAGAGCGAGGGACTGAAAATCCCTGCGTCGGCGGTTCGATTCCGTCTCTCGGCACGTATTAAACGCCCGATACCTCTTGTAGGTGTCGGGCGTTTAATATTTGAGGAGGTGTTGAATCGGAACGCCGACGCACAAAGGGAGTTTGAGGGAAAAGATATTTTCCCTCAAGGCATCTTCGCTTCCTCGTAAGGAAGGGGAGTGACAGCCCCGAAGTAAAACATGTTCATTTCGGGGCGTCAGAGAGGGGAAACGTAGTTTCCCCTTTATGAGGAGCGAACTATACGTGAGCGACGCGTGGGTCGGTTCGCTTCCGTTTTTGATCTTTTTACGACGAAGGTATTGCGGGAAATAGACCGGGAACGACCGGGGATAGTCTGTTCAGAATCGCTTCGCGATGGTCGTTTCCCCTTGTCTCTACATAATCGAAAAATCTCTGCGATATTTTTCTCAAAGACTTCGGGACTAATTCGACTACACGATCCGCCAGAGGCGGATCGCAAGTCTCATTGAGCCGCTCTGGGAACACAAAGGGGTCTCCTGAAAAATCATCTTGACGGCTCCGGTAATGTATGTATATTAATATTCGCGTTTTTAGTAGCTATTGTAAAAGGCAATAGCTACTGATTACGGTGATTAAGGCACGATTACAATGAGCGCCGATATATAATAATACCGGTGCCATAAAGAGGAGAACCAATGACTCAAGTTATGAGAGGTTTGCTGGTCGTACTGTTTTTAATAGCGGGTATTGTCTTTGCTTTTGGTGACGAGATATATCTGAACAACGGAGATAAGGTTACCGGTGATATCCTCGATGCTTCCGCCGGTAAGATTACGCTTACTACCGAAGCCATGGGAACGATCACCATTGACCGGGTGTTCGTCGAGAAGATCATGACCGACCGAGAGATCCTCGCCGCCAAACAAAAAGAGAAAGCGAAGAAACTGTGGAGCAGTGAGATCGCGCTGGGATTCAGCCAGGCGAACGGTAATACCCAGAACCGCCAGTTTTCCGCGCAGGCGAAGGCGAAGCGTAAGACTGAACGTGATGAGTTCACCTTAAAAGGCAATACCTATTACGCTTCGACCGATAAGAAGATGGATACGCAGAAATGGTACGGGCTCATCCGGTACGGCCGGAGCTGGACGGACAAAAGATGGTATCATTTTGCTAAACTGGAAGCCGACCATGACCATTTCGGTAATATCGCGTACCGGTTCATTCCTTCGGCCGGTGTCGGCTACTGGTTTAGTGATACCGATGAGTTTAAAGCGATGGTCGAAGGGGCGCTCGGTTTCGAACATACCAATTTCCGGGATAATACCAAAAACAGGAATGAATTCGTGTTTGTGCCGCGGGGCTTCCTGGAGAAACAATTGTTCGAAAACACAACGATTTCCGAAGATATCACCCTCTATCCTTCCTGGGAGAAATTGTCTTCATATCGCCTGCGTTCGGAGACATCTCTTACCAATGCGCTCAATGAGCACCTGGCGCTTAAGGTGAGCTTTATCTGGGATTATGACGCCGAACCTTCACCCGGTACCAAAGAGAGTGATACTCAACTGATTTCTTCTTTAGTCTATTCTTGGTGAGAGAAGAGTTCGTTCTACGTCTTGAGATGTATCGGGTTTCAACCCGCAGGCCTGCCAGATGCCTTTCGGTTCCATGCACAGGTACAGAGGAGTTTTGATATCGTAATCTCGTATCCACCCGGCCATTTTCTTAAACATCTCGGTCTTAAGGAAAGCCGGATAGCGCAATTTCTTATCTTTTCCCAGAAACAATTCTCCGTAGAAAATGGTACTGTGAGGGAATCTTTGCTCGACGGCGGTTTTGAGTTCCCGCGCCGAGCGTAATGTTCCCAGGCTGATCCAGCTCAACGGGGGGTTGAGGGTGCGGTAAAGTTTCTCGATGACGCTCCGGTATTGATCTTCCCAGTGATGTGAATAAATGATCGGGTCGAAATGAAACGCAACCGAATATCCGGCTTTTTGTACGGCCCGTGCCGCATTCAGGCGTTCGGCTAAAGACGCTGCGCCCGGTTCTTCGGAATCGATGATCGTTTGCGGGTTGAGCGAAAAGGCGATGACGATGTTGGCGGCGGCTTTGATTTTGAGCAGATTGGCGATGTTGGCGCTTTTTGTTTTCAGTTCAAAAAACAGGTTCTTATCACGGAAGTAATCTATGAGTTGTCGGGAATACCCCGTAATATCGTCTAAGGCCAGTGAGTCGCAGAATTCTCCCGTACCGATACGTATCGGCAGCTTGATTTTACGGTAAAACGTATCGAACTGTTTAAAAAAATCATCGAGGTTTGCCGGCAGAACGATGCCGGGGAAGTTGGCGTATTGCTGTAAGAAACAGTATGAGCAGTCAAAAGGACAGCCGAAGCCCAGGTTTAGTATCCAATACCGGCAACTTAAACAGTGGGAGGTGCAGGGGCAGGGTTTGATGAAATCCCAGCGTTCTTTTACGATAAAGACAAGCGGTCGTTTCAATTGGTCAAGAGAAAACTTGTTTTTTTTGATATATTCACCGCTGTATCGAAGCTCTTCGCAGGGGACCTCGGGAAATTCTTTTCGGAATCGGTCTTCGAGATAACTTCCCCGTGCGTCTTTTTCAATGAATACTTTTTCCGGTATGAACGGGGTTATCACTCGAGCATTTTCCCGGCAATGTCCTTTTATGTCAGCGAGAAAAACGTCTTTTGTATCGATGCGTTGTCTTTGTGCGGTCAGAGGGTACCGTCGTTCGATAAGTCCTTTTTTTATCGCAAAGAAAGTATTCCGTCCGCTCACCTTTTTAATCGTATTGTTTGTTCCTAAAGAGGCCAGGATGTTCTCTGCCGATACTCCGTCCCGACGGGTGATCTCATAGATCAACCGTTTGATATCCCGCCATTGGTTCCGGTTTAGGCGGAAATTAAATTCGACTTCCATTTTTGTTTTCAAATCATCCAGCATCATAATTTGTCGTTCGTCGTGCGTAATTGATCGAATTTCTTTAATTTCTCCTGGTACGTTTTTACTTCGTCATGTTTGCCCCGTTTGGCCGCGCCGTTTATGTAGATGGAACATTTATTCCGGTATTCCTCAATCGCTGCGGTTAACGCGACGGGGGAAAGGGTGTCGTTTACGATCAGTTTTTCGATCGCGTACAGACGGAAGGTGTCCATCGCGGGGTAACGCTTTGACTGCTGGTCGGGATTACCGCCTTCCTTGATCGTCAGACAGGCATCGATAAGTTTGACCGGATAACGGGATGTTACCCGGAGCCAGAAATCGTAATCTTCACAAGCCGCCATTGTTTCATCGAATGCCCCGATTTCTTTAAAAACGTCGCGGTGAATGCACGCGGTCGAAAGGCTGATGCAGCATAGTTTCAGAGCGTTTTCAAGCACCCGGCCTTCGGGTTTACGGTGATGTTTTTTATGGGGGATCATCTTCCCGTTACGGTACCATAATTCCTGGGTATGGAATATCCGTGCGGCTCGGTAGCGTCGGATAAACGTTGCAGTTACCTCCAGCTTGGTCGAACGGAAGCGGTCGTCGGAATCGAGGAAGCAAATGTACTCACCGCGGGAGATCTCGATGCCGCGGTTACGCGCGGCCGCCGGGCCTTGGTTTTCCTGGTAAACATAGCGGATAACAGAAAAATCGTCGTGCGTCGTTCGCCGTGCGTTGTTCGTTTCTGGTGTCCTGGTGACCTGGTGTCCTGGTGACGTGATACATGTTTCTACCGTTTCCCGGGTGTGGTCGGTCGATCCGTCGTCGATGATGATCAGTTCGAAATCATCACAGGTCTGGTTTAGTACCGACTCGATCGCGATCTTTAAGAAATCGGCGCGGTTATACGTCGGGATGATGATACTAAACAAGGGGTTGTTCATAATCGATCTCACGATTGTAATAGGTATCATATTCCGGCACGATGTAGTAAATCCTGTACCGGTAGGACTCATTGAGTTTGAGAATATGTTCTTTAAGCTTTTGAGAGAAATTATAGTAGGATTCGGCTGATCTGTAAACAGCCGCCAGTTTCCCGGCGGCACCTGAATCGTACGTCTTCACAGCAGCCAGGAGAGAGGCAAAATTGCCCATTTTGTGGTGGTAGAGTTCGATATTGACCGCCGCCGTAATGGGTTTCAAGGTGTCGAATATTTCTTCCAGATTCGAAGCCCCGGGGATAAACGGCCCGATATGAGCTCGTAAAGATATCCCGCCGGCGGCAAGTGTGCGCATCGCCGCAATCCGGGCAGAAAGAGAAGGGGAAGCCTTCTCCCATGAAGATTTTATTTTTTCCGAAGAGAAGTTGTAGGTGAAAAAAACCCGGTTCTTTGGGTTATAGGAGAGTTGTTGCGCATATTCGGCAACCAGCGGCGATTTGGTGAGTACGGTAACGGGAATGTCGTGATCTCGAAGTATAGCGAGAAGGCGCGCCGTGAGGCGGTATCTTGATTCGGCGTAGGTAAAGCATTCGCAGCTCGATCCCAGTACCACGCTGCTAACGTTACGGTTTTTGAGTTCTCTGGCTAAAACATGAGGCGCATTTTCTTTTACGCCGAGGGAATCTTTTCCCCGCGTGTGGGCTTTGATCAACCGGGCGTAACAATAATAACAGCCGAATTCACAACCCCGGTAAGGATTGATCGCGTAATCGGCTACGGTCATCAGAGTCGGGGAAAGAACTTTCTGAGTTTGGATTAATTTAACTTTCATAATCGTTCACGCGTTAGCCCGTGCTCTGAGTTATTCCGCCTACGGCGAAATTTCCCGTTCATCAGAAAAGTCCCGTCTTCTGCGAGATCCCGCCAGAGACGGGAGGCTCAACGGGCAAACGGGCGAACGGGACAACGGGGTTACAAAATATCTTTTAAACATTTTCATACATGAGATTGTTGATGAAAGATTTG
>CAZABB010000014.1:0-46127 GCA_964483625.1 uncultured Planctomycetia bacterium | reverse complement strand
TTGCCGGGATACCGCTCGTCGCTTTCCTCCAGTACCGGAGGCGGAGTATCGTAACTGCGCCGCCAGATCAGAACCTGCTCGTCACCGTATTTTTGCGCGGTCTCGACTTTATTCAACCCCTGCAGGGCTCCGTAATGCCGTTCGTTCAGCCGCCACGACCGGTATACCGGAATCCACATCAAATCCATTTCATCCTGCACGATCCAGAGCGTACGAATCGCCCGTTTCAAAACCGAGGTAAAGGCAATATCGAAGGTGTATCCTTCCTTTTTCAGCACGTCTCCGGCGGCATGAGCCTCCTCGACCCCTTTTTCGGAAAGGTCGACATCGGTCCAGCCGGTAAAACGGTTTGCCTTGTTCCAGACGCTTTCCCCATGACGTAATAACACTACCTTATACATTGCACTCCTCCTCTCGTGCAGCGTATAGCGACGAGCGTATAGCGGATAGAGAAGAAAAACTGAAATTGATTATTTTCCTTGTTCTCATGTATTTTCCCTAATCGCTAACCGCTAATCCCTAATCGCTAACTTTTTAATTGCTTCTATTCTCTTCAGTACCGGCGGATGACTGTATTCTAAAAAGACCTTTGCCGGATGCGGCGTTAAATTCGAAAGGTTATGAACGCTCAGTTTCTTTAACGCGTTGATCATCGCCTCAGGGTTCCGGTAAGTCTGGGCCGCGAACCGGTCCGCCTGATACTCGTGCCGCCGGGAAACCGCCATGGTCACCACGCCCAGCACGAAACTGATCGGGGTATAGAGAAAGCCAAAGAAAAACAGACCGGCATAGATCGAAAGCTCCTCCATCTTAAACGCCGCGAACAATCCCGGATTATTGATCAAAAGAGACAACACATAAAACATCAGCCCCGCGGAAAAAATCGACATTGCGATGTGCTTCAAAATATGTTTTTTCTTGTAATGACCGATCTCATGCGCCAGGACCGCCACAAGCTCCTGTGTCGTATGCTGTTTGATCAGCGTATCGAACAGCGCGATACGCCGGAATTTTCCGAACCCCGTAAAAAACGCGTTGCTTTTGGAAGAACGGCGCGATCCGTCCATGGTAAAAATCCCCGCCAGAGCGAAATTCTGATCGCGGGCGTACTCCTCTATCTGGGTCCTCAAATCCCCTTTCTCAAGCGGAGTGAATTTATTGAACAGAGGCAGAATGGCGACCGGATAAATAAAATAAAAAAAGAGTTCATACAAAACGATAAATCCCCAGCAGTAGAGCCAACCCCACTGGCCGCTCGTTTGGAAAAACCAGATTACCGCGCTGAACGCTATCGAACCAAACAGGACCGTTAAGAGGATCCCTTTAAAGAAGTCAGTCACGAATACCTTCGGCGTCGTACGGTTAAAGCCGTACTTTTCCTCAATGATAAAGGTATTGTACAGCGAAAACGGGATCTGAAGAATACGCATTCCCAGTATGATCACCGCCGCGAAAACCAGCCCGGTCAATATCTGTCCCTGCGTGATGCCGCGGGCCCATTGGTCGACATAATTGAAGCCGCCCAGGATGATGAACGTTATCGTTACCAGAAGAAAGAACCCGCCGGTCACCAGAGAAAACACGGTCCGTTCCTTCAGATACTCTTGAGAACGGCGGTATTTCTGATCATCATAATATCCCTTGAATTCATCCGGCAAGGCATGAGAACCATGCCGGACATTCAGGGTCTCGACAATCAGATCGAGGCCGTAATGAACAATCAGGATACCCAGGATAACGATCAGATAGATATTCATGGATTCTTAAGCCTCCGGGGCAGAATCCTCACCGGATTCAGACTCTTCTTCCATATCGAGATATTTATATATCTTCTTTAAGAGATCTGTCCATTCGAACGGCTTGGTCATATAATAATTCGCGCCCAGCACTTTACCGACGACCCGGTCGACATCTTCGGTCTTTGCCGTAAGCATGACGATCGGCACGTTACTTTCGTCATTGCGCAGCTGACGGCAGACTTCTTCCCCGGGAAGCTTGGGCAGTCCCAGATCGAGAATGATCAGGTCGGGTTTCTCGGCACGAGCCACGGCAAGCCCTTCCTCGCCGTCCCGGGCGGTAACAACGCTGAATCCGCAATTAGCCAGACGTACCTGCAGGACGTTCCGTATACTGTCTTCGTCTTCGACAACAAGAATTTTTTTACTCACAATCTCATCCCCACTATTTTCTGGCACGTAAATTCTTCGCTATGCGTACCGCGCTGACGCCATCGGCAGCATACTCGGCACCAAGGGAACGGGCGTATGATTCGGTAATCACCGCCCCCCCTACAATAAACCGGCAATCTAATTTTTCCTTCCGGGCTCGTTCGACCACTTCTTTCATATTCACCATCGTTGTCGTCATCAATGCCGACAATCCCACCAGCGGGGTCTTCTGACGCTTTACTTCCTGAATGATCCGCTCGGCCGAAACATCCTTGCCCAGATCGATCACGCAGAAACCATGATTCTCAAGCATCAGCCCCACGATGTTTTTACCGATATCGTGAATATCTCCCTTGACCGTCGCCAGAAGGATAACGTTCTTCTTCTGAGACGAATCTTGAGCCTTTTTTAAATACGGCTTTAAAAAATCGAATCCCAGCTTCATCGTTTCCGCCGAAGCGATAAGCTGAGGCAGAAAGTACTCCTTCGTATCGAACAACTCACCTACGCGGTTGATCGCCGGAATCATCGCCTCATCGATGATTTTCTGCGGAGCGACGTTTGCGGCAAGCAGACGGCTCAACAATGGCTTCATCTCGGCCCGATTCCCTTCTATAATTGCGCCGTACACGTTCTCCTGGTTCGGCACACCAGTCACCCTGCCGACGGGATTTTTCGCGTCTTGTTTTTTCCCCGTCCCACTTTGAGTCTGAAGACCGGCGTAGGCGATGAAATCAACCGCGCCCCGATCCTGACCGCAAAGAAGATCCAGGGCTTTGCCGACAGCCTTACATTCTTCAGATAACGGATTGGCTATCGCCATGGTTAACCCTTGCGACCGGGCCATCGCCAGATAGGCGGCATTGATCCAGCTGCGAAGCGGGAGCCCGAAGGAAACATTGGAAAGCCCCAGCACCGTGTAACAACCGAGCGTATCGTGACACCAGCGAATCGTCTCCAGGCTCTGGCGCGGCGCGTCACCTTGGGCCGATACCGTCATCAGCATCGCGTCGACCACGACATCTTCCTTTCGCAGTCCCTCCCGGTTCACCTGCCGCAGGAGCCCGGAAACAATCTTCTGTCGTTTTTTTATCGTATCGGGAATCCCCTTATCGTCCAAAGGAAGAAGAATACACATCGCCCCGTACCGTTTGATCACCGGCAATAATTTCTTTATTTTTTCCTTTTCCGCCGAAAGTGAATTGATCAGGGCCCGCCCGGGATACATTTTCAGTGCCGCCTCGATCGCCTCAGGGCTTGCAGAATCGATCACCAACGGCAGATCGTTACTTACCGAAAGAGCCGCCACCGCATCGGGTAAGGTTTTCCGTTCGTCGACTCCAGTACATCCGACATTCACATCAAGAAGAACGGCGCCATGCTTTTTCTGTTCTTTGGCCAGATGACGCACCAGCGTCATGTTCCCTTCTCGCAATTCCTTCTTTAACGCTTTTTTTCCCGTGGGATTGATGCATTCACCGATCATGATCAACGGTGAGTCCTCTTCGATCACCACGCTCTTTCGCGATGAACTCAAAGCGCTTAGATGTTTCCGTAACGGTTGCATGATCTTTTTACGGCCGGCTCTTTTTTTAAGCTCCCGGATATAGTCGGGGCCGGTCCCACAGCATCCGCCGATTAAATTTACGCCTTTGTTAACCAGTTCGGCGCCGCAGGCGGCAAATTCTTTCGGCGGCATATCGAATACGGTCTGAGCTCCCTGCAGTTTAGGAAGCCCGGCGTTCGGCTTGGCAAACAATGGTACCGTGGCGTAGGATTTCATCTTCTCGATAAAGGGAATCATATCCTCAGGGCCGGTAGAACAATTACACCCTACCGCGTCGGCGCCCAGACTCTGCAGGGTAATTAAGGCGCTTAACGGATCGGTGCCGTTTAACGTCCGGCCGTCACGTTCGAACGTCATACTTACCATGGTAAAGATATCGGAAACTTTCCGTACCGCGACGAGTGCCGCCCGGGCTTCCTGGATATCCATCATCGTCTCGATCACCAGGATATCCACACCGCCGGCGATGAGTCCTTTAACCTGTTCCTTAAACACACCAACGGCATCCGCAAAGGAAACCTTACCGAACGGTTCGATGAATTTTCCCGTCGGGCCGATATCCCCGGCAACAAGCGTATGTTTCCCCGCGCCGGCCCGGGTAATCCGGGCAATCCGGGTATTGATCGTCTTTACGTCACGAATCTTGTACTGGGCGAGCTTGTACCTGTTGGCACCGAACGTGCAGGTATAGACGATATCGGAACCGGCCCGGCGGTAGGCCGCCGCCACGTCTTTCAATACCTGTTCGTTCTGGATTCCCCACATCTCCGGGCATACCCCTACCGGCATCCCTCTAGCCTGGAGTTCGGTACCGGTTGCCCCGTCAAGGATAACCACCCGTTTGTTAAGTAATGACTGCAATTTCATAATACAAAGGTCACAAAGTCACAAGGACACAAGGTCACATGTCGGAGGAATATTTTTTCTCCTCACGTGTGACGCATATCGCACAACGTGTGACTGCCTGCGTAGCAGGGCATGCGTGTGTCGTGTGACGTGTGTCTATGTAACTTACAAAGACTCTATTCCCGCGATCGCCGTCACCGACTTCTCCGGGGCCAGGATATAATATTCGTTCAACGTGACGCCTAATTCGCTCATCTGTAAAGTTTCACACATAACTTTTTGGTTGTCCAGGGAAAAATCCCCGTACCCGGGTGAAAACCTCCGGGATGAAAGTTTCTGATTCTGACGGCGGATCTCATAATCATAATAATTCATAATCCATCCCAGCGCTTCATCGGTCATCTCACTGGCGGTAGCGTCAAAGACAACCGCGGCGGTGGGTGCCGACCTCGAGTATTCGCGGATCTTTTCGGTTATCTTCTCGCCCGCGGTCGCCCCCATAAACAGGACTTCATCGGCGTCTTTAAGGAGCGAAGCGACTGAAGAGCTCACAAGCTCAATATTTCCGGTAAGGATCACCCGGTCTTTTTCTTTTTTCTCGATCGGCACCCGGCAGGCAGCACCTTTGAGATCAATAATCCCGGCGGCGGCGGTAATATACTCGCCGACCGACTCAGCCTGCCTCTCTGTGACCGACGTGATCCCCCTGGCATACCCCAGACGGGAATAGATCTTACTTTGCGGGACCTCGATTTGAATGGTATCGAAAAACTGCCGTATCATGTTTTTGTATATTTATTATATAGAGGCTTGCCGGCTTTGAGTAGTATTATTTATATACCGCCGATAATCGCAGATATAAAAATTATCAATTATCAGTTAGCAATGGGAAACCACCTGAAAAGAACCGGGCTTCAATATTCAACCCATCTTTAGATCTTCCATTGTTGATTGCTCATTGCCCATTGATTATTGCATTTTACACGCAATACGCGGTACGCACGACGCAATACACACCCCAAGCGTAATCACTGTAATCATGTAAAGCGGAAGTAGACGAATACCCGGCCGAAATTCTTGCTGTCTTTTTTCACGCGATGGTATTGTTCTTTGATCTCCGGTTTTTGGAGAAAACGCAGAACGTGTTTTTTTAAGGCCCCGGAACCCTTGCCGGGAATAATCTCCACGATCTCTATCCGGCGGTTGAGCGCCTCCTCGATCACCCTCCCAAGCGCAGCATCTATCTCTCCTCCCTTATTATATATGTCATGCAGATCGATTTTTAATTTTGCCATCTATATATTCACCTTAATCCTGCCGCGCGCCGAACGTAAAGGCCCTCCGGCTTTAAACTCACCGATTAATGCGATCACCTCATCCCGGGTTTTTGTTTTTTGCGCTCTGGTCCTGATTGTCTTAACGCGGGAAAGTCCGCGGGTATACCAGATAAAGAATTTACGGAATTTTAATATCCCGCGCCGGGGCCCGTAAAAATCGATAAACGCATCCAGATGTTCAGTCATGACCCGCGCAATCTCATCGAGAGACGGCGGCTCTACGATCCTGCCCTCCAGGAAAAAAGCCTGAAGCTGACCGAACAGCCAGGGATTCCCCAGAGCACCCCGAGCCACAAGTACCCCGTCACAACCGGTACGATCGATCATCCTCCGCGCGTGGCCGACCGAGAAGATATCACCGCTGGCGATGACCGGAATATCCAGCGCTTTTTTTACCGAGGCGATCGCGTCATAATCGACCGTACCGCTATAGCCCTGCTTACGGGTACGGCCGTGGACAAAAAGCGCGCAAATCCCGGCATCACGGGCCGAACAGGCGATATCGCGGGCTGCGTGCGCGTCGTTATAACCGATACGGATCTTTACCGTCACCGGCCGGCGCGCGCGGTGTACCATAAGCTTCAGAAGATCGTTTAATTTTTTACGGTCGATGAGCAATGCCGCGCCTTCACCGCGGGAAGTGATCTTACGCCGGGGACACGCCGCGTTTAAATCCAGGATATCAAACTGATAATCGCCCAACCGTTCAATTGCTTTTTCGATATAATATTCTTCGCTGCCAAGAAGCTGGACCCCCAGCGGCCGGTCGCCCGCGGCCGTCGGCATCATCTCTTTCGTGCGCCGGGAACAGTAGTGAAGGGACCGGGCGTTGATCATCTCTAAGAACGCGCCCTCACACCCGGCGCGGCGATTCAGCATCCGGTACGGCAGAGAGGTTATCCCGGCCATCGGGGCCAGCAACACCGGTGTTGAAAATCGTATAGTTCCTATCCGCATGAGTCGAAGATGTTTCTGGTGACTAGTCTCTGGTTCACGCGTGAATCCGTGCTCCGAGTTATTCCGCCAGAAGCGGGATTTCCCGTTTAAAAAAACGGGGTAAACGGGTTAACCTCATACATCGCGGTGATTATTTTTATGCTGAGCATTTTTTTTCTTTACCAGAGCTATGATTTCCAGAACATCGTTACGATGGGCCGGGGTCGGATAGATAATCGCGTTTATTTTCGGATTTCCTTTCAGCCAGGCGGCCACACAACGATGCCAGCCATCAAGTATGTCATACTCCCGATGAACACATCGGACAACATGTCGAGGCAGCCTGAACACAGCTATCGACCGGTCTCGCTCGCGAAGCATAACCCGCCGCAAACGTTTAAGATGGTCCAACGGATCGCCATCTTTAAATAAATCACGATGGATGAACATCGCGGGATCCATTTCAACTTCTTCTAAATCTCCAAGGTCATAACGGGACAGATATTGGTCAAGATCGGGTATCCAAAAAGAATACAATATTTTTCCTTCCGCATCTTTATATGCTCCGAACGAAGATCCTTTTGATAGTTTCCTTTTTTTCTTTCCCATGTGTATATCAACCATATCCTGAGGCACACCGCAGGTGGAGATCTCCTGACCGACAGCATACTCGGTTTCTCTATCGATACAAAAAAGACACAAGATCCAGCACCCGGCCGCGCAAAATAAAAGTCACGACTGTGCCTAAAAAAATAAAAGGAACAAAAGGCAACGTATTGTATATTTTAATTTCTTCTCTGTTCTCTCTCTGACAATACCTCTTTATATGTTCGGCCTGGCTCCGGGTAAGGCCGTCGGAAAAAAAACGTCTGTCCGGTTTGTCATCACATGACATCTTCCTTATTTCTTCAGGCGCAAGCAGCATAGTCGGAATTAACGCGTCGGGATGAATGCATTTTGTCTGAGCCTGCCGCAGATAGCAGTTTATCGCGAACCGGATAGTTCCTAACACAAGAAAAAACTTTCCCGCCCCCTTCAGTAAAGGTATTATATCCGGCCGTGAATATAAAAACAACAATCCCACAACGAAAAGAACATACCCGGTTTTTACTTTGCGCAGAATTTTCCGGATAAAAGAATAGGCGAAAATAAGCCCCACGTACAGGATGATATCGCTCTGCCGCGGCAAACGAAACCATGAAGAAACACAGTGGCGGATGATCGAAAACAAAACAAAAGCCCCCACATAAAAAAATACCGTTTTTAACTGAAGAAAGATAAAATCTCTGTCTTTTATTTTCTTGATAAATTCACCGCCGATCTCACGCGCGTTTTCCTGGCGGGAAAAAAAGCGAAACACCCCGCTGAGAAACACTCCCAGCGCCCTGAGGAACAGATAACAACAGGTCAGGATGAAAGAGTTGATAAGAACCACGGCAATAACCGGTAAAGGAGGATGGATTCGGGGAATATAGCCGTGAGAAACAAACAAAGCAACGTACATCGCGGTAAAGATAAAGAATTTTCCGTCTCCCGCGGCCCATATATTCATCCGCCAGAAGAAACCCGCGACAAAAATACTAAGAATGACGTTTATCAGGAATGTCTGCCAAGCATGCAGGGAAGGTACGGAAGCCAGATAAAAAACAACTCCCGTAAAAAACCCCAGAAGCAGGAAAGAATTTTTGATCTTACGATACCGTATGTCCGTATAACAATTATAAAAACTTATGGCAAGGAAAAAACACAGAGGGATAAAAATCATATTCCCGGCGATATCACCGCGTGCTTTTTCTTATTTCACCATACACCATACACTATCACCCTATTGCACCGGCGGAATATGATCGAACGACACATTCGTTGCGTGTAAAAACCTATGTCCGAATGCATCGTCCCTGCGGAGTGACGGGAACTCTCCGGTTTAAAAAACCGGATTAATGTGATTCTTCACAGAAACAATCCGAATGCAGGGGGGAGCTAAGATTACTATGGATCCCACCCCTTAAATCGCCGGCATCATATCTGCCTTGAACACACCCCAGGCTTGCGTCATTATGGTCGGCATGACTGGTATGCTGATCATGATCGGAATGATCATCGTGCCCGTCATCATCGTCATCACCGAATCCACTGCCATGGTCGTTTACATGCGTTTGCGCATTACTTTCTGATAAGGTTTGGGCCATAATACCGCTGATCACCATCGCGCTTAAACCGATTTTCGCGGCGTCTTTCATTAAAATCTTCGCTTCTTCACTGCTTAAAAACACGCTGATTTCTTTCTTGAGTTCCGAAAAATCCATACCGTGCCTCCTATTTTACTCCTCTGGCTTTTGTTTCTTCCGCTGCCCGATCCGGGTTAGGTTCATTTTATATTATACCATATATAATATACCATAAAAAACCCCATTTCGCCACTTTTTACCTGGGAAACACCGTATTTCCGGGATTAAAGCACCTTCCGCGGAAAAACTGCTTGAGACAAAAAAAACACAATACGGCCCATACGAGACCGGTTCGCCTTTATCGGGTTTATCCTGTTCTTTACGTCGCGGGAAAGGGAGATTCCCTCACCTCACAATCAGGAGGTACTCATTGAATCGTAAGGGAAAAAAAGACAATAACTCCATTTCGTTTCTTTTGGCGCGGTGTGCTCCACGATTTTATTGCCCCGCGCGTATATCGCAACTTTCTTATACGGTACCAGATGTATCTCCAACGGTATGCCTTTCGGTAACCCCGCGGGTATCGCCCGCAGGCACCGTGCGCTGTACCGGCGCGAAGCGATTCGTTCTACTCCGTCAAGCTGAACGATACCCACCTTCTGCCAGTTGTCACCATAAAAAAGCAGGGGAAAGGAAAAGCCTTTGATAAGACGCCGCTTTAATTCCGGGTCCAGTTCTCCCAGAATCTCAAGATTCCGCTGCGCCTGTGTTAAAGAAGCTTCGCAATGAGGATGATGCGGTACATGTTCAATCAGCCTGAGCTGATTGAAATACTTTATCAAACTTCCCACAAACCGGAAATCGACACGTTTGGCGCCGGCTTCGCCCGGAAGATCTTCTATCCAATCGGAAAAAATGTCCAGGTAATTTTTACCCTCACGGGTCGCTTTACGGCAGTAATGGATAATATCGCACATGGGGAACCCGAACCGCACCCCCTGATCGAAATTATACGGATTTAACCGCAATTGCTTTAACTTCTTTCTGGCGATACCCCGCCCGATATAAAACCGTCTTAAAGTCTGCGCGTTCGGGGAATAAGTTTTAGTGGTATACTCGACGAAATTATGGACTTGAAACTGCAGATAGGAATCATCGATTTCATAAATATATTTTTTCTTTCTGAGCAAAGGAAGTATCTTCTCGACCACAGCGCCGGCCGTCATCGCGTCTTTCAATCCCATATGCACGAGAACAAGCTTCAACGCGATATCCCGCGACACACCGCATTTCACGAACTCTTTATAAAGCCGTGTAAGTTTTTTATCCATTTCGATATAAAAAAACGTAAAAGCCTGATCATTCACCCGTTCCCTACGAAGCGAGCACCGGCCCCCGCGAAGACACATGGAACAAAAGACAACACACTGGACATCTTAAGACTTTTTCTGTCCCTTCTCTAAACGTACTCTTTCCATATTTGGCTATGGGAAATTCAGGCAAGAAAAATCTCCCGGAGATAAAAGTATATATCATTCTCACTACGTGTTTTTGCTTATTGCGCCAGAGAACATAATAATCTACCCGTTACGTGAACAGAATACGCCGGTCAGAAATCCGGATCATTACGGAGATGGACAAATACAGTCCATATGTGCCGGACAATTCAGATTACTGTGGATGCCGCCCCTTAAATTACCGCCATCGTATCGCCCTTCAACACATCCTCCGAGCCCGTCATTATGATCGCCATGACTGGTATGCTGATCATGCGCGGAATGATCATCGTGTCCGTCGTCGTCATCGTCGTCAATCATATGATCACCATGGGCGCTGCCATGCATCTGCGCCGAAGCATCTAACTGGGCCATAATACCGCTGATCACCACCGCGCTTAAGCCGATTTTCGCGGCGTCTTTCATTAAAATCTTCGCTTCTTCACTGCTTAAAAACACGCTGATTTCTTTCTTGAGTTCCGAAAAATCCATACCGTGCCTCCTATTTTACTCCTCTGGCTTTTGTTTTTTCCGCTCTACTCCTCTTATAGTATACCATAATAATATACCACAAAACACCACGCTTTCACAGGTCGCGCCGGGGACGGTTTCCCTTCCCGATCCAGGAAAGAAGCACTTTGCTTTTCCGCTTATCTTTCAACAGCTCAAAGATAATATCAAACATCCCTTCATTCACCTTGCAGGTAAACGACCTCTTCGGCTGGGCATAAATACTGCCACACTCCTGCCAGTTCACCACCGGACATACGCCGCAGTACGGCTTATACACGCAATAATCGCAATAAAGCCCGTCGGTACAGGAAGCCATCACCGCGGTTTTCATCTGTTTACTCTCCATCAGCTCCTGATAGGCATGAGTATGGACGTTGCCCAGCTTAAACGCGTCATCGGACAACATCCTCCCCTCATCGCAGGTATAGACACTGCCGTCATACTGATAAGCCAGCTGCCCGCACCCGGCGCCGCAGGGAGAACGTAAATCCAGATACCCGGGATCGCGGGGATTGAAGATCTTCTGCAGGCATACTTTTGCCATCCGTTCAAAGACCTGTTCCCCGGTAATCTCACAAAGTTCAATCAGGTATTCCAACGCCTGCCGGTAAAATGTTAAGAATTGTCCGGCGGTAATCCCTAACTCATTACGCCGGTGGCCGGCATACCCCAGGGTTGAAACCGGCCGCAGGGGAATTGCGTGTATCCCCCACTTCAAATATTCGTGAATAATCTCCTTAGGATAATCCAGGGAATACCGGGAAAGCGTAACCAGCGCGCCGGGAGGCCTTTCCCCCACCAGAGAAATATGCCTGAGCCATTTCGTCGTCACATCATAACCGCTTTTTCCGTTGACCATCGGCCGGTTCTTATCATGAATGAATTGAGGGCCGTCCAGAGACGTACAGATACCGACGTTATGTTTACACAAATACCGGTACCGCTTTTTTGTCATCAGGGTCAGATTGGATACCAGCACGATCCTGACAGTCTTTTTTGCTCTACGGTTCTTTTTTTCGCTACGGTCAATAATGTATTCGATTGCATCCCAGTTCAATAACGGTTCCCCTCCCTGAAACTCAATCGTAATATTCCGCCGCGGAGCCTCAAAGATAGCGTCAACGACCTTACGGGCCGTTTTCAAGTTCATATCAAACTTTTTTTGCTTGGGAGAACGGGCCGACGCCTGACAGTATAAACAACGATGATTACAGCGTAAGGTCGGAATAACGATATGTAAAGAAGTGCCGCCCCTCAGATATGCGCTCTTATCCCGGTGCTTCAGGACTAACTCATCTTTATCGAGCGTGGATCGAACGAAATTCTTCCGGCTCAAATTGTTATGCACGAGGCTTGGCTGGTCGAGACGGCCTTCAATGAAATCTTTAAATTCTTTCTCCCCTAAAAAGAGGCATTCACCGGCATCATTGGTGAGAAGATACCGGTCGGTCAACCATTTATAACGGAAAAACCCTACCGTATCGATACGTACTTTTTCCAGGTTAATCTGATTCATACGCGCGCTCGGGAAAGCATCAAGACATAATTAAGGAAGTTCCCCTTTACCGCTTGAGCTTCATATTTTTTGGGAGTGTCGATAGTCACCCGGTAATACGCGCCTTCCTGACGCATCGTACAGCGGGCAAACTTTGAAAAACCGCGTATCGCGTCATTCACCGCCGCGCGGGAATAAATCTTACGATGAAGCGGTATTTCAATCTTCGGTATCATCCTCTGACTGGGATAAAAGTCGAACGACTTTTTCCTGTTCTTTTCTGGTCTGGCTGAAAAACAAAGCTTCTTTTACGACGCATTCGCGGATGTCCTGATTGCGCAAAGCAATCATATAGCGCAGCGTATTACTGATCAGCTCATGAAAAAACCGCCGGGCGGTTTTTTCACCGTTGAATCTTTCCCTCTGAGACGGCTGGGCGGCTAACGTAATGATATATACTTTTTTCTGCTCATCGAGATCAATCAGGACATAATACTCATCGAGGAATATACAGCTGGTGGCAAAAATCGGCTCCCGGGGATACACCCCTTCCGGGACAAAGATTTCGACGCAATTATCCGTAGCTTTCCAGCGAGACGCTTTACTGTAAGACATGTACTATCTTCCGAGGCGCGTGGATGTCCATTATGGTACTGATTCCCAACCCCGTATGCATACGATCCATCCACTCATAGGTAAAGGGTTTTGATGAGCGTTTACCGGACTTTTATCCGGATTCAAAACAGCGCTGGCCACGTAATTATCGGCACACCACGTCGTCCCCCCCGGACTATACTGCTGCAGATAACACATAGGAAGACCGGAATCGTCAAAAATAATATGGTATCCGGAAGGAGACGTTCCGTTGTCGCCCAGATGCAAATTCGCGTCCCCGTCAATCGTCAGATCAAGTTCGGCGTTTCCGCCGGTCGGATCTTTAAAATGCTGCGTATCATGTATTTCCAGCTCATTATATACTCCGTACGGTGATGGGTAAAAGGTCGTGAGAGTAATTTCTTCGGTCTGGGGATATACGGATAGATAAGGTATACACATAAAAAGAATAATGATCCCTGCGATCCACTTCATTACGTTCCTCCTTATTTACGCATTAACAATAGTATCATCCGCATTGTGCTTCTCAAAACAGTATATCTGTTATATATACCATATTTCTATTTGAATGTCAATGCCGGGAAGGATTCGAATTGTGTAAAGTTTTACAGCAGATAGTTTTTCAGCGGCTTTAAAAAGATTCGGGTTTCAGCGTAAACCTGCCGATTATCACCTGCCCAGGACCCTGTTTTCATGCGGTCTCGATGGATAGGAAAACGCATGCCCTTTTGCGGAATGAGTGATACTTCTAGGCCGGCGTTTTAATCGCAGACATCGTTCCCATCGTTTCTCCCGTTTCACGGTATTTTGAGAACTTTTTCCTTCCCTGCCGGCCGGTTTTGTGGTACTCTTTTTCAAAGTCCTTCTTTCTGTGTAAAATTAGTGCTTATACGACTCCATGCAAGAAGGTTCTTTGAGTTCAGCGAGCTTTCGCGCATTCGTTTACCGGAAAAATTCCTCAAATTTCGAACATATACTCTTCGAATGACTATTAATAAAAAAACTATTAACTCTCAATGGTTAAAAATACTCCAACAAGCGCAAAAAGCCCATGTGTTCACCGACAGCGTTCCCAATGAGAAATCGCTTTTAGAACGAGTGGAATTCTATGAAAAAATCACAAAAAAATATAACCTGAACTCGGTATATAGCACACATTACGATCATTTTCACGAAATGATCGTTGATAAAAAAGATATCCGCGCGTTATGGCACGATCTTCTCAAAAATAATACCCGCCCTTTCTTATCCCTGTACATTCATATACCCTTTTGTAAAGAATCCCGGTGCCGTTATTGCATGTATCCATCGAATATTTTACAGAATCCGGCAGCCATAAATGATTATCTCAATCACCTGGAAGAAGAAATCAACTTCTTCGCCCCTGTATTTGCGAATAATGAGTTTACCACATTCTATGTGGGAGGAGGAACCCCTACTATTCTTAATGTTGAACAATTAGCCAGATTGTTTGATATGGTTTTCCACAACTTTAAATTCAAGCCAGGAGCAGGCGCCAAATGCATCGAGGTATCTCCTAATACCGTAACCGCGGAAAAAATAATGCTCGCCCGGGGGAAAGGGATAAACAGGGTCAGTTTAGGAATTCAATCCTTAGACGAAAAGGTAATGGAAACCGCCAATAGAAAATTCTTCTCTTACGAAACCGTGAAAAATTTGATTGAATTCATCAAGAAACAGCGATTTGAAGATTTCAACGTCGATTTAATGGCTTGGCTGCCGGACGATTCGATACGCACATTCATCCGCGGTATGGAAAAAATTATGCGATTAAACGTGCCCTCTATAACCGTCTATTTTTATCGGCATTCATCGTATCGATTTCAAAACGCATCTCCTTTAAAAGATCATGAGAAATACACGCACTATAAAGTTCCTTACGACCGCTATGAACTTCTCAACCACATAGATTCTCTCCGAAAAGAACACTCGTATTATTCCCTCTATAATAACCCTCACAACGAGTTTCAATGTCTTTTAAAAATCGGACACACTCCGCCCTTACAGCATCCTACGGAATCATTTTTGCCTCTGAGGAACTCAATTTTAGGACTGGGGACGCATGCGTATTCATTTATAGAACAACGCGTACGTTATCGCAATACTCATACGGACATCCATAACCTTGATTTCACACACAATACCTATGTTACAATGACATACCCCTTAAGTTATCAAATGAGATCTTACGTTTTAAGAAACTTTTTCTACAATCTTAAAATATCCAGCCAAAAATTTGAGGGAATTTTTCAGAAGAATATCTTTGACGTATTTAAAAACGAAATCGATGTCTTGATGAAATTAAAAAAACTGCGGATCCGAAAAGATGATCTTATCCTTCTCACGAAAGATGACTTTGAACTGAATGTGTGCTTGAAGTTCTTTTACAACCAGGAAACGTTGCTGTCCCAGGTACTGTTTCTTGATACGTATCATACCCAGCAAGGCTGATGCATAATCCTTACAAGCGGCAGAAAGAGAACTATCCCGGAAACGATACACGGTATAGCGGGATTCCACCGAAACAAGGCCATGCTTTCGCGTACGGGTTCGACGCCTAGGCGCCTCCGGACCTGTTTCTTCCTTTTGACTCAAGCAAAAATTCAAAGAACATGCCGAGATTATCCTTTCCTCTTCTCATGCCCTGCGGAAGCTCTCCCTCAGACCTGTCACCCATCAATTGATATGCTTTTTCAAACTCCGCTTCCGTTAAGAAACGGCTCTGATAGTTCGTAATGAGATTATCGGTATATATCGGGTATAATCTCATTTGTTTTACCAGATCTCCCCCGGCATCCTTTACGAGAAGCCGGGCGCATAAACTGAAGGGTTCCGCACTTAATTTCTGGTACCGGCCGGGGGAACCAAAAACGAAATTGCCCAGATCGTACAGAATCCACCGCCCCCGGTATTTCTCGACTCCCTGCATCATATGCGCTCCATGACCGATAAGAATATCCGCCCCGGCATCGATGATTTTACGAGCTATTTCGGTCTGATCTTTTGTTTTCCCGCGGTAATCCTTTCCCCACCAATGGGGAAAAACAACCACAAACGCATCGGGGGTCGCGGCTTTCAATTTTTTAATGCGCCGGGATATTTTCGTAACGGATAAAGGCGCTACTCCCGGCGTATCTTTCCCGGCATAAAAATCGAAATCGCGGTCATACTGCCGGGTATATTCAAATCCCCCTATCACCGCCAGAGTAAACACCTGTTGGCCGACGTTACATTTCCAGATATAAGGACTCAGCGTTTCCGGTTCATTCATCCCCGCGCCAAACCATCCCACGTTATTCTTACGTAAAACATCGATCGTCTGCCGTAATCCTTTACGTCCGTAATCCAACGCATGATTATTAGCCAGAGAAACGGCTTTGACGTGAAACTTCTTCAAATACACAGCCGTCTCTTCTCTCCCCCGGTTTATATATTTTTTTCTCTTCCCAAACGGTGATACGACTGAACCGGGGATCGGGGTCTCCAGATTCGCGACTACGAAATCCGACTGCGAAAGAACGGGTTTTAGCTTCTCTAATAAATACTCATATCCTCTTTTTTCTAAAATATCTTCCTTGCCGGCACGTTTGCGTGCAGCCTGGTAACTTTCACCAAAGCTGGTATCCCCCACAAATAATACCGTACATTGTTCATCCTTCCCCTGCTTCGCATCATTCTGGAATTCGTTCATAATGCGATACAACCCGAGCAGGCCGGATATATTATGCTGCACATAGTCGATGCGGACATCCAGCTTCCGATGATTTTCCCGGAATCCCCCGAGGGCTTCCTGCGGGTTCGGCAAATATAAAACGGTATCCGGCCGGAATTGAGTTTGTAATTGAAAAGAAACTCCCAGCTTAATCGCGTCTAGAATACGCTTCGCTTCCGACGCTAACCCGGCGTCACGCAATAACATATACGCCGCATAGAGCCCTTCGCTCCGGGCAGCGGTCGCGGCAGAACGCGGCGGCTGAAAATATCCTCCGACCCAATCCGGATAAGAAGCAGTACGATTCTGCTGCCGCAGGATGGTACGAGCCGTTCGCCTTGTATGTTTGACGTATAACGATCGCGGCCGGTAACGATAGAGCTCATTCAACGCGTAAAGCAGCCAGTGATCTTCCAGCGGTTGTTTCCGATCACGCACGCTTATTAAATACTCCGCTCCTTTTTCCGCTACCCGTAACCATTGTTCGTCCGGATCGAGAGCGTACAATCTGATCATTGCCAGCAATGCCTCCCCGGGATAATATCTCGACACAAAATTAGAAACGGTACCGTGCGGATACGCTTGTTTATGGATGGTGAATAGCCCTTTTTTGTTCTGAACACTCCGAATCCATTTTCCTAACCGCAGTATAACCGGCATATATTGCCGATCCCCCGTAACTTCGGTATATTTTGCCAGCGCAATAATCGCCAGGGCATTCCCGCCCAATTTGACGTACCCATTTTCAACGACACACACCGCGTCCTCCCGTTGATCTAATGCCGGTCTCACCGCGGACAAAAGATAGGCGATCCCTCTTTTCACGGCCCGAAGCAGCGCGGCGTCACGGGTGATCTCGTATAATTCCATCATTGCATAGATCGTACCCGAATGCCGTAGAATATTATAGTCTTTTCCCGGTTCGTCCGTGAACGGACGGTAAAAATAAACAAACTTCCCGTCCTCACCAACCATCCGGACAAGATACTTACCCCCCAGCTTCGCCGCTGTTAAAAGCACCTGCGGCGTAATCTTACTCTGATCGAACAGCCTGTGTCCGCGATAAAGCGTATCTATCGTATTGCCGTCGGAAAAATAACTCAGCGTGGAAAAATAATACACATCGACGTCTGCGCGATTATCTAATACACCAGCTTTCAGCACATAATGTCTCGGTTGTTGTGTCGGTTCATAATCAACCGCCCAATGAATGGCCGCCTCTTCGGGAAGAAACGCATCGTGAACATGCCGGTCGAACGCGATCCCCTGGAATCCCCGCTGTAAATCCAGCGCGTCATCAAAATCCACCTGCTGCCGGGAGGAAACATCCTGTACGACATCAAGTTTTATCCAGCGGGGACGATACCCGGTATCTTTTATCTCCTCAGCTTTTGATATCGCTTCTTCCACGGCATCAATGATTCCCTTTCCTGTTCCCAGAAAAACATGAGCCGAAGTTATGCCGTCACTGATAGAAAGGAAGACAATGCGGGCAAGGACATCTTCCTGTAAAAAAGAAAGCTTCTCCGTATCGAAAGGCTGAGAATGAAGAACCGAATCAGCCACACACCGCATAAGCATCTCCCCTTCATCGGAATCAAGAGAAAAAGGGCGATGAATATTATCGAACCAGATCGTACCGTCCTCCGACGGAACCGTTTCCTCAAGAGACGTATACGCCGGCGGGTACATATATCGCCGCGCCAGGATAACTGCGTGCATCTGATGCTGGGTTACATCGACACGAAGCTCCGGGTCTCTTTTACTGTTCATAACCGCGCCGATGACCCAGGGGGCCGGTTCGGAACAGGTTTTTAAAAACTCGTTTTTATCGTTTAGCGGGCCGCCGACCTGCCACGAGGTTAACTTATACAATCCTGTATCAACTACCCGGCCTATTTTATTCATGGCCTCCGTCTTTTGTGTAAGCTGTGCAAGCCTCCACGCGACAATAAGCCCTTCATGAGCATACGCGGTATTCTTTTGTCTCTCGAGCGTCCGGTGAACATCGATCATCCAGTAAGCCAGATCAATCACTCGATCGGCGTACTCCTCGACACCCGGCCAGCCGGCTGTATACATCTCGTAATACGCCAGGGAAGCCCATTGATAGAATCCTTTAGTTACCCTGCTGTCAGGATGCACAGCCAATGCTTCCCGCACATTTTTTTCATACATCTCATCCGCGGACATGAGAATCATATCTACCAGATGATCGTACCCCATATACTTGGCGGCCTTCACGAAAGCCAACAGAGACTCCCCATCATAATAAGGCGAGGCCTCTCCTATCCCTTCCCCACTCTCCACACAATAGCCTCGATGCAGCTGACCGTTCTTCATCCGCAGAGAAAGGAGAGAACGAATATAGCCATCCAGATCTTTTTCATATTGTTCACGTAACTCGATATCTTCCTGAGCGCGTAAGAAGTCGATCAAGGCAAGCGTAACCAACGCAACCGTACCCGTTTTACCGGTTTGCGCTCCGGGATACACGATATATTTCCTTCCGTCGGAGGTCGTTTTCGAATGGCTGGCGAAAAAAGCAAATCCTTTCTCAATTGCCGCCGCGAGCCGTCCTGAAGGCGCATCATGATACATAAGAGCTAATCCCCACAAGGCTCCCGCTTGACGCACTTGATTATCCGATTCGCTCAATTTTTTATTTACGAAGTTATATGTATAAATGAAGTTGCCTTCCGGCTGCTGGCTGTTGAGAAGAAAATCTTTCCCCAGGAGTAGAGATGCATCCAGCATTTCCCGGGTTATTTTTTTATCATACGCGCCGGCCGTATCGGCGGCGGAAGCCAGAGGACTCCTGAGAGCGAATCCCCCGGGCGAAAAATCACACAGCTGGACCAGAAACATACATACACAGAAGCTACTGCGAAATAACATGGTTTTTTTCTTTGTCATAAAACCTCCCTGGACTCAAAAATGCGGCGTGATCAATGTATTATTAAAGTACTCATTAACCGGACGGAAAAATACAGGAAAATACTTTTTACAACGAATACCACAAAAATCACAAATAAAATCATTCGAATGCGTTCACCACCGGACACAGAGGCCACGGAGTCAGGATGAGCGTTTTTTAATTTAGATATCTTAAAAATATTTGGCTTCACGCTTTCAAGCATGAACGTTCCCTTCTTCACGAAAAGCAGGGCGGACCGGAGAATAATATTTTCCGTCTCGGCTGTTTTCACGAAAACCCTCCATCGAGAATCGATGGGGGAAACCAAACGCTCTCTGTATTCTCTCTGCGTAACTCTGTGACCTGTTCAAAAGTTATTTTTCCGCCGGCGTAATTCGGCAAAAACCTGCGCATCTGTGGCTTCAGGCATCTGCAGTAACTTCTTTACATAGGGATCATGGGACCTTAAGAAAATATTCGTCTGTTTTTCCTGCTTCAGCGTCGTCGGCACCGTCGGCAGTCCTTTACGCGTAAGCGTCTCGACCTCCTGCCGACGGGTTTTGAGAGCATCGTTATTCTGATTGATACTTAAGGCGAACCGGTAATTTTCTTCGGCATAATTATGGCCGCAATATATAAGCGTATTGTCCGGCAGCTCGCTTATCTTCTTAAGTGACCCCCAGAGAACTTCAGGATCGCATTCGATCGGCCGGCCGCAGCCGCCGGTAAACAGCGTATCGCCGGTAAACAGCATCCCGAAAGAATTTTCATCCCGCGGCCGGATATAGAAACAGACATCCCTTTTGGTATGGCCGGGAGTCGAGAGGATCTCTACGGTCACCTCATCGATCTCTATGGTGTCGCCTGAGGTCACGATTCTATCCACATCCGAGGCCCGGTGGTCGGAAGCCAGGACGTGAGCTGCGTATTTCTCCTTCAGCCTCATGAGCCCGCTTGTATGATCACCGTGCGGATGCGTAATGAGAATCCTGGAAAGCTCAATTTTCTTCTCGGTCAACACATCGATCACCGGCTGGCTGTCAGTCGGATCGATCACTCCCGCCCCATGAGGCGTACAGATGACGTACATATAATTATCACCCGAGGCGGCAAGAATACTTACAGTATACATATTTTTTTATCCTTTCCTGACACAATACCGGAAACTCATCCAGTATTTCCCGGCCATTTCATCGGCAACAACATCGAGAACCGTCGCCCCGTTTTCTTTCACCAGCCGCGTCAGGCGGGACTGAGGGATCGCATACATTTCCATCCTCGGCCGGTTATAGTATTTTATCTTACGAAACACCAGATCAAGAACTTTTTTGGGGATCACCGATAAAAGGAATCCCTTAACCAGAAATCTCCCCGCCGGATCAAACGTCTTCGGTGCCGCAGGCATCTGAAACATCACGATACCGCCGGGTTTGACTACTCGTAAAAACTCTTTGATATACCTGAGAGCATACCGCGGCTGCATGTGCTGCAGGGTCAATGCCGAATAAATAAAATCAAACCGGCCGGTTTCAAAAAGGGCCAGGTCATCTCTTTCGTTCAGATAATACCGGCAGGCAGCGGGATAGCGGTTATGTTTTTGCGCCCGGTGGATCATCGACGGAGAGATGTCCACGCCGCATACCGAATCGAAATACGGCGCAAACCCTTGAGTGACCCGGCCTGCCCCGCAGCCGAAATCCAGGGCTTCTGTATGCCCGGTCTCGATCCCTAACGCATCGAGGTAGGCAATAACGCTCTCGGCCTCCCGGCGTCCTGTGGCGTAGAACTCATCAATATCCCACCGTCCGGATGAAGCCGACGGATAGATGAGGATCGAACCGAACGGGTCGAATTGAGCCAGTTGTTCCCAGTGCTTTTGTAATTCTTTAAAATCCATCGCCGGCTTATTATATCATAGTTTCTTTTTTTTATAGAGCAGTGCGGTCCAGTCTTTCTTCTTTTTACGTTCGATAAACGTGATGTTTTGAGCGGTAAATTTTCTCAGGAAATAATCGTAATGGATACCGGATATACCCGATACCGCAAGAAGCCCGCCCGGGGTTACCAATGACAGGATCTTTTTTTTCATCCGGATGAGGTCTTCGGTAAGTACATTTGCGGCAACAAAATTAAATTTTCTTCGCCGGCGGAATCGGGCAATATCACCGGCCGCTACAAAATCCGGACGGACGCCGTTTAATGCGAAATTCCGCCGGGCTGTTCTTACGGCACAACGGCTGATGTCGATGGCCCCAATACGTTTTGCTCCCAGCCGGGCGGCGATAAGGGAAAGGATGCCGCTTCCGCACCCGACATCCAGAAACGACTTCAAATGCCTCCGGTGTTCATAGATAAACCGGGCCGTCATCTGCGTCGTAGGATGCAACCCCGTACCGAACACCGAGTCGGTATCGATAATTACTTTCTTTGAACACCTGTTTTTGTTTCCGTCTTTACGCCCCAACGGGACAATGCGGATACCGGGCACGATAGCAAACGATCTAAAATTCTCCTTCCACCTGAGACGCCAATCGGCATCGTGCAGGGTTTTCACAGAAAGAGTAATGTTTTTAAGGCACGCCGTTTTAAGCCTTCGCTGGATCTTCCGCGTTTCGTCTTTCGAAGAATAATATAATGCCAGCCCCATTCCTTCATGGAGTTCAACGATATCAGTCTGACGGACTCCGGAAGAAAGGAGCATCGCAACGGTCAGCTCGATCTGTCCGGGATGATACCGCTGAAACCCGATTGTCAACTCATACAGGACATCCGAAGGCATACGTATATTGTAGCAGGGGAACAGGATAAAGAAAATCCCCATCCGGTTACAGATGGGGATTGAGATAACGCTCAGGGATCAGCACCGATCAGTTTTCGAGGTACTTAAATTCCTGTACTTCCTTTTTCAGGTACGGCTGGGTAATCTCTTCCTCGATCACCTTACTTACGACGTTTCCGTCGGCATCTTTCTGCACCGTCACTTTTTGATGGTACGCCGTCGGGGTCGTGCAACCGAAAGAAAACAAGACCAAACCGAGTATCAACTTTTTCATATCCCTTCCTCCTTTCAATGACCCCGATGTTCATCAGGGGTTACGTTCCTTCCTTATATACGCCCAGATTATTGTATATCCGAAACCGCTAAATCACAAACGAAAAATACACCTTACCCTCTCCACCTACCTCCACTCCGGGAGTGGAGGGCGGGGAATTATACAAATTCAGCATCATGGTTTTCCCTGATCGGCGCAGTGACCGGCCGTCAATGCAATGTAAACAAACGGCTCGTTTGCTCGTTTTCTATTATATACTCTGAGAGATGAACTGCGTCCACTCCTTCACCCCTTTCATGATCATATCGACCGATATCGCTCCCACATATAAAGCCAGTATCCGTCCGGCAACCTCGATATATCGCTCGATGAGCGTTTTTCGCCTGATCTGTAGATAATCATGGAGCACCTTCAGCACGATCATCACCGAAATCGAAAACGCCACCGTGACCACGATGGCAAAGACGGCATAATGTATCGATAATTTTTTCCCGATGAGAACACTGGCACTGATCGTCCCCGGCCCGATGAGAATGGGCATGGCGATCGCGCTTGAAACATCGCCGCTTTCGCCGCGCAGCGTATCGATCGCGGTCGTACCCCGGAGCACGAACTGAATCCCGATAATCAGGAAGACAATGCCTCCGAAGATCTGAAACGAAGCAAAATTGGTCTTAAAGATATTTTCGAAAATAACGTCGCCTAATACGGCAAAGCAGGCAAAAATAATGATACTGTAGACACCGGCCCGGGCAAGGTTTTTCGCGAACAGCCGCAGGTCCTGTTTCTTGACGATATCGATAAGGTACAGGATGACCAGAAACGGATTCAACAGCATGATCAGAAGCATCGACGCGTTGATAATTTCCATTACGTATTTCCTCTCTTTACTATTCAATGACCGGCCGCTGCACGCATCCGTCAATGCGATGTAAACAAACGGCTCGTTTCCTCGTGAACAATCTATCCCTTCATATCTTCCGGCTGTCATAAGCCCAGTGCAGAAGCATCTGACGCTGTTTCGGCCGGCAGGTTACATCTTTCGGTTTACAATGTTTTTTGATCTGGGCGATATGACGTTTGATCGCTTTCCATCGCTTGATCTGACGCCGATCTTCATCCGGTATACGCCGGCCCATGTAATACCGGCAATACCACTGAAACCAGCCGCGGGGATCATCGTTATATATCCAGCCTTTTCCCCGCCAGTATGATAACGGTTTACTGGCATTAACTCCGAAATAATTCAAATCGGGATCGTGACGCTCAGAGCACAGCTTCGCGTTTTTAAACCAGTCGGCGGGAAATTCTTTCTTGCAGTCGGTCATATATTTTCCGCCGAAGATCCCCATCGCCAGCAACTGTTTGGGAGTAAGCTCAGGGGTAAATTCCTTATCGAAATGTCTCCCTATGGATTCGGTACAAACATAGGTATAATTCTTCTGCATTGTATCGCGCACCCGTACAGTTCGTTTTTTCATGAGGGCATTATACATCGGAACAGATGCCTCTGGCAAGAGCAGGAAGTTGAAATGAAGAAAGACAGACGCAAAGCGCAGAAAGATAACCACAGAAACGGGTGAAAAACGAACGATTCCCGCAAAAGAAGAATTCCCAATATCATATCAGGATGATATAATGAAAACAATCAGGGCTATTGGAACGGAAACGAAAAGGAGGGTGAGATGGGAAAGCAGATAAAATTCTTCAAAGGGTGGGCCGTGTTTACTCTGGTCAGTGTCGTCGCTAGTTTCATCCTAAGTGCTGTTGTAGGGTTTATTATTGGTTTCATTATGAGCGCGTTAAAGGTAGAATTGAATGTCATTCAGATCATATCCGGCGTAATCGGTCTGATCATCGGGCTGGGCATCTCTTTTATCTGTTTTAAATGGGTCATCTACAAGTTTATTCTTCCTCAAATTGCCGACTCATAGATCCCCATTCTCTCTGAAGAACTACGCTGCCCCGGAAGGAATCCGTAACGTGGAATACGGGATACGTATGTCATTTATCTCCTCTCTACTCCCCACTTAATAATTTCCCGATTCTGGTCTCGGATATTCACATGTGACATGCCCTCACAAAGGAGGCTTCGCACTGTCGTGTGGCTATGTGACCTACCTGCACAGCAGATCCTTACACCGCTTCCATCGTTGACGGCGGTTTGGTAGCTATATTATACGTAACACTTACTACCCCTTCAACCTCCCGCAATATTCGCTGTACTAATTTACCCAGCGTCTCATAAGGAAGCTGTGTGGGCTGAGCCGTCCGGGCGTCAATACTGTCCCAGCAGCGGATTTCCATCTGCAGGCCGAAATCACGTTGTCCCTCACGCATACCCGTCACCCGGTCCTGATGCAGAATCGCCATATACTGAAACGCGCCGCAGTGGATAAGTTCCTCTTCGACAATCGTTGTCGCCCGGCGCACCTTCGCAATCCTCTCAGGAGTCGCCTCACCAATGACCCGGGCCGAAAGCGCCGGGCCGGGAAACGGCATACGCTGATATATTTCCTGAGGTAACCCCAGGCCTTCGGCTACTTTACGCACTCCGTCCTTACGAAGCTGTACCAGCGGCTCGATGATCTTGTATCCGAACGCGCTCTGCGGATCGATTCCCAGCTGCTCGAACACATTATGCTGACGTTTGATCCCCGCCACGGTCTCATCGATATCGGTAAGGATCGTCCCCTGCAGAAGGTATTTCGCGCCGCTTTCTTTTACCAGACGACCGAATACATTTTTATAAAACGTCTGGGTAATTGCTTCGCGTTTCTCTTCCGGATCGGTAATGCCTTTTAATGCCGCGAAGAACTCCTCACGGGCATCGATGATCTCCACCTTCACCCCCAACTGGCTGAATATCGAAACGATACGCTGCGGCTCCCCTTCCCGCATGATGCCGTTATCGATAAAATACGTCTTCAAGTTCTCACCCAGCGCCCGGTGCCCCAGCATGGTGACTGCCGAAGAATCCACTCCGCCCGAAAGCGCGTTGATCGCCAACCCCTCACCCACTGTCTGAGAGACCTCTTTTGTTTTCTCGGCAACAAACTGTTCGACGTTTAAGTCCTGTACCGTAATCTCTTTCGTAATCATAATGAGCTCCTTCCTCGTTTCTCTCTACTCTCTACTTTTTCTTACGTCATCCTGCTTGAGACTTCCCCTTCAGTCAACCAGCGATGGTATTCCTGAATCGATACCGGCTGACTCTCTCCCCGCATGCTTGCTTCAATGCCGTCGACAGTGGCACCCGCGGCAGCCGCTGTCGTAATATAGGGAACCTTATGCTGGATCGCCATCATCCGGATATAGCTGTCATCGTGTTTGCCTTCCCGGCCGATGGGAGTATTGATGATCAGATTGATCTGTTTATTCTTTATCGCGTCGACGATGTTCGGCCGGCCTTCATGGACCTTTTTGATATATTCGGTTTCCACGCCGTTTTCCTGAAGGAACTGACAGGTGCTTTCTGTCGCGTACACATGAAAACCCAGTTCTTTTAATCGCCGGGCAACCGGAAGGAGTTCCTGCTTATCTTTATCACTTACCGTCACCAGCACATTCCCTTCCCGGGGGAGCCGTGTTCCGGCGGCTTCCTGCGCTTTATAAAACGCGACGCCGAAGTTCTTATCGATACCCATGACCTCTCCCGTCGCCCGCATCTCCGGCCCCAGGACCGGATCGACCTCCGGAAACATCGGAAAAGGAAATACCGCTTCTTTTACCCCGACAAAAGGAAGCGTTCTCTCTACCAGTTCGGGAAAATCTTTGAGTTTCTTTCCCAGCATTACCAGCGTGGCGATCCGGGCGATCGGCATACCCGTCGTCTTTGATACGTACGGAACCGTACGGGAAGCGCGCGGATTCGCCTCCAGGATATATACTTTACCCTCACAGATAGCAAACTGGATATTCATCAATCCCACAACGTTCAACTGCCGGGCGATCTTGATCGCGTACTCCTTGATTATCTCCAGCTGCTGGGATGTAATGTTTCGCGACGGGATACTGCAGGCCGAATCGCCCGAATGAATCCCGGCGTGTTCGATATGTTCCATCACCGCGGCAAGATAGATATCTTCGCCGTCACTGAGCGCGTCGACTTCCGCCTCGATCGCGTTCTCTAAGAACCGGTCGATCAGCATCGGATATTCCGGTGTCAACTCGATCGCTTCCTCGACATACTTTTTCAACATCGCTTCATCATAAACAATTTCCATCCCCCGGCCGCCCAGCACAAACGACGGTCTTACCATCAGTGGATAACCGATGGCACCGGCGATCTGGAGCGCCTCTGTGAGAGACCGTGCCGTACCGCCTTCGGTTTGCACGATTCCCATCTTTTCCATCTGCCGGCGGAACAACTGCCGGTCTTCGGCAAAGGCGATGTTTTCCGGGCTCGTGCCTAAAATCCGTACCCCGTTCGCTTCCAGTTCCTGAGCGATATTGAGCGGCGTCTGCCCGCCGAACTGAACGATAACGCCTTCGGGTTTTTCTTTCTCATAAATCGTCAGTACATCTTCGACCGTCAGCGGCTCGAAATACAATTTACCGGATGTGTCGTAATCGGTCGAAACCGTTTCCGGGTTACAGTTAACCATAATCGTCTCATATCCCTGCTCCCGCAGCGCGAACGCGGCGTGAACGCAGGTATAGTCAAACTCGATCCCCTGTCCGATACGATTGGGGCCGCCGCCTAGGATCATGATCTTTTTCTTATCCGAAACCGGCACCTGATCTTCACCCGGCGTATAGGTGGAATAGTAATATGCCGCGTTCTCCACCCCGCTTACCGGTACAATGTCAAACCGGGCATCACCCATCAGTGCGCGCCGCCGGCCTCTTACCTCTGATTCTTTTATCTTAAACAGCTGGGCCAGATATTTATCACTGAACCCCCACTGTTTGGCTTTCACCAGGGATTCGTCGGAAAGTTTATTCCAGGGATATTGCAACAACTCCTCTTCAAAATCAACCAGCTCCTTCATCTGGCCGATAAACCACCGGCCGATATGGGTGAGCTGATACAGCTCCTCCACCGATGTTCCCTTACGCAACGCCTCACACATAAGAAACACCCGTTCGCTGGAGGGGTACATCAGCCGATTCCGTAATTCGTCCAAACTCAATGCGGCGAAGTTTTTGGCAAACCCCAGCCCGGAGCGTTTGGTCTCCAGAGAACGAATCGCCTTCTGGGATCCTTCTTTAAACGTCTTGCCGATACTCATCACCTCACCCACCGCGCGCATCTGCGTACCAAGCATATCTTTTGCCTGAGCGAATTTTTCAAATGCCCACCGGGCGAATTTAACCACGACGTATTCTCCCGAAGGCACGTATTTCTCCAGCGTTCCCTCTTTCCAGTAGGGAATTTCATCCATCGTGAGTCCCGCGGCAAGCTTGGTGGAAATCCGGGCAATGGGAAACCCGGTCGCCTTTGACGCCAGAGCCGAAGACCGTGACGTACGGGGATTGATCTCGATCACGACCAGCCGGTCATCTGCGAGATTGTGAGCGAACTGGATATTCGTCCCGCCGACCACTCCGATGGCATCGACAATTTTATAAGCATATTCCTGCATTAACTTCTGCAGTTTCTCCGGCACCGTAAGCATCGGCGCCACGCAGAAACTGTCGCCGGTATGCACTCCCATCGCGTCGACATTTTCGATAAAGCATACGGTAATCTTCTGATCTTTCTCATCTCTGACGACTTCCAATTCCAGTTCTTCCCATCCCAGCACCGATTCTTCGATGAGAACCTGGTGAATAAGACTTACCGCAAGTCCCCGGGTAACGATCACAGCGAGTTCTTCACGGTTATACGCGATTCCGCCGCCGGTACCGCCCATCGTATATGCCGGCCGGATCACGACCGGGTACTTTAGTCTCTCGGCAATCGTTTCGGCCTCCGGAACCGAATGGGCGATCTCCGACTCAGGCAGGGCAATACCCAGCTTACCCATCGTTTCTTTAAACGCCATGCGGTCCTCGCCCCGTTCGATCGCGTCAGCCTGCACCCCGATAATTTTCACATGATATTTTTCTAATACGCCGTTTTTATACAATGTCGAAGACAGGTTCAAGCCCGTCTGACCGCCCAGGTTCGGCAGTAACGCGTCGGGCCGTTCTTTGGCGATGATCTTCTCCAGACTCTCAGGCGTAAGCGGTTCGATATAGGTACGATCGGCCATGACCGGATCGGTCATGATCGTCGCCGGGTTGGAATTTACCAGCACGATCTCATATCCTTCCTCCCGTAACGCCTTACACGCCTGCGTCCCGGAATAATCGAATTCACACGCCTGGCCGATAATAATCGGCCCGGACCCGATGATCAGCACCTTATGAATGTCGTTTCGTTTCGGCATACATCTCCTTTGTTTTACATCTACCCCTTATTGGATCTCTGAACGAAAGAAATGCCTGTTTAGAAGGCAATATGTGATGAAAAAAAGAGCACGGGTACATTAAAAAAAACAACCTTTAAAATCAGGTTGCTTTGCACAGTTTCGCCGGTTGTGTGATGATTGGGATCATGAAGGAATACCTGCTCCTAAAAATATCTTAAGGAATTGTAATATCCGACACGAAAGCCGTCAAGAGAAAAGTAACTGCATTAAATAAACTGTCTTTAGTCTATGGTCTCTCGTCTATAGTCTTCAGGTATCGGGAACCGTCTGAAAATCATAGTGTTTTTTTCTACACCCTGCCCCCGGCGCCCTAATACACTATAGACCAGAGACTATTAACTATCTTTTTTTATTACGATTATCATAATACCGGCGGCGGCGCGGCCGGCGGCGGTTCTTTTTCGGCTGGTTTTTCCGGGCCGGATCGGATTTTTCCGACGACGCGGGTTTATGGGGTGATTCGGACTTACCGAAGGGATCTTTCCCGATCCAGTGCGGATCGATTTTCTTGGCCTGGATGATCTGGCGCAAATGCGGCAGGTCATGCCGGGTAATAAAGGTAAACGCCTTACCCTTACGCCCCATCCGCCCGGTACGGCCGGTGCGATGGGTGTACTGTTCGGAACCGCCCGGTAAATTCCAGTTGATCACATGCGATACGTGCGAGAAATCAAGGCCGCGGCCGACCACATCGGTCGCGATAAGATAGCGGATCTTTTTTCGTTTGAACCGGTTAAAGATCGAAGACCGGATATCCTGAGACAGGCCGGCATGGATATATTCGACATCGCGAAACTTACCCCGTATCGCCCGGAACAATTTATCGACCAGATGCCGCGCGTTACAGAAAATGATCGCCTGCCGTACATTCTCCTCTTTCAAGTAGTTCAGAAGCTCGGTTTGTTTATCACGGGGGTGTACGTATCGGAACCAGTGATCGATACTTTTGGGAGCGGCCCGTTTCTGGATCAGGGAAATAAATTCCGGGTTGTCCATGCAGTCATGGGCAAGCTTTTTTATATCATCAGGCATCGTCGCCGAAAAAAGCAGGGTCTGATGCTTATGCGGAATACACGATAAGATAAATTCGATATCTTCCAGGAAGCCCACTTTCAGCAATTCATCGGCTTCATCGAGAATCGCGCATTTAATATGGGAGAAATCGAGGACCTGATCATACACCAGGTCGATCAACCGCCCCGGCGTCGCGACCAGGATATGCACGCCGTGGTTGAGCATCGATATCTGAAACCCCTTCTCCATCCCGCCGTAGACGGCAAAGGGAACCACCGGCGTTTTTTGCGCGATCTGCTCGACCTCTTTCACATACTGCAGGCAAAGCTCACGGGTGGGAACTAAAACCAGAGCCTGCAGCGCTTTATTGGGAGGATCGATCTTCTCGACCAGCGGTATCGCGCAGGCTGAGGTTTTACCCGACCCGGTTTCGGCCAGCGCGCAAATGTCCCGGCCTGAGGCGATAAGCGGATACGTCGCCTCCTGAATGGGCGTCAATTCCTTGAATCCCATCCGTTTCAGCGACCTCATGATATTCTGAGGTAGATTTAATTCAGTGAATTTCATAATCTCAACACGTCACACGACACACGTCACATAGTCACACGTGTGAAAACAACATAGGGAGGGAAACGCAGCACATGACAGAACACGCGGGGAGTTTACGCGAGTCCTCTTTCTACTCTCTACTCGCTGCTTTTTCAAGCCAGCGCAACTTAGCAGCTGATGACGATATCGTGATTACGGATCGTCTTACGGCCGTTGGCTTCGCACCGTTTTTGAGCCTGAGAAATCAACCAATACACGTAGTCGTTCAACCCTTCGATCGCGTCACTTGAGACGTTATACTTTCCGCCGCCGCGTAAAGCATCCTTTGTTTTCGAACCGATCAGCAGCATCTCTTTCTGCTTCGCCATAATCCACCTCCCTTTCTTAGATTCATTTTTAAATACTATTTTAGCTTACCGGATTTAGACTTGCAACAAAATTTATACAGCGACTATTCGGCACATCCGGAAACAATTTCAGTCTAAAAACAGGAAAAAAGAGCCTGGCAAGAACAACAATGGGGATTCAAAAGGATGGTTCCCGAAGAAATATGAACAGAATGAAGACTATATACCCCGATGTTATCCGGAATATGTTTCATTCGAACTCTTCTGCGCCACGATCACCACAAACCCGCCTTCACCGAACCCTTTACGCGCTTTCTGGACAGCATGGATATTGTGCGGCACATCAAATAATGTTTGAGAGTACTTAATGCGCGCAAAACCCTCCCGTCCAAGTGCCCGGGATAGTTCTCTCACGCTAAAGAAATGAACCTTTCGATAAAATATGCTTTTCTTCTTTTGATAAAATACCCCCAGAAAACTTTCTTTATCGATAATGCCGATGATGATTTTTCCCTCTTCTTTCAAAACGCGGCGCGATTCATTCAGGACTTTTACATGGTCATCCACAAAACAAAGGCTGATAATACTCACCACATAATCAAAACTTCCGGAAGCAAACGGCATATGTTCGCCGACCCCCTGATATGTCTGCACCCCTCGTGCCGCGGCGATCTTAAGCATCTCTTGCGAAGGGTCAAGTCCCACGGGAATTCCCAAAGGCAACGCAAACCGCCCGGTACCCACACCGACTTCCAGCCCGTTACCGGAATCAGGCATCACTTTCTCTAAAGCCTGAAGTTCCGACACATAAGCAAATCTGTTTTTATCGTACCACGCGTCGTATCTTTTACAGTAACGGTCAAATACGTTCATCGCATCTTGGTTCTTCTACACCTTGCGCCGAAATATTTTCTTGATATTCAAAACCACCTTCACGGCAACCAGATCACTTTATCTTTTTCCCGAAGGGGAAAACCGGCAATCGGCGCATAATTAAACATGCCGTTCGATCGCGGTTACTAATTCGGATTTAGGGACAACCCCCACGACTTTATCCGCTACTTCCCCGTTTTTAAAAATTGCCAGAGTAGGAATACCCATGATTCCATACCGGGACGCGGCCTGAGGCGCCTCATCTACGTTGAGCTTACAGACCTTTAATCTCCCCTGATATTCTTGAGCGATCTGGGCGACAGCCGGCGCAATCATACGGCAAGGCATACACCATTCGGCCCAGAAATCCACCAACACCGGCAAGGACGAGTCCAATACTTCCTGGGTGAAATTTGCATCATTCGTTTTTATTTCCATACTGTCAGCTCTCCTTTTTTATCTTATTCCATCAATGAACATCTACCGCACACCATAGCTGTTCGGCGATACTGCTTGTGTATCGCTCTCTCCTTTAAAGAGCGAATACCTGACCAGTCCGGATATCCCGGTAACCATCCCCGTACAGTTTTTTAAAAACCATCTGAGCCGGCAATCCCGTGCAATGGGTAGGACCTACGTTTCGGACCCCCATATCTCTAAGCCGCCCCGCAATCATCCTGATACTCTCGTGGTCTTTATCCAAAAGGTGAAATCCGCCGAAAACCAGATTGATCGTTTCTTTCGGAAAATTATCTTTCACCCGTTCGACGATCTCGATAATGCCTGGATGAGAACAGCCGGTAATCACCGTAAGACCTGAGTCTGTCTTAACCGTCAAAGCTTGCTCCGGCATATATCCGTTCTTATACTGCCCGGCTATCTCTCCGGTTACATACATACCTTCGGAAACCTGCGCACACTCGCTTTCTTCCCGCAAGATTATTCCTTCATTCTTTACCTGATCTTTAAATTTTCGGCTGAAGCCGGGACAGCTCCACACGTTCATTTTCCTGTTTTTCCTCAAGAGCTCCCATAATCCCCCCGTATGATCCCAATGATCGTGGGAAATAACGACATCCTTAATGGCGGCGATATCAATATGCAAATTCTCCATATTAAGGAATAACGAAGCGGCGTCTTCGCCGGTATCAAAGAGGATACGGTCGTCCACCAGACAGGAAAAACCCCACCCTTCAGCAAAGGTGCGGTTTAACACGTCGTTGTTGAAAACGATTTTGACTTCCACTCTTAGACACCTGTTTGATTATATTCCGGTGTGTCGAAAAGGGAATATACGGGATTGCCCCGGGACGGAAAAACTTTATTTCTTTTACTTCACGGCTTAACCGGAACTTTCTCTTGGTAACCTTCATCGCATATCCTAACACCAACACATTGCCGTATTTTTTGACCTTCTGGGAATAAACGCCGATGAGCCCGGTGATAACCCCCTCAATCCCCGCCTCTTCCTTCAGTTCCCGGAGACAGGCGTTTTGGGGCGATTCATTCACCTCGATGAACCCACCAGGCAACGCCCATCTGCCCATGCCCGGTTCCAGATTACGACGGGTCAGAAGCATTTCTCCCCGGCGATTCACCGCCGCGCACGCTGCCGCCGGCAGGGGATTTTCGTAATGCACCCATTTACAGCGGGAACAAAAATAACGATACCTCCCGTCTATCCACTCTTGAAGTAAAAACCCTTTACAGAAAGGACAATATTTAAACGGTATCGCCATTATCGTTTACAGGTTCCATCGTCGGAACAAGGTGGGGTATCACACCGTTCGGATCTGCCGCAGCATGTCCGTCCCGAAGAAAGATTATTTTTTCTCTCATCGGAAGAAGAAAAGCTTCTCCCTTTCATAATAATTCCCATCCCGGCGCTGATTTTTCTCTTTGCCGGGTTACCGCATTGCGGACATCTTTCCCGCGGCTCACCGTTGATATTCTGAAACTTTTCAAATGCATATCCGCACGATTCACATTGATATTCATAGGTAGGCATTCAACTCAACCTCCTTCGCAACTCAAATCCCAACCGGGGGAAAAAACGCAAATAATTGATAATCAAAGTGCCGTTTAAATGGTCGATTTCATGCTGCAACACTCTGGCCCAAAGCCCTTTGGCCTTTATCTCTGTCATCTTACCTTTCTCATTGATTCCGCTGACTATAATCTCGCCGGCTCTGTTAACGTCAACCATCATATCCGGAACACTCAAGCATCCTTCTTCCTCTACTTCGCTCCCGTGAGCCTCAATGATCCGGGGATTCGCTAACATTAAGGAATCATTCCCGATACGAGCGACGATCAACATCTGATTCACACCCACTTGCGGAGCAGCCAACCCGATACCTTTATAGTAATCCATGGTTTCAAACATCCGGCGGGAAAACTTACGATAGTTGCTGTTCATCCGCGGGATCGGTTCACATTTTTCCCGTAATACTTTCTCCGGATACTTTTTTATCTCCAGAAAATCCATCTTCTGACCGTTTAAGCCCCTTATTCGAATAACGATGCCAGCAGATTACCCACACCCAAAAAGACAAAAATTCCGATCATGCCTCCCTCCCACACCGGAAGGGGAGGGATGAACAAGGAAACCCCCGCCAGGACCAGGATAATCAGAAAAACCATCGTCAAGAACACCTTCATCGATCTACCTCTGGTTACGAGAAAGTAAAATAATATCCCCGATATTACATCCCGCCTCCGCCGCGATAACCGCGCACTTGGCCATGAACATAAAGAATACCGGGCGGCGGGAACGTGATAAAGCCTCAAAATTCCCCTGTCCTTTACTGATCACCATATCGGCGCTCCGGTATATACGCAGGAATTTCTTGCTGCATAAGGAAAGGACCGTTCCCGGGGCGTCTGCTCCGCTGGAAATCACTCTCGCGATTTTATCAATACCGCAGCTCACCGCGTCTTCTCTTAAAGCGTCATTAATCGCCGGGCTTCCCTTCACCGCGTACAGTATCTCTTTGGTATTATCCCGCCTTTTTATCTCTTCGATCAAAATCCGGTCAAACACCGTTTCCCCCGCGTTATCAGCCAGATAAAGAACGGTACCGGCCCGGTTTAGGTATCGCTTAAATGTGGCATAATCAAATATCGCCTTATTCTCTTTTCTAATTGTCTTGCTCTCTTCATCAACAATCCGCGCCAGCTCAGCGTCAACATTCAACGAGTTTTTTACCCCATAATCAATGATATTGCCGGCGATCGCTAATTCGACGGCCATCAACAACTTGTCCGGTGAACGGGAAACCTTTCTGTCCAATTTATCGTATATTCCCAGCGCCAATTGATTGCTTCTCTTTTTGATCCGGGCGTAGGGATCTTTATTTTTTGTGATCCTGCGCAGTTCGCCGTGAATAAACCGCGCCATCTCCGGAGGCGAAGAACGCAGAGGGATTCGCACGATTTTCTTCGCCAGAGCGTCGAGCACCTGCTTCTGTTTTTTTTCGTCCGCCCCGCTCATTCGTGCCGACTCAAGCGCCTGACGAAAAAAACAGGGAATACAATCCAAGTACGTCTTCATCCTGATATCTCTTTCTGTCGCAACATAAGATTCACCGCGGCAACACTGTTAATCCACTTTTGGCTTATGAATATGTACTCACAAAACCTTTTTAACAATCCTCCTGGAACCACTTACATACGTGAGACTGTTTCAGTCTTCTCCACTTTTTTTCGGCCTTCGGCCCCGGCCCCGTTAACAAACAGCTCAAATAACCTGCGCGGGACACCGACGGCCATAATATCCTGGCCTAAATCCGCCCATTGGCGGGATTCCTTACACCCGAAAGAAAACGTTACGTCTTCGCTTACATACGTTCTTACCGCCACGCCGCCGCAAATCGACATCATCCCGCACAGAGAAATGTCCAAATTCTTCCCCGTAGCTTCCTGATATGCTCTCACGATAGTCATTGCCTGCGCCGGGGTCACATAGGAAAGCACAAGATCGGGAACCCCTCCGGTATTAAGCCCGATATACCGTATCGGTTCTTTAAAAGAATCGGCACCGGATAAAATCGATTGAAGCGTATCAAGCGACACATTGTTTTTCTCACGGCAGTTTTTCAAAAACGCCTCCGGTGAATCACTCCAGCCGAACGCGTGCTGAGCGCCGGGACAATTAATGCTTGGTTTATCCAAAATAAGCGGCTGGATGACCGACAACCTTGTCGCCTGACAAAACCGCACATTTTCCAACTGCTTCACGTCTCTCTCTTGCGGCTTATTCTGGTAGAATTTTACTTTAATCCAATGAGAACCGAACTTCCTGGACATTTTCCAATTAATGTTTTCCATTGACTACCTCCTTCTGCAGTTGGTCCCAGATTTCTTTGATCCCTCGCGCGGTATCGCCTTCGGAATATTCCACGATCGTTTTCCCCTGCACCATCGCGTTCACGACGGTCTTATCAAAACGTATCTTGCCGATAAACGGAACGTCATGCCGGCGGCAATATTCTTCGATCCTTTCGCTCATATCGATATTTAAATTATATTTATTCACCACTACCCGAGGCGGGATGTTGAAATGCCGGGCCATATCGATAACGCGGGAGGCGTCATGCAAACCGGACAATGTAGGTTCGGTCACGACCAGGGCGCAATCGACACCGGATAAAGAAGCAATCACCGGGCAACCGATTCCCGGAGAGCCGTCGATAATAACCCAATCGGCCCCGATTTGTTCGGCTTTTTCCTTAGCTTTCTTCCTCACCAGAGAAACCAGCTTCCCCGAATTCTCCTGAGCGATACCTAATCTGGCATGGATCATCGGACCGAACCGGGTGTGCGAACTGAACCACTCACCGGCGATATTTTCTTTCATCTCGATCGCTTTGTGCGGGCAGGCAAAACTACAAAAGGCACATCCTTCGCAGGAAACCGGATCAATAACGAAATCGTCGCCGATGGCGTCGAAACGGCACAACGTTTTACATAAACCGCACTGAGTACACCTATCCCGATGCAGAACCGCGGTAACGCCGCTTTTAAAAACGTGCCTTTCTTGGATACGCGGATCAAGCAAAAGGTGCAGGTCGGCGGCGTCAACATCACAATCAGCCAGAACTTTATGTTCGGCTAACGCGGCAAAGCTCGCGGTGATAACCGTCTTCCCCGTACCGCCTTTTCCGCTGATGACGACAATCTGCTTCATACTCATGTTCCCTCTACATCCTCACCAAAGCATTCTGAGCAGCCACCACGATCGGATACAACGTAGGCGCGCTGGTCAAATAAGGATGGGTCGCCATCTGTAATGTTTCCAGCTCCATAGCCGACATCCGTTTCTGAATAGCCACGCCGATTAAATTAATCATCTCTCCGCAGGATACCCCTCCGGAAACCTGTCCCCCCAAAATCACTCCCGCCTTTCGGGAGAAAATCAACTTTACGTTTAGATTACGCGCTCCCGGCAGAGTCCCGGGATGTTTATCGACCCCGGCAGCGACCCCGGTCACTATTTCAAATCCTTCTTTTTGAGCGGTATTTTCCGTTAATCCCGCCGAACCCAACACTAATCCGTCAATATAGGTAGAATAGATAGCGATTGTCCCTTTATTTTCCCGGATAACCTTCAACCCATATAGATTAGCCCCGGCGATTCGCGCTTCGGCGGTAGCGGTTGAAGCAAGCATAACCGGTATACTGCGACGGGTATAGAAATCCCGTTTCCCCACACAATCGCCCACGGCGAAAATATCAGGATCTCCCGTGCGCATATATTCATCCACCCATATACCTTCTCCGTGGCCTAAGTTCAATCCGGCTTCGGTTGCTAATTTCGTATTGGAAACCGCACCGATACCCAAAATAACGCTGTCGACATCTACTGCTTGCCCGTCCGATAATCGTACTTTTTTGACGTTAGCATCCCCTTCTATTTCCTCCACGCGGGTATTGGTCAATATAGTGATATTGCGTTTCCTCAGCTTTTCCTCCACAATCTGAGAGAATTCGCTGTCAAACGAATTTGCCAGAAGCTGGGGCATCATTTCCACTAACGATACCTTTAATCCGTCTATCTTCGAAATTTCATCGGCAAACTCCACACCGATAAACCCTCCTCCTAAGATCAGAATATTTCTTGTTTTTTTAATTTCAGGAATAGCGTCTTTCAGATAAGCCATATCTTTATATACCGGATAGACCCCTTTTTTATCAATACCGGGGATGGGCAACATAATCGGAGAGGAACCGACCGCTAATATAAGCTTCTCATAGCCGTATTGGCGGCCGTTTGCGGTAACGATCTGCTTTTGTTCACGGTTTATTTTTACCGCTTCTTCTATGACCATATCGATATTATTTTTCCGCAGGCCGGCATCGCTCATCTTGTTATCGTCAGGATCTTTTAAACTGGAAAACATATACGGGATCCCGCAGGGAATGCAGCCGTCTTTCACTTTTTTCATTAACAAAATCTTCTTATGCGGATAATACTTTCTTGCCGTAAGCGCGCTCACCATTGCCGCCGGGCCGCCGCCGACTACCAAAATATCTGTTTGTTCTGCCATCTCTGCTGTGTCCTTCCTGTTTTATATGGGCTCTTACATGATACAAACACCACTGATAACTGATATCACTGCTCTTCTCATCCCTCGTCTTTTTGCGTTCTGTTCGGTACCCGGTATTGTTCTTTTTTTGTTAAGCAAGATCCGTCTCATCATAACCGTCCTGGCGGCGGAACCATGCTTAATGGAATTCCCCCTCCCGGATCCTTTCGAACATCGCCCGAAACGTTTGGCGATACCCGGCTAAAGCCTCAACCATCGTCACGCCGCGCGAATACGCCGCCGCGATCTCGGTATCAAACGGTATACGCATCAATACCGGTATATTCTCTTTCTGACAATACTCATCGGTCTTGCCGTCACCTAAATCAGACCGGTTAATAACCACCCCGAACGGTATCTTCAATGTACGCAATACCTCCACCGCTAATACTAAATCATTCAGCCCGAACGGGGTCGGCTCGGTAACAAGAATACAGAAATCACTGTCCTTAATGGATTCGATGACCGGGCAGGACGTCCCCGGCGGAGCGTCGATGATATTCGTCCGTTCCGAATCGATATGTTTTTTCACTTCTCTGATCAAAGGCGGTGCCATTGCCTGGCCGATATTCAGTTTGCCGTGAACAAACTCTACCTCGCCATCCGGCGTATGAGCTCCTCCCGTTTCAACAAAACCGATCTCTTTATCAACTTCTTTAATAGCCGTCTGCGGGCAAAAATACGTGCACGCTCCGCAGCCATGACACAGTTCCGGAAAAACCAGCACATCGTTTTTAAAAACGGCTAATACGTTATACACGCATACTTCTTTACACCGGCCGCAGCCGTTACATTTTTCTTTATCGACTTCCGGTACCGGGATAGCCACAGGAATCTTCTTTTTGATTTCCGGTTTTAGAAAAATGTGAGCATTAGGTTCCTCCACGTCACAATCCAAAATCCGTGCCGAAGGGACCGACAGAGCGAGATTGGTCGCGACCGTTGTCTTTCCCGTTCCTCCTTTACCGCTGGCAATGGAAATAATCATGAGTGAACTTTCTGTTTACCTATATAATCGGATGGAAAGCAATTATTAAATCCTGAAACTCAGTCTGGTGTTTTTCCAGACGAAACCCTTTGCCGGACAAATACGCTGCGGTATGATGCAAATCAAACTGACTTGCCGGGTGAGTCCTTCCTTCACTTTGATGGACCTTATCGATCAACTCGAGCCCTTTCCGGCTAAAATCACTGAGGATAATTTTCCCTTCAAAAGAAACAACGCGCGCCAGCTCATCAACCGCGGGCAAAGGATCTTCTAGGTGATGGAACATATGCACGCAAAAGACAATATCAAATTCACGATCTTTAAACGGTAGATGATATATATCGGCGAGGCGGAAAGCGACGTTGCCTTTTAACCCGTAATATTCAATATTCGATTTGGCGAACTTCTGTTCTTCGGCGGAAATATCGATACTGGTAAAACGATACCCTTCTTTAGCCAACGCGAGAGTAAAATGCCCCTTACCGGTACCTGCTTCCATAATTTCGCCGTATAACGGGTAGGATTTATCTAAAATAAACTTCCGTTCTTCTTCGATATCGTATCCGAAACGTTTATAGAGTTCTATCCGTTGGCGATATTTCTTATGATTGTCTACCATATCTTCTCAGCTTATCTCCTGACCATTTTCGTATCGCACTGAGGACAACTTACCGAAGTGCAGGGAGTTCCCGGCTGATGAGGCACCTGTGCGCCACACGCCGGACATACACATTGGCCGCCGGGACCTCTCCCGGGAAAGGCTCCTCCCAGGCCGCTGAAACTTTTCCCCTGTCCTCTGCCTAATCCTCTTCCTGTACCCGGTCCCTGACCGGCTGGCCCCGTACCGTCACCTCGTGGCATCTCTCACCTCCGTTTTAATTTTTATCGATAACCTTTCTTTAAGAACATCGCTTTAGAACATCGGGATACGGTTACGTTATTGTCCCGTACCGAAATGGGAGTCGACACTTGGACCGTCGGTGGCTTTCAGCTCCCCTTTTTTATATTTCTCGATTACCTCCTGTATCGTTCCCGACACGCCGGTAATGACGGATACCCCCGCGGCGTTCAGTGTCTGATAGGCATTCGGCCCGACATTACCCGTAAGTACGACGTGAACTTCCTTCTCCGAAATTAACTGACCGGACTGAATACCCGCTCCGCCGCTGCTATCGATATTGGGGTTACGTATCGCTTCGAATTCTCCCGATTCGGTATCAGCGACAATAAAACACGCGCACCGTCCGAAACGTGGATCGACCTCGGATTGAAGCGTTTCGCCCCGAGACGTGATGCATATTTTGCTCATACAAAAACCTCCTATTCGTGTTGATGATCTTCTTCGTCGAAATGATCACACTTAAAAACAAAGGAACAGGCGGAAAGAAAGATTCACCTTCGCGCGTTTCGTTCGATTGCCGCGACGGTCTCTCTTCCCGCCTATTTCTTTCCGTTAGTCATCGTTCTCCGACGCCGCGTTTGATTCCAAATCTTTTATGCGCCGATTGATCGCCTCTATCTCTTCTTGCATCGCCCGAGCTTCCTCTTTTAACGCTCGTGCTTCATCGTGCGCGGATACAACCGGAGGCGCATACGGATTGGCATAAGGAACGGCATATCCATAGGAAGGGGACATTCCGCGCCAACCGAACCCGCGGCCATATCCTCGACCGCCGCCTCGGCCTCTACCAAACCCGCGCCCATATCCGAATCCGCGTCCTCTGCCGACCGGATTCATGTAACCCGGAGTAGGGTACCCGGCGCAATATCCCGCAGCACGGCCGGTCATCGGCCCGGAACCCATAGGACCTGTTCTGTCACCACCTGGCATCTTACTCACCTCCTTTCTCGCTATGAATGAGAATGATTCTCACTAAAAAATAAAAAAATTTTATTCCTTCCCTCTACACTGTTGACACAATCCGTAAAAATGCAAAATGTGCTTCATGATTTTGAAGCCATATTTTTTCTCAAGCCCCCTTTCTGTCTTCTTCAACAACTCCACTTCCTCATCAATAAATTCGGTATAATTAATAATCCTCTGACAATGAATACATATTAAATGGTGATGGTGATCCTGTTTATTATCAACATTTCTCTGCAGCTCATAACGAGCCCGTCCGTCGCCAAAATCAAACTTATACACCATCTGCAACTGGACAAGGAGCTCCAGGGTACGGTACACGGTAGCTATCCCGCTGGCTGGATGGATTTTGTGGACCTGGTGATAGATCTCCTCCGCGCTCAAATGCTCCCGCGTACGGCTCAACACCTCCAGAATCGCCTGACGGGACAGGGTAAGCCGGTAACCATACCCTTTAAATTGCCCTTGCCAGTGCCCCATTCTTCTTCTGAAATTACCCGGCATCCCTCCTCCTTATTGATAATGATTATCACTACCAATTACAGTGTACAACATTTTTCCTCTCTTGTCAAAATTTTTATGAAGATTTTTTCCGGGCGGGCCAGAGGACGGATCAGAGGGAACTTTTTCGGCTATTTTGCCTTCATTTGACCTTATGTTACGTATTCTCCGATCGCAAGGAAAGGAGCAGCTCGACATTGGTAGGATATTGGTTAAGAAGGCTGACCAGTTTCTCAATTCCTTCCACCTTGCTCATCGTGGATAACCCGCGGCGAAGCAATGTCACCTTCTCCATCTCCTGGACATCAAACAGCAGTTCCTGTTTACGGGTATTGCTGGCGTTGATATCGATTGCCGGAAATATCCGGCGGGTGGATATCTCCCGGGATAACACGATCTCCATATTTCCCGTGCCTTTAAATTCTTCAAAGATAACGTCATCCATCCGGCTCTCGGTCTCAACCAGTATTGTGGCAAGCATCGTTATCGACCCGCCGTTCTGGATATTACGTGCGGCGCCGAATATCCGTCGCGGCACCTCCAAAGATTGCGCATCCAGTCCGCCCGAAAGCGTTCGGCCCACACCCCTTTGCCGGGTATTATGCACCCGCGCCAGCCGGGTAAGTGAATCGATCAGGATCATCACGTTTTTACCGGCCGCCGCGTTCTTAAACGCGTCATTCATCGTATTTTGAGCGACTTCGATATGATGATCATAGGTCTGATCCATCGACGAGAACCGGACTTCGGCCGTCACACTGCGCCGGAAATCGGTAACCTCCTCCGGCCGCTCATCAATGAGTAAGCAGTAGATCTCAATATCGGGATACGCCTTTGTCACCGCCTGGCAGATATGTTTAAGCAATGTGGTTTTCCCGGAACCCGGCGGAGAAACGATCAGGCCGCGTTGTCCCATGCCGATCGGGCAGATCAGGTCCATCGCCCTCACCGTAAGCTCTTTACTGCCATTCTCTAAAATGATACGTGGCGCCGGATTGATCGCGACCCCTGAAAGAAACATTTTTTCTTCCGGGCTTACAACCCGGTGTGAGGAATAATGCTGCCTGTGCGGTGCGGCACGATGCCGCTGCGAGGGGGCATGAGGCCCACGCGCAGGGGGTCTACGGGAATGCTGTTTTCGCGGACGTTTCTGAGAATAATTGTGCATCAGGTATAGTATTTAGGGAGATAAGGGGGGTAGTTCTTGGTTCCTATCTCTTTTTACTGATTGTACCACAGTATTTGGTTATGGGAAGAAATAAAATAGTCGATAATCTATGGTCAATGGTCAATGGTCTTCGGTTACCTTATATACGGTATCGTTGGCATGGACCGGCTGATCGACCTTTATTCCGACCTTATCGCCGGCTTTTGCTTCGGTCACGTTATCGTACTCGATCCGCATCGACTCGACTTTTTGCGAGAAATCCGTCTGTTTCCCTTTGATATGGATCGTATCCGCGACTTTCAACTCACCGCTTAATACGATCATCCCGACCGAGATCTTATTAAAGAAATGATCCACTTTTCCGATTTCCTGCTGTTCCATAGTGATCCTCCTTTTTTGGCGTGAATGCATTAAAAATAAAAAACCTTCTCAAGAGATCCTATATCAAAACAGTCGCCTTTTTCTCAGGAGATGTTAATTGCTAATATTTTTTTTAGGAAATTTAATATGCGAATATCGGACAAGAAAATATCCCGCCGCAAGAGTTATAATGATCACAGCTATCCCCACAAGGGTCATGGGAAGAAGTTTCTTTACATCAAGGATTATTACTTTCCGGGCGATCGCGATCATAGCTACAAGAAACACTATCTCGACATGGATCTGCTCTTTGGAAAGATATGTTTTAATCGTCTCCAGAAGTTCAAGCCCTATTAAAATCATAAAAAAGCTGCCAAAGATTTCAAGGAGCTTGGTGACATCTAAAAGAAAACGCGGAGACCCCATTAAATCTTTCACGATAAGCACGATCAAATCCACTAATCCAAAAAATATAACGATCACCATAAGAAAAATAAGAGTGATTGTCATGTATTTTTCGAACTTCTCTACCAATCTCAACATGGACCCTCCTTCTATTTTTTTACGACCGCACTGGCTTGTGTATCAAAAGGATTTGTTCTCACTGCCAAAGAAAACAGATACGGGTATTTCTCCTTCAGGTGATGCATATATTCTACCCATTGAAAGACCAAATTACTATATACTCGATTCATGTCTCCCACAAGATGTTTCTTATCTGTGTCCGGGAGATCCTTAAAATCACCGCGGTAATTCAATTCATCAGATAAATGGAATACAGCCCAAAGGACTTGAGTGAATGACTGGCTATCCAGGAGATTGGGATTTTCTAAAAGACGCAGTAGAAAATCCTTATGCTCTTTTAACATACCCCTCAAACATTTCATGTCGATATTTTCTATCGCGATATCACCTTTATATTTTTTTAACACCTCATTCAGCATCCTGAATTTTATTTCCGAACTTGAATTATCAAGTAAAAAATTTTTTCTCATATTCTCTATATTCCTGTCCGCGTTGGAAAAAGCCGCCAAAAGCTTTGTGCCGACTTCACTAAAAAACAATCCCACTACCATATTTACTTTTTCTACACGGCTTTTTTTCTCTCTTTTAAAAAGCATCAATTCCGTCGCGTTTCCTATGACGCCCAGGAAGGTTCCCACCCCGGCAAAAATGATAAAGATAGCTAATATTTTACTGGGCACTGATGTTGGATGAACATCTCCATAGCCGACGGTTGACATGGTAACGATACAGAAATAAAAAGCATCGCCAAAGCTTAAATTTTCGGTAAACATAAATCCGACCGTGCCAGTAACCAATGCCGCCGCAAAAGTAAATAAAAATATCTGAAGTCTAAAAACAATCGGATTCCGCTTCATGGCAATAAAAAACTCCTCTTTTGACTGCTATCCTATACAAAATAAAACCCTCTGTACTACCCTTATATATATCACAGAGGGTTAAAAATGCAAGCTCCCCCAAGAGGACGATTTTCACAACTTTTTGGATGGGTTTAAAAGGTAGTGTTTGAGCGAGGAAGCAGATAAGCTGTATAAAAAGCTTATTACTAAAAGAACACCCACCGGATAAACCGGTGGGTGTTACTAATATAGCTTTTTTTACTTAAACACTTTTGATGCGCAATTCATAGAAGATGAGCGAAAAGTGATTTTTTTGATTGGCATCTTGTCTTTAAGAAGCTCATATAAAAGTTCGCACCAATTTTCGCACGTAGTGACTTTTTTGGTCACAACTATTCTGTATTCCGGATATGACCAAGCAAGTGGATGGTCTATCTTTTTAAGAGGGACACAATGCTCTGGGTCGTTCGTAATGCCTTCCTTTTTGTATACCGCAAGAACTGCATCAAGAAGCGGATCCCCTTCTTGAAACATCGTCGCGTGGTGAAAATGATCACAAACTTCCCATGCTTTTTTGAATCCCTCTTTACAAGCGTGTGCAAATCCAGTTACCGGGTCTACGGTGTCTTCAAGTTCAATCGTTACAAGCCCCGAATGCCCGTGTAGCATCTTTGCTTCGCACGGCCAATTCATAAACCTGTGTGCGTACTGAAAATCAAGTTTTACGATTGATGTGTACTTTTCATTTGCCATAATACTTCCTCCTTTTGGTTAATGTTCACATTTTTATATTATCTACTCTCTGCCGCTCATTACGCATTATTTTCTTAATTAACCCTCCCCGGGCAGACGTCTGACTGCGGCTCGATTCGCTATGAATTCCGCATAGAAGTCCATAAAACCATCAGAAACCACGCCAGAATACGCCTGATTTCGACGGATTCCGAGGATCCGGAGCAAGGCTCCGCTTTTGCCCTTGAAACCCAAGGGTGCCAAAATAGCCTGAAATACGCCTTAAAATAATGAGAATTTTTGAGGGGTTTTAAGCCCGGAAAGGGCTATATGCTGTTTAGCGGGGTGCAGTTAATATGCGACCGGTTTTTAAGGTAGGTAAACCCCGTTAGAAATGTTATTATTTCTAACGGGGTAAACTTGCCTAACTTGTTGTAGAATGGATACTTACTCAAAATAACGCTTTTTGCCATGAAAGGAGCTTTTGTATCATGAACCACACCCAATCTTATACCAT
>CAZABB010000013.1:0-47015 GCA_964483625.1 uncultured Planctomycetia bacterium | reverse complement strand
TCCATTGCCGTCAGGCGAAACAGGCGGGCGTGAAGATTGCGCTGGGAACTGACAGTCATTCGCTGGATCAGCTTGCCAATATGAAATTAGGGGTTTCCGTCGCCCGGCGGGGGTGGCTTGAGGGTGACGATGTGGTCAATTGTTTTTCGAAGCATACGTTGTTGCGATGGTTAAGAAAATAGTTATTATAACGAGTGTGTTGCTTGCCGGATGCCAGCCGCTGTCGCAGAAAATATACCGCGATACCTTCATCGCCGCCGGGACGTTTATCAGTGTCGTTTCTCCTTCTGCCGACGCTTCAAATCTGGTACGGGATGAGTTCAGCCGGCTGGGAGTTCTTTTTGATCCGTATCGGGAAGGTTCGGACATATATCGTATCAATCACTCAAGGGGCGAACCGGTTGAGGTCGATTCCGAGACTATCGAATTACTCAAGTTGTCCCTGGCTGTGTATGATCTCACGGAGGGTTATTTCGATATCAGTAAGGGAAGATTGTACGATCTCTGGAAAGAGCGGATAAATGAACAAGATAGAGATTTTTTCGAAGATCGCCAGCAGATCCAGGCGGCGAGAGATTCCGGGACGATGGAGGATATTCGTATTGATTTCCAACGGAAGGCTGTTACATTAACCGCCGCGGGTATGCGGATCGATCCGGGGGGGATAGCCAAAGGCTATATGGTTGATAAAACGATACGCCGCTTACAGGCGGCGGGAATTGATGCGGCGATTATAAATGCCGGAGGAGATTTGTATTGTCTGGGACGGGAGAAAAACAAGGCCTGGAAGGTGGGAGTGAAGGATCCGCGGGAGCCGGAAAAGATACTGTTTCCTGTTGCCCTGGAAGATGAAGCTATCGCTACCTCCGGTGACTATGAACAGTTTTTTGAATATCGGGGACAGACGTATTCTCATCTGATCGATCCTTTCAGCGGGTATCCGGTACAGACCGATATCGTCAGTGTGAGCGTGGTGGCGCATAACGTGACGACCGCCGACAGTCTTGCGACGGCGTTTTTTGTTATGGGATTGGACAAAATCCGGGATTTTTTTTCTCGGCAGGTTACGACCCTGCGGATATATGTAATTGCCGAAGATGAAAAGGGGAGGCGGATATATGAATTCCGATAAGATCAACCGTATTATTGCCAGAAAACAGAAGGAAAAGATTACGATGTTGACCTGCTATGATTACTCCTTTGCCCGTATCCTTGATGCGGCGGGACTGGATATTATTCTGGTAGGAGATTCGCTGGCGAATGTGATTCTGGGGATGGAGAAGACCAAAGAGCTGAGCTTCAGCGAAATCCTTACGCATACCCAGGCGGTACGCCGGGGGGTGAAAGATACGCTCCTGGTAGTCGACATGCCCTATGAATCGTATCAGATTGATCCGGCCAAAGCTAAAGAGCAGGCGCGGATGTTGATCGAGGAGGCCGGGGCCGATGCGGTAAAAATCGAATGGTTTGAGCATTGTCCGGAGGTGACCGAAGACCTGGTTTCGGCCGGTATCGCGGTAATGGGGCATATTGGTCTGACGCCTCAGACCGTCGATCAATTAGGAGGGTTCCGCGTTCAGGGTAAGGACTTCGCTTCGGCCGTGCGGTTAAAAGAGCAGGCGCTCCTCCTGGAGAAGCTGGGCGTGTTCAGTATTGTGCTGGAATGTATTCCCCGGGAAATTTCGCGGATCTTGACTGAGTCTCTGCGGATTCCCACCATCGGCATCGGCGCGGGGGAAGGGTGCGATGGACAGGTTCTGGTTTTGTATGATCTTCTGGGGTTGTATCCGGGAAAGAGGCCCCGGTTTACCCGGGTATTTGCTGATATGGGCCAAGCGGTCACCGCGGCGGCAGAGGCGTATATCAAAGCGGTGAAAGAAGAATCCTTTCCGTCCCCGGCCCAGAGCTTTGCGGTAAACGAAGAAACACTGAAAAAAATACAAAAACATCTATAAAAAAACAGTTTTTGGGATATAATAGAACTCCTTATGCAGGAAGAAAGATTCAATCAGATTGTATCGCTTTGCCGCCGGCGCGGGTTTATTTTTCAGGGGTCTGAGATTTACGGCGGACTTTCCAGCTTCTGGGACTATGGTCCTCTGGGGGCGGTGATCAAGAGGAAAATCAAGGATATCTGGTGGAAAGAGTATGTTGAGAAACGGGAAGATATTCTGGGCATGGATTCGGCAATCGTTATGCACGAGGATGTTTTTGTTGCCTCCGGCCACCTGGAAGGGTTTGCCGATTATCTGGTTGATTGTCCGAAATGCAAAAAAAGGTTCCGTATTGATAAGATAGAAAAGATAAGCCAGGAGCTCTATCGTTGTCCCGCCTGCGAATCCCAGATCGATACAGCAGAAAGCAAACCGCGCAAATTCAATCTTATGCTCAAGACCAATGTGAGCGCGACCGAAGACGATCCGCAATACGCGTACTTACGTCCGGAAACCGCGCAGGGGATCTTCGCCAATTATCTGAACGTGATGAATACCTACCATAAGAAACTGCCGCTGGGGATCGCCCAGATTGGTAAAGCGTTCCGGAACGAAGTGACCACGGGCAGTTATATCTTCCGCATGAAGGAATTCGAGCAGATGGAGATAGAGTATTTCGTCCATCCCGAAACCGCCGATGATTTTTATCGCCGGTGGGTCGGGGAGCGGTTTCGGTTTTATACCGAGGTCATCGGCTTAACCGGAGAGAATTTACGTCTCAGGGAACATTCGTCCGATGAGCTGGCGCATTATGCCAAAGGATGCACCGATATAGAATATCTTTTCCCGTTCGGATGGAGTGAGCTGGAGGGGATTGCCAACCGGGGAGATTACGACCTCACCCGGCATTCGGAAGTCAGCAGGAAAGATTTGTCTTATTTCGATGATGGGCAAAAGAAGAAGTTCATTCCGTACGTCATCGAGCCTTCGGCGGGAGTCGACCGCACTTTTTTCGCCGTCCTCTGTGATGCCTATGCCGAGGAAGAAGTGAAGGGGAAGAAGAGAGTCGTAATGCGGCTTAAACCCCATATGGCCCCCTATACCCTGGCGATCTTTCCCCTTCTTAAAAATCGCGGTGAGATTGTAGAACTTGCAAAAAATATTTTTTATGATATAAAAGAACAGATGCCGGCCCTCTATGACGATACCGGGGCGATCGGTAAGTTATACCGCCGGCAGGATGAGATCGGGACCCCTTTCTGCGCGACGGTTGATGTCGATAGTTTATCGGATCACAAAGTGACGATTCGCAATCGTGATACGATGCAGCAGGAACGTATAGACATCGCTCAGATCGGCAACTATATAGGACAATTAAAAGACTCTCTATGAGAAACACGGTGGTGAAAGGAGGCATGTAAGTATGGCTAAGAAAATGGTGTATTTTTTCAGTCAAGGTAAATCCGATGGAGACACGACACTGAAGATGCTTTTAGGCGGCAAAGGTGCGAACCTGGCGGAGATGTCCAGTATCGGACTGCCTGTCCCGCCCGGATTTACGATTACGACGGAGGTATGTAAACTGTTTTATGAAAATAACCGTAAATACCCTAAAGATTTAAAACCGCAGGTTGAACTGAACCTGCGTAAACTGGAGAAGGCGACGAAGAAGAAATTCGGCGATAAGACCAATCCGCTTCTGGTCTCGGTCCGTTCCGGCGCTGCGGTTTCCATGCCGGGGATGATGGATACGATTCTTAACCTGGGCTTAAACGATGACGTTGTCGAAGGGTTAAGCTGGCTTACGAACAATCCCCGTTTCGCCTGGGATTCATACCGCCGGTTTATCCAGATGTTCGGTGATGTTGCCATGGGCGTGCCGCATCATTCGTTTGAGCACCAATTGGAAGAAGTCAAGCGGTCGATCGCCAAGAAGAAGAATATTGAAAATGCTCAAGGACTAAGACAGGAAGCTCTTAACCGTGCCGTTCCCGATACGGCGCTTGAGCTGGACGATCTGAAAAAACTTGTCGAAAAATATAAGAAGGTATATAAACAGCATACTCGCGAGAACTTCCCCCAGGACCCGATCGTTCAAATGTGGCATGCTATCGATGCGGTATTCGGCTCCTGGAATAACGATCGGGCTGTTGCCTATCGTGAGATCAATAAGATCAAAGGGTTGATTGGTACCGCGGTCAATGTTCAGACTATGGTTTTTGGAAACATGGGGTATGATTCCGGTACCGGGGTCGGGTTTACCCGAAATCCTTCAACCGGGGACAATCAGTTATACGGTGAGTTTCTGATGAACGCGCAGGGGGAAGATGTTGTTGCCGGGATCAGGACTCCGTTGCCGATTAAAGAACTTAAGAAGCAGAATCCGCATATTTATCAGGAACTGGAAGACATTCGCCAGCAGCTGGAAAAACATTATCTGGATATGCAGGATTTCGAATTTACGATCGAAAAAGGCACACTGTATATGTTACAGACGCGGGTCGGTAAGAGAACGGCTCAGGCGGCACTGAAAATCGCGGTGGATATGGTTGAGGAAAGATTGATCAACAAGACCACGGCGATTTTAAGGATCAAGCCGGAACAGATCGATCAATTGCTGCATCCTATGTTCGATACAGCGCAGGAGAAAAAAGCGACGGTCTTCTCTTCATCCGGCCTTCCGGCCTCACCCGGCGCCGCCGTGGGGCAGGCGGTATTTACCGCGAAAGACGCGGAGGTCTGGACGGAAAAGGGGAAAGACGTTATCTTATGCAGACTTGAGACTTCTCCCGAAGATATCAGAGGAATGCACGCGGCCAAGGGGATTCTTACCGCGCGGGGCGGAATGACTTCTCACGCTGCCGTTGTTGCCCGCGGCATGGGAAAATGTTGCGTTGCCGGCGCCGGAGATATCGCTATTGATGAGGGCCATAAACAGATGAATGCCGGCAGTACCGTTATCCGGGAAGGAGACTGGATTTCTCTTAACGGAAGCAAAGGGATTGTCTATCTGGATCAGATCAATACGATTCCGCCGAAGATGACCGGACCGTTCGGAACGTTGATGAAATGGGCCGATGATGTGAGGAAATTGGGGGTCCGGACCAATGCCGACACACCCGAAGACACGAAAAATGCCATCCAGTTTGGGGCTGAAGGTATCGGCTTGTGCCGTACCGAACATATGTTTTTCGAAGGGGACCGGATCGTTTCGTTTCGAAAAATGATCCTGGTCGCGCCGGAGGTGAAACGATTACGTGATTCTATCTCCATCGCGCGTGATTCCGGCGAACGCGCCGCATTGGAAGAACAGTTAAAAGATCCCATGCGGCAATATATGCAGGCTTTAAGTGAATTGCTTCCCCTGCAGCGCAGTGATTTTGAAGGGATATTCAAAGCGTTAAAAGGGTATCCCTGTACCATCCGTTTGCTTGATCCGCCTTTGCATGAATTCCTGCCGCATGACGACCGGGGGCAGAAGAATCTGGCGCGGGCGCTGGGTATCGATTATCGTCGCGTCAAACAGACGGTGGAATCGCTCAATGAGTTTAATCCGATGCTGGGACATCGCGGCTGCCGGTTGGGGATTACCTATCCGGAGATCACCGAGATGCAAACCCAGGGTATTATCGAAGCAGCCCTGCATGTACGCGCCCGGGGGATAAAGGTGAAACCGGAAATCATGGTCCCTCTTGTGGGGAACGTCAAAGAGTTCGACATGCAGAAGGAATTGATTGTTCAGACAATTGAAACCGTAAAAACGAAACGCAAATTGAAAAAGCTTCCCTTCGAGGTAAAGATCGGAACAATGATCGAAGTCCCTCGCGCGGCACTTACGGCTGATGAAATAGCTTCCCTGGCTGAATTTTTCTCATTTGGAACTAATGATCTTACCCAGATGGGGTGTGGTTTTTCCCGTGACGACGCCGGGCGGTTTCTGGTGGATTACGTGAAAAACGGCATTTACAACGCTGATCCGTTTCAATCGTTAGATATAAACGGCGTCGGTAAGCTGGTTGAGATGGCAACTGAATTAGGTCGCGGTGTACGGCGTGATCTCAAAGTCGGTATTTGCGGCGAACACGGCGGAGACCCTGATTCGGTGGAATTCTGTCACAAAGTGGGATTGAATTACGTAAGCTGCTCGCCGTTCCGCATTCCCATCGCGCGCCTTTCCGCGGCTCAGGCGGTACTCAAGGAGAACCAGGCGAAGAAAAAAGCGAAGAAAAAAACGAAGAAAGCAAAACCCAAGGCGGCCAAAAAAAGAAGACCGCTGAAGAAAAAGAAGCGTTAATATCTTTGTGTCCGGCGTCCCTGTATGTTCGAAAGGGCGCCTAAAGGAGAAAACTCCTAAGCTATGGAAGCCATAAAAGCCTATCTGGAAAGAATCAAGGGCATTCCGGTTCTTACCAAGAAGGAAGAAGTCGATCTGATCATTAAAGCCAAGCGGGGCAATAAGGCTGCCCGGCGCAAGCTTATTAATTCGAATCTGAAACTTGTCGTCAATATTGCCAAACATTATTCCCGGTTTTCTCTGCCGCTTATGGACTTGATTGCCGAGGGAAATATCGGGCTGATGAAGTCGATCGATAAGTTTAACGTAAAAAAAGGATATCGTTTCTCGACCTACGCCGCCTGGTGGATCCGCCAGGGCATTACCCGGGCACTTATCGACCAGGGGAAAACCATCCGTATTCCCGTTTACATGAGCGAACTTATCGCCAAATACAAAAAGACGATGGAAAAACTGCGTCAAAAAGTCAAGCGGGAACCGACTCCGTCTGAAATCGCCAAACGCATGAAGCTGCCGGTGGAGAAGGTTCATGAAATCGAAATGTGGCGAACGAAGAAAGCTTCGCTTGAGACGCCGATCGGAAAAGACGGGGAATCGGAACTGGGCGATTTTATTCATGCTACCGGGTATGCCGATACTGAAAGTGAAGTGAATAAATTCTTCCAGCATGAACACGTGATGAAGCTGCTCGATATCGTCAACGACCGGGAAAGGAAAGTCCTGGATCTGAGGTTTGGCATTACCGACGCGAAAACTCATACCCTGGCGGAGGTATCCAAGGTGCTCAAAGTATCCCGGGAAAGAGTGAGGCAGATCGAAGAGGCGGCGCTTAAGAAATTAAAGAAATACGCGTTGGAACAACAGAAGCAGGATTTGGAGAGCTAATATGACGATGGTAAAAAGGCTATCCAGTATCATACGCACCATTCCCGATTTTCCCAAGAAAGGGATTATGTTTAAAGATATTACTACGCTGCTCAATGATCCCAAGTCGTTTAAATCGGCAGTGGATAAGATGGCGGCGATGCTCAAAGGCAAACGCATTGAATATATTGTTGCCGCCGAAGCGCGGGGATTCATTTTCGGCGGAGCTCTGGCGTATAAGTTAAAATGCGGGTTTGTCCCGGTACGTAAACCCGGCAAGCTTCCCGCCGAAACGTACACCCATACGTACGCTCTGGAGTACGGCGAGGATTCGTTACAGATCCATCGTGACGCCTTTAAGCCGGGATCGCGGGTTCTGGTTCTGGATGATCTTCTGGCAACCGGGGGTACGGCCCGGGCGCTGGTCAAACTTTCGGAAAAGTTAAAAGGAAAAATCGTCGGGATCCTTTTTCTCATCGAATTAGAAGGATTGGGCGGCCGCAGAAAACTGGATCGATACCCCGTCTACTCACTTATTAAGTTTTAATCATTCTATAGAGTCACATGTCACACGACACACGTCACATGTGGGACATATTGGTTTCCAATACGTGTGACCCTGTGACTATGTGTCTATGTGACGTGGTTTGTCCCCGTAGCTCAAACGGATAGAGCGCAGGCCTCCTAAGCCTGATGTGGCCGTTCGATTCGGCCCGGGGACGCTTCTCACAGTTCGCCCGTGTACCCGTTCTAAAAAACGGGACAACGGGAAATCCGCCTGTGGCGGATAACGCGAGTACGGGCTTAACGAGAGAAGAGGAAGCGTTTTCTTGGGAGAAATTCGCAGGTAGAAAAAAACAGTCGCCTCCTCAATATATAGCGGGCCGGGGACTGTTTTACCCATAGATAGCGGTTGGGGGGTAAAAAATATCTTGACAATATAACGAATATTTCCTAAAATTAAATTAGTTATAATATAGTATAGTATTTTGTTCTTTGAATACATAGATGGGGAACATGTAGCCTTTAACAGAGGTTATACCATCCACAGACAGTTTCAATCCCGGAAAGAAAGGAGGTGAGGAAAGAAGCAGACCTATAAGTGCATACCGGAAATTGTCGAACAATGGGGGTGATATAACTATAGATGGGTTAGAGACTTTCAAGGCTTTAATGACCTTGTTTAAATACAAAGATCGTATACCTTAGAAAGGAGGTATGAAAGTATGGCAAGAAAGCTTATTATTCTTGCAGCAATCTTCTGCCTGTCAATGGCGGCGAGTAGCTTTGCTGCGGTAGAGAATATTAAAGTAAGCGGAGATATTTCTGCTTACGGAATTCATCGGGGAGATTTCGATTTCGGTAGAGATGACGGCGGAAACGTAAATGACGCCTATGATGTTGGTTTAAGCATCATCCGTCTGCAGTTCGATGCCGATCTGACCGAAGATGTCATGGTGACCTTACGTCTGCTCAATGAGAGGATCTGGGGTACGATTGACGGGATCGGTGGAGGAAGTGATCAGAATACCGATATCGATCTTGATCTGGCCTATGTTACGTTAAAAGATTTCTTAGGCTATCCGGTCACATTAAAGATCGGTCGTCAGGAGATCAAATTAGGCGGCGGCATGATCATTGGTGATCCGTATACCAATTCATTTAACCCGTATACCGGTTCTACCGGAACCAATGCCGGTGGTCAGCTATCGATGACCGGTCTGGATGATTTCAGCGCTCGTAAGGCATTTGATGCTCTTGTCGGTATCGTTGATTTGGCACCGCTGACAATTACTGTCGGACATATTAAAGATACAGAAGGAGCCCGCACACTAATTGACGACACCAATACGACGTTTGTTAATTTAGGTTATGATTTCGATGCGAACATGACCGGAGATCTCTATTTCGTCACCAAGAACGATCAGAGAAAGAACGCTGGAAAAGATATCACCAATGTCATCGGTACCCGCTGGGTATTAAATCCTCTGGATGCGATGACGGTCGTCGGTGAATTCGCCTATCAGACCAAAAAAGGCGTCGGTGGCGGAATCAGAGCCGATGGAGAACATTCTTCCGATGTCGCCGCTATGGTCGGGGTAAACTACGCGTTCCTTGATGTAGCCTGGGTTCCGACAATCGGTGTGGATTGGGCCTATTTCTCAAGAAACTGGGATCCGATGTATGAAGATCTCACTCCGGCGCATATTGTCAATGCGTTATTTCCTAACATGAACATTCAGTGCTACGGGTTAACCTTAACGGCTAAACCCAGAGAAGACCTGACCGCGACGTTACGGTATGTCTATCTGCGGTTGGTCGATGAGTTGACCACGTTTACCAACAATTTCGATACCTACGCTATGGATTCTAACAAGAGCGCCGGTAACGAATTGGATTTCGGTTTACGGTATGATTATACCGAAGATGTACAGCTCGGGTTGGATGTGGATTTCTTTATGCCGGGTAGTGCGTTTAACGAAGCAAATGACAGTACGGCAAGTCAGGCTGTCGCTTCCATGAAAGTTACGTTCTAACCTAAGGTTAGAATTCAAATACCCCTGGGAATTACGGTTTCCAGGGGTATTTTTTTGCCTTTTCAAGTAATAGAAGCGGATTGCCGGGGATCTAAACGCGGATTTTACGTGGATAACCGGTCAACCTACGAGGTTGCCAGAGAGGTAAGAAAACCTAAAATCACACCTACGAGGTGTGAGGAAGGGGATAAAATTTACTTCTGCGATATTACTACAGGGGTGACAGTGACACGAGGGCGTGTCTCTTAGGTGGGAATGCTTCGAGTGTCACGTCAGAGGGGGCGGAGCTTCTAGCATAATGTCTAGCGAATAGCGTTTAGAGAAAAAATGAACAATGGTCAATTAGCAATGAAGGATACAAAAATAAGAATCCCAACATTGCTCAATTCTCTTTTTATCGTCCCTCGTCCCTGCCTCGCCGGCAGGCAGGCGAGTGACCGAAGGGAATGGTCGTCTTTCGCCTTCTCATATATATTTCACGTGTGACTTGTGACGCCCCACTCCGTAATATTTTTATACAGCGGGGTCCCGCTATATATGTACATATCGGTGCGGGATGTGTCGTGTGACGTGCGTAAGCACTTTTTCTTGCGGCAATATGAATTTCAGGTATAATAAGCTGAAGATAGGAGATAATCCCGATATAAAATAATAAGAAATAAGAAGGAGGCAGGGTATGTCACAAATGAAATTTTCGGATAAGGAAATACGGGAAGGAGCGGGATTAGGCGCGCTTTCCTACATTTTTTTCTTATGGATATTCGTGTTTCTCTTTAAAAAGAACAATAAATTCGCGCATCATCACGCCCGGCAGGGTCTGGTAATTTTTGTCGGTGAGATTATCTTTGTTTTTCTGGCGGTGCTATTCGGAAGTTTTTTCTCTAAGATAGGGTCTCTGTTGTTCTTTATCCTGTCTCTAATCGGGATTTATGCCTCTTTGACCGGCAAACCCGCCCGTATTCCCGTTATAAGCGATATCGCAGCAAAACTGGTGATTTAAACCCAAGGAGAAACCCGATGAAGGATTATGAGTACGATCTGATTAAACAGGATACCTGGCGCGTTTTCCGGATTATGAGCGAATTTGTTGAAGGTTTCGAAGGGCTGTCTCCGGTAAAGAAGGGCGTGGCGATTTTCGGTTCCAAGCGTACTCCCGAAGGCCATCCCGATTATAAAAACGCCTATAGAACCGCGAAATTGCTTGCTGAGAAGAAATTTCAGATCATCACCGGCGCCGGCCCCGGCATTATGGAGGCGGCTAACCGCGGTGCGTTTATTCCCAAGTACGGATCGAAACGGTCGATCGGACTGAATATCCTTATCCCTGAGCAGCAGACAACCAATCCGTATATCAATTATCTTCTGGAATTCCGTTATTTTTTTATCCGCAAAGTAATGTTCGCCAAATATTCCCGGGCCTTTGTGGTTTTTCCGGGAGGATTCGGCACGCTTGATGAACTCTTTGAAGGATTAGCTCTGGTTCAAACCGATCGTATCAAGCCGTTTCCGATCGTCCTGGTAAATAAAAAATTCTGGGCCGGTCTCATCGATTGGCTGTATAATATGCTGTTGGAAAAAGGAACATTGATCAAAAAGGACCTTGTCCTGTTCGACGTCGTCGACACCCCTCAGCAGGTGTATACCGCGATTCAGAAGTTTTATAAGAAACAGAAGAAATAATGAATTTCCTGCGTGTCTGGCAAAAGATCGATACCAAAGATATTGAGCAGCATCTTTTGGTATTAGGGGAGCTTTCGGCTGAATGTTACCGGTGTCACGCTATCGGCCTTAAGGTCGAGGCGGCCTCGTGCCCGGAGTGCAAAGCGTTTTTTAAATATGTGGGCTTCCGGCGCCGGGTGGATTCCGGTGTCCTGGCGAGATTCCAGGCCCAGCATCCCCGGGCGGTGTTTATCGATTTTGATGATTTCAAGAAAGCCTTGTCGAAGGACGGCGCACGGAAACTGTTAGAATGATAATGAAGGTCACACGACACATCCCGCACCGATATGTACATATATAGCGGGACCCCGCTGTATAAAAATATTACGGAGCGGGGCGTCACAAGGTCATACGTGGAGAGAAAAATTTCGTATCTTCAAAGTGTGACTATGTGACTTTGTGACTCGAGATAATTGTCGTAGGGATTACGACGATTATCGGAAGAACCAAAGGAGGTAGGGGTATGAAGGCGATTAAAAGTGAAGAATTATTCGTAACGGCGAAAAACGAAGTCGGCAAACTGGAGGAGATCTCAGAAAGCCTGCGTGATCAGGGGATCAATATCCGGGCGGTTTCCGCCTATGTCGTGGAAGATACGGCGTATTTCAGAGTCATCGCTTCCGATAATGCCAAGGCGACCGAGATTCTCAAAAACATCGGCTGTACGGTCGAAACCAAGGAAGTTGTGATTGTGGAGATGCCGGATAAAGTGGGTGAGTTGTGCGGATTATCCCTGAAACTGAAAAATGCCGGGGTGGATTTGAAATACATTTACGGATCAACATCCAGTTCGCAGGATAACGCCTCGATCATTTTTTCCGCCGACAATAACGACAAGGCGTTGGAAATTCTTACGAAATCCTGAAACTCAATGCGGTTTACGTTCCCTTGCGATTTTCTGTGGGGGTCGAGTATCTCCAGCTATCAGACCGAAGGGAATAATTTCACTACTGACTGGTATCAGTGGGAAAAAGAGAGGGATCTTGAGCCGGCAGGCGCGGCCTGCCGGCATTATCATTTATATCGGGAAGATGTTGCCCTGGCGAAAAGTTTAAGCCAGAACGCGTTTCGTTTTTCTCTGGAATGGGCCCGTATCCATCCGGTTCCCGATCGGTTTAATGAAGAAGAACTGCGTCATTATCGCGCTGTATTAGACAGCGTAGAAGCGAACGGTCTTGTTCCCGTTCTTACCCTGCATCATTTTACCAATCCGTTGTGGTTCAGCGAGAAAGGAGGCTGGGTTGAATCATCCAATGTCGAATTTTTCTTAAGATATGTGAATAAAGTTGTCAGAACCTTTGGTGGCCGCGTGCGGTTCTGGATTGTTCTGAACGAACCGATGGTGTATGTCTATAACGGCTTCATTCAGGGGCTGTGGCCTCCGGGAATCCGTTCCCTGCGGCAGGGCCGGAAAGCGATGCGTAATCTGTTTTCTGCCTACCGGCACGGGTATGAAGAAATCAAACGGCTTGTGCCGGGTGATCCTCAGGTGTCTTTGGCTAAACACCTGAGACATTTTTGCGGCTGTCGGTATCGGGGGGGGATCTTTTCCTCAGCGGTTGCCCGTATGCGCCGGGACGCGTTTAACTATGATTTTCTCGATCGCTGTGTCAGGAAAAAGGTGCTCGATTTTATCGGCGTCAATTACTATTGCCGGGAATACGTGTATCCTTCTTTTTCCTTGTTCGGGAAAGAATGCCGGCGCCCTCATCATCACGAGCCGACCAATACTCTGGGCTGGCGAATGAGTCCGGAGAGCTTCTATCGGGTACTCTGTGAGGTGTTTTCCCGGTATCATCTGCCGATTATGGTTACCGAAAACGGCACGTGCCAGAGAAGTGACGATGCCTACCGTAAGTTCCTTACCGGTCATATCGGGGCCGTGGCCCGGGCGTTAAACAGCGGAGTGGATATCCGCGGTTATTTTTGGTGGTCTCTGCTGGATAATTTCGAGTGGGATAAGGGATTCGCCCATCGGTTCGGATTGGCTCATGTTGATTTCTCCGCCTTTCAAAGGACGCTCAGGCCTTTTTCCCAAACCTATAAACGAATCTGTCAATACAATGAAATCAGCCTCTAAAGAAATTCTGGCCCGGACGCATCCGTTTACCAAGCTTAAGCCCAAAGATCTGGATAAACTTTTTTCTCTCACCGAAAGCGTTGCCTGCGCTCCCGGGGATCTCGTTTACGCTGAAGGCCAACCTGGCCGGTATTGTTATATTCTGGTAAGGGGAAGGCTTATGGCGTTTGCGACTCAGGAGGCGGGGGAGGAGGTTGAAATCGAATTGATAAAAAAAGGTAAGCCGTTTGGAATTATTTCGATATTTACTCAAGAATCCCATTCGGTAACGGTACGGGCGATTGAACATTCGGTTGTGCTCGCGATAGAGAAGGATGATTTTCAGAAATTTCTGCGCGGCCATCCCCTTCTTGCGCTGGATTTTTCTCAGATACTGTCTAAACGGGTAAAAAAACGCGCCGGCCGGCCCAAGAAAATATTCCAGTCCCTGGCGGTGTGCGTCTGCGGCTGTACCGATAAAACGCTCCTGACCGGCGCTATGGAGGATATCGCCGCTGCCGTATGGGAGCAGACCCGTAAAAAGGTCATTGGTATCGAGATATCTTTTTCGGATAATTTTACGTTAAAAGGTCTCGCCGGCGCAAACTCCCTCAATTGTGAGGAGTTTGAAGAGGAGACGGTTGCCGCCTGTATCCGGCATGCCGAGCCGATGGATATTCTTTGTGTCGAATCTTCCCTGACCCGATGGTCTAACGTGTTCTCGCTGTTTAATTATCTGGCGGAGAACTACCATTTTGTCTTCTACGTCCTGCCGTCTTTTGTTCACCAGCGGTTTCTCCAGATGATCAATCCTGCCCATACGGTTCTTTTTTTGTCCGGGAAGGAGCCGGGAGAACTGATGGTAATCCATCAGATTGAACAGATCATGGATAAAAAGAAAGGAAAGCTGCATATTGTTCGGTATCTCCCGCCGGCTCAAGAGGAATCTTTAAATCTGCCCGATGCCGGTTCCGACCGGTACCGCCGGACTCTGAAAAATATTGCCCGCGAACTGGGGGAAAAAACAGTCGGAATCGTTCTGGGTTCGGGAGGAGCGTTTGGATATGCTCATATCGGGGTTCTGAATGTTTTATCCCGGCAAGGGGTGGAGATCGACATTGTTGCCGGGTCCAGTATGGGCGCGTTTATTGCGGCCCTGTGGGCTTTCGGGTACGCGCAGGATCAATTGCTCCGGTATGCGGCTGAGTTCGGAAAATTGCTTCGCATTAGTCCGTTTTCTCTGTTTTCTGTTCCGTTGCGCGGTTTTTTTAAGGCGAAGAAAGTAGAGGCTTTTTTAAAAAGCGTATTCCGGGACAAAAAGTTCTGTGATGCCGATATAAAACTGCGCATAGTGACTTTTGATTTTCTCCGGAGGCAATCGCATATTATTGATGAAGGGCTTATTTATAAAGCGGTCGCGGCAAGCTGTGCGATGCCGGGGGTTGTTGAGCCGATATTGTTTCAGGATACGATACTGCTTGATGGAGGCATTTTAAACCCGGTGCCGGTATCTTCGCTGACCGATTACGCGAAGAAGATTATCGCGGTGAATGTTACGCCTTCGCGCGATGAGATTGTCCGTGAATACCGTAAAGCCCCCCTTGGTAAGCTGACGATATTTGATTTTATTTTCGGGAGTATCGAAACGATGCAGCGGGAATTCATTGAGCGGGCGCTCCAGGCCGCCGATGTTGTTATCCATCCGGACATGGAGGGGTTACGCTGGACGGAATTCAGTAAAATCACCGATTTCATTCATCGGGGTGAGGCGGCGACCCTGTCCCGGATGAAAAGCGTTCTTTCTCTCCTTAAGGAGTAACCTCGGTGGAAAGAGAATTAGTCGATATTCAGGATAGAATTTTTCCCTCCAAAGGAGTCGTCTTCCTGGGTCGTGTTGAACGGATCGGCGTGCCAGGTTTCGTCGGCGCAGAATTTATAGCTGTAGGTTCCCTTTTTCAACGGGATATTGATGCACCAGGTTTCCGGATCCATGCGGCGCATTTTAAACATTTCTGATTTCTTCCATTGATTGAAGTCTCCCACCACGTATACATTCTTATAGTTTCTTCCTTTGAGTGTAAACCTGGTCCATTTTTGCTCTTTGGTAAGATTGCTGAGCTCTTGGGCTAACGCGTAGTAATCCTGAGCGCCGCGCGCGTACGGTTTGTATTCAAAAATCGTCTGGCCTCCCGCGGCCGCTTCCCGGAGGCTGATGTTGGTCCGGATGACCGTATTCATCAGTTTTTCTTTCAGGAGTATCTTGATCTTATCGCGGAAATTTATCGAATATTTAAACCGTTTATCATATTGCGTGAATAAATAATAGATAGCCGGTGCCGCCGGGACGAGGTCCTGAGTCATGTCGATGATCTGGTTGAGAGTTTCGGTGCCTTTAAGCGAAAAATCGCAATTGGTCAATGGCACGATGACGTAGTTGGAGGAAAAATAAGCGTTTAAGGTCAATACGCCTAAATTAGGCGGGCAATCGATAACGCAGTATTCATATTGAGACGCGTACCGGGTGAGCAGTTTATAGAGAATAAACAACTTATCGTCCCGGGAGGACAGTTTGTGTTCGATTGCGCTTAATCCGATGGAGGAGGTAATGACGAACAGATTTTGATCACGCTGGGTCAGGAATTGGTCGAATCCGGTTACATGAGTTTGGAGGTAGTTCTCCAACAGGTCAGGTGCTCCCAGGACATGGACGATCCCCAAAGAAAATGTTGTGTGCGCCTGAGGGTCAAAATCGATCAAGAGAGTTTTATAACCCTGTTTGTTTAACGCGTAGGCAAGGTTGACTGCCGTTGTTGTTTTTCCACACCCACCTTTCTGGTTGAGTATAGATACAACTTTCATTCGTCCTCCTTTCTCATCACCTTAATTTCTTTAATTAATAATGAGACAGGTGTATTGCGGGGATTGTAAAATTCAAATCGTATTTGAGTGATTCGGGATAGATTCATGTGAGGTTGTGATGCGCTTTTGAAATCAAGTTTAAGTGTGGTCAGTCTTTCGGCGGGATTGTCGGTCGCGGTTTCTATCTTTGTTTCCAGGGGCAAGACGGCATTGGAGAAGAATTTATCGTCGCGGATGATCGCTTTTACCCTTACGAAGTCCTTTGCCGAGGACCCTTCCAGGAAGGTCCCCTCCAGGTAGATATCGTTTTTCTCCAGATCCAGAGGTTTCTTAATGCCGATCACGAATCCTTGTGGAGTTCCCGGCAGAAGCGGCAGGTAAATAATTCCTTGCGCAAACTGGATTTTTCCTTCCTTGCTGATCAGGGAAATGGATTCAAGGTAGCGAGTATTCAACAGGCTCACTTCCGGGTGCGACATTTTGGGGACCACGATTACCGAGAATTTGAAATATACCGCGATCAGGGCAAGGATCAAGGCAAGAATAATAATCAGAGGGAGGTGAGGGAATTTCCGATGACCGGGAGATTTCTTATTCCGATGGGAGTTATCGAGAAAAGCTTCTTCCAATCTTTTGATGTCCGAAGGAGAGAACGAAGGTGAATATCTTTTTGCATCCATTAACAGACCACCAGGGTAATCACTAGATATATTACTTCCACGGGTCATATACCACAATATATATTACCATTGAATTAATTTAAAATCAAATATATAATTGAGGTAATTTTGCCGCCGGTGAAGTATTCAGAAAAACAGGTAAAACCTTCGTCGGTCAAGGCGCCAAGGAATATGATGAAGAATCCCGACATTATTGTTATCGGAGCAGGTCATGCCGGAATAGAAGCCGCTCATGCGGCAGCCCGGCTGGGCGTGGGGGTAATGCTTGTTACGTTAAATCCCGATGCCATCGGGGCTCTTTCCTGTAATCCCGCCGTGGGAGGAGTTTCTAAAGGACATCTTGTGCGTGAAGTAGACGCTTTAGGCGGCTGTATCGGTCGTCTTGCCGATGCCTGCGCGTTGGGGTACCGGCGGCTGAATAAAAGTAAAGGGAAAGCGGTCTGGGCAACGCGGGCTCAGGTGGATCTTTTCCGGTATCCTCTCATCGCCCGCGGTTTGATTCAAAAGCAGAAGAACGTTGAGATTTTTACCGGCCAGGTAAAGGATATTCTCGTTAAAAACGGAAAAGCAACCGGAATCGTTACCAACTTCGGCCATCGTATCCGGGCGAAGAAAGTGATCGTTTGCGCCGGGACGTTTCTAAAGAGTCTGATTCATATCGGGCTGGAGAGTTTCCCGGGAGGCAGGTTGTACGAGCTGTCTTGTGACGACCTGTTTAAAAGTATAAAAAAAATGGGGATGAAGATGAAGCATTTTAAGACCGGCACCTGTGCCCGTCTTGATGCGGCGTCTGTCGATACTACCGAGATGATTGAGCAGAAGCCTGAGTATGATGTCGAACCGTTTTCCCGGCATACCAGGGAGGTTCCTGAGGCCCAGCTCAGTTGTTATATTACGCATACCAATGAGAAAACTCACCGTATTATTCGGCGTAATCTCAAATATTCACCACTCTATTCAGGAAAGATTACCTCGCGCGGTGTACGCTATTGTCCTTCCCTGGAGGACAAAATCGTCCGGTTTAAAGATAAAGACCGGCATCAGATATTTATTGAGCCTGAAGGATGGGATTCTCTTGAGATTTACCCTAATGGAATTTCCACCTCGTTGCCTTTGGAAGTCCAGGCCGAATTTATCCGGAGCATTGCGGGGCTAAGGCATGCCGTTCTGATTCGTCCCGGATACGGAATAGAGCATGGGGTTATCGATGCCCGGCAATGCTACCCTACCTTAGAAAGCAAAAAGGTAAACGGAGTCTATTTTGCCGGCCAGGTTAACGGTACGACCGGATATGAAGAAGCCGCGGCCCAGGGGCTTATTGCCGGTATCAACGCGGCATTGAGCGTGAAGAATATGAAGCCGTTTATCCTGGGACGCCAGGAGGCGTTGATCGGGGTATTAATCGATGATTTGACCTCACGCGGAACCGACGAACCGTACCGCATGTTTACCTCCCGTTCGGAATTTCGCCTGAGGCTGCGGGAATCAAACGCGGACATGCGTCTGCTTGAGGCCGCCGTCGCCATGGGGTTAGCCGACAAAAAAGAGTTAGAAATAGTAGAGGCCAGAAAACAGACGGTGCAGAAAAGTATCCGTTCGATGCGAAAAACAATGATAACGGTGGATCAGAGGAAAAAGATCAGCCTTTTTGAATATTTGAAAAGGCCCGAGGTTTCTTTCACGGATATTGCCTCTTCTCTTAAAGAAAAGGTTACCGATCCGGTACTGGCCAGAGAGATAGAGATCCGGGTGAAATATGAAACTTTTTTCAGGCGTGAAGCCCGTGCCGCGGGTGAATTGAAAGATATGGATCAGGTTAAAATTCCGGCCGGATTTTGTTTCGAAAAGATTCCTTCCCTTTCTCACGAAATCAGGGAAAAACTTAAAAAATTCCGGCCCGCGACGTTAGGCGAAGCGTTGCGTATCAGCGGCATGACTCCGGCCGCCGTTATGATCATCTACGCCTGCATCGTCAAAACCCGGAAAAAACCACGTCACAAGGTCACAAAGTCACAAGGTCACATGTAAAAGAACAAGCACGTGTGATAAATGACAAACTGCCTGTGTGAGCAGGCTTACGTGTGACGTGTGTCGTGTGGCGTGTGACTTTGTTTGAGTCCCAGACTTCTCCCCAGATAATGCGCGGTTTGAGTGAGGGCGTCTTCGGGTTTGAGATGTTCGGTAAGGGTTTTCAGTTCTTCTTCGGCCTGAGATAGTTTTTGGGGGTGGGAGACCATCTCGATCGTATGCCGGGCGATCTTACCGGCAGTCGCCTGGTTCTGGATGAATTCTCTGGCGACTTCTTTTTGAGCGATAATATTGGGCATGCCGATAAAACGGATGTGGACGATGTTTTTCAAAATCAGCCACGTCAGCCAGTTTACTTTGTACATGATGAGAAACGGAATACCTAAGATCGCGATTTCAAGCGTCGCGGTACCTGAGGAAGCGATGATGAATTCGGCTCCTGACAGTTCGGGGTAGGAATGTTCGACAATGGGGATTGAAACGGGATGAATGCGGCTGTAAAAATCCTCAGGGATATTTTCCGGCCGGATGATCTTGAACGTATGGTGGGGAAGGCTATGGGCGATGATTTCTTTTGCCGCCATCATGACCGGTAGATGTTTTCTTATTTCGTTGCGTCGCGATCCCGGCAAAAAAAGAATTGTTTTGGTTTTTTGCCGAGCAGAGGGAGCTTGGAATTTCTGCGGGATTGCCTCCAGGAGAGGATGTCCGAAGCAGACCGCGTCCAGGCCTGCCCTGCGGTAGAGTTTTTCTTCAAATCTGAATAAAACGATTATTTTTTCCAGATAGCGTTTGATCTGATAAATGCGGTTTTTGCGCCAGGCCCATACCTGGGGGCTGATATAGTAAAAAAGACGGAATTGTCCGTGGAGTTTTTTCGCCAGATGCAGGTTGAAGTCGGGAAAATCGACCAGGATAACCAGGTCGGGTTTGACGCGGTTGATATCATATACCGTTTGGGAAAACGTCGCGAGGATATCTTTGAAATGGCGGACGACCTCTACGAGCCCTGAAACCGAATGCTCGACAAGATTGATGAGTTGTGTTGAGTGTTGGGCGAGTGAGTCGCCGGCAAAAGAATAAATTTCCAGTGTGTCACCGTAAAAGGCTTTTAATTTCTGGCTTAATCTTGCGGCGTACAGGTCTCCCGATTTATCTCCCGCGACAAATACGATTTTTTTCATTGTACGGTTTTGGCGATTGTTTTCTGTATTTTCAGGGCGAGAGCCAGAGCGTCCATCGCTTTATTGCAGGAAGCAAGGGAAAAGGTTTTGCGTCTGACCGCGTTGACGAATCCTTTGTCTTCATTATGCAGGGATTCGCCTTTTTCGATCGGTAATTCGTGTTTCTGGATGTGACGCCCCTTTTTGTAGTAAATCTCGGCTTTCTGATCGGCATAGTCCAGAGAGAGATAAGAATTATGAGAAAACATTCTGAATTTACGAAGTTTTTCCTTGGATATACGTGACGCGGTGATATTGGCGATACACCCTTTGGCGAACGTAAGACGGGCGTTGGCGATATCTTCGTAGTCCGAAAGTACGCGTACCCCTACGGCTTCGATTCGTTTAACCTTATCCCGGACGATATCCAGAATGATGTCCAGGTCATGGATCATGAGGTCCAGGACAACGCCGATATCCAGGGATCGCCAGGGATAGGGGCTGAGCCGGTGGCATTCAATGAACCGGGGCGAGGAGATGAATTTTCTGGATGAGATCAGCGCGTTATTATGCCGTTCTACGTGTCCGACTTCAAGCAGGGTCTTTTTCTTTTTAGCGATGTGGATGAGCGATTGGGCTTCTTTCAGGCTGTTCGTCAGGGGTTTTTCGACGAGAACGGGAATGTGATGGGAGAGAAAGAATTTGGCGATAAGATAATGCAGGCTGGTAGGGACGGCGATGATGACCAGGTCGACCTTACCGGCCAGCTGGGTATAGTCGGAAAACTTTTCTTCCGGGTGCGCGTGAAGTTTGTCGGGGTCGATATCGACCAGGTATATCTTTTTAATCGTCTTCATTTGACGCAAGATGCGCAGGTGAATAGAGCCCAGATTTCCTATCCCGATAATTCCCGCTTTCATAAGTCTTTAACGTCCTCTTTTACCCTTTTTCTTTAAAGATGCCTCTGATAGGTTTTACCTGTTTTTTCAGAGGCATCTTGAAGGAAAAGGTATCTTAGCAAAGAGCTTGAGTAATGTCAATCTATGTGGTAGAATTCCCCCTATCTATGCGAGAGTATCTAAAACTGCTTAAATTCGTCAAACCCCATATTCCCATTCTTCTTCTGGCGGCTTTGTGTATGGGGGTCTCCACCCTTTTAAACGGTGTTTCTCTGGGAATGATCGTGCCGTTATCGGACCGGGTTTTGACCAATAAGGACATTGTCGTCCCGGCAAAATTGCCGCCGTTTCTGATGGAATTGATCGGGAAGCTGAATGATATCCCGCCGTATACTATATTAAAGGGAATGGCGGTGGTGGTACTGTTTCTTTTTCTGGCTAAGGGCATCGCGATGTTCATGCAGAATTATCTCATGAGTATTGTCGGACAGGCCTGCATCCGGGATGTCCGGAATAAAATTTACGCCAAACTGCATGATCTCCCCCTTGATTTTTACGCGCAAAAGAGAACGGGAGAGCTCATCTCGCGGATTACCACCGATGTGATGTTCATTACGCAGGCTATTTCGTATGGCCTGACGGACCTGATCTATCAGTCGATGCAGGTGGTGCTCTTTACGTTTCTGGTCTTTTTCATTTACTGGAAGCTGGCGTTTATTTCCCTGGTACTATTTCCCCTGATTATGCTTCCCGTTATCAAGATCAGTAAACGTATAAAGCGTGATACATTTGAGGTGCAGCGACGGATGGCCGATTTGAATTCGCTCTTAAGCGAAACCATTCAGGGGGCGTATATCGTCAAAGCGTTTTGTCGGGAAAAATATGAGAATCAACGTTTTGAGAAAATTAATATGCAATACTATAAGTATATGATAAAGACAATCAAGCGGACCCTGATGCTTTCTCCGTTTACGGAGTTTGTCGGTTCGGTCGCGGCGATCGGGATTCTCCTGGTCGCGGGAAAGGAGGTAATTGACGGGAAGCTTTCGTTCGGTGTGTTCGGTCTTTTTTTGGGGTCGCTTATGTCGTTGATCAAGCCGTTTAAAAAACTTTCCAATGTTCATTCCATCAACCAGCAGGCCATTTCGGCTTCAAGCCGTATTTATGAGGTCCTGGAAGAAAAAAATCCTATTCAGGAGAAGCCCGGCGCGTTTGAATTAAAGAAATTTGACAATGAAATCCTCTTTGATAACGTTTCCTTTCGTTACGGTGAGTCCGAAGAGGAGGCTCTTTCCGGGGTGAATTTGCGGGTAAAAAGACATGAGGTTATCGCTCTGGTGGGGCATTCGGGAGCGGGGAAGTCGACTTTCGTGAATCTTATCCCGCGGTTTTACGATGTCGACGAGGGGCGGATATGTATTGATGGTATTGACGTGAGGGATGTCGTCCTCAAGCCGTTACGCGAGCTTATCTCTATTGTTTCTCAGGAAATGATCCTTTTTAACGGCACCATACGGGAGAATATCGCCTACGGGAGGCTTGATGCCGATTTCGATGACATTGTCGATGCGGCCAAGAAAGCTCACGCGTATGAGTTTATCAGTAAATTTCCCGATCAGTTTGAAACGAAAATGGGAGACCGGGGAGTGCGGCTTTCCGGAGGTGAGAAACAGAGGATTTCGATTGCCCGGGCTATCCTCAAACAAGCCCCGATTCTTATCCTTGATGAGGCGACCAGCCATCTGGATTCCGAATCAGAAAGCTTGATTCGAGACGCTTTCGATAACCTGATGAAGGGGAAGACTGTTTTTGTTATTGCTCATCGTTTGGCAACCGTGCAGAATGCCGATCGTATCGTCGTGCTGCATCGGGGCCGGATCATCGAAGAAGGTACGCATGTGCAGCTTTTGGAAAGCAGTACGACCTATAAAAAGCTTTACGAATTGCAGTTTCGCGCCTGAGTCGCGTATTTTTGGTCTGAACCGGATCCCCGCCGGCCCCTGCAATATATATTATAATATATAATGACCGGCAGGATGAATTCGAAAAACAGCGGGATAACGGCCTGTTTTAGCTCAAAAAAGCGTATAAAATAAAATAGTTGCAACAGGGAAAGATTGTGGTATACTTTTTCTTTAAAAAAGGAGGACTATGGCGTTACCGGAAATAATAAGGAATTTACTCGAAAACGGGGTGCATTTTGGGCATTTAAGCAAGCACTGGAACCCCCGGATGAAGAAGTTTATCTTCGGCAAGAAAAAGAATATTTATATTATTGATCTGGAAAAGACAGCGGATCTATTAGAGAAAAGCCGTGAATTTATAGAGGAAATGGTTAAAGATGACGGGAAGATGCTTTTCGTCGCGACCAAAAAGCAGCTGCGCGATACGATTCGTGAACTGGCGACCCAGTGTGAGATGCCGTTCATTGTCGAACGCTGGATTGGTGGATTTCTAACCAATTTCCCTACCATTCTTTCCCGGATTCAGACCTATACCAATCTCAAAAAGCAGAAAGAGACCGGCGGCCTCAATAAACTGCCGCATAAGGAAAAAGTAAAGCTCAGTAAGGAGCTTGACCGGATGGATAAAATCTATTCCGGAGTGGGCGAAATGCGTCAGTTACCCCAGTGCGTTTTTATCGTAGACCCGAAAAAGGAAATTGCCTGCGTAAGAGAAGCGAACAAACTTTCAATTCCCGTGATCGCATTGATTGATACCGATGGGGATCCTGAGTCGATTGACTATCCGATCCCCGGCAATGATGATGCGATCAAGTCAGTACGGGCTATTACTTCCTATCTTATTGAAGCCATCGCTAAGGCTCGTAAGCAGTCGAAAGACGCTCCCCAGGCAGCTTCTGAACCAAATCAGGAGCAGAAAGAACCGGCTCAGGAAGTAGTAGAAGACAGTCAAAAGTAAACGTATCAGGGCCGGAGAAGCACCGAGATTATACGAGGAGGAGATAAGTATGAGTTTGGACAAAATAAAAAAGTTGAGAGAAAGCACGTCATTGGGTATCAATGAATGCCGCCGGGCGTTAGAGGAGTCCGAAGGCGACTTCAACAAGGCTTTGGAGGTGCTCAAGCTGCGCGGTATATCGATCATGGAAAAACGCAAAGGACGTCAGGTCTCTCAGGGAGTGATCGAGGCCTATATCCATTTTAGTCAGGATATGGGCGCTTTGGTCGAAGTCAATTGCGAGACGGATTTCGTGGCGCGTACCGACGCGTTTAAGAAGTTTGCCAAGGATATCGCGATGCATGTCGCCGCGGCCAGGCCCTGCTATCTCACCAGAGATGATGTGCCCAAAGATGAGCTGGCCAGAGCGGAACATCCTGAGGAATATTGTAAAAACGTGTGCCTTCTTGAACAAACATTCGTAAAAGATGCCTCCCTCACCATTGCTGACTATTTGAAGCAAGTGATCGCGCAGACCGGAGAGAACGTGGTAATCAAGCGGTTTGTGCGATTTGCGTTAGGCGATGTTGATGAAGAAGAAGTATAAGCGGATTCTCCTTAAATTAAGCGGTGAAGCATTCTTAAAGAATCAAGAACATGGAATTGAAAGTTCCATGTGCGCGGCTCTTGCCCGGCAGATAAAGGCTGTGGCTGAAACCGGGATAGAAGTCGCTCTGGTTGTGGGCGGAGGGAATATTTTCCGGGGTGGCCGGCAGTCAATGGGCTTCCAGATCGAACGCACCGTTGCCGACTATATGGGGATGCTGGCAACCGCGTTGAACGGATTGGCTCTGCAGAATGCCCTGGAGAAGATCGATGTCCCTACCCGGGTGATGACGGCAATCGGGATGAACCAGATTGCCGAGCCGTATATCCGGCGCAAAGCCATGAGGCATCTTGAGAAAAAACGGGTAGTTATCTTTGTCGCCGGGACAGGGAATCCCTATTTTACCACCGATACCGCCGCGGCGTTACGGAGCATTGAGATCGGAGCCGAAATTCTTTTAAAAGGGACCAAGGTCGACGGGGTGTATTCGACCGATCCGATGAAGGACAAGAAAGCCGTATTCTATAAGAAATTGAATTATATCGACGTGTTGAACCAGGGGCTGAAAGTGATTGACGCGACGGCGATCACTCTGTGCATGGAAAATAAGCTTCCGGTTATTGTCTTTAATTATACCAAACCATCCAATCTTAAAAGTATCGTTAACGGTACGGAAATCGGAACGCGTATTGGTTAGAAAAGGAGGCCGATTATGATAGGAAAACAACTGCTCAAAGAAATTGAAGCCAATATGAAAAAATCGGTGGAGTCGACCAACAGGGAGTTCCACGAAGTCCGTTCCGGCCGGGCTAATCCTAAAATGGTCGAAGGTATCCGGGTTGATTATTACGGTACGCCGACAATGATCAAAGATCTGGCAACGATCAGCGTCCCGGAGGCTAAACTTCTGGTTATTACCCCCTGGGATCCTACTTCGATCAAGGAGGTCGAGAAAGCGGTCATGCAGAGTGATCTGGGGATTACGCCTATTGTTGACGGAAAGGTTATTCGTCTGATCACGCCGCCTCTTTCGGAGGAACGCCGGGAGGAGCTGATCAAAATCGTCAAGAAAGTCGCCGAAGAAGGGAAAGTTTCCATCCGTACGGTACGCCGGGAAGGGAAAGACCGGATCAAGCAGCTGGAAAAAGAGAAAAAAATTTCCGAAGACGAAAAGTTCAAACTGGAAGACCAGCTGCAGAAGCTTACCGATCAGTATGCCAAAGAGATGGATAAGCTTCTTGAAAGCAAAGAAAAAGAGCTCAGAGAATTCTGAAGTTTTTCATACCGGTACGTACGACGATATGCGTACGACGAACGACGGAAGATCGAGCCGCTAGCTCATCTGGTAGAGCATCGGCCTTTTAAGCCGAGGGTGCCGAGTTCGAGCCTCGGGCGGCTCACGAAAAACAGGTAACGAGTAACGCGAAACGCGTACTGCGTGAAGGAAATAGAAAATTAATCTCTTCTTTGAAGGTCTCCGGGGTAGACCAACACGGATAGAAAAATTATTTTTCTTCTGTGGGTTACTTCAGGGGTGACAGCGACACGAGGGCGTCTCTTCTTTGAAAGTGCTTGGAGTGTCGCGTCAGAGGGGGCGGAGTCCCCCATGAAGCGGCATGTGAATTACCGCACACTCGAAAAGTGAACTAAACGCAAAAGGCATCCTCAAGGATGAGGATTCCAGGGATAAAAGTGTTCTCTGAGTGAAATAGCTCTATTTGCAGAACAGTCTGCAAAGACTATGCCGCTTGCGGATGTGGCGGAACTGGCAGACGCGCAGGACTTAGAATCCTGTCCTTTGTGGGGTGGGAGTTCAACTCTCCCCATCCGCACGTAAATAGCGATGAGCGTGTATCGGACAGCGGTTAGCGGATAGAAAAAAACTCTTCTTTGAAAATCTTCGGGGTAGACCTCCCGTACCGATATGTACATATCTATCGGGATTCCGCTGAATCCAAATGTTAAGGGGCGGGAAGAGACTGGATGATAAAAGTGTTCTTTGAACAGTAAAATGTTTTATAATCTGCGATGATCTGTACATTCCGTCTGCGATCATCTGCGTAGGCGCAAGCGCCGGTTTTTTTTCACGTTCTTTGTTAATTGATAATTTTTGGATTTCTGGCTGGTGGCTGGTGGCTGGTGACGTGGTGCACTGGTGACTTTATGAAAACTATGCCGCTTGCGAGGGTAGCTCAACGGTAGAGCTTCACGTTGCCAACGTGGAGGTTGCGGGTTCAAGTCCCGTCCCTCGCTTTTTATGAAAAAAAGGAGAAGGCGGATTAACTGCTTTAGGATTTTATGGCGTTAGATTTGTTGAACTATTTCGATCCCGACAGTGTTGTTTTAGGAGTTAAAGGCAAGAATAAACGGGCGATTCTGACGACGATGATCGATCACCTCATCGCCGTTAAAAAAATAGATAAAGTTCATAAACGGGAAATACTTAAGTTCCTTAGCCAGCGGGAAGATATGGGATCCACCGCGATCGGGGGAGGAATTGCCCTGCCGCATGCCCGTCTGGAATGTATTAAAGATATCGTTTTATGCATCGGGATCGCTTCAGAAGGCGTCGAATTTGAATCATTAGACGGCGAGCCCGTGTATATTATCGTCTTGCTTCTTTCCAATCAAAAAGAAGCTGGTCTGCACTTAAAAATACTCGCTCTTTTAGCACGGATTCTTCGCGATAAATACTTTGTCCAAAACCTGAGAAACTTTGCCCAGTCTGAAGATATTGTTGCGGCCGTTAAGAAGCAACAGTCGCTGGTCTGATGGAGAGGATCGTAAAAATAATAAAGTGGTTTTATCCGGGATTAAAGATAAAACGCTGGATATCCCTGATGTTGGGCGGGGCGGTATGCCTTGTGTTTTTCGGTATCCGTTTTTTTCTGGATGACATTATCCCGATTAAGATCATTGACGGTATTATTTTTCTTTCGGCGCTGATCCTGGTAATCATGGGCACGGTCTCTCTGACAAAAAGTTTTTTTGATGTTATTTATCCCAAGAAAGACAAAGGGCTCATTGATATTATTTATGAGAAACGATACCTTTCGAAGGGTCCCAAGATCGTTACCATCGGCGGCGGGACGGGGCTTTCCAGCATCCTTGAAGGATTAAAAGAGTATACGACGAACATCTCGGCGATTGTTACGGTTGCTGATGAGGGGGGATCCTCCGGCCGTTTGCGTGAAGAATTCGGCATATTGCCCCCGGGAGATATCCGTAACTGCCTGGTTTCTCTGGCGGAAGTGCCGCAATTGATGCGTGACCTTTTTCAATACCGGTTTCAGGAGGGCAATGGTATTAAAGGCCACAGTTTCGGGAATATTTTCATCACCGCGATGACTCAGGTCACGGGGAGCTTCCGTGATGCTATCGAAGAATCAAGCCGGGTCCTGGCAATTCGCGGGCAGGTAATACCGGCCAGTCTCGCCAATGTGCGCCTGCGGGCTGAGTATGTCGATGGAACGACATTGGAGGGGGAAGACAAGATCAATCAGCAGCAAAAAGGTATCAAGCGGATCACGCTTATTCCTCAGGATGTAAAAGCGAACCCGGAAGCGCTGGAAGTCATTAAAGAAGCCGATATCATTATTGTCGGGCCGGGAAGTCTTTTCACCAGTATTTTGCCCAATGTTTTGATCCAGGGGGTCAAAGACACATTGCTTTCGCGTACCGATATTATGAAGATATATATCTGTAACGTGATGACTCAACATGGCGAAACCGATAATTATACGGCGGCCAGCCACGTGGAAACGCTTATTTCACATACCGGCCGGGGGATATTTAATACCTGTCTGGTCAATTGCGGTAAGCTGGAGTCGGAACTGCTTTTGAAGTATTCACAGGAAAAGTCGTTTCCGGTGATACCTGACATCCATCGTATTGAAAAAAATAACATTCTTGTGTTTGAAGATGATATCGTCAGCCGGAGCGATTACCTGCGGCATGATCCGTTTAAGACAGCGAAGTGTGTTATAAACATCTACAATCAGTTTAAAAGGAAATGGAGCGCTTTGAGGAGAAAATCATAGTCAATAACGAGCACGGCCTGCATGCCCGGCCGGCGGCGTTATTCGTGCAGATTACGAACAAATATGATTCGACTGTACGTCTGCGGAAGGATGATGAAATAGTGGATGCTAAATCCATTATCGGCATATTGAGTCTGGGTGTTCAGAAGGGGTCTCAAATTACGCTGATCGTTGAGGGAGATGATGCCGAAGAGGCATTTAAAGAACTGAAAGATTTTCTGGGAACAGACCATGAATAAAATAGTCGGAATCGCCGCGTCAGAAGGGATCTCTATCGGGAAGGCGTTTTACGTGCAGTCGGAAACGATCGATGTTCCCAAGAAAAAAATATCGTTTGAGGATATTTCCCGGGAGATATACCGTCTGGAAGAGGCGTTAATTGAAACCCGAAAGGAGATCAGCAGTCTCCAGCGTCAGATCGACGATCAACTCGGGTACGATCACGCCAAGATATTCGAAGCCCATATGCTGGTCCTTGAGGACAGGCTGCTGATCGAAGATATCATCAATCAGATTAAAAACAAACGGATCAATGTCGAATACGCGTTTTCCCAGAGTATAAAGAAGTATATCGATATCCTCCAGAAGTTGGAAGACGCTTATCTGAAAGAACGTGCTTTTGATATCGAAGACGTGGCCAAACGGGTTCTGCGGAAGATGCTGAATATCGATATGCAGACGCTTGATCACGTGAAAGAGAAAGTAATTATCGTCTCGCACGACCTCTCTCCGTCGGAAACCGCCAGCCTCCCCAAGGCGAACATTCTCGGATTCGTTACCGACGTGGGAGGACGTACCGCGCATACGGCGATTATCGCCCGTAACCTGGGGATCCCGGCGGTTGTCGGGACAAAAACCGCCACTGAGCATATCCGGAACGGGGATAAACTCATCGTCGACGGCACCGAAGGTCTGGTCTACATCCATCCCACCGCCAAACGAATAAAAGATTATCAGGCGAAGATCAGAGAAACCGGGAAGCAGGCGCTGAAAATCCATATTCCCAGGACGCTCAAGACCCAGACAAAGGATAAGAAGCGCCTTATTGTTTCGGCGAATCTGGAGCTTCCGGAAGAATTGCATCTGGTGGATGAGTACAAAGCTGAAGGGGTGGGCCTCTATCGTACCGAGTACATGTTCCTGGGAAGAAGAGACCTCCCTACCGAGGAGGAACAGTATAAAGCCTACTCGGCGGTGGCTAAAAAGGTGAAACCTCATTCGGTCATCATCCGTACGATCGATATCGGCGGGGACAAATTCCTTTCCAAGCCCGATTTGCCCCGGGAGATGACGCCGTTTTTAGGATGGCGGGCGATCCGGTTTTGTCTGGCCAATCCTCACATTTTCAAACAGCAGCTACGCGCGATTTTAAGGGCGTCCTACGGGACCAATATAAAGATCATGTTTCCGATGATATCCGGAGTCGAAGAGGTTAAAGAGGCGCGGGCTATTCTGGATGAATGCAAGAAAGAACTGAAAAAAGAAAACAAGAGATTCGATGACAAAATACCCATCGGGGTTATGATCGAGGTACCCTCGGCGGCGCTTACCGCGGATATCCTTGCCCGGGAATGTGATTTTTTCAGCATCGGGACCAATGATCTTATTCAGTATTCATTGGCTATTGACCGGGCCGATGAAAAGGTCGCGCATCTTTACGCTCCGGCTCATCCGGCGGTATTAAAACTAATCAAAGAAGTGATCGATGCCGGTCATGCCAATAAGATCTGGGTCGGTATGTGCGGAGAGATGGCGGGAGATCCTTTGTTCGGGGTGCTTCTGGTGGGTTTCGGTATTGATGAGGTAAGCATGCCGCCGCGCAATATTCCCAGGATCAAAGAAATTATTTCCCGTATCCGTTACTCAGATGTCCGCCAGATGGCTCAGGAATGTTTTAAATACGGAACGATTAAAGATATGGAAGCGTACCTTAAGGAAAAAATAAGTAGTGTTTTAAAGGACGATATTACAAAATACCTATAAGGAACGATTATGAAACTAAGTACTTTACGCAAAAAGATCGATACGATCGATAACCAGATTCTCAAACTGCTTATCCAGAGAAGTGAGTGGGTGAAGAAGATTAATGTTATCAAATCCAAAAAGGATATCCGGAATTTCTCGCCAAGCCGTGAGGCTGACATGTTAAAACGGCTGAAAAAACTGAACAATAAGAAACTGCGGGATATCGATATCGAGCTGATCTTCAAGGAAATCCTGTCGGTATTTCGCGCGATGCAGGGCGAGGTGAAGGTCGCCTATATGGGGCCTCAAGGGACATTTACGCATCTTGCTTCGGTAAAGCGTTTCGGCCGGAAAGTTGACTATGTTACCTGTGACAGTATTAACGAGGTGTTCGATATCGTGGAGAAAGGGAAAGCCCATTATGGCGTGGTGCCGATAGAGAATTCTATCGAAGGGGTGGTGAATTATACACTGGATATGTTTTTTAAATCTTCCTTGCAGATCTGCGCGGAAGTAACGATGAATATCTGCCATAATCTCCTGACGTATTACGCGAAAAATAAAATTACCAGGATATATTCCAATCCACATGTGTTCGGCCAGTGCCGTAACTGGCTGAATAAACATTACCCTGAAGTCGAACTCGTTCCGGTTGTCTCAACGGCCCGGGCCGCGGAAGCATCTCGTAAGGATAAAAACTCAGCCTGCATCGGAAACCGGATCCTTGCTTCACTCTATGATTTGAAGATCCTGGATGCGCATATCCAGGATGCGTCATCCAACATTACCCGGTTTCTGGTTATCGCCAAAACCGACAGTGCCGTCTCTAAATCTGATAAGACATCGGTATTGTTTTCGGTAAAAGATAAGGCCGGGGCGCTCTATGAAGCCCTGAACCCGTTTCGCAAGTACGGTATTAATCTGACCAAGATCGAATCGCGTCCTTCCAAAAAGAAGGCATGGGAGTACTACTTTTTTGTCGACTTTGAAGGGCACAGGAGTAGTCCCCGGGCTCAGAAGAGTCTGAAAGCGTTGCAGGCTAAATGCAGTTTCGTGAAAATCCTCGGCTCCTATCCGAAAGAAAACTGATACTATGGCTTTGGTAAAGCAGTCATTAAAGAAACTAAAGGTCTATAAACCGGGCAAGCCTATAGAGGAGTTGCGGCGGGAGTTTAAGCTGTCAAAGGTGTATAAGCTCGCTTCAAATGAAGTGCCGTTTGTCCCCGAATATATCCGCGCCAGCGTGCTTAAGGAGATTTCTGAGATCCACCGGTATCCGGAGGCGAGTTCGTTTTACCTCAGGCGCGAGCTCGCAAAGAAGCTTAACGTGAAGCCCCAACAGCTTGTTTTCGGTAACGGGTCCGATGAGCTTATCGTGATGGCGTTACGGGCATTTGTCTCTCCTGGGGATGAGGTTGTTATCGCCTCACCGACCTTTTTGATTTATGAAATACAGTCGGCCGTTGCCGGCGCGCGTATCAGAAAAATCCCCCTGCGCGGGTATCGGTATGACCTCGCGGGGTTGGCGAAAGCCATTACCAAAAAAACGCGGATTATATTTATCGCCAATCCCGACAATCCCCACGGTACGTATGTTACTCAACGTGAGGTTGAACGGTTTTTGAAGAAAGTCCCCAGGGACGTGCTTGTTTTTTTCGATGAAGCGTATTTTGAATTTGTCGATAAAAAAGATTATCCCCGGACGTTGTCGTTGTTAAAAACGAAGAAAAATCTCATCGTCACCCGTACGTTCTCCAAGGCGTACGGGCTGGCGGGGATGCGTATCGGCTATGCGATCGCCTCAACAGACATCGCCCAGTGCCTCAATGCCGTTCGGGAGCCGTTTAATATCGATCGGATGGCTCAGGTGTGCGCGCGGGCGGCATTGAAAAATCACCGGTTTGTTAAAAAAGTGAAAGCCCACACCGCCAGAGAAAAGAAATACCTGTATGCTGAATTTGACAAAATTGGCCTGGACTACATACCTTCGGTCACCAATTTTATCCTGGTCAACTTTAAAAAAGACGTAACACGGTTAAACGAATACCTGCTGCGCCGGGGGGTTATCGTCCGGCCGCTTTCGGGGTGGGGGTTGCCGAGCTTCTTCCGGGTCACCATCGGATTACATAAGGAGAACGAAGTTTTCATCCGTCACCTGAAAAGTTTTTTAAGAAAAAAAGGAAAGAAATCACCGTAATTATTTAATAATCACTGTAATCGCGTTCCTAAGGGAAAAGGCGTGTGACCATGTGACTATGTGTCCTGCCCGCTTCTGACTTACAGGATGGCAGGCGGGCATGTGTCGGGGAGAAGGAGGATAGATGATAATTGTATTTAAGCGAAGCGCTTCGCAAGATCAGATCAATCATGTGATCGACCGTATTGAAGAGCTGGGTTTGAAGGCTATGGTATCGAAAGGCGTGGAACGTACGATCATCGGAGTAATCGGGCCGGAGGAAGTCGCCCGGATTCAGCCGTTTGAGGTGTTTGACGGAGTCGAGCAGGTCATGCCGGTGCTTGCTCCGTACAAGCTGGTTTCCCGCGAATTCAAAAAAGAAGATTCGGTTATTCAGATAAACGATGAGGTTTCCTTTGGGACAAAGGAAATAGTTGTCATTGCCGGGCCCTGTTCGATCGAATCCGAAGAGGTGTTACGGGCGATCGCCGAATACGTCAAAACAACGAAAGCGAAAATATTACGCGGAGGCGCGTTTAAACCCCGCACTTCACCCTACGCTTTCCAGGGGTTGGGAGAAGAGGGGTTGAAGATATTGAAGAAAGTATCGGAAGAATTCCATATCCCGACGGTAACCGAAGTCATGGATCCGCGTGATGTTGATCTGGTGGCGCGGTACACCGACATTCTGCAGATCGGAGCCAGAAACATGCAGAATTTCAATCTGCTAAAGGAAGTCGGCCAGACGAAAAAGCCGGTTATTTTAAAACGGGGTTTGAGCGCGACAATCAAAGAATTCCTGATGAGCGCCGAATACATTCTTTCGGAAGGAAACTTCAACGTGATTTTATGTGAACGGGGTATACGAACCTATGAGACCGCGACGCGTAATACGCTTGATTTAAGCGCGGTACCGTATATCAAGAACGTTACTCATCTGCCGATTGTCGCCGATCCCTCGCACGCGACGGGCAAATGGTCGTTGGTCGCGCCTCTGGGGAGAGCCGCGGTTGCCTGCGGCGCCGACGGGCTTCTGGTCGAGGTGCATCCTAATCCGGAAAAAGCGCTCAGTGACGGGCCGCAGCAATTGTTACCGGAGAAATTCACTCAGCTTATGGAATCGTTAGCCCCGGTAGCTCAGGCGGTAGGGAGAACTCTATAAGAGAGGGACATATGTTTAAGAGAATAGGGATTGTCGGAGCGGGGTTTATGGGGACATCTTTCGCCCTCGGGGTGAAAGAGAAGTTTCCCGGAACGAAAACCATCGCGTTCGCGCGCCGGGACGCTTCCTTTCGCCGACTGAAGAAGCTTAAGGTTTTCGATGCCGTGAGACGCTCTCTTGATGAGGTTGTGTCAGGCTGTGATCTTCTGGTATTGAGCCTCCCCGTTACGGTTATCGGTGATTATTTCGAGCGCATAGCGCCTCACGTGAAGAAAAACACGGTGATCCTGGATTTAGGCAGCACGAAAGAGCAGATCATGCGGTCGGCGAAAAAGCATCTTAAGTGCCCGGAAAATTTCGTAGGCTGTCATCCGTTGTGCGGCAGTGAAGAACACGGAGCCGGTGCCGCTACCAAGCACCTGTATAAGAACTCCCTCTGTATTATTACCTCTTCGCCGCGGTCTCAGAGTACGAAAAAAGTGAGCCGGTTATGGAAAAGAATAGGAGCGCAGGTACGATTCCTCTCTGCGTCGCGGCACGATAAAATACTTTCTGCGGTTTCTCATCTGCCGCATGTACTGGCGTTCAGCCTGGCTCAGGCGGTGCCCCGCACTCATCACGCGTTCGCTCCGTTAAGCTTTCGTGAGATGACCCGGATCGCTTCTTCAAGTCCCGATGTCTGGTGCGATATTTTTTCGGCTAACCGCGGGAATATCACGAAAGATATCGCGGCCTGCGTCCGCGTATTGAATGCATTCAAAAGAGACATAGAGAAAGGACGCAAAAAACAGATCCTTTCTTCGCTCTCTCGCGCGAATAAAAAAATAGAATCGTTACAAAAGCCATGATTATCGCTATTGACGGGCCCGCCGGTTCGGGGAAAACGACCGTTTCCCGGCGGCTGGCAAAGAGATTGGGTTTTTTTTATTTGGATACCGGGGCCATGTATCGCGCCTTAACGCTTAAATGCGCACGTTGTGGTATCGATCCGGATAATACTCAGGCCGCCGTCGACATCGCGCGTGAGACCTCCGTACAGTTACAAAAAGACAAGGTGTTTCTGGATGGAGAAGATGTTACCGAAGAAATCCGTAAACCCTATATCAATGAGTCGATATCTAAAATCGCGGGCAATCCCGAAGTACGTGAGGTTATGGTTACTATCCAGCGCCGTACGGGCCAGGGGAAAGACTGTGTTGTCGAGGGCAGGGATATTACTACCGTGGTGTTTCCCGGAGCCCGATACCGTTTCTATCTTGATGCCGACGTGTCAGAACGGGTGGGCCGCCGGCATAAGGAATTACGTGAAAAAGGCATTGGAATTTCTAAAGACGAACTGGCCGCCTCGGTCCGAAATCGTGACGCGGCGGATATGAACCGTCAGGTAGGAGCCTTAAAGAAGGGAGAAGGAGTGGTCTCTGTCGACACTACTTCTCTCACCATAGATCAGGTAGTCGAGACATTGGCTGCCTATATCACCCGAAAATAAAGAGAAGGTCACACGACACAGGTGGGATCTTCGATTTTTTAATACGTGTGACTATGTGACTATGTGACTTTTGATTATGAATACTCGCAATAACGTAAGAAATTTCTGCATTATCGCCCATATCGACCACGGCAAATCCACGCTTGCCGACCGGATGCTGGAGCTGGTGGGAGCGATCGATCAGCGTAAATTCACCGATCAGGTTCTCGACAGTATGGAATTGGAGAAGGAACGGGGGATTACGATCAAAGCGAAAGCCGTCAGGTTTACCTATAAGGCGGACGACGGGACAGAATACATCCTCAATCTTATCGATACTCCCGGCCATGTCGATTTCACCTATGAGGTGGCTAAGTCACTGAAAGCCTGCGAAGGAGTGATCCTTCTGGTCGATGCCTCGCAAGGGGTAGAGGCTCAGACGATGGGAAATTTTTATCTGGCTCTGGAAAATGACCTGAATATCATCCCGGTTGCCAATAAGATTGACCTGCTCAGTGCCGACCGGGAACGGATATCGGGTGAGCTTTTCGATATCTTCGGATTCAAGGAACAGGAAATTTCTTTTGTCTCGGCCAAGGACGGGACGGGAGTAAGGGAAGTCCTTGAGCGTATTATCAGCGAGGTGTCCCCGCCGACAAGCGATAAGGATAAACCTTTGAAAGCGATCCTTTTCGATTCGATTTTTGATCTATATAAAGGGGCGATATTGTTTGTGCGTGTGTTTGAGGGGAGGATCAGCGAAGGGGATACGATCCTTTTGATGCATAAAAACGCGTCCTACCGCGTGGAAGAACTGGGAGTCTTTGTCCCCGAGCAGCTCAGACAGGAAAGCTTGGAATCCGGCGATGTCGGGTATTTATGCTGCAGTATCAAAAATCCTCGTGAAGTCGATATCGGCGATACGATTACCCTCAAAGAGAATCCTACCGCGAAAGCCTTGGGCGGGTACAAGAAAATCCCGCCGATGGTCTTCAGCGGTATTTTCCCCATGAATCCCAAAGATTATCCTCAGTTGAGGGAGGCGATTGAGAAACTGCACCTTTCCGATTCTTCATTCGTGTTTGAGCCGGATTCACTGGGAGCTTTGGGGTATGGATTTCGCTGCGGGTTCTTGGGGCTTCTTCATATGGAAATCATCCAGGAACGGCTGGAACGGGAATTTAATCTGGATCTGCTCCTTACCTCGCCCAGTGTCATGTACCAGATCAAAAAGACCGATGGGGAAGCTCTCGATATCGACAGCCCTCACCGGCTGCCTGACGAATCTGAGATCGATGAGGTCTCGGAGCCCTATGTCCGCGCGGTCGTGCTTACTCCCATAGAAGCGATGGATTCGATCTGTGAGCTTTCAAAGTCCCGGCGGGGAGATTTTATCAACAGTGAATACCTGGGGAAAGACAGGATGAGCCTTGTGTTCGAACTGCCGCTATCGGAGATCGTTATCGATTTTTATGACCGGATCAAGTCGGTGAGTAAAGGATACGCTTCGTTTGATTATGAATTCATCGGCTACCGTAAGACCGAGATCGTCAAGATAGACCTGTTTTTGAACAAAAAGCAGGTTGAGGCGTTCTCTCTTCTGGTACATAAAGAAAAGGCGTATCAAAAAGCCCGGGCGGTGGTGGATAAACTGAAAGAGCTCATTCCCCGGCAGATGTATGAGGTAAGTATTCAGATCGGCATCGGCTCCCGGATTATTGCCGCCGAAAGAGTGTCGGCCCTAAAAAAGAACGTTACGGCGAAATGTTACGGCGGGGATATTACCCGTAAACGCAAACTCTGGGAGAAGCAGAAAAAGGGAAAGAAAAAGATGAAGCAGATCGGGATGGTAACGGTACCTCAGGAAGCGTTTTGGGAAGTGTTGAAAATGTAATCAAAGTCACACGTCACATGGTCACATAGTCACATGTGCACAGTGCATAAAATCGCCCAGGGAAAGGAAGGAGTGGCGATGGAGAAAGGATATAAGAAACTATTAGTCTGGCAGAAGGCGAATGAATTAGCAAAGCAAGTTTATATGATTACTAAAGAGTTCCCTAAAGAAGAAATATATGGCATTACATCTCAATTGCGCCGGGCAGTCTTATCTATTCCGGCAAATATTGTCGAAGGGACAGGTAGACAGGGTAAGAAAGAGTTGAAACACTTTGCTAATATTGCTTTGGGCTCATTGTTTGAGACCGAATATCTATTGGATTTTTGTCGTGAAATGGGATATTTAAATGATGATAAATGCAGTGGAATAGAGATGTCGCGTGCACATGTCGGAGCTTTATTGTGGAAATTCTATCATTCTCTCTAGCGTGTGACCTTGTGTCTTTGTGACCTTGTGACATGTAAATAGTGCTTGCTGTCTCGATGCTTATTTGTTAATCTTATTATATTATGGAAAGCAGGAAAAAAGGAATTATCCGGGAATGGGTCGAATCGATTGTTGTCGCCGCGGCGATAGCGATATTCTTGCGTACGTTTTTCTTCCAGATATATAAAATTCCTACCACTTCAATGGTTCCGACGTTAAAGCCCGGGGATAAGATCTTTGTGTCGAAACTGGTATACGGGCCTAAAATTCCGTTCACCGGCCTGCGTATTCCCGGATGGCGTGAACCGGTCCATGATGAAGTCATCGTCTTTATTCCGCCTCATGACCGCAAAAAAGCCTACATAAAGAGGTTGATCGGAATACCCGGTGATACCATAGAAATCAGAGACGGCAATATATACCGGAACGGGAATCTTGTGACTGACGCGACCGTCGCCCGTAATTTTTACTATAACCAGGGCGATTTCGCTCAGCCCGATATGGTCGTTACGGTCCCCCAAGGGAAATACTTCGCCTTAGGCGATAACAGTTATGCTTCGTTAGACAGCCGGTTCTGGGGATTTGTGGAAGAAGAAGATGTCGTCGGAAAAGCGCTCTTTATCTGGTGGCCGGTCCCCCGGGCGGGAATGCTGGAATGAGAATAGTCGCTAGTCTACGGTCTATAGTCTCTAGTTTGTAAACACCAAATACCAGAGACCAGAGACCAGAGACTAATATAAGGAGAGGGAGTATGAACAGATTCGCGATATTGATATTGATCGGCGGACTTGTTTCCGGATGTGCTACAACGCAAAATGTGGCCGAAGGTCAAGCGGTCGCTCCGGGAACTCCCACAGCGGTGGACGCGGTGATCGGCCAGCCGGCTGATCCCGGCACTCAGGATTCATCTCTCGGGGCTCAGACCGGAGCCGTTGGCGAGACAATCGTCGGGGAGCATGTAGAGAAGAAATTCTGTCCCGTCTGCGGCAGGCGATTTCCCGCCTCGATCCAATCCTGTCCTTATGACGGAGCCCAGCTCCAATTGATTGAAGCCGAGGACAATTGATAACAGTCGTTCGTCGTACGTTGTGCGTATCGAGTTAAAGGTGGCCTTTCCTGCGTGTGACTATGTGACGTGTGACTATGTGACGTGCATAATATGCCTTTAGCCGATAAGTTATCTATTTTACGTATCATTCTCATTCCTGTATTCGTATCTTTGCTCATTTACGCCGAGCAGTACCCCGCGCTTAAGTATTTCGCGATCTGGACGTTTATTCTTGCGGTCTTGAGCGATTTCTTTGACGGGTTTGCCGCGCGGATACGAAAAGAGAAATCGGAAATCGGGCAGATTATCGATCCCGCCGCCGATAAGCTGTTTTTGTTTGCCGCCTGTATCGTTCTGTATCTTTTGGACTATCCGATTCCTCTGGTGTTTGTCCTGATCCTTGTCAGCCGTGATTTTATCATTCTGGTGGGGATCGGTATCCTGCATTTCATGAAAATAGAAATCCCCATCGCGCCTTCGGTATGGGGGAAATTGACTACGCTTTCTCAGATGGCTACAATCCTTTGTGTCCTGTTCGAATGCCCGTTTTCGGTGTGGGTAGTCCGGGCCGCGATGCTTTTTACTCTGGTTTCCGGTGTCGGTTATATCACCCGGGGGGTAAAAGCATTAAATCGCCTCGCGCATACCCGTTAAGTAGCGGTTAGCGGATACGATGAAACGAAGGACGATCGCTCACTACGTTCACTCGGACGAAGGACGAAGAGACGAAGAAAGCGTCCGAACGAGTAACACGAGTGGTCGTCCCAGCGAGGGAACCGAGCGGTCGTCCTCTCGTTAAGATAGAGGAAAATTGAGATGGAAATAATCATTATTCTCATTTGTTATCTTATCGGCAGTATCCCGTTTGGGTATCTCACCGGCCGGTTGATTAAAGGTATCGATATCCGCGGGTTTGGCTCAAAAAACATCGGGGCGACCAATGTGACCAGAGTCGTCGGGAAAAAATGGGGGATTCTGGTATTTATCTTTGATTTCCTGAAAGGATTTGCCGCGGTACCCTTGTTGAAGTATGCGATTGACGACGCCTCGATCCTGATGTATCTTCTGGTGAGTTTTGCCGCTATTGCCGGGCATAACTGGACGGTATTTCTGAAATTTAAAGGAGGCAAGGGGGTTTCCACCAGTGTCGGTGCCATCTGCGGCCTGGGTGTGGCTTTTCCGGCTCTGTTTGTTTCCTTAGGCGCGGGGGTTGGTTCCTGGGCGGTACTCTTTTTTATTTTTAAATATGTGTCTCTGGCGTCATTACTCGCGGCGGCAGTATTCTTTACCGCCACCGTTTTCTTGGATGTTCCGGGAGAGATCAAGGTGTTTTCTTTTTTGATTTTTGTGTTTATCGTCGTTCGCCACCATAAAAACATCAGAGGGTTATTGTCGAAAAAAGAGCGTAGATTCTAAGTGTTTACGGGGTTTTTGACATTTTGACATTAGTTTTCGCTCAAGGTATAATAGGATTTCTTTAATGGATACAGTCGTTGGTCTTTCGTCTACGGTCTTTGGTATTTTAGTATTTTTCATGTCTTAAAACTGAAGACTGTCGGCCAGAGACGAGAGACTATAAAAAAGGGGGGTATTATGCAGAAGACAAAGACATCGGCCGCGCAAAATAAGACGAAAGCGTTGGAATTAGCGCTTACGCAGATTGAAAAGCAATTCGGGAAAGGGGCGATTATGCGTCTGGGATCGGGCGTTCACCTGGATGTTGAGTCGATCCCTACCGGTATTATTTCTCTGGATATAATCTTAGGCATCGGCGGGCTGCCGCGGGGACGAGTGGTTGAGATCTATGGCCCGGAATCGTCGGGAAAGACCACGTTAACGTTAAGTATTATCGCCGAGGCTCAGAAAACCGGCGGGGTTGCCGCGTTTATCGATGCCGAACACGCGTTTGATCCTACCTATGGGAAGGTCATCGGGATAAACCTTGATGATCTTCTGGTTTCTCAGCCCGATACCGGAGAACAGGCTTTGGAGATCGTTGAAGCGCTGGTGCGCAGTAATGCCGTTGACCTTATCGTTATCGATTCAGTGGCGGCGCTTGTCCCGCGCGCGGAAATCGAAGGGGAGATGGGAGAAGCCAAGGTCGGACTGCAGGCGAGGCTCATGAGCCAGGCGTTACGGAAACTGACCGCGGCAATCAGTAAATCAAAAACCTGTGTGGTGTTTATCAATCAGATCCGCGAAAAGATCGGGGTGATGTTCGGGAATCCGGAGACGACGCCGGGCGGCCGGGCGTTGAAATTCTATTCTTCGATCCGTATTGATCTTCGCCGGAAAGCGACGATCACTACTTCCGACGGCAAAATAGTCGGCAATCAGGTGAAAGCAAAGATCGTGAAGAATAAAGTCGCTCCGCCGTTTAAAGAGACATATTTTGAGATCATGTATAATGAAGGAGTGTCCAAGGCCGGCGCTTTGATCAATACCGCGACCGATAACGGGATATTGAAGAAATCGGGCAGCTGGTTTTCATTCCGGGATAAGAACGTCGCTCAAGGCCGGGAGCAGCTGCGGGAATTGCTTAAAACCGATACGCAATTACGTACCGATATTGAAGAAGCGTTAAAGGCGAGCTTAAGCGTAGGAGGTGGTGCTGAATGAGGAATCTTTTTTTAGCGGGAGCACTCTTTTTATCTTTAAGTGTTGTCTGTGATGCCGGGTATGCTCAAGGGTATAAAGACCTGGAAAATGCCACGGTAAGGGTTGCCAATCAGGTCGGTCCGGCGGTGGTTTCGATCAGCGCGGTGGTAAAGCAAAAGATGGGCAATGTATATCTCGGCACGCCGTTTGGCGGGCAGGATAATGATGTTTTCCGGAGGTTCTTTGACGAATTTTTTGGCGAGATGCCGGAAAGAGAATTCAAACGCATGGGCTTAGGTAGCGGAGTGATCATTAACAACGACGGATATATTTTGACGAATGAACATGTTGTCGCGGGGGCTTCGGAAATTAAAGTAAAGCTTTCTGACGGAAGAGAATTCGATGCCGAACTGAAAGGCCAGGATCATCGTTCCGATCTCGCCGTCATTAAGATTGAAGCCGACGATCTTCCTGTCGCTTCGCTGGGAGATTCCGAGGGGCTGAAAATCGGGCAGTGGGTTATGGCGGTAGGTAATCCGTTCGGGTTTGCCATCGATAATCCCGAGCCGACGGTAACGGTGGGGGTCATCAGCGCCCTGCATCGGTTCCTGCCGGCATTGGGCCGCCGGGATCGTTCCTATGACGATCTGATCCAGACCGACGCCGCGATCAATCCCGGTAACTCTGGCGGCCCCTTGATTAACCTGGAAGGGAAGGTTATCGGGATTAATACCGCGATCATTACCACGACCGGCGGATATCAGGGGTTGGGATTTGCCATTCCCGTTAATCAGGTAAAAAGTATTCTAAAGAAACTTATCCGCGGCGAGACGATATCCTACGGCTGGCTGGGAGTGAGCATCCAGGATCTCGATGACGATTTACGCAATTACTTCGGAATAAAAGAAAGGACCGGGGTCATTGTCGTAAAGGTATTCGGTGATTCTCCCGCGGAAAAAGCCGGGATTAAAGAAGGGGATCTCATCCTGGAATATAACAATCAGACGATTAAGGCGACGCGGGACCTGGTGCGGATCGTGACCGCGACCCAGGTAGGAGAACGGATTCCGGTCCGAATCCTGCGCGGCGGTAAAGAAAGGACTCTGACCGTACGAGTCGGTGCCCGGCCGGATTTCGAGGAAGAGGGCGCCTCAGCCGTTCAGGAGAGTTCGTTCCGGGGTATGCAGGTCGAGGAGATCACTCCTTACATCCAGAGAAGGTTCCGGCTGCAGGATGAAGAGGGAGTGGTGGTTTCCGGTGTCGAACCGGATTCTCCGGCCGATAAAGCGGGCTTAACTCCCGGCGACGTCATTGTCAGCATCGAAGGGAAAACTATCCGGAATAAAAGAGACTTCGAGAAAGTTACATCCCGGGTGAAGGGAAGCTGTCTGATTAAGACGACGAAAGGGTACGTGGTCGTGCGCGAAGAAGAAAAAAAATAGGTGCGGGATTCCTATCAGAAAGCGTTACAGTATGCGTTTCTTCTTTTAAAATACCGCGGCCGGAGTGCTCTGGAATTAAAGAGGCGCCTGCGGCGCAAAAAGTTCTCTGAATCCATTATCGATAAAGTAGTCGCGTATCTTCTCGATTCCGGATATATAGATGACCGTGAATTCGCGTTCGGTTACGCCCGTCAGAAATCCCGGGATTCTTTTGGAGAGCGTAAAGTCGCCTTTGAGCTTAAAAAGTTTGGGATTGACCATGAGACGATACGGGAAGCGTTAACTCAGGCTGCAGAGGAATTCGATAAGAAAGAGATGATTAAGTCCCTTATTCGCAGGAAATGTCGCAATAAAACCAGGTCGGCGATCATACGTTACCTGGCGCAGCGGGGTTTTGAGTATGAAGATATCAGACAGGGGTTAACCGATGAAGACTGACGAACTGCGCCGGCGGTATCTCACGTATTTTCAAGAAAAAAGCCATAATCTTTTCCGGTCCGATTCTCTCATCCCTCTTGATCCCACGGTTCTTTTTACCTCCGCGGGAATGAATCAGTTCAAAGCCTACTTTCTGGGTGAGAAAAAAGACGTACGCCGCGCGGCCAGTTGTCAGAAATGCCTGCGTACCGGAGACCTGGATGAAGTCGGCCGTACCGCTTTCCATCATACCTTTTTTGAGATGCTGGGAAATTTCTCCTTCGGAGATTATTTCAAGAAGGAAGCGATCGAATTTGCCTGGGAATTCCTTACCAAAGAGGTAAGCCTTACCAAAGAGGTGTTGTGGGTCTCGGTCTATAGCGAAGATGAGGAGGCCTACCGGCACTGGCGGGAGCATATCGGTATCGATCCGGGAAAGATCGTGAAACTGGGGGCGAAGAATAACTTCTGGCCGGCCAACGCGCCGGCTGACGGCCCCAACGGGCCCTGCGGCCCGTGTTCTGAGATATTTTTTGATAAGGGTAAAGATGTCGGCTGCGGCAAGCCTGATTGCAGCCCGGCCTGTGATTGCGGAAGGTTTGTTGAGATCTGGAACCTGGTATTTACCCAGTTCAACCGGGTAGGGGTCAATGAACTTGAGAATCTTTCCCAGCAGAATATCGATACGGGTATGGGGCTTGAGAGGATGGCTTCGGTCCTGCAGCAAAAAGAATCCAATTTCGAGATAGACATCCTTGCCCCGGTGGTAGAGGAGGTGAAGAAGGTTTTAGGGAAAAAGAGCCTGATGAGCCCTCAGGGCGACTGTAATTTTATCCACGCGATTGTCGATCATGCCCGGGCGGCGGCCTTCTCGGTTTGTGACGGAGTATTTCCTTCCAACGAAGACCGCGGGTATATCATCCGCAAGCTCATACGAAAGGCTTCCTATCACGGGTATACGGCCGGGAAAAAAGAACCGTTTCTTTATCAGCTTATACCTCTGTTCGCGCACCTGATGCGGGATCCTTATCCGGAACTCTGGGATAAGAAGGAAGATGTCTCCAGTGTGATCCTCGCGGAGGAAGAGAAATTCTTAAAGACGATTGAGGTGGGAAGGAATCAGTTTCATGCCATCCTGGCGGCGGCCCGGAAAGAAAACCGTACCCAATTGCGGGGCGAAGAAGTTTTTAAATTATACGATACGTACGGGTTCCCTCTGGAACTCATTAAAGAATTATCGAAAGACTCAGGCTTTACCGTCGAAGAAGAGGAGTTCTCCGCGCGGCTCGAGAAGCAGAAGGAACTCTCCCGGGGGAAAAGTATGTTTGACGATACGATTTTCTCATCAAGTGATCTTTCCCTTGATGATAAGACTGAGTTCACCGGGTATGAATCGTGCCGGGCTCCGGTCCGGATTATCAGGCTCATAGCGGGAGGAGATTCCGTTTGCGAACTCAACGTCGGTTTGGGTGCCGTCGTACTGGATAAAACCCCCTTTTATCCCGAATCCGGCGGTCAACTTACCGATACCGGAGTTATTGTCACCGACAGCGGAAAATTTACCGTGGAGCACGTAAAGAAAATACATGAGACCATTGTTCATTTCGGTAAGGTGAGCGAAGGGAAGCTTACTCCGGGGGAGGCTCAGGCCCGTGTTGATCAGGCGAGACGTTACGGGATGATGCGGGCTCATACGGCGACGCATCTTTTGCAGGCGGCCCTGCGGACGATTCTGGGGACGCATGTTACCCAGCAGGGTTCTCTGGTCGATTGCGACCGCTTCCGGTTTGATTTTACCCATTTCAAGGGCGTATCGGCCCGGGAGTTGGCCCGGATAGAAGAGGCGGTCAATGCGTATATTCTCGCCGACTCAAGCATCGATAAAAAAGTAATGAGTTATGATGAAGCGAAAAAAGAGAAGGCGCTTGCCTTTTTTGAAGAGAAATACACCGATTCGGTACGGGTCGTAACCGTCGGAGATTACAGTAAGGAGTTCTGCGGCGGGACGCATCTCGATCATACCTCTCAGATCGGCTCCTTCTGCGTCCTGGCCGAAAGTTCGGTTTCGAGCGGTATCCGCCGCATCGAGGCGGTGGTGGGGAAGGCCGCTTACGAGACGTTACGCGGCTATCGCGGTCTGGTAAGCGAACTTTCGCAAAAGCTGAAATCGCCCGAAGATGTGCTTCTTGACCGTATCGACGCGTTACAGGCCGAACTGAAAAAGAAGGCCGATAAGATCGATAATCTGGAGAAAGAATCGCTGGCTCAGTCGGTCGATGACATTATCGCGCGTAATACCCATAAAGAAGGAGATATTTCGATCGTTATCGCTTCCTTTAGAGATAAGGAGATGAATCAACTCCTGCATGTAAGCGACCTCATCAGGAAAAAGGTGCCTGACGCGTTTGTTTTTCTTGTTTCGTTCGGCTCCGAGAACCGGTTTGTGGCGGGGATTACCGGCGAGCTGGAGAAGAAGGGGCTTTCCTGTAAGAAATTCGTTTCCAATTATAAGGAAAAGCTCGGGTTGCGCGGGGGAGGGAGGCCTTCCTTATGCCAGGGGACGATAACGGAAAAATCAGGCGGAGATGAGTTGGGAAAGAAAGTGCTGGATTGTGTAAAGGAATACATAACACAATGAGAGTTATCAGGAATCTGAACAATCTGGAAAAACATCTTCATAATAAACGTAACCGGCGGCGCACCGTTGAAGATAAGGTTGCCAAAATCCTGCGGAACGTGAAAGAACGGGGTGACGAAGCTCTGGTTGAATATACCAGACGTTTTGATAAGATCAGGCTCAAAGTCAGGGATATTCCGGTGACCGAAACCGAGATCAGCGCGTCGTTTAACGACTTGAATTCCGAGATCATCTCGAGCATCAAGCTTGCCATCGATAACGTCACCAAGTTTTATAAGGCTCACCTGCCTCGTCCGGTGAAGTTAAAGGAAGAGAACGGGAAGACTTTGATGTCGATGTATACTCCCGTCGAACGGGTAGGCATTTATGTCCCCGCGGGCGAAGCGCCGCTTGTCTCCAGTGTCTATATGTCGGCGATTCCGGCGATTGTCGCCGGGGTAAAAGAAATCGTTCTGATTTCGCCCCCCAATAAATATAGAACGATCAATTCCTTTATCCTGGCGGTCGCGTCGATGCTGAAGATAAAAGAGCTTTATAAAGTCGGCGGCGCGCAAGGGGTTGCCGCGCTCGCGTACGGGACCAGGACGATAAAAAAGGTCGATAAGATTGTCGGCCCGGGAAATGAGTTCGTGACCGAAGCCAAGCGGCAGACGTTCGGCCGTATCGGCATCGATATGCTTGCCGGGCCGTCTGAGGTGGTTATCATCGCCTCAAAAGACGCCAATCTTGAATACATCAATGCCGACCTGGAAGCTCAAACCGAGCATCGCGGCGGATTGGGTATTGTCGTGACCAATTCCAAAAAGATCGCCAACGAATTACGTAAAAAACGCCTGAATGGATTCGTTATCCGGGTCCGGAACCTGGATGTTGCCTGCGATGTGGTCAATAAGATCGCCCCGGAACACCTGGAGATCCTTACCCGTAAACCGTCGGAACTGGTCAAGAAGATTAAACACGCCGGCGCGGTATTTTTAGGCGAGAATTCTCCCGTAACTTTAGGCGATTATATCGCCGGGCCCAGCCACGTATTGCCGACACAGAGTACGGCGCGGTTTTTCTCCGGGCTCTCGGTACGGGAGTTCTTAAAAGAAGTCCATGTCATCTCCTACACCAAGAAAGCCCTGATGGAGGAATATCAGGCGTTGGAGAAGATCGTGAATTTAGAGGGAATGACGAAACATCTTGAGAGTG
>CAZABB010000012.1:38892-47403 GCA_964483625.1 uncultured Planctomycetia bacterium | reverse complement strand
GATGAAAATCCGAAAACTGCCGAAAAAAAATTAAAAAAGTTTCATTTTTCTCATCGGCTTCTATCTACTACATGCGCAAAGAATCCTGAATCTGGTTGTAAAAAGTTAAAAAAATAACCGCCACCATCGTAAAAGTCTGCGTATGTAGTAATTAAGGGAGCGTTGTTTCTGCTCCTATTAGCTACATACGCAAAGAATCCGAAAAGTGCCGGAAAAAACTTGAAAAAATTAAAAATAGTCGGCACCTTTGCAAAAGTTCACGTATGTAGTAAGTAGAGGCTCTGTTTTATGCTCCTATAAGCTACATACGAAGGTTTTTCAAAAACAGACGAAAAAATCTCAAAAAAATGAAATATTTTCGTCACTTTGGCAAAAGTTGTCGTATATAGCTAATGGGGATAGTCTTGCGTATTCAGCTTGACTTGTTCCCCGGGTTGTTATAGGGGTTGTGATATGAAAGGAGAGAGGACATTATGATAAGGCAAAACGGTAAAAACGAAAAAAAACGGTTTATTATCTATACGAGATGTTCCACCGATGATCAGGCCCAGGGCGAGTTCACTACCCTGGACGCGCAAGCCTACCATTGCAAAAATATGCTGGATGCCTTCGGGTATGAGCTTGCCGATATCGGAAAGAAAGGCATAGTAATAGACGACGGCTATTCCGGAAAAGACCTCAACCGACCCGGCATCCAGATGATTATCGACCACGTGCGCAAAAATGCGCCGTTTGACGGAGTTATCTTTTTCCGCCTCGACCGCCTGACCCGCAATACACGGGACCTTTACTGGCTTATTGACCTATTCAGGGAAAAGGAAATCGATTTTGTCTCGGTAAGAGAAAACTTAGACAGCTCAACCGCCATAGGCAGAGTGGTAATCGGCATACTGGGGATTCTATCGGCATTCGAACGTGAACTTACCGGCGAGCGCGTAAAAGCCTCCTGCATCGCTCGCGCGAGGCAAGGTAAATGGGTCGGGGGCAAATTGCCTTATGGGTATAAGCTTATCAATGACGGTGATCCTCTGCCCAGCGGCCGTCAGCCTCATAAGATCGTGCCTGATGAAACAATAGCTCCGGGCTTAAAGATAATATGGGAAATGGCCGCGGACAACAAGTCACTGACGCAGGTAGGACTGGAACTACACAAACTCGGATTGAAAACCATGAACGGAAAAGAATGGCGAAGGCAGGTTATCTCGAGGATATTGAAAAATCCATTCTACAAAGGATATTTACAATATAGCGGAGAAGTCCATAAGGGAAACCACCCCGCCATCATTGATGAATGCACATGGGAAAAAGCCAACAGGGTATTGAGCGCGAGGCTGCCGGGCCATAATTTCGTGCAGAAGGCAAGGTACTACGAATATCTCCTTGCCGGTATTATAAAATGCGGGGAATGCGGGAGCCACATGGTCTGTAATTTTACTAACGGCAGGGGTAATAAGAAATTCTTTTACTACGACTGTAGCCGCGCCAAACAGGCGCTCGGATGTTCCAACGCGCGTGTGTCCGCGACTACTTTTGATAAGGCCATAATCGATTATTTCAAGCGCGCATCCAGGGACCAGAACATCATTATAAAAGCCATCGGAAGCGCTATCCTTGAGTCACAAGCGAAGTTCGAAAAGATTGATAAGGAATTGCGGGAAAAGGAAACGAAATTGAACGGTTTCAGGCACCAGGCCAATAAACTCCTGAAACTGGCCATGGATAACACTGTTAACAAAGGATCTACTTATAAAACCAAAATGAAGAGCCTGGAAACGGAGATTGCAAAACTGGAAAATGAGATAGATAAGCTGCTGGCCCAAAAGAGGGTCACCGGCATGAACGCCAATTCAGGCGAGTTCCTCCACCGCAACATAGCCTTTGCCATGCAATACATCGACAAGGCCCCTCCTGAAGCCCAGAAAAGCCTCATTCAGGCCCTGATCAAAGACATCTTCGTGCATAAGGACAGGATAGTAATCAATATGTATATCGAGGAGCCGCTGGAAGGCATCCTCCCCAAGATAATGCCCCCTGTAAAAGAAAAACGCCCTACAGGTTCCTCCTGTAAGGCGCTTGTCCCAACTGCACCACTATCCGGTGTTTCGGATAGTTGTCAACATTGGCTGCCCCGTGTGGACTCGAACCACAGATAACTGATCCAGAATCAGTCGTGTTACCAATTACACTACGGGGCAAAAAGTATCTTGATTCTTAAGCGTGTCTTTTAACATTATTTTCAGCGCCTTTCTACCTTTTGTTGTCTTAAAGTATTTCTCTCGGCGCCGAGCATCTTCTTCACTAAAATACGTTCCATAAAAAACAAGGAGAGGTTCCTGATATCGTGATGTTGTATGATTACTTCCCGCTCCGTGTTCTTTTAAACGCCTTGTTATATTCTGAGTGTATCCAATATAAAATTTAGCATCTCCCTTCGAGAATAAAACGTATACATAATACATATTCTATGCATCAGCCCGGAACCAGAACCTGTTTGACTTGTTCGGTTCCGGGTAAATCGTGTTACCAATTATTCCTACTCCTGAACCGACCCTTCGAGTCTGGTTCGGAGCACTACGGGACAAGGTTTCTTACAATTCTATTATTATCGGGGGCTTCTGACAAGGATAATTTTTGGTTAGTTATTTCTAAAACGTGCTATCAATTTCTGTCTTGATAACTCCGAAAATAACAACCAGACAAGGAGGATTAAGGAACAAAGAATTATAAATATAAGAAAAAGCGCTATCCCGGGATTACCACCTAATATTTGAATTATTATCCTGCGAAATAACTGGTAAGAAGCTGGCAAAAAGGTAGTTACTGAACATGTTAGAACTACTCCTAAAATCGCTCCAAAAATTGTCATTCTAAAAGTAAACGCTCTGCTACTTAATTCTGGGGGCTCTATATCATCTAAAATTGTCACGAAGGTAAGGTATGCTTGTTTGAAATTCTCAAATGCATCGCCGATCGATACAGCTTTTAACTCTCTCCCTTTCACAATATAATCCTGTCCTTGGTAGACCTTACGAGCAAATTCTTTTCGATTTGGAGGCATAACTCCTAAAAGTCGCCACCACCAAAACCCTCCTGCTCTAATATCTAACAATTGCTCAAGTTTTTTCAGAGCGATCCATTCTGCAGGTTCTACAGCAGCTCTACGAAAATGTTCTGTAATCGCCTCTATGCTTTGCAATGCATCTTTCTTCGATGTTTCGTCATGGAGTGCGGTTGCAATATGATCTAACGCATCCCTCAATTCATGCACAGCACGTTTAGATTTCTGATGCGTAAGAGTCTCCAACCACATCACACTTTTTTTAGTGAAAGGAATATAATGCGTATCTAACAGCTCAAAGAGGCGGCTAAGCACTTCTTGATCTTTAGGCATATTTTACGGTTTAGGATTTCTGTGGGAGAATTTTAAGAATTTCTTATCGACTCGAGCACTAAGATCTGTAACATTCATATCTACCATTTTGTAGTATTTTGAGGGGCAAAATCCTAGATATTCTGGCGGGATATCATTCCTTTCATCTCTTATCTTATGTTCTTTTTCATATACTTCAAGTGGGATTAGTAAATCCTTATCCTTTAATTCAGGCATAAATTTTTCCCCTTGCTCTATCGGTACCTACTAAATTAACCACTAATAAAAATGCTCCTTACCCCTTTGATTTTGATTATAGAAGAAAAGGATATCACCTGTCAATATAAAATTCACAATCAAAAAACACAACATCAATAACATATTGACGCTGTTTTTTCTATAAATCTCTATTCATCAATGGGTTAAGAAATTTAAACCTACGGACGCAGGATATAATTTTACTTTTCACAAACAAATTAATGCTACTATTACAAAAAAGTCTATTTTTACCTGCATTTAAAATGGGAAAATTCTTTTAACTCATTGCAACCGTTTGCCTAAAAAATTTCCGTTGCGGTCGTAATACATCGTACTGCCTGCGTCCAGGTTGCGCACCGAATAGCCCCAGCGGTTTTCGTTGATGATCCGCTCGCGTTCTCCGTCGGGAACCGAAACAACCATGCCCGAATTCTGAGTGGCTTCCTTCAGGATCTTGCCTTCCATAGCCCGTGCTGCCAGCTTTTCTTCATCCGCACGTTCCGCCTCAAGCATCTCTGTCTCAGAGCCGCTCATCTCCTCCATGACATCCTCGGTAAGCGATCCCATCTGGAGTGCCCCCTCGCTATCCTCAGATATGCCCGCCGCTGCAGTCTGCGATGTCTGTCCTTCTCCAGGCTCCTCAGCCACCTCACACCCCAAAAATAAAAACACAGGCAGAATGAAAAAAAATAACCTCTTCATCTTTTCCCCTCCTTCGTTGTTACAGGTACACGTTCTCTACCAGTATTCTTTCTCGAACTTATCGTCGGCTTCCTCAACAGTTTTGCAGGTATTGTAGGTATCATCGGCAATGCCCTTGGTAACCAGCGCCGTTCCCACTACTGAGTTTTTCGTCGTCTCGCAGCCGCAGACAAGTACTGCCGAAAAAAGAATGCCGCATAAAATCCAGTATCTCATGTTCCCTCCTTTTTCCAGTAGTCGATCAGCCGCATCAGCCGGCTGAGGACTTTCTCTTTCCCCAACGTCTCTATCGTTTCAAACAACCCGGGGCCGACTTTCGCGCCGGTTAACGCGATCCGGACCGGATGGACCAGGTCGCGGACTTTAATTCCCAATTGCTTACATACCCGGCGGAATTCCTTCTCTATCTCCCCGGCAGAAAAATCGTTTATTTTTCCCAGCGCGGTTTTCAGCTCCGTCACCGGTCCGGTGAAGTCTTTTTCCAAAATCGCCTGCGCCTCTTGCTCATAGGCATAATCGTCATGAAAACAAAAATAGGCTCGACGCGGAATATCTTGTAGGGTCGTAATCCTGCCTTCACATAAATCCATTACCTTTATTATATATTGTCTCTCAACCGGAGCCGATAAAAAATTATTTTGACGCAGGAATTTTTCAACCACCCCGGCCAGCCTGTTTTTATCATACCGTTTGATATACTCGGCGTTGATCCAGTTCAGCTTATCCAGTGAAAATACCGCTTTGGACTTGTTCACATCACCGATATCGAACCGGCTACGCGCCTCATCCAGCGAGATGATTTCCTGATTATCCTTGGGAGACCAGCCCAAAAGCATAAGGTAATTATCGATCGCTTCGGGGAGATACCCCATCCGGCGGTATTCACCGATAGCCGTCGCGCCAAACCGTTTCGACAATCTCCCCCCCTCGGGGGAAAGAATCAGCGGCACGTGCGCAAAAAGAGGGGCCTTAAATCCCAGAGCGCGGTACATCAGAATCTGCTTGGGCGTGTTGGAAATATGGTCTTCTCCCCGGATAACACAGGTAATTTCGCTTAACGCGTCATCCACAACACAGCTGAAATTGTACGTCGGCGATCCGTCACTTTTGATAATAACCTCTTCCTCCTTCGGCAATTCCTTAAACACGATGTCGCCCCGGATAAGATCTTTGATTTCGATTTGCGAAAACTCGTATGTAAAAAAAACCGCCCCGTCCTTGCTGTACGCTTTTCCCTGTTCGATCAATTTTTGCGCATACTCGCGATAGAGACCGAACCGCTCAGACTGGTGATACAATTCATCCCAGTCCAACCCCAGCCACCGGATGCTTTCTGTAATCTCATCGAGATACTTTTTTTTGGACCGTTCAACGTCGGTATCTTCGATACGCAGGAGGAACTTTCCGCCCTGCGCCCGCGCATAGAGCCAGCTGAACAGGCACGTACGCGCGCCGCCGATGTGGAGGAACCCGGTAGGTGATGGGGCAAATCTGGTTCTAAGCAAACTTCCTTCCTTTTTTCAAGGCACAGAGGTTCTGTTCTAAAATATTCTTTCTTGCCGGGAGAAAGATTTCTTTTATGATCCCCTCTACGGTTTTCTCCTCAAACAACTTCGGACGCAGACGCAGAACAATTCCCAACGCGATGGTATTGGCTACCTTAATATTTCCGCATTCAAGAGCCATACGGTTAAGAGGAGCCTCGATAACACATACTCCCGTCAAGCGGGGAATTTGTTCGCATAAATCAGCGTTGCAGATAAGCATGCCTCCTTTTTTTATCCGGTGGGAAAATTTACGTATCGAGGGCTGGTTAAGAAAAATACCGACATCAGCCTGGCGGATAAAGGGCGTAGCGATCGGCCGGTCGGAAACCTTCACAAAACAATGCGCCGTCCCTCCCCGCATCTCCGCTCCGTAGGAAGGGAACCACGTGGTATGTTTACCTTCGAAAACCGCGGCCCGGCCAATGAGTTTTCCTAAACTCATCAAACCCTGCCCGCCGAAACCCGATAATAAAAATTCTATCTTCATATCTGATTATTTCAATTTACACAGATGAGCACAAATTATAAACAGATGAACACTGATTCCTATCTGTAACGATCTGTGTCCTTTAAAACCCCTAAAGGGAATTCCTTTACCATCTCGGTATCAATCCAGCGCATCGCATCCTGCGGTGTCTTCTGCCAGATCGTCGGACAGGGGCTTAACACCTCCACCAGAGAAAACCCTTTCCGCTGGATTTGATTGGTAAATGCTTTCCGTATATGCTCATGCGTCTGCTTGACTTTCTGCGGCGCCGTAATCGAGGTTCGTACCGCAAAACATACGCCGGGTAACGGAGCCAGCATTTCACTGACCTTTAACGGCCAGCCGTCACCGTCGGACGGATTCCGTCCGGAAGGAGTGGTCGCTGTTTTCTGGCCGGCGAGCGTCGTCGGCGCCATCTGCCCGCCGGTCATCCCGTAGCAGGCGTTATTAACGAAAATACAGGTAAGATGTTCGCCGCGGTTTGCGGCATGAACCGTCTCGGCAAGCCCAATAGAAGCAAGATCACCGTCTCCCTGATACGTAAACACAACAAGATCTTCATTGGATCGTTTAATACCGGTGGCGACCGCCAGCGCCCGGCCATGGGCGGCCTCGCTGCAGTCGAAATCCCAGTAATTGTATGCGATTACCGCGCACCCCACCGGCGCGATACCGACAACCTTACCCCGAATTTTCAGCTTCTCCACGACTCCAGCGATAATCCGGTGCAGAATACCGTGGCCGCAGCCGGAACAGTAATGCGTATCGACACCGTGTAATAATTCAGGCTTCTTGAATTTATACGCTCCTGCCTTCATGATATATGTTTCTTTACGAACCGGACAACATCTTCGATTTCAGGGACTTCGCCGCCGGTTTTTCCAAAAAAGAGGATTTCTTTCTCCGGTAAACACAGCCGCACATCCTGCACCATCTGCCCTAATGACTGTTCGATCACAAATACCTTCTTCGCTTTCTTTGCAACTCTACGCAAAGCTTTCTGCGGATACGGCCAGAGGCTTATCGGTCGAAACATCCCAACGTTTATTCCTTCGGCGCGCAGGATATCGACGGCGTCACGGACGATCCGCGCCTGGGAACCGAAGGCGACGATAAGCATCCGGGCATCACCGGCCTTATAAAGAGCACTGCGTTGCTCGTCTCTTTCTATCTTCTCCCATTTCTTTCGCAGCATTTCGTTATGTTTGGGCAACTGGCCTTCATATAAGAAAAACGAACGGATAATGTGTGCCGGCCGGCCTTGCGCGCCGGTCAATGCCCAGGTTTTAGGAAGGATTTTTTTCTTCCATTTTGCTTTGGCCTGTTCAAACGCATCGGCTGCCATTGATTCCATCGTCTGGCCGATAATCGCATCGGCAAGGACCAGTACCGGCGTACGGTAGTAATCGGCTACCTCAAACGCTCCGGTCACGACCGTGACCGCCTCCTGAACACTCCAGGGCGCAAAAGTAGGCGTAAAATAGTCCCCGTGGCCGCCGCCGCGGGTCGACTGAAAATAATCACTCTGGCTGGAAGAGATATGCCCCAGCCCCGGACCGGCACGCATGACATTAATAATCACCGCCGGGAGCTGTGCGCCCGCCATATATGAAATACCTTCCTGTTTCAGAGAAATTCCCGGACTCGACGATGATGTGAAACAACGCGCTCCCGCCGCCGCCGCTCCAAAAAGCATATTGATCGCGGCGATTTCACTTTCAGCCTGAATAAACACCCGTTTCTCCTGGCGCATCCGGCGCGCCATATACGCGGTTAATTCATTCTGAGGAGTAATCGGGTACCCGGCATAAAACTGACAGCCGGCGCGAACAGCCGCTTCTCCCATCGCTTCATTTCCGGTCATGAGGATTTTTTTTGTCGCCTTTTTTTTCATAGGTAACCTATGATTCATCTTCGACGTTATTTCCAGTTCAGTTGCAAAATAACCAATCACCAAGAAACAAGATACAAACAGATTCCATTTTCCAACCACCAAATATTATTGTGGATTTTTTGTTTGATTATTGAGTTTTGGTTATTGGTCATTACTTGGTTATTGTACCTTGGTTATTGGAATTTTCTTCCTTATTTTTCTTCCCGTATTTCAATACAGGCATCCGGACACATCACATAACAGAACCCGCAGC
>CAZABB010000012.1:21224-38882 GCA_964483625.1 uncultured Planctomycetia bacterium | reverse complement strand
TATTCAGCTTCTTACTTAAGGCAAGGTGGTGCACCGGACAATGGATGACACATAAGGCGCATCCTTTACACTTGTCTTTTTTAATCTCCACCGAATACCGGCCGCTTTTGTTTTTACCTTTCGGCTGGTTTACCTGTTTTGATTTTGCCATACTGCCCCTTGAGCGATCTCTTTCTTGATGCGATGCGCCAGAGATTCGGCATCGAGGCCGAACATCTTGAATAACTGCCCGCGTGAGGCCGCGGGAATAAATTCGTCACGAAACCCGGCCCGAACCAGACGTATGGTATCGGCCAATCCCCGGGATTCATAGAGCTCAAGCAGAGCGCTGCCGAACCCGCCGGAAAGAGTTCCGTCTTCCAAGGTAATAATCAACGGATTCCCTTCAGCAAGAGAAAGGAACAGGTCTTCATCCAAGGGCTTGATAAACCGGGCGTTAATCACCCCGCAATCGATCTGTTCCTTCTCGAGAAGGCCACGGCAGGCGCAGGCTTCCTTCACCATCGTACCCAGCGCGATGATCCATGCCCCGCTGCCTTTGTGCATCACCTGGGCTTTCCCCAGAGCAATCGGTTCACGCGATTCCAGAGAATAGGCGTTCCCCCGGGGATACCGGATACTCGCCGGACCGGCGAGTGTTAAAGAAAACGTAACCATATCCTGCAGTTCTTCTCTGTCTTTAGGCGCCATACATACCAGGTGCGGAATGATTCTTAAATATGCTATGTCAAAAACTCCATGATGCGTCGGCCCATCTTCACCGACAACGCCGGCACGATCAATCATGAACATAACCGGTAGATGCTGCAGGGCAACATCATGAATAATCTGGTCAAATGATCTTTGCAGGAATGTCGAATAGATCGCTACATACGGCCGCAACCCTCCCTTAGCCAAACCGCTGGCAAATCCTACGGCATGCTCTTCGGCAATTCCGATATCAAAAAGCCGCGTGGGGAATCTTTTGCCGAACGTATCCAGTCCCGTACCCTTAGGCATTGCCGCGGTAATGGCAACAACCCGGTCGTCACCGGCGGCAAGTTCGGTAAGCCCTGAAGCAAAAGCCTCGCTGAAACTTTCTTTTTTCTCGCTCACACACCGGCCGTCTGCGGTACAGAAGCAAGGAGCGCTATGGAAATATTCGGGGTTCTTCTCGGAAAACTCGAAGCCTTTCCCTTTTTTGGTAATCACATGCAGGACTCTGGGACCTTTCAGCGAAAGAACGTTATTGAACGTCGGAATTAATGCTTCGAAATTATGGCCATCGATCGGCCCGAAATAACGGAACCCCAGTTCTTCGAAAAATATGCCGGGCACAATCAGACCTTTTATCGTCTCTTCAAACCGCTTGGCATGACCCGTAAATTTCTTGGCAAGCGAAAAATGGGAAAGAAAGCTTTCCAGTTCGTCGCGGATACGGTTATATACAGGGGCGGAGATAATCTTATTCAGATAATTGCTCAACGCCCCTACCGAAGGCGAAATGCTCATCTCGTTATGATTGACAATAATCAGCACCTCGCTCTGAGTGTGTCCGCAGTTGTTGAGCGCCTCAAAGCACATCCCGCCGGTCAAAGAACCGTCTCCGATAACGGCAACGGTCCGGGAAAGGTCATCCCTCATTTTTTTCGCTTCCGCCAACCCTTGAGCCCAGGAAACTGCCGTGGACGCATGCCCGGAAATAAAAAGATCGTAGGAAGATTCGCGAAAATGAGGGAATCCGCTCAGGCCCTTGTATTGCCGGATTGAGGCAAACGCATCCCGGCGACCGGTAATAATCTTATGGGCATAGGTTTGATGCCCGACATCGAAAATAATACTGTCATACGGAGTCTCCAGACAGTAATGGAGAGCAATGCATAACTCGACCGCCCCCAGAGAACTGGCAAGATGCCCGCCGGTTCGGGATATAACATCAATGATAAGCTGACGCACCTGGTGAGCCAGAAGAGGCAAGTCCGAAAGAGACAATTGCTTTACATCATGAGGGGAATTTATCTTCTCTATCATCGTCAAGGTATCATTATAAATACGTACGGCGGGATCTGTCCATCAAATATTTCCCTTTCGATGCTCAACCCGGCGGATGAGCGAAGCTTTCCCCGTAGCCTCATCAATATCCATCAGGACCGCCTGCATCCGGACATCGTTCTGGGCAAGATTGAAACGCAGAGGCATATTGGTCAAAAACCGTTCGATAATCTGATCCTTTTCCCGCCCCAACACCGAATCGTAACTGCCGGTCATACCGACATCGGTGATATAGGCGGTACCATCGATTATCCGTTCATCGGCGGTCACAATATGCGTATGCGTCCCCAATACCGCGCTGACCTGCCCGGCAAGAAAATAGCCAAGCGCCAGTTTTTCACTGGTCGCCTCAGCATGGACATCGACAATAATGATTTTTGCCTGCTTTTTTAGTTTTTCCAGGATACCCTGTATCGCCTTAAAGGGACAATCCGCCGGCTGCATAAATACCCGGCCGATGAGATTGGCCACCGCAATCGGCTCCGTGTTGATCTCTTTAATCAGATACCCTTGTCCCCAGGCACGGTCTCCATAATTAAGCGGCCGAATAACCGGGAGGGTTTCCAGAACTTCCCGGGCGTCTTTCTTTTTAAAAATATGATCGCCGCTGGTAATCAGATCGATCCCGGCCTTGAACAATTCCGTGGTGGTACCTAAGGTAAGGCTCGATCCGCCGGCGGCATTTTCGGCGTTGGCGATAACCGCATCGATGCCTTCGGCTTCCTTTACCTTCGGAAGTATTTCTTTTAAATATTCCCGTGCCGGTTTTCCGACGATATCACCGATAAATAATATCTTCATAACTTTTAGGTCACAAAGTCACATAGACACATAGTCACATGTTTGCCTTCGGCAAGTCACAAAGGCACAGGGTCACATAGTCACACGTAAATAAGATACGTGTGTCATGTGACGTGCAACGTGTGACTGCCTACGAAGCAGGCGTTCGTGTGTCGTGTGACTTATTCATTATTTGGCGTAATCCACCGCCCGCGTTTCGCGAATAATGGTCACTTTTATTTGCCCGGGGTACTCCATGTCTTTTTCCGTCTTCTTTTTCACTTCATAGGCCAGAAGGGACATTTTATCGTCGTTGATCCGGTGCGGATTAACAATAACCCGGATTTCCCGGCCGGCCTGGATCGCAAACGCCTTTTCCACTTCTTCAAATGACCGCGCAATCATCTCTAAATCTCTCAATCGTTTGATATAGGTCTCAAGTGTCTCCCGCCGCGCTCCGGGACGGGAGGCGGAAACCGCGTCGGCAACAAGAGCCAGAACACTGTACAGGGAAAGAAATTCGGTTTCTTCATGATGGGCTTCAGCCGCGTTAATGACAATATCGTTCTCCCCATATTTCCTCAATAACTCGGCACCTAAATTAGAATGGGTCCCTTCAACCTGATGGTCCACGGCTTTTCCGATATCGTGCAGGAGCCCGGCCCGACGCGCCAGACGGGGATCTAAACTCAATTCCGACGCCAGCGTTCCCATAATAAAAGCAACTTCTTTGGAGTGCTGCAGAGCGTTCTGCCCGAAGCTCGTACGAAACCTTAACTTCCCCAAAAGCTTAATCAATTCCGGATGGAGATTATGGATTCCCACTTCAAACGACGCCTGTTTCCCGTCTTCGATCAGCTGCTTTTCAAAATCTTTTTTGGTTTTTTCTACGATCTCTTCAATCCGGGCCGGATGAATCCTTCCGTCGGAGACCAGCTTCTCCAGGGCAAGCCGGGCTATTTCGCGACGAATGGGATCAAAGCTGGAAATGCTGACCGCCTCGGGCGTATCGTCGATAACCAGATCGACTCCCGTCGCCATCTCGAACGACCGGATATTTCTTCCCTCGCGCCCGATAATCCTCCCCTTTATCTCATCGTTGGGCAATGGGACCACGCTCACGGTGGTCTCAGTCGTATGCTCGACCGCGCAGCGCTGAATCGCCAGAGAAACGATCTCCCTGGCTTTTTTTTCCGCTTCTTCCCGGATTTCATCTTCAACTTCTTTTACCATTTTTGCCTTATAATCTCTCAATTCTTCTTCGAACCGGCGCAGAAGCAGATCGCGCGCTTCCTGAGGAGTCAATGAAGATATTTTTTGTAATCTTTCTTTTTCTTCGGCAATCAACGCGGTCAGTGATTTCTCCTTTTCTTCCAGGCTTTTATCTAATTCTTCCAGACCTTTATCCTTACGCGCCAGTTCCCGTTCTTTGCCCTCCAGGAAATCGACCCGTTTCTCCAGGTTTTCTTCCCGCTGGGTTATTCTTTTTTCCAGCTGGACAAGGTCCTCTTTACGCTGGGACGTCTGTTTCTCGAAATCCATGCGTAACTTGTACAGCATTTCTTTCGCATCCAGATCGGCTTTCCGGGCAATTTGATCCCCTTTATCCTTTGCTTCTTTCAGAATCTTTTCCGCATCTTTCTTGGCCCGTTCCAAACGGTTTTTCTCCAGCAGTTCCCCGATAAAATATCCGCAGATAATCCCGCCGATAACGCCCAGGATTATATACACGATATGCATCATCTCCATTGGTTACCTCCTTATGAATTGCTTAAGCGATTATTTCTTTTTACGTTGCGACCATGCCCGGCATCATAGACCCGCGCCGGAGATTTACCGGCCGTATATCCTTTTGCCCAATATCAAAATGTGAAAAAATGACGAAACTACAGGACGTTGGTTTCGGCACACACCATATCAACGCCTACATCATGGGAAGAGAGGTGAGGAAGGGTATCGAGTAACTGAATGTCAAAAGCGACACCGACAGTTCTTGTCTTTTTTTCCAATCTCTTTAAGAACCGGTCATAGTATCCGCCACCCCGGCCCAAACGACTGTGATGACAATCAAAGGCAATCCCCGGAACCAGAACCATATCGAGATCCGAAAGAACTACCTCATCACAGCGCTTAGGATCTGGCTGCCTGACTCCGAAGGGGCCCGGCACAAAATCCGAGTCGATATCCTTTACGCGATAGGGAATAAGGTTATTCCCCTCTATGAGCGGAAAACATATTATCTTCCTTGTTACATCCTTCCTCAACATTCCCAAAAGATCAACTTCCCCTTTTAAAGGATAATAGGCCATAATACATTGAGCCTTAATATAATCTGATAACCGCTGTATATGCTGTTGGACATGTTTACTCCTCCTTTCTACTTCTCTCTGCGTAAGAGAGAGTAGCTGTTCTAATAATTGATTTCTTGTAGTTTGCTTCTCATTTACCATAACCATATGAGCCTATTATATCATTAAACTTTGCAAAGTAAACATCTTCTTGTTTTTTTACATAACATACTTGAATTCAATTGGTTATGTAAAATTTTCTTTCGTTCTTACCTGATCCAGGAACTTCCTGATTTGAGCCTCATATCCTGAGTCGAGAGGATAATAATACCGTGATTTTGCACCATAATCCTGAGAGATAAATCCGCCAAAAGCATGGGGATATTTATAATCGGCAGCGTGGGTTTTTATATGCTGGGGAACCTCCGTCGTCTCGGAGCGCTCCACATCATTCTGCGCGGCCGCCAGCGCCTTATAGCTGGCATTGGACTTCGGGCACGTCGCCAGATACACCGTAGCCTGAGCAAGGATAAGCTGTCCTTCCGGCATCCCCACAAATTCTACGGCTTGAAAGGTATTCGTCGCAAGAACCAGAGCGAACGGCTCGGCATTACCGATGTCCTCACTGGCTAAAATCACCAGGCGCCGGGCAATAAACCGGGGATCCTCGCCGGCGATGAGCATCTTGGCCAGCCAGTAGAGAGCGCTATCGGGATCTGAACCGCGTATCGATTTAATAAACGCGGAAATGGTGTCGTAATGGTAGGAATCCTTTTTATCATAGAAAATATTTTTTTCGATCGTCTGCCGGGCAACCTCAAGGTCGAATGTAATACTGCCATCTACGACCGGTATGGTCCCGGCTCCGATTTCAAGGCTGGTCAGTGCTTTCCGGGCGTCACCGGCGGCATTCAAAGCAATATACTGCAGAGCTTTATTGGTAATAACGATAGGCAAGACGCCCAAACCCCGTTCTTTATCGGTCAAAGCCCGGGTAAGAAGCGTTTTTATATCCTCGGTAGAGAGCGGCTTGAATTCGGCGTGTACCGAACGGGAATTGATCGAGGGAATCAAATAGTACCGGGGATTATAAATAGTCGCCCCGATTAATACGACCGTCCCGTTTTCTGTGTCGGGAACAAGTATTTCCTGCTGCAATTTATTGAACCGGTGAATTTCGTCAATGAACAATATCGTACGCTGATCCTGTTCTTTTAGCCGTTGCCGCGCCTGGCTTAAAATCTTTTTCACCTCAGACACCGAAGAAAAGGCGGCATTCAAATAATGGAAATGAGCGTTGCGCATCCGGGCGAGAATAAATCCCAGGGTTGTTTTGCCGCAACCGGCCGGGCCGAAGAATATAAATGAACTCTGCGGGGAAGAAAAAATTGCCCGGTGCAGAAGCTTCCCCGCAGCGAGAATATGGTTCTGACCGACAAATTCATCAAGGGTAAGCGGACGCAACCGGACCGCCAGAGGTGAGTGGGTGTCCTTAAAATCCATCAGAGGCGTTTTGATGATGTGTATATATATAAACACCCTGCCGTCAGCCCGCCGCAGACGTGCAGCTTTACAGTCCAACTCTCATGCAAGTGGGCACCGCATCCTTAATGCCGCAGCACTAAGGAGATTTGGTTCCCTGTTCAGCTTTTGGCTGTAGCACATTGCCTGCTGACGCGGCAGGCAGGGTTTTTTTCAAATTTTCAAATCGTGGAGCACTTCATAGTATAGCACTATGAATTTTCTTTTTCAAGATTTCCTATCCGGTAAAATGAAAAATTATTCTTTCTTATTGTAGAGGTATACCCGGCGTATATCCGGCCTCAAACATAAACAATATTCGGCTTAGCACCCTTGATTTGATCGGCTTCCATATGGTATATATGGAAGGTTAGCAGAAAGAAAGAAAATTTCAAGCCACGGAATTCAACAGAAAATACGCTGATCAAAACGACGTACCTCTTCGAAGGAGACGTACTCTCACGGAACGACTCTACGCTCTTTGGAATCCATCGATCTCTGGGAAATAAAGGCAAACCACGAGGAAACTCTGGGACGTCCGGAAACGGACTCGGAACCGTACGCAGTATCGGTTTCGGGCAAAGCCACCTTCTCGGTACACACAGAAGAGGGGCTGCCAAAGAGATTATTTCTCTACCCAAATCCTAAGGTGCCCATAACTGCCTTAGGGTTTTTTGTCAATGGTTACGGATCAAGGAAGGATGCTTATATGTCTCGTCACGTCAAGAAAAAAAGCGGATACACAAAATTTTTTGCCCGGCGGGAATATTCTATCGCTTCGCTGTCGGAGCTGGCCGAATCGATCCATCTGCAGAAGGGACAGACATGGTTCGATCATACCCTTGTCCGCCAGCTGAAAGAAGACGGATTGTCCGATACCGAGATTATCCGGCTGTTTTATTTATAGGAACCGAACGCGTTCTCTTCGAAGGAGAATCCCTTGTGAAACCGATAAAAAAACAAAGCTTGAAAAAAATTGAAAAGATGTCGATGAAATCCTTATCGCACCTGTCTCAAACATTGCGATTGAGGGTGAAAACGAAATGTTTTGATTCGGACGTTTTCTCGCTGTTACAAAAAAGCGGCCTTTCCAACGAAGAATTATTTCGCATTTTTTATCTATAGAATTGCTTCGGAATGACTTCCAGCCATATCGACATAATCGAGAGGAAAATAAAGGACGAGGGTATGTCAAAAATATTTTTCCTCTCCCTGATCATTGCGGTCATCGTCGCGGTGATGATTATCTCACTGGTCCAGTTCTGCCAGTCAACTCTGGCCCATCAGGTCGATACGAAAAACCCGGCCTATTTTTACCGGCCGCCGGCCGCGTATTCCGCAGATCTTATTCCGTCGTTCGCTCAGAATAAAATTTTTCGCGTGTTGTGCGCAAAGATGGGACTGTTGCAAAACGCCACAGTCTCCGATTACAGTGATTGATTCATGATTACAATGATTGCAAGGCGCTGGTGCTATTATGTAACAGGACCAAGGCTCTGCCGGCGGGGGAAGATCCATTGCCAAGAAATTCCCAGTAAGAATTAGCGCAGAATAATCGTATCCCGGCCACTGAGCGCTTCTCGTAAAGACTCATGCGTACGGTCAACTTCCTGTGAGGTAAGGGTTTTTTGGTGAGACTGGTAATGAACCCGGACGGTCAAACCGGTATGCCCGCGGGGAAGATTTTCTCCTTCATAAACATCAATCACTTCTATTCGTCCCAGATAGCCTTCTGTTTTCTCCCGTATCAGTTTCTCTACCGCACCAAACCGTTCCCTGTCGGAAAGAGCCAGGCTTATATCACGTACCGCCGAAGGGTACCGCCCGAAGGGGACGAATTTCTTTTCTTTTTTAAGACGACTCAAGACGGCTACATCGATCTGGGCAAAATACATGTCTTCTTTCAAGGCGAACGCTTCTTTCATCGCGTTATCAAGCTTGCCTAAAAAGCCGACTTCCTTTTTCTCGAGCATGATCGTTACGGCATTGGTAAAATGGATACGGCTCTCCGCCTCAAAAGCCAAGGAACCGACACCGAGCCACCCGGCTAACGACTCCACGACCGCCTTGAGCCGGTAAGCCTTCTCTTTGGGGCCGCTGGCGATAAGGGCTACCGCCGGGGTTTCACTGAATCCCTTGGCGGTTTTTTGGTACACGTCGGAAACTTCAAACAACTCCAACTCTTGAGCCTGTTGATTCAAATTATGCCCGAGAACAGCCAGCGCTCCGGTTAAAAGCGTCGTCCGCATAACATTTTCCTGAGACCGCAGCGGATTGATCAGTTGAATGTAATTCTTTTCTTTCAGCTGGTCTAACAGTTCCTGGGAGGTAATTCCGAACGTCATGATTTCTCCTAAACCGGTACTGATGAGAAAATTACGCAAGGATTTTTTAAAATCATAAAGCCCGATGGGAATCCGGTTTTCGATCGAAGGTAACCGGGAAGGAATCTTATCATACCCATATACCCGGGCAACCTCTTCATATAAATCGACTTCCTGTTCAATATCCAGACGAAACGGGGGGATCCCGACGCCGACCTTACCCTTAGACGACGCTCCCAGAGAAAATCCCAGATGTTTAAGAATCTTCTTTACTTCCGAAAGCGGTATGACCGCTCCCAGATAGTGCTCCAATGCATCCACCGAAAGCATGATCTTTTTCTCAGCATGTACCGGTTTTTTCCCGGCCCGTGTATATCCGGCGAATTTACCGCCCGCCAAGGTACCGATCAAATCGGTCGCTTCACGTGAGGCAACCTCGACATACTGCGGACAAACTCTCCGTTCGAACCGGTAGGAAGAATCGGTCTCAACCGTAAGCCGGCGGGAACGACGCGTGGTGACCGGCGAAAAAACCGCTGCCTCAAGGAGAATGTGTTTTGTCCCCGCCTCGACTTCGGTATTTTTCGCACCGATAACTCCGGCAAGAGCAATCACTTTTTTTGCGTCGGCAATCACCAGATTTTCCGGGGTCAGTCGACGCTCTTTCCCGTCAAGGCCCAGGAACGGTTCTCCCTTTTTTGCCCGGCGCACATATACATCCCCTTCGATCTTATCAGAATCGAACGCGTGCAGGGGATTCCCCCATTTCAGCATACAGTAATTGGTTATATCAACGACATTATTGATCGAAGGGATCCCGCAATGTTCGATACATTCTTTAAGCCAAGGCGGGGAATCACAAACGTTTACATCGGAAATTATCCGGGCAATATACAGGGGACAGTCATTGTTATCTTTTACAATAATCTTCTTCGGGATCCCGGCAGGAACAGAATGGGACCGGGGAGGTGACGCCTTTATCTGGATGCCGGAGACCGCCGCAATCTCCCGGGCAATACCGATATGAGACAGCCAGTCGTATCGATTCGACGTTACCTCGATATCGAATACCCAGTCGTCACCGAGACGCTCGTAATGTTCGACCTCAATCCCCGCCTGGGTAAGAAGTTCGCATAACTCTTTTGGCGTCGTTTTAAAATCGATAAATTCTTTAACAAAATTTAAACTAAACCTCATTGTTCTAGCGGTGAGCGATGAGCGAATAGCGGTGAGACGGGATTCTTTTCTTACACGCTAATCCCTGTCCGCTACACGCTCTACGCTGGTTATATTTCATCAAACTGATCCAGAAACCGCTTGTCATTCTCATAAAATAATCGGATATCGTTAATGCCGTATTTCTGCATCGCAATCCGATCGGCACCCATGCCGAAGGCAAACCCCTGATATCTTTTCGGATCGATACCGCAAGCAGTCAATACATTGGGATGAATCATCCCGCAGCCCAGAATCTCAATCCAGCCCTTCTGGGAACAGACACTGCAGCCGGCCTGATCGCAAATCATACAGCTGATATCGACTTCAGCCGAAGGTTCGGTAAACGGAAAGAAATGCGGACGGAATCGCAATTTAACCCGGGGCGAATAATAGCGCCGGGCAAAATGAAGCAGAACGCCTTTTAAGTGAGAAAAATTAATGTCGGTATCGACGCAGAATCCTTCGATTTGATTAAACATGAACGAATGGGAGGCATCGACCTTATCCGGCCGGTATACTTTCCCGGGCGAAATGACCGCCAGCGGCGGTTTCAATTTTTTCATGACGTGAATTTGAGACGGCGACGTATGACTGCGCAGAAGAAATTTCCCTTCTTTTTTCGCCGGGATATCCAGATAGAACGTATCAAAAGCGTCACGGGAAGGATGCTCCAGCGGGATATTCAGGGCGGTGAAGTTATGCCATTCGTTTTCGATTTCTTCCCCTTCATACACGATAAATCCTAAATCCTCAAACACCCGGCAGATCGCTTCGGTGGTATGATTCAATATATGCTTGGTACCTTTGCGCACCGAAGCCGCCGGCAACGTTAAATCCATCGGCGGTTCACCGTTGGTAAACGATTTCGTTTTTTCTTCGACCGCCGCGGCGATGGTCTGCTTGAGCATATTCAGTTCCTTCCCGTAACGGGACCGCTCATGCTGCGCCATGTGAGGGACTTGGGCAAAGAGCTGGTTGATCTGCGATTTTCTTCCTAGATACCGCACCCGGATCTCCTCCAGCTCTTCCGGCTGATGAGCGTTTGCGATTTTAAGCAAAGCCTGTTGTTTAATCGTCCGAATTTTTTCTTCCATATCTTCTTTTGACGCTATATATAAGTCCAAGCATCCCGCACACGCCGGCAAGGATAATCACCATCCTTTTCTTCTGAGCCGTCGCCCTCTCGGCGCGGGGGTGACCTTCGGCCACCACCGATAGGAAACGGGCGTGGATGTCCCGTTCGGAATGCTGCGGGCAATTGGCGTAAAAGACGCCTTCGATCCGAATTCGATCTCCCCGATAGGCATACGAACCGTAACGGATAATCCCCTGAACCTGACTCTTCCTCGCACAGAAGACCCCGATATTGACTCCTTCGTCACTCAGGATATTCAGCCAGAATCCGTCCGGCGCCGAAAGAACTTCGCCGATAACCTCCCCGGTTACCGTTACGCTCTGCCCGTCGTAATCCTGCGAATTCTCGAGGATCACAGGAATTTCCTGCCCGTATCCTCCCAGCGCGGTGATGAGAAAAAAAGTGAATATAATATATCTCATTTTTTCAACGCAGAAAAAACATATCCCAGAGCGATAAAAATCGATAAAAATTCCAACCGCCCCATCCACATTTGAAAAATATACACGACTTTTAAAACATTGGGCATCTGAGGCGAGGTAATGCCTACGGATAATCCGACATTAGCGGCCGCCGACACCGATTCAAAAAACGCATGTAGTGTCGGGTACTGAAACGCCATCCCCACAATGCCGCCGATAAAATACGCCAGGAAATAAAACGTAATAATGATGAACGCTTCTTTCACATATTTATCTTCGATGACATTATCTTTTAGATGATGATACCGCTCCTTAAATACCGCCTTAAACGGCATCAGCGCTTTCTTAAGCTCTCCCTGAAGAGCTTTAAACACAAACCCCAGCCGAAGCAGCTTTACGCCACCGGTCGTCGAGCACATCCCTCCTCCGATACCCATGGCGATAATTAATGCCGCGGTTGCCAGCGGCCGCAAGCCGTTTATCTCATAATAAGCCAGGTTCGTAAACCCGCATCCGGTATGGGCCGAAATCAGTTGATAAAACCCTGTGCGAAAAATCCTCAGCACTTCATTGCCCCGCAACGCGAAAAAGATGACGAGGCTTAAGGCGATCAGCGTAAATAAAAAAATGCGTATTTCAAAATTCTTCAGGAGTTCTCTTTTGTTCTTGAACCAGAGCCAGAAATGGAGATTGAAATTAATCGCGCCCAGAATCATGAGCATCAAGGTAACGGCCTCTAAAGAAAACGAATGGTAATAGGCGATGTTCTGCGCCTGAGGCGCAAATCCTCCGGTATCAAATGCCGCCATAAACAAACAGAAAGCATGCACGATGGACTTTGGCAGCGCAATCCCTTTGACGTAAAGCAAAATCGTAAGCGCACTGGTCCCCAAAAGCAGGTAGATAAAACTGACCTTCCAGATAAACCGCGCCGTGGCGATGACGTTGGGGAAAATTTTTTCCTGCCGCCCTTCTCCCACATAGAGCCCGATATTGGCGCTGGTCACGCTACGGATGAGCGAAATCGTCGCCAGAATAATTCCCTGACCGCCTAAAAACATCGTCAGATGGCGCCAGATATTATGGGAATGGGCCAGATGATCGAGGTCCTGAACAAGAACCAGCCCGGTGGTCGCAAACCCGCTCATCGATTCAAACCAGGCATCAAGAAAAGAAAGCCAGTGTTCCGAAAGAAACAAGGGAATAGCTCCCAACAGCGATGCAACGAGCCAGCCCAGGCTCACGATAAAAAAAGAATGCTGCCATCCGATATCTTTCCTTAAAGGGAACAGAATACTCAAGATAAATCCCACCGACGCCGAAAAAAGAATCGCGATCAGATAATCGAAAAAGGGAGACGCTTCTCTGAAAAAAAGCGCGACGCCCAGGGGGATAAGCATACAGGCGCTTAAAAACAGACTCAGCCTTCCAATGACATGGAAGACGGCAAAAAAATCTTTTCTGTCGGGAGAAATGACCATATTAAAATAAAAAAGCCAAGACCATCCCTATGGCTAAGATCGCGCCGCAAAACAATATTTCCGCCATAATGCCCAGGATCACTCTCATAATTTTCCTATCAGGCTATTGATCAGCTCTTTCTCGCTATCGATCAAGGTCGCAGCGATGATCTCATCGTCAACCAGGATTTCGGTCAAACCGGAAGGGATAATAATTTCGGTGCCGCGGATAACCGAAATGAGCACCGAATTAGGCGGGAGTTTCAGGTCTTTCAATTTCCTATTGATCACCGGTGAAGTTTTGGGGATATCCACGCGGATGATGGAAAGCCTCCCTTTTTTAATGCTGAGGAGGCTCATCACGTCGGAGAACGACGCTTCCTCCTCCACAATGCGGGCGATAATCGAGGTCGAATCGACCGGCACATCAACTCCCATATATTTATAGAGCAGCAAATGCTTGGGGTTATTCACCCTCGCGACAGTACGTTTTACGTTGAACAATTCCTTGGCCAGGTTACAGATGATGATATTGGCTTCATCCGACGGAGTCGCCCCGACAATCACATCAGCTTTTTCGGTCTTTGCTTCGGAAAGAATCTCCGGATCGGAAGCGTCTCCGTGAATAACGAGAAGTTCCCGAAGCTCTTCGGCCAGCTGTTCGCACACACTAAGCGATTCATCGATCACGCAAATCTTATGATTGTCACTTTTTAGCTTCTGGGCCAGAAGGAATCCTAACCGTCCTCCGCCGGCGATTACAATATACATTTTTTAAACACCTCGACTAACAAATATGTCCGGTTGACAATAATTAATCCTTCCTCGGCAAAAAGTTTTTTCTTTCGCGTCTCATATACCTGCAAAACCACCTTTTCCACCCCGTATTTTCTCCGGGCGACTTTGCCAATAACCAGGTTAAAATTGTCGTTCCCGGTCAGAAGAATCAGCGCATCCGCATCCTGAATCCCCGCCGATTCAAGCACCTCCACGTTCAGCGCATCGCCGAGGACCGTCTTGCCGTTAAAGCTTTCCCCCAGCGCATCAAGAGCGTCTTTATCCTTATCGATCACCACCACATTATGTGACGACGAAAGTTCCTGCGCCAGGTTCCTTCCCGTTTGTCCGCCTCCGACAATTACTAAATATTTCATTTCTGTTTCACTTCTTCAACTAACGCGTCAAACGCTTCCGGTTTTTCACTCGCTAAATACGCGAGCATATCCCGCGAAAGAAGGATATCGTTTTCTTTCAAACGATGAATGAATTCCCGGTAGGAAAGACCGCGCTCCCGCACGGCGGCGTTAATCCGCACGATCCACAACCCCCGATACGTCCTCTTCTTCTGCTTGCGGTCACGATAGGAATACGCTAGGGCACGACGGACGCTCTCTTTGGCGCGCCGCAGCACCTTGGACCGTTTCCCCCGGTATCCTTTTGCCTGTTTTAATACTTTCTTCTTTTTGGTTTTTCGCGCTGCCGCGTGTTTGGTCTTCATGGAAAACTCCTTTCATTAATACGCATAGGGCAGAGCACGCTTGAGCATCTTTTTCTCACCGGAAGAGACCAAGGTCTTTTTACGCAACCCTCTTTTCCGTTTGCGTTTTTTCGAACTCAAAAGATGCCGCCTTCCTGCCTTGGAACGCAAGACTTTCTTTTTCTTCGTCACTTTTACCCGCTTGGCGAGTGCTTTTTTCGTTTTTTGTTTCGGCATATTTCCCCCTTAGGTTTATTATTTGGGACTGAGGACGGTAATCAGAGACCTGCCGAGCATCATCGGTTCTTTTTCGACTTTTCCGACACGTTCGATCTCACCGGTCAGTTTCGTCATCAACTTTCTTCCCACTTCCTGATGCCCCATTTCTCTTCCCCGGAAAAACATCCGCACGCGAACCTTATGTCCTTTTTCCAGGAACTCCTGAATATGTTTCAATTTTATCTGATAGTCATGAGCACCGATGCGCGGGGTCAACCGTATTTCTTTTAACTGAGAATGCTTTTGATGGCGCTTGGCTTCCCGGGCGCGCTTTTCCTGTTCATATTTATATTTGGCAAAATCCATTATGCGACATACGGGAGGATTGGCGCCGGGAGCGACCTCGACCAAGTCCAGGTCAGCCTCTTGGGCTTTCTTCAAGGCAAGATCCCGGGGGAAAATCCCCAGCTGTTCTCCTTCGGCTCCGATAACTCGTACCGTATGCGCACGAATTCTGAGATTCACTCTGATATTATACTTAATACAGCACCTCCTTTTCTTGTTCCAATAATGCAACAAACTCCTCTATCGTCATAGTTCCCAGATTTTTCCCGCCACGCTGACGCACCGAAAGCAATCCTTTTTCTCTTTCTTTCTTTCCGATAACGATCACATAAGGAATTTTCTGAAGTTCTTTGGCCCGGATTTTTTTCTGCAGGGTTTCATCCTTTGTATCCAGCTCAATACGGTACCGGTACTTCTCCAGCGCGTTGAACACTTCCCGTCCGTACGCACTGATGTCTTCGGTAATCGTAAGAATACTTACCTGTACCGGTGAAAGCCAAAGAGGGAACCGCCCCGCATAATGTTCAATCAACGTCGCCATAAACCGTTCCAGGCTCCCCAGGATAACCCGATGAAGCATCACCACCCGTTTTTTCGTTCCGTCAGGAGCCCGATAGGTGAGATCGAACTTCTCCGGCAGACTGTAATCCAGCTGAACCGTCGCGCATTGCCAGCTGCGCGAAAGCGCGTCCTTCAGTTTAATATCGATCTTGGGACCGTAAAACGCGCCGTCTCCGGCATTAATCTTATACGAAATGCCTTTTTTCTTCAATACCGACTCGAGCGTTTTCTCAGCCTTCTCCCACGCGCTCAGCTCACCGATGTATTCATCGGGACGAGTGCTTAATTCCGCCTCAAAATGTTCGAACCCGAACGTACGCATCGCGTCGCCGACAAAATCAAGTACGCCTTCGAGTTCGACTTCCAAGTCCTCCTCACGACAAAAAATGTGCGCATCATCCTGGGTAAATCCCCGTACCCGCAACAACCCGTGCAATACGCCGCTTTTCTCATACCGGTATACGGTCCCCAACTCAAAAAGACGTAACGGTAAATCCCGCCAGCTGCGAATTTGCGATTTATACATAAGAATATGGCCGGGGCAGTTCATCGGCTTTAAAATAAAACTCTGATTTTCTTTTTCGACCGGATACATGAATTCGGAATAATGATCGAGATGCCCGCTTTTTTCCCATAAATTCCGATGCATCAAATGCGGCGTAATAACCACCTGGTATCCCCGCTTTTTGTGTTCGGCCTCCTCCCACTGTTCAATGATACGCCGCAGAGTCGTTCCCCGGGGAAGATAAAACACAACTCCCGCCCCGGCTTCATCATGATAAATATCAAACAGCTCAAGCTGTTTTCCCAGAAGACGATGATCCCGCCGTTTCGCTTCTTCTATATTCTTCAGATGCGTATCGAGTTCTTCCCGGGTACCGAACACGGTACCGTAAATCCGGGTCAATTGGGGATTCCGTTCGTCGCCACGCCAGTACGCGCCCGAAAGAGAAATAAGTTTAAAAAATTCGAGTTCGCCCGTAGATGACATATGCGGCCCGCGACAGAGGTCGACAAAATCATTATGCTGGTAAACCGATACCTCCTGGGCATCGAGTTCATTAATCAGCTCAACCTTATAGGGCTGATGTTCTTTTTGAAAAAATTCCTTCGCCTCATTTTTAGACCACATATTCCGAACAAAAGGAAGATTCTGCTTGACCTCCTGACGCATAATCTCCTCTATTTTCGGCAGATCGTCCTCTTTAATGCCGGAGGGACAATCGATATCGTAGTAAAACCCATTCTCGATCGCCGGGCCGATACCAAATTTTGCCTCAGGGTAAAGTTTCTTCACTGCCGAAGCCATAAGGTGCGCACAGGAATGACGTAACATTTCTAATTCGCCGCCTGAATTGTTCATATATTCGTTCCTCTACAAGAAAAAAGTCATCTTTTATTTTGCTCAGTTGTTCAGCGGATAGCGGTAAGCGACCAGCGGTTAGGAGAAGCCCCCTTCTCCTCTCTATCCGCTCAACGCTCTTCGCTCAACGCTAGATAAAACAATGGGCGCAAGAGGAATTGTATCCAACATCCGCTCATCGAGCGGATTGGCCCGCAGGGCTCTTTATTGGATCCAAGTCTCGCTCCCGGATCTTCTTCGTACTCCTGTTAGCCCGTTAAAGCGACCAAATCAATGAAAACAATGGGCGCAAGAGGAATTGAACCTCTGACCTTCACGATGTCAACGTGACGCTCTAGCCAACTGAGCTATGCGCCCAAAAACAGCGACGAGCGGATAGCGATGAGCGGTTAGATTAAAAGCATCTTTCCCTCTATTCGCTGTCTGCTATACGCTAAACGCTATTTTAAGCGTGGGCGGGGAGGGAATCGTATCCCCTATCCGTCAGGATTGGCCGATAGGCCTTTGAAGGGGA
>CAZABB010000012.1:0-21124 GCA_964483625.1 uncultured Planctomycetia bacterium | reverse complement strand
CACCGTCCTTCTCTCTTCCTGCAGAAGCCTATCAAAGAAAAACAAGCGTGGGCGGAGGGAATCGTATCCCCTATCCGTCAGGATTGGCCGATAGGCCTTTGAAGGGGATCCGAGTCTACCTCTCTCTCCACCACCGTCCTTCTCTCTTCCTGCAGAAGCCTATCAAAGAAAAACAAGCGTGGGCGGGGAGGGAATCGAACCCTCACGTCCCTTCCGGGACATGGGATTTTAAGTCCCAGGCGTCTGCCAGTTCCGCCACCCGCCCGCAAGCTTTCATTTTACATGCGAGGTTTGATCCCCGCAAAAACGTCTTGTGTTCTGCCTGAGCTATGCGGGAACGACCTTTTTTCTTTTTTCAACCGCGTTCGCGATAGTCGTTTCCGCCCCCGCCCAAACACCATAGTGCTTCGCACTGTTCCTTAAACAAAACTGGCCTCTCAAAGAAAACTTTTCTTTTTTGGAATCCGCATCCATGCGGACGCCTTACGAGTTTACTTCTACTCTCAAGTATGGGGTAATTCGAATGGTGTTTCATGGGGACTCTGCCCCCTCTGACGCTCCCCTCGAAGACTTTCAAAGAAGAGACGTCCTCTGTGTCGCTGTTACCCCTGAAGAATTTCAAAGAAGAGATTTCTTCACGTGTGACGTATGTCGTGTGACTATGTGACTTTTCATCTACCGCCACCCGCCCGATACGCTTTCATTTCAAAGATGAAAAATTTATCCTCAAAACGCGTTACGCATGACGCAATACGCGTTACGTTCTCTCAAGGCGTGGGCCGGACTCGAACCGGCGCATAGCGATTTTGCAGACCGCTGCCTTACCACTTGGCTACCACGCCATCATCTCTGTTCTCCGCGCGGCATACATGCGAAGGGATTGTCATCTTAAAAGAAACACAAGACAGCCATCTATTCTGCGCTACCGGCTTCCTGCATCGCAACCTTCTGCTCTACGATTTCTTTCAAGGCGTTTTCGAGAAATTTTTCACTGGGCTTCTCGATCAGCGACTTTTCTCCATCGGCCAGCTGCAATGCCCGTTTAGCCGCTAAAACCGCAAGCTTATAAATGGATCCTTTTGTCGCCCCTAATAATTTTTCCAAAGGGATATGGTGATCACCTTTCATCGGCATCTCCGTAATTGTTCGGCCCGCAAAATTGCCTCTACATTATCTACGCTTTCTTCTATCTGGTCATTGACGACGATATAGTCGTAATACCGCATATAGGCCAATTCTTTTTTGGCCAGCTTGATTCTTTTGCCAATGGTGTTTTTTGTTTCCCCTCGTTTTTTCATCCGCCGGCATAATTCTTTCTCCTGCGGCGGGGCTATAAAAACGGATATTATTTTATCTTTTTTGAAAGTATTTTTCAAATACTTTCCTCCCTTCACATCAATGCAGAGAATGAGATCTTTCTTGCGACGGCAAGCTTGGCGATAGAGAACATACGGCGTTCCGTAATAGTCATCAAGCACCTTCTGCGTTTCCAGAAAAAAATCCTTCTTCATAAGCTTGAGGAAATCCTGCCGGGAAGTAAAAAAATAATCCCGCCCTCCCCTCTCCCCCGGCCGGCGGGGCCGCGTGGTATAGGAAATGCTTTTGGAAAAGTTTTTCCGGACGAACTTTCGCCGGAATAATCTTTGTAAAATACTGGTTTTCCCGGCACCGGAAGGGCCCGAAATGACAAAAATTTTTGACGCCACCTTCATTCAATATTCTGAGCCTGTTCCCGTATCCGCTCAGAATAATTTTTCGCCTCAACAATAAACGCCGTCACTTTTACTTTCTTCGTCTTGCTGGCGGCGGTATTTAATTCCCGCAGGATGCCCTGGGTGAGGAAATCGATCGTTTTCCCTTTCGGCCCCGCATTCTTATCTTTCAGTTCTTTTTTCAGCTTCTTCAAATAAAAAGCGATGAGAGAAAGCTCCTCGGCAATTTCTTCCTTCCCCAGCTCCGGCGTACGCGGAGAAGGTTTATGCTTTTCCATTTTCGCCACGATAGATTCAAGCCTTGCGATATACTGAAGAAGTTTGTTCCGAATTGTATGTCCTTTCTTGCGACGGAACGCAATCAGTTTCTTCACTGACTCATCCGCCGCAGAAAGAATCACCCGGTCGCTCACCTTCACCTGGCTCTTAAAACTGACCACTCCGGGAAGAGAGAGAATATCCGGCAGGGAAAGCCTCTCGTTTCTCTTGGCAAATACCGGATAACTTTTTTGTATGTATTTTATCTGACTCAGATAATCTCTCAGCAGGTTTCTATCAATATGCGCTTTCAGGCGCGGCGGAGATTTAATTGAAAAATACAACTCTACCCTGCCCCGTTTTATTCGTTTCTTTACCAATTCTTTAATTTTTCTTTCCAGAGGCATTTTTTCGGCGGGGAGATGGTAGAGTATTACATCTAACCACTTAGAGTTCAAAGACTTAGAGACCGTTTCCACGATCTCGTCACTACTTCCTACCCGGGCGTAGCCATAGGCTTCCATCGCGTTCATGACCACACGTTTTTCCGGGTTGAAGGCACCTCAGTTTCTCGGACGGGATAGAGAGGATACACAATCTCGGAAGGATCAAACCAGAGTTGGATTTCCCGCTGAGCCTCCTCCACACTGCTTGAGGCGTGTACGGCGTTTTCAAACAGCCCGCTGGTCAGAATTCTTCCGTAGGCCCCACGGATGGTGGTCGGAGTCGCCTCCTCAGGGTTAGTCTCCCCCGCGATCGCACGGACCTTACCGATTGCTCTTTCTCCCCAATATACCAAAGCCATCACCCGATTGTCGTGATGCAGTTCTCCGGTAATATACTTCAGCAATTCTTCGAAAAAAGGTTTGTCGCTTAGGTGGGCATAATGTTTACGCGCCAATTCCCGCGAAACCCTGATGACCTTTGCCCCGATAATCTTCAGCTTCGTTTCCGAAAGACGCGTCAAGATATTCCCGGTCAATGATTTAATCAAACCGTCCGGTTTGATAATAACAAGTGTCGCTTCCTCTGCCATAAAATCCTTTCGTCTATTTCTGTAACTTTTTCGTAATTCGTTCTAAATCATTTAAATTATAATACTCAATAATAATTTTTCCACTATTATTTTTTTTGTTACGGATTTTCACCTTGGTTCCTAATCTCCGCGTCAACCCCTCCTCCATATCGGCAATGAACGGATCGGAATCCTTCCGTTTGCGTCCGGACGCTTTGCGCACTTTTTCTTCTATCTCCCGGACGGAAAGATGTTCGTGTAAAATAGTATACAACATCTTTTTCTGCTCCGCTTCGGTTCCCAGGCCTAATATCGTCCTGGCCTGCGTACGGGTAATCAAACCCCGTCTGAGAGCATCCTTGATTTCATCGGGCAATTTGAGAAGGCGCAGGGTATTGGCCACTGATGTTTTATCTTTCCCGACAAATTGAGCGACTTCCTCATAGGTAAGCTGGAATTCTTCATTAAGCCGTTTAAACGCATAGGCCTCCTCGATCGGGTTCAAATCTTTACGCTGTAAGTTTTCAACCAAGGCCAGAGTAAACGCATCCCGGTCGTTAAGCTCCCGTACGACAGTAGGTAACTCCTTGATTCCCAATGACTTAGAAGCCTCTACACGGCGGTGGCCGGCTACGATCTCATACTTTTGCCCCACTTTTCTGACAACGATCGGCTGGACAATCCCCTTCTCTTTGATCGAACGGGAAAGCTCGTCCAGCTCCCGGGGATCTATTTTTTTTCTGGGCTGATAGGGCGATGGGGTAATCTCATCCAATGACAAGTGAAGAAAATTCTTCTCTCCTCTATCAACTTTTTTCGGTATCAAGGCATCGAGCCCTTTCCCTAACGCTTTTTTCTCCATCGTTATTCTCCTTTTTTCGTTTGATTTCCTGTTGCCGTAGCAGAAAGATCTATGGAAACTTTCAGAATTTCCTGGGCAAGATTCAAATAGGCTTTTGAACCGACGCAAAAAAGATCGTATCCGGATATCGGTTGACCGAAGCTGGGAGCTTCGGCAAGTTTAACGTTGCGAGGGATAATCGTCTTGAATGTCTTTTCTTTAAAATACTTCCGTACTTCCTCTATAACCTGAAGAGTTAGCCGGGTACGGAAATCCGCCATCGTCAGCAATACCCCCCCCATATCCAGCCGCGGATTGAGACGGTCACGGATAAGTTCAATAGTATTCAATAACCGCGACACTCCCTCCAGAGCAAAATATTCACATTGAATGGGAATAACCAGAGAATCTGCCGCAACCAGTACGTTTACCGTAAGCAGCCCCAGCGACGGCGGAGCATCAATAACAATATAATCGAAATCATCTTTTATCGTTTTCAATACGTTTTTCAACCGTTCTTCTCTTTCCGAAATATTGACTAATTCAATCTCCGCCCCGGTAAGGGAAATCGTCGAAGGAATAACCGAAAGATTCTCCCACGGCGTAGAGAATATTGCCTCGGAAGCGATTACTTCGCCAAAAAGCGCTTCATAAATCGTAATCTTGTCCTCGGGATTCACCCCCACTCCGCTGGTGGCATTTCCCTGAGGATCCATATCTACCAGAAGTGTTTTCTGATTCCCTAAGGCGAGAAACGCACTGAGATTAATGGCGGTCGTGGTCTTCCCCGTACCGCCTTTCTGATTACAAATACCTATTATTTTACCCATATTGAATATTGAAGGAATGTTTTACTCTTTGGTAAGAAACAGTTCATATTTACCATATATAGGATTCGTCATCTACAAAAATGGTGCAATATTGTTTTGTCTTCACGTGGAAACTACCTTTGCCGCAGGCAAAAGTCCCGAAGGGACCGGGTAGTTCCACGTCTGGCTGCCAAGTCTGAGTCTTTGCCCATGTTTTCACGTGGAAACTTCTTGTGATGAGAATTGTTGAGCAAATCAAGGAGTGAAACTTCATTCGTCGCAGATGAACCTGCCGAAGGCATTTGAAGTTCCACGTCTGGCTGCCAAGTCTGAGTCTTTGCCCATGTTTTCACGTGGAAACTTCTTGTGATGAGAATTGTTGAGCAAATCAAGGAGTGAAACTTCATTCGTCGCAGATGAACCTGCCGAAGGCATTTGAAGTTCCACGTCAAGTATTCAAAGTAAAGAAGTACCACCCGTTAAAAAGTGTACCTCTTGTAGAAAATGAAACCTCTGGTATCAAAGAGTGAAACTTTGATGAAAATGATACGGTATATTTCCACGTGAAAACTCTTTTTATTCTATATAACTTTTTTATAAATGTCAAGCCGAAGTGTTCTTAACCAGCAATTTTAGGGAAAAGTTTCCACGTGGAAACTACCTTTGCCGCAGGCAAAAGTCCCGAAGGGACCGGGTAGTTCCACGTCTGGCTGCCAAGTCTGAGTCTTTGCCCATGTTTTCACGTGGAAACTTCTTGTGATGAGAATTGTTGAGCAAATCAAGAAGTGAAACATCCTGTGGTAGAAACTTAGTTATCACGCCAAAGAGTGCAACTTTGGGAAATCGTTGTATTATGCCGGCTGTTTTTGGGAAATGCGATATTGGTAGGCCAGGGTGAGAAAATTCTGCACCAGCCAGTATAGCACCAGAGCCGAAGAGAAATTATAGAAAATTACACCGATAAAAATGGCGAAAAACATTCCCATTGATTTCTGCTGCTCAGACCCGGTCGATGCGACGGTATATTTTTGCTGAATAAGACTTAATATAATAAGAATCAACGGAAGGATATTGATATGGTTCCCTAAAAACGGAAGTGAAAACGGTAAAGCAAAGGCCCGGTCCGGCAGAGAAAGATCTTTAATCCAGAGAAAAGAAGCCCCTTTTAGTTCCACCAGCCTTAACAGCGCCTGATAAAAGGCAAAAAGGACGGGAATTTGAAAGAACATTGGCAGACAACCGCCTATCGGATTTACGCGTTCGGAACGATAAAGCTCTAATATTTCCTTATTCAGCTTCTGGGGACTCTCCTTGTATTTTTCTCGTAATGCGTCGATGCGAGGCTGTAAATTCTGCATCTTTTTCATCGACTGCGTGCTTTTCATCGTAAACGGAAAGAGAAAAATATATGCCGTAAGCGACATCAGCATAACGCTGATACCCCAATTATGCAGTATGGATTGGTAGAAATAGAGGATTTTCAGAATAACCAGGGCAATAATGTGGAAAAATCCATAACTTACTATATCATTTAGTTGATACGGTTCCAGATCCTTCTTTAACTGCGGGCCGATAAAAAGGTCAATCGGTCCGGCACGATCAAGGGCGACCTTAATCAAAAGCGTATTCTGATCATTTTTAAATACTTCGGCCCGGTAGGGACGGCCAAAGAGAACATTACAGAAATATCTTCCCCGGGCCCCGATAAGAGAGGAGGAGTACGTCTCTTTCTTAACTTTCTTGAACCCAATTCTTTTTATCTCGGGCTGGGGGAGATCCTCTTCATAAAAAAATTCCTGGTATCGCTGACTCATCATATCCGGCGACAGGGGATAGGAGCAGACCAGAACACGAGATTCCTGATCGGGAACAAAAATATTCATTGTCACGTGATAACCATCGAACACAAATTCTTTCTTCACGTTCAGGTCGGAATTAGTCAGGGTAATTTTGTTCCCGTATTGATCCAGCGTAAACAAGCCGTCTTTATGTTCGGCCATGTAGCCGATATTCTCAAAAGGAAGGTCTTCATTATATTCTTTTACGGCAATTGTTTTTATATAACCTCCTGTTAGGGAGTATGTTACGTAAAAATTATCCACTTCCGCCCGGCGCAGGTTTTCCGGTGACACCGAACCTTCCCGGGGTATTTCCGGAAGTGCCTGTGCGGACCGGGAGGGGAGGATTTCTTTCTCGGAAACGGGTTGTTCCGAAACCATTGTTTCCGGGCCGGCCTTTTGGGGAGGAGTGGTCCGGGATATTAAAAAAGAATAGGCGACAAAAAATACCGCCGTAATGAGGAGAAAATGAAATACTCTTTTTTCCATTTTATTGTTACCTATGTTATTTATTCGGGCACCATATCAATTCCGCCGGAGGCAAAGGGATGGCAACGGACAATACGCCTGCCGATCAGTGATAACGCCCGGCTCAACGGATGCTTCGTAAGCGCTTTTAATGCATATTCCGAACATGTCGGGGTGTATTTACACGCTGATGGAGGAATCAGGAACCTGCCGGCACGATACATATGGACCAGGCTGATGAAAAACCTTCTCATGCTGAAAGCCGTTTTCTGCCTTTTCTGCGGCGGCTGTTCAAGATTTCCCGACCGGAGGTGGTCTTCATCCGTTTACGGAACCCGTGCTTACGTTTTCCTTTCACTTTTGAGGGAGTGCTTTGACCTTTCTTCATAAGAAGTAATTTTACTTTAAAAAAGAACTCTGTCAAATGGAAAATAACTGTTGAATTGAAAACGAAGGAGAGTATAATTAGTCTTTGTTGCCGGGAAATTACGTATTATTTTCGTCTTTTCCACAAAAATCCTGTACCGCTCGAAGACACGAAAAAGCCGGTTGACCAGCAAAAAACGAGGGCTGTGAATAACTTGTGGATTTTGTGAATCGCCAGTAATTATGGAGACTATTTGGGCTCGCTGCCTTCAAGACCTTAAAAATTCTCTCGGGGAAATTTCCTTCGATACCTGGATCGCTCCCTTAAATTTAAAACAGTATGATTCCGGACAGATAATTCTGGAGGTCCCGGATGTTTTTTTCAAACAATGGGTGGAAACCAACTATCTCAACCAGATCGAAGGGGCGTTAAAGAAAATTGCCCCGGCACCGGTATCGATCCGTTTCGAAGTTAATTCCAACCTGCTCAAAAGAAGAACCAATAAAATCTTCCGCAGCATTCATAAAACATTCCAGGAAGAACCACAGGATTCTCTGCGCATTAATCCGCGATTTACCTTTGATAATTTCATTGTCGGCGCATCCAACCGCATGGCTCACGCAGCATCTCTGGCTGTCGCCAACACGCCGGGAAAAGCGTATAATCCATTATTTATTTATGGAGGAGTGGGGCTGGGGAAAACCCACCTGATGCAGGCAATCGCTCACCATATCCTGGCTAAAAAACCTCAAACCAAAGTGAAATACATCTCCTCGGAGAAATTTACCAACGCCCTGATTATGTCGATTCAGAATAAAACCACCCAGAAATTCCGGCAAAAACACCGCAATATCGATGTTTTGATTATTGATGATATTCATTTTCTTTCCGGGAAAGAAGCCGTTCAGGAGGAATTTTTTCATACGTTCAACGAACTCTATGATTATCATAAACAGGTCATTATCTCTTCCGACCGGCCGCCTAAAGAAATTCCCAAATTAGAGGACCGCCTGGTATCGCGATTCAGCTGGGGGCTGGTTGTGGATATGCAACGGCCCGATTTTGAAACTCGCGTAGCGATTTTAAAAAAGAAGCTGGAGCATGAACCGATTCAGATAGGAGAAGATGTTATTAATTTTGTTGCCGAAAATATCACGACGAATATCCGGGAACTAGAAGGAGCCCTGGTAAGAATTATCGCTTATTCCCTTATTGAGAATAAGCCGATTACGCTCAGCATGGCCAAACATACGTTAAAAGATATGGTCAAGGAGATTGACACAATGATTACCCCGGCCGGAATCCTGGAAAAAGTTGCCGATTATTTCAATATCGGCGTCAATGACTTAAAAAACCGGAAACGCAACAAAAACCTCGTCTTACCGCGTCAGCTCAGCATGTATCTGATCCGGGAGTTTACCGACTTCTCACTGCCGGAAATCGGAGGAGTGTTCGGCGCCAAACATCATACCACTATTTTGTACGCCCACACAAAAATAAAAGAATTGTTGAAAAAGGACAAAAAGATTAAACAGCTTGTGAACAGCTTAACACAGATAATTAAGAATTAATTGTGAATAAATTGAGTTGTTTTTATGTTGTTTTTTGATAGAATATTGGGAATTGCACGGAATTCACAGGCCTTACTAATACTACTACTATTTTTTCTCTTTAGCTTTATATGAAACTTAGTATTAACCAGACGGAACTTCTGAATATCCTTCAAAAAATTCAAGGACCAACATTCTTTAAGCAGAATTTCCCTATTCTTAACAGTATTCTATTAGAAACCCATTCGCAAAAATTAAAATGCACGTCTACCGATTTAGATACGACCATTATTTCTTATTGTAATTGTCGTATTTCTCAGGAAGGAAAAATCGCCGTACCGGCAAAGCGGTTTATTCCGATTATCCGCGAACTTCCCCGGGATGAAATCACTCTGGAAGTCGTCAAGCATAACCTCTTAATAAGGTGTGGAAAAATTGAGTTTAAAATAAACTGCCTGCCGGCAACGGAATTCCCCGTCATCGAAGAGGATGCCCGCAAGGTTTTAATTAAGGTTTCAGCGGTTGATTTACTGGAAATGATACGGTTTACGTCTTTTTGTGTCGGTTTTGAAGATGTTAACTATGTGCTTAATGGTATTCTGTTTGAATTACACGAAGATACAATCACTTTGGTTTCTACCGATGGAAAACGTCTCGCCTGTATGAAGAGAAAACTTCCGGCGACCCAATCGGAGATAAAGACAAAGATTTCTTTTATATTTCCTTTAAAAAGTATTACAGAACTTGCAAAACTTATCAAAGATATTGAGGAAGAAATATATATATATGTGGAAAAAGGAAATATTGGATTTGACTTAAAAGGAACCATGTTTATTTGTAAACCTATCGAAGGGGATTTTCCTAACTACGCGCAATACATTCCCGATCCCAGTAAGAATAAACTTTCTCTCAAGAGAAAAGAATTTCTGGCGAGCTTGCGCCGTGCCGAATTACTTTCGGTTCCCGATCACCTCGGAGTTAAACTTGATCTAAAAAAAGAAGAAGTTATCATCAGTAAATCAACACCTCAATTAGGTGAAATAAAAGAAAATCTTCCCGCCCGGTATGGCGGCGCGCGCATTGAGGTTGGCTTTAACCCGACCTATCTTATTGACGTTTTAAAAAATATTGAGATCGAAGATATTGAATTTGAAATTTACGATGTCGATAAACCTGCCGTGCTGCGTCTGGAAGATTATGTTTATTTAGTGCTCCCTATGAAATTGTGAAATGACCGAACATATTCGCGGGATCGTTGCGGGTTTTCTGAAAGAGTTAAAAAAGAAAAAAAACAACAAAGATGAACTCTTTGATCTTATCCAGGATGTTATCGATCCCAAAACAAAACAGCATATTAAGGGTATTTCTCTTAAAAAAAATCAAATGGTATTCTATGTCGATTCTTCGGTGTGGGGATATCAATTAAACCTTCGTAAACCAAATATACTGAAGCGGTTACGCGAGCAAAAAGACTGCTGTATCACGAATATATTTATAAAAGTGCAATCCCGTTAACATGGCCGGACAAAAATACGACGCAAAAACAATTCAGGTTCTGGGGGGTATCGAGGCGGTACGGAAACGCCCCGCGATGTATATCGGAGACACTACCCATCGGGGACTGCATCATCTGGTGTATGAAGTTGTCGATAACTCGGTGGATGAAGCGTCGGCCGGCTTCTGTACCAAGATCAATGTGGTTATTCACGCCGACAGCAGTGTTTCGGTGACGGATAACGGCCGGGGGATTCCGGTAGACAAACATAAAACACTGAAGAAACCGGCAGTTGAGGTAGTGTTAACGACACTGCATGCCGGAGGTAAATTTGACCACCAGAGCTATAAAGTTTCCGGTGGATTGCACGGGGTGGGAGTTTCGGTCGTAAACGCGTTGAGCGAATGGCTTGAGGTTGAGGTGCGCCGGGACGGAAAAGTTCATCACCAGCGGTATGAATTGGGGGCGACCAAAACGTCCTTGAAGGTTATCGGAAAAGCCAAGCATACCGGCACGAAGATCACGTTCAAACCCGATAAAAATATTTTTTCCAAGACGGAGTTTTCGTTTGATTACCTGTCGGGACGGTTGCGGGAACTCGCATTTCTCAATAAGAATCTGGAAATCAATCTGAGTGATGAATTGAATGAGAAGGAGGTGAGTTTTAAATTTAAAGGCGGCCTCACTTCGTTTATCGAATATATCAACCGGAATAAAAACTCCCTGCATAAAAAAATAATTTCTTTTCAGAAAGAAAAAGATTCGGTTTCGATCGAAGGCGCACTTCAGTATAACGACGGGTATAAGGAAAATATTTTTTCCTTCGCCAATAACATTAATACGATCGAAGGTGGATCACATCTGACCGGTTTTAAAACCGCCCTGACCAGAGTACTCAATCAATATGCCAAGTCAAAAAATCTTCTCAAAAACATAAGCAGCGTTTCCGGCGACGATGTCCGGGAAGGATTGAGCGCGGTGATTAGCGTAAAGCTGCCCGATCCGCAATTTGAAGGCCAGACAAAAACCAAGCTGGGTAATTCCGAAATCGAAGGGCTTACTAATTCGATCGTGTTTGAAGCGCTGAGCTCTTTTTTTGAGGAAACACCGTCAGTTGCCAATAAAATCATAGATAAAGCGATTCTTTCGGCCCGGGCGAGGGAAGCCGCGCGAAAGGCTCGGGAGTTGACTCGCAGGAAAGGAGCGCTTGATGCGGCGAATTTACCGGGAAAGCTTGCCGATTGTTCCGAACGGGATCCTCAAAAGTGCGAGGTATTTATCGTCGAGGGAGAATCAGCGGGAGGAAGTGCCAAGCAGGCCAGGGATCGGAATTTCCAGGCGATTCTGGCAATTAAAGGGAAAATCCTGAACGTGGAAAAAGCCCGGTTGGATAAAATACTGAATAACGAAGAAATTCGTACGATTATTGCCGCTCTGGGAGTAGGTATCGGCACGGAGTTTGATATTTCCAAATTGCGGTATCATAAAATTATTATCATGGCCGATGCCGATGTCGACGGTTCGCATATCCGAACGCTCCTGTTAACGTTTTTCTACCGTCAGCTGCCTCAATTGGTTGAGGAAGGATATGTGTATATTGCTCAACCGCCGCTGTACCGGATGTGGGGCAAGAAATTCGAAGAATATATTCATACCGAAAAAGAAATGAACGACATTATTTTGCGCCTGGGCACCGAGGCGATGAAGCTGAAGGTTATCCGAAAGAAAAAGAGCGAGGAGCTTACCCAGAAGAGCTTCGAGAAACTCATGAGCTCTCTGATTGAATTTGAACGTCTCGGCATAGCTCTGGAGAAAAAAGGTATTCCACTTGACGTCTATCTGAACGCCATTGATGAAAAAAAACAAAAATATCCCATGTACCGCTTTGCGGCGCATCGCAAGATAATGTTCGCCTATGATGATGAAGAGCTGACCTTGTATAAAAACGAGGAAACAAACCCTATGGAATTGTTCGAATCATATCGCATTAAAGAACTGGGAGGGGAAATAAAGAAAATCGGGTTATCGTTGAAAAACTACCTTCCCGGAAAAGGCGTGGAATTTATTCTGGACCATCCCCAACGGGGTAAAACCGAATGCCCTTCGTTGTGCGAAGTTTTGGCGGAAGTCCGTACGCAGGCGACGCAAGGGATGCATGTGCAGCGATATAAAGGATTGGGGGAGATGAATCCGTCACAGTTATGGGAAAGCGCGATGGATCCGCAAAACCGCAGTCTCATACAGGTTACCTTGGAGGATGCGGTGGAGGCCGACAGTATTTTTACCATTTTAATGGGTGATCATGCCGCGCCGCGCCGGGAATTTATTCAGGCGCATGCTCACGAAGTGAAGAATTTGGATATTTAAAAACCAGAACATATGCAGGAACCGGTGTTGAAAGAGAAAATAACGAAAAAGTATCTCGAAGAAGAGATGAAGACGTCATATCTCTCGTACGCGATGAGCGTCATCGTCGGGAGAGCCCTGCCGGACATTCGGGATGGGCTCAAGCCCGTGCAGAGAAGAATTCTCTATACCATGCATCAGTTGCATTTGCGGCATAACCAGGCCTATAAAAAGTGCGCCCGAATCGTGGGAGAAACCCTGGGTAAATACCATCCCCACGGCGACAGCGCGGTGTATGACGCCCTGGTGAGGATGGGGCAGGATTTTTCTCTGCGGTACCCGTTAATCGACGCCCAGGGTAATTTCGGATCGCTCGATGGAGACCCGCCGGCGGCGATGCGGTATACCGAAGCGCGTCTGGCTGCGATTTCCGACTATCTTCTGGCCGATATCGAAAAAGATACGGTTAATTTTTTCCCCAATTTCGACAACTCTCTGCAGGAACCGGAGGTCCTTTCTTCCGTTCTGCCTACCCTTTTGGTGAACGGGGCAAGCGGTATCGCGGTGGGGATGGCGACAAATATCCCGCCGCATAATCTGGGAGAGGTGTGTGAAGCGCTTACGTATTTTATCGACCATCCCGATGCCGACATTAAAGATTTTGCCAAAATCATGAAAGGACCCGATTTTCCCACCGGGGGCGTGATTTGCGGCCGGGAAGGAATTCGCCAAGCCTATCATGAAGGGAAAGGCAAGGTGACGATTCGCGCCAAAGCAACGATTGAGAGAGAGAATAACAAGGCTCAGATCGTGATCACCGAGATTCCCTATCAGCTCAATAAAACGAATTTGATCGAATCGATCGCCAATCTCATTCAGAACAAAAAAGTCGAGGGGATATCGGATTTGCGCGATGAGTCGGACAAGGAAGGAATCAGGATCGTTATCGAATTGAAACGGGACGCGTATCCGCAGATCATTCTGAATAAATTGTATAAGCATACGAACCTGGAGACGACATTCGGGATTATCCTTCTGGCTATCGTCAACAAACGGCCGAACGTATTGAATATAAAAGAGATGCTTTATCAGCATATCATTTTCCGTAAGGAAATTATCGTGCGCCGTACTCAGTTTGAGCTGGAAAAAGCCCAGCTCCGCGCGCATATCCTGGAAGGATTAAAAATCGCACTGAAGCATCTTGATCAAGTCGTGGAGATCATCAAGAAATCAAAAACACCCCAGGAAGCAAAAGAGAAGCTCATGAAGAAGTTCAAATTGAGCGAACTTCAGGCCCAGAGCATTCTGGAAATGCAGCTGCAGCGGCTCTGTTCTCTGGAACGCAAGAAGATCGACGAAGAATATTTAGAACTGCTCAAGAAAATCGAGTACTATAATTCGATTCTTGCTTCGGAGAAAAAACAGGAAGGCCTGATCAAGGAAGAGCTGAAAGAGCTAAAAGAGAAATTTGCCGATCCCCGCCGGACCGAAATCGTGGCGCAAAAAGAAGAAATAGAGGTTGATGACCTTATCGTCGAGGAAGACGTTGTTGTTACCGTAACCGGTTCTGGATACATTAAACGGCAGCCGATTACCTCGTATCGCCGCCAGGGACGGGGCGGCCGGGGAGTGACGGCCATTACGACCAAAGAAGAGGATTTTGTCGAACACCTTTTCGTCGCTTCCAGCAAAGATACACTGCTTATTTTTACCACCGAAGGGAAAGTCTATCCGTTAAAAACATATGAAATCCCCATTGGATCCCGTACCTCCCGCGGTCGGGCGATCGTGAACCTCTTGCAGCTTTCCTCAAAAGAAAGTATCACCGCGATACTTCCCGTAAAAGAATTCGGAGAGGATGATTATGTATTTATGGTAACCGAACAGGGTCTGATCAAGCGGACTCAGCTGGAGTTGTTCGCCAATGTCCGGAAAAGCGGCATCGCGGCAATTGCATTAAATAAAAGAGACGGCCTCCTGGGCGTTGCGCTGTGTCGTGCCGATGCCGAGGCGGTACTGGTTACGCAAGGCGGGTATTCCATCCGGTTCAAAATAAACACCGTACGGTCCACCGGACGTCAATCTCAAGGTGTCCGGGGAATTAACCTGAAGAAGTCCGATACCGTCGTAGGAATGATTGTGTGTGAGCAGGGATTGAAGAAACGGGATTTCTACCTGTTGACCGCTACCGAAAATGGCTATGCCAAACGTACGCATATCGATGAGTACCGCCTGCAATCCCGTGCCGGCAAGGGAGTTATTAATATAAAACTCTCTCCTAAAATCGGTAAAGTGGTGAGTGTAACCCTGGTGTCGGGCGATGACGAGATCATGTGTATTACCCAGAAAGGGATTCTGATCCGGGTCAATGCCAAGGCGATCCGGGAAACAGGGAGAGCGACCCAGGGCGTTCGTATCATTAATCTGGGGGCAAAGGACAATTTAGCCCTTATCGCCCGGATTGTAAATGAAGAAAAAGCCGCCGAAGTCGTCTAAGCGCATCGTACATTGTCCGGTATGATTTTGCTGTTGACGAGCCAAGCCTTTATCACTATAATTTTAAGTCACGACCCCATCGTCTAGCCCGGTTCAGGACATCGCCCTTTCACGGCGACGGCGCCGGTTCAAATCCGGCTGGGGTCGTTAATTATTGCATAGTACCATGAAAAAAAAAGCACCGGCAGGATTGCTGATTTTCGGCTGGGTAAATACGGTGCTTTTGGGGATCATTCCGGCGGTACTCTTTTTGAGTATCATTTTTTTCCTGCCCGCAGAGTCCGCAGATGAAATTTGGCAGCTTTTACAGGAAAAAGGCGTTTTTTTGCCCGCCGAGAACCGGGAGGAGTTCGGAATGATCCTCAAAGTCCAGGGGTTTATGGCGGCGATGTTTATCGCATCAGGAGCAGGCATCCTGCGGCAGAAAGAATGGGGCCGGCGGTTTACGGTGTATTTCTCGTTTTTTCTTCTGATTCTGGTGCTGGTATCAATCGTATCGGCGCCGGCGGCTTTGCGACATCTGGTATTCAACATTTTCTATCCGGGAGCGCTTGTGCTGTATTTTACCAATCAACGCATCGGGGAGTATTTTAGATAGTATGTGTGGAATCGTCGGATACATCGGTAATGATAAAAGTTTTTCGGTCCTTCTGGATACTCTGCAACGGCTGGAATATCGCGGCTATGATTCCTGCGGCATCGCGGCGCAGGTGGCGCAGCGGCGGGGGCGAAAGATTTTTTTCAAAAAAATAAAGGGTAAGATTAACGACTTGAAAAAACAGGTTGCCCCCTCCCGAAAGACAGCCTTGGCCATCGCCCACACCCGCTGGGCAACGCATGGTATTCCCAATCGGGCCAACGCCCATCCCCATTATGATTCGCACAGGAATATTTTTGTGGTCCATAACGGGATTATCGAAAACTACCGGGATATCGAGGAGTATTTAAAAAAGAAAAAACATGTCTTTGTCTCACAAACCGATACCGAAGTCATTCCTCATCTGGTTGCCGAGCTCAACAAACGGTATGAATTCACCGAAGCGGTCCTGCGGGCGGTAAAACAGCTGGAAGGAAGTTTCGCTTCGGTTCTGTTTCATAAAGACAGCGACAAGCTGTATGTGGTAAAAAAGAATTCGCCCCTGATTATCGGAATACTGAAAGAGGGGTATCTGATCGCTTCAGATATCCCGGCGTTATGCGGCCACACCGGTAAGATCGTTAACCTGCGTGACGGAGAAATGGCGGTCCTTTCCCGCAATACGATTGAGATGTTTGATTTCAATAAAAAGAAAATCAAACCCGCCGTGGAAAAAGTAAAAATCGGCGCGCAGCACATCGACAAGAAACATTATTCCCATTTCATGCTGAAAGAAATATTCGAGCAGCCGCGGATTATGAAAAGCCTGTACGCGACATATGTCAAACGCGGCCGGGTAGACTTTAAAGATTTGCATCTGGAGAGGACGCATCTCGCGTCGCTGAAGAAGATTTTTATCGTTGCCTGCGGGACCGCCTATCATGCCGGCTTTGTCGCGAAATATTTTATGGAAAAATATTGTAAGATCGATGTGGAAATCGACGTGTCTTCGGAAGCCCGCTACCGGGCCAGCCCCATAAAAAAAGATGACCTGGTTATTGCTATCTCCCAGTCGGGGGAGACGGCCGATACGCTGGCCAGCGTAAAAGAGGCGAAAAAGCGAGGGGCGAAGATTCTGGCAATCTGTAATGTGCTGGGATCGAGCCTTCCCAAAGAAGCGCACGGACTTATTCATACCCTGGCGGGCCCTGAGATCGGGGTGGCATCGACCAAAGCCTATACGGCACAAATCTTCTCTCTGTATTTATTCGCGCTCTATTTAGCCGCCGTCCGCAAGACGATGAAGCACCATCAGATAGAATTATTCCTGGATGAATTGAAAAAAATGGGGAATTATCAGACCGAGGTTCTCCAGCATTCGGAAAGCCTGAAACGGATTGCCAAGAAATTTTCCAAATTCGGCTGTTTCCTGTTTTTAGGCCGGGGGATCAACTATCCTTCAGCGATGGAGGGAGCCCTCAAATTAAAGGAAATTTCCTATATCCCCGCCGAAGGATACGCCGCCGGCGAGATGAAACACGGGCCGATCGCCCTTATCGACGAATATCGCGCCGTGGTTTGCATCGCACCGTTTGACGATCTATACGAAAAGATGGTTTCCAATATCCAGGAAATAAAAGCCCGCAAAGGGAAAGTGCTGGGGATCGTCAATGTCGGCGACGAGGAGGTCGGCAGGTTAAGCGATGAAAGGATTTATCTGCCCTGCCTGAAGAATCAGGATTTGCAGCCGTTACTGGTGGCGTTGCCTCTGCAGATGTTTGCGTATTTTGTGGCGAAGAATTTGAGATGTGAAATTGATCAACCGAGGAATCTGGCGAAATCCGTCACAGTTGAATAATCGTATATAAAATCAGTTTATAATCAGTTAGCCCGTTGTCCCGTTTGCCTGTTAAGCCCGTTCTTTTTGAACGGGGAATCCCGCCATAAGCGGGATAACTCAGAGTACGGGAAAACGCGTCAACCGTTAACCAACGATTACATTATGTTATATCTTGTTGCTACTCCTATCGGTAACCGGGAAGATATTACCCTGCGGGCGTTGCGCGTTCTGGATGAGGTGGATTGTATTCTCGCCGAAGATACCCGTCGCACCGGGCTCCTTCTTAAGCAGTATGGAATCAAGAAAAAACCGTTCTATAGCCTTCATCAGCGTAACGAGAAAACGCGGACAGAGTTCGCCGTGAAAGAATTGAAAAAAGGCCGAAACATTGCGTTGGTAACGAATGCCGGCTGCCCGCTTGTTTCCGATCCCGGGTATACGCTGGTAGATCGCTGCCGGGATGAGCAGATCGCGGTTACGGCTGTTCCGGGGGCGAGCGCGCTTATTACCGCTGCGCAGCTGGCGGGGGTCAGGTGCGACCGGTTTGTGTTTTTAGGATTTCTTCCCCGCAAGAAAGGTGCGAGAAAGCGGTTGTTAAACACCTATGTCGAGATCGGGGTCTCCCTCGTCCTTTTCGAGTCACCGTATCGGGTGACGAAACTGATGGTTGAAATTGGTGAGATTTTTGGTCAAGTCCGGTGCGCTCTCGTCAGGGAGATGACTAAAGCGCATGAGGAGGTGATCCGGGGCAGTCCGTCTGAGCTTCTGAACTGGCTACAAGCGCTGCCGAAAATCCGGGGAGAATATACCGTGGTTATTGAAGGATTCCCTAAAAAGGGATAAATCTTTCCCCCTTGTCTTTTTAGGGAAATGTGATAAAGTGAAAAACAATGATAAAGGAAATCAGCGTTCCGAAACTAAAAAATCCCGTTTTTATCATCGCCTGGCCGGGGATGGGCGAAGTCGCCTATAAAAGCGCTCTGTTTCTGAAGGAAGCGCTCCAGTTTAAAATGTTCGCGAAACTGGAAGCGCATGAATTCTTCAAGCCCGCGGCGGTTATCGTCGATAAGGGCATTATTGATTTACCCACCATGCCCGCGGGTTTCTTTTATTATTATAAAGCGCCCCGTGGCCGGGATATTCTTCTTTTCTTGGGCGACGCCCAGCCGCCGTTAGATAAGGGCGAACAGCTCGCCCGTTCGATTATCGCGTATGTGAAAAAATTCCGCACAAAATTAGTGATAAGTTTTGCCGCCAAGCCCGAGCCCACCGATCATAAGAATCCTTCTCATGTATGGATCGCTTCAACGCATAAAGATACCCTGGAGACGTTTAAAAAGTTTAACGCCAAAATTCTTGCCGAAGGACAGGTGAGCGGGCTGAACGGGATTATTCTGGGTGTTGCCAAGCATAATAAAATGAAAGGGCTTTGTCTTCTGGGCGAAATTCCTTTCTATACGGTGCAAATAGAGAACCCCAAAGCAAATATAAAGATTTTGACGATTATTGACGCGTTTTTGAATTTAAAACTCGATCTAGCTCCGCTTCAAGAACGGGCAAAATTTATCGAGCAGGAAATAGATAAACTCATCGCCTACATTAAAGGTGACGCGCCGCAAGGTGCCGCCGGCCCTTCGCCGTTAAACGAAGAAGATATCGATAAGATTAAAAAAGACCTGACGGCATTTACGAAACTTCCTCAATCCGGCCGGCAGAAAATCGAAGACCTTTTCACCGAAGCTCAGAACGACCTTTCCCGGGCCGGCGAGTTGAAACAGGAGCTCGATCGGTGGAACGTATATAAAGAATACGAAGACCGCTTCCTTGATTTGTTTAAGAAACAGAATAAAGATAAAGGGAATTGAGCCCTCTCATGCACCTGATTCTGGTCAGGAAGTCTGAAGTCGACAACGAATCTTTCCTTGAATCTCTCCGTATCGCCGTCCCCGGCATAACCAAAATACCTCCGGCATCGTTGGCGGCGTATTCTGAAACAGAAAAGCACCGTGACAACCCGGTTGTGGTGATCGATCAGAGTAACTCAGATGATCATATAGCGCCGGATATCCTGGCGAAATTGCTTGATCAAACGAGGGTCATCCTGATTGTCCGGGAAGGGGTATCATGTTCAATTTTTGAACAAATGCGAACCAGAAACGATACTGCAGTAATTGCCGTCACCGCAGAGAACAGTTCTTCGTTTGCCGATGTAGTGAAGCTGTGGGCTGGCGCGCTTGATGCCGCTTCCCTGCGCAGCCTGGATCAGAAAGCAAAAAAACTGGGCGCTTCCGAACGTATCCTGATCGAAAATGCCTCAAGCAACCTGTGCGCGGAGATTACACGGTTTTCGGTGGGTCCCCGGGGATTGGTCATCGCTGGCGGCGGGAATAACGGGGCTGATGTATTAAGTTGTGCCCGGAAGCTCCTCAGCAAGGGATATGAACTCGATATTGTCCTGGTTGCTCCGCGAGAACCCAATAAGGAAGTCTCATTCCAGCGGGATCTGTTACGCACCGTACGCCGGGTGCGTGTGATCGCGCAGAGCTCAGACATCCCGTCTTTGGATGAGCTCATCCGGAAGAAAGATTTTATTCTTGAGGGGATATTCGGTATAGGATTAAACAGAACCCCTCAAGGTGTCTTTGCCGAAGTTATCGAATGCATAAATAACTCAAGGCTGACGGTAATCTCCTGTGATATCCCTTCAGGGTTGCCCTGCGACCGTAAAGATCCCTCGCCGCATGCGGTAAAAGCCGATTATACCGTTACGTTCCTTGCCGCCAAGAGGGGTTTTTTCCTTAACGGGCTAGAATTTTGTGGTAAAATAATTGTCACTGATATTGGTTTTTCACAACGCATCTTAAACGGATAGTATATCTCACCTTTTTGTAAAAACGTGCGCCGGGGATCGGCGCAGGTTTTATTGCCCGGTTAGTGTTAACGAATAGAATTCATTGTGGTTTAATAAGGAGGATGTCCGATGGAAGTAAAATTAGACGCCTTGATTGAAAAAATAAAACAAGAAGGAGTCCAGGCTGGTCAGGATCAGGCTCAGGATATTATCGCCCGGGCCAAGCGAGAAGCGCAGGAGCTCAAAAGTCAGGCCCACACTGAAGGTCAACAGATACGTGATCAGGCCCGTAAGGATGCCGAACAGTTTCAACGGAATGCCGAATCGGCACTGGCCCAGGCGGCACGGGATATCGTGCTTATGGTGCGGGGAAAACTTATGGCCTTAAGCGAGAAACTTTTAAAGGAAGCCTTATCGGCCCAGCTCGTTCCGGAAACCTTGAAAGAACTGCTGGTGAATCTCATCCAGAAGTGGGAACCGGACAGTGAGTCTTCGCTTGAAATTCTGGTCAGCCCCCAGGATAAAGGCAAATTAGAGGAAATTTTGTTTGCGGCGTTGGGGGATCAGGCTCGAGAGGGGATTGAGATCAAAGCATCCGACCTCATCCAGCACGGGTTTCGTATCGGTAGCCGTGACGATCAGAGTTACTACGATTTCAGTG
>CAZABB010000011.1:0-51715 GCA_964483625.1 uncultured Planctomycetia bacterium | reverse complement strand
TGAGTTTCCTTTTATCCCGGCGCACACATCCGTTGAATAATCTGGGTATTGCCGGAATGATTATTATTTTTCTGGATCCGTTGGTGGTGAGTGAAGTCGGGTTCCAGTTGTCTTTTCTCTCGGTCGGCGGAATCATTCTGGCGTACACCCTGTTGAACATACAGGTTCAGAGTGGGAATATTCTGCTTACGTATGGGAAAAATATCTTATATTCTTCATTCTGGGTGAACATTTTTATCTGGCCTCTCCTGGCGTGGTATTTCCATCGTATATATGTTTTGGCGTTGAGTATAAATATTGTCATGATCCCTTTATTCGCATTGATTATGTTTACTAATTGTATATTCCTGCTGTTTTCTTTCCTGCCGGGCGTGAATATTCTGCTTGCGGAAATCCTTTCTTTCCTGGTCTTTCTGTTTGTCCAGATGACGAAGTTCTTTGCCGGGGTTCCTTTTATGTATCTGACGGTAAGGCTGCCGTTTCCGGCTCTTTGTATCTATTACGGTCTGCTGGCGATTCTGGTTTCGTTCTTATTTAAACGAAAATATTTCAATATGGTTTCTCCCGGTGGGAAAATGCTGTTTGCAAACCGGCGATTCTCTGTATAATAGATAATCAACCCTTAAGAGAGGAAAACGATGCGTATAAAAGGAGTTATTTTTGATCTGGACGGGGTATTGGTAGATACAGTCCCCCTTCATTTTAAAGCCTGGCAGAATGTATTTGCCGGATACGGTAAGGACCTTTCGTTCCAGGAGTATAAAACGAAAGTAGACGGGATTCCTACCGAAGCCGGCGTGAAAGCGATACTTCCTCAGGCGGCGGGTGAACAACTGAAAGCTATCGTTGCGCAGAAAAGGGAACAATTTATGCTGCTGCTTAAGGAAAACAGCGTTGAGGTCCATCCGGACGCGCTTTCTTTAGTGAAGAAACTGAAAGAACGCCGGATACCCCTTGCCGTTATCTCCTCAAGTAAAAATTGCCGGTTTATTCTTGATATCGCGCGTTTGGACGATTTTTTTACGGTTGTGGTTTCGACCGATGAAGTCGTCCGGGGCAAGCCCCATCCGGATATCTTCCTCGCGGCCGCCGAGAAATTGAACATTGATACGGCGGAGTGTGTTGTGGTGGAGGACGCCGTTTTAGGCGTGAAAGCCGCGCGGGCGGCCGGGGCAAAGTGTGTCGGTGTAGACCGGTATCATGATTCCTCGCGTCTGGCGGAGGCGGATCTGATCGTTTCCGATCTGGGTTCGCTCACTGTGGCTCAACTCGAACAAGTTTTCTCATAGCTCTAAAAAAGAGAGAGAATGCCTCTTAATTTAATCGCTCGATGCTCGTCGCTATACGCTATTTTACGGTTTGACAAAGGAACATGGTTTTGATATAGTTTCCCTATGAAAAAAATAGTAATATGCTTGTTTTTTCTTACCTTTTCGGTAAATTCCTTTGCGTTCTGGATCTGGTCGCCGAAAACACAGGAATGGAAGAATCCCAAGAATTCTCCCATGGCGACACCGAAATTACAGCTTCAAAAAGGACAGAAGGCGCTTGAAGCCCAGAATTACAAGGTGTCGATCAAAGAATTCAGAAAGGTACTGATCCATTATCCCGATGCCCAGGAGGCCGCTGAGGCGCAATATTACATCGGTCGGGCCTGGGAAGAGATGGGGAATCCTTATCAGGCCTTCTTAGAGTACCAGAAGGTAATTGATACCTATCCGAACAGCCAGCGAATTCAGGAAATATCCGAACGGATATATCATCTCGGTGAATACTTTTTTGACCGGGAGCCTTCCAAATGGTTCGGCCTCTCGGTGTACGATTTTGTCGACCACCCTGCGATTGAGATTTTCAAAAAAATCATCGAAGACACTCCCTATTCGGATTTTGCCCCGGCCGCTCAATATAAGATGGGTATTATTTACGCCAAATTGGAGAGATTCAGTGAGGCCAAGGAAGTCTTTCAGCAGCTTCTGGATAATTACCCCGAAAGCGAATGGGCTGAGGCGGCAAAATATCAGCTTGCTCTTTCCAGCGCGCAGTCCTCATCCGGCGTTGAATATGACGACGCTTCACGCCAGGACGCCCTCGAGCAGTTCGAAGACTTCTTAAAAACCCATCCCGATACCCAGCTTGCCGAAGGAGCCGAGAATCAATTTAACGTATTACGCCGGGAAGAAGCGAAAAAACATTTCGCTACGGCTGAATTCTACGAAAGACAGAATAAGATAAAAAGCGCGATTATTTATTACGAAATGGTGACGAACCGGTTTTCCGATACCGAATATGCTGAAAAAGCCCGTCAAAAGCTCCAACAATTGAACCAGTAAGATGAAGCAGATACTTTTTACCCTATGTTTATTGACTCTCGGATGCGGATATACGACCAAAGCTTTTATCGGATCTGGTACCATATATGTAAAGCCGGTAGAGAATAATATCCAGATTACCCGCGAAAAACGCGCTTACTCTGATTATCAGAGCTATCCTATCCTGATCGAAAAACAGTTGACGAACGCTGTCGTTGATGAGTTTAGAATAAGAAGTAACTACACGATTACCTCAAATAATATCGGAGTGAATACGTTGGAATGCAGCATTATCGATTATAAACGCGAAGCACTGCAATACGATGATTTTGATGAAGTTACCGAACAGCGGTTGCGGCTCCATGTGAAATTTAAATACTATAACGCAGAAGAGGTCTTGAAGGAAAAAACGATAGTCGGAGAAGCCTCGTATTATCTGGAAGGAACATACGCTACATCGGAATCCGATGCCTTTGAAGAACTGATAGAAGATACTGCCCGCCGTATTGTGGAAGCGATAGCCGACGACTGGTAATGCCAAAACATAAGATCTTCTGCGTAATTGGGAAAGAATTTACTCAGCGTCAGTATGCTCTTACCAAAATCACCCGTTCCCTCCTGGGGAAACGCGATCAGTCTCTGTATGTCAGCGTTTTTTATCCCCATGAGACCGAGTTGGAACATATTCGCAGAGCGGTTTCCAACTATTCGTTCGCCGGCGACAAAATCCTCGTGGTCAAAGATCCCCATGTATTGAAGAAGGATATAAAACAGTTTCTCCTGGATGAACTCGATACGATTGCCGCATCAAATTATCTCGTTTTTGACATAGAGCACGATTATGCTTCTCTTTTGAAGGACAGGAAGTTGTCCCGCGACAGGTTCATCCAGTGCATCTTGAAAAAAGCGCAGGTGTACAAAATCCAATCTTACGGATCAGATGTTCCGTTGTTTGCGTTGCTGAATGCCGTGCGTCGCAATAACCAGGCCCGGGCATTGTATGTACTGGAGGAGCTCTTCCGGGAGGAATCGAACGAGACGAAGATCGGAATGCAGATCTTGGGTATGCTGATCCGTGAATTTTCCCAGCCGCGGTATCGGTTCCGGCAAAAGGACCTTCTCGCTTTATTATGGGAAGCGGACCGGTCGGTCAAAGAAAGAGGGTTGCGGCCTAAATTGGCTCTTTCAATCCTCCTTACGAAGATTTTTTCTGTTTCTTGTCTGAGGTAGCCGTGTTCAGCAGAGAGGATAAACGGCTCTTTTTTCGTGCCGCCTTACGGGGATGAATGACTTTCTTGGCAGCAGCCTTATCCAATGTGGTGTAGACCTTTTTTAAAGCATTCCGTGATTCTTCAATATTATTGGCCTCGACCGCTTGTTTATAGGCTTTTATGGCTTCTTTGAGCGTCCGTTTCCGGCTGATATTGTGTTGTTTCCGCGTAATGCTTTTTTTGAGTTCTTCTTTTGCGCACTTTCTTTGAGGCATATTCATCTCCTTGTTTGAAAGGATTTTATATCAAATGTAGGCAGTACTGTCAAGTGTTTTTATATACCGCAAGGAAAGGTAAGGTCGTTTCCTTATACACGCTATGTACAAAAAGATCATAAGAAATACGGGGATTGTCTCCGCCGGGACCCTTATTTCCCGGCTGTTGGGCGCGGCGCGGGATATCTTTATTGCCCATTATTTCGGCACCTCGGCCATTCTGGAAGCTTTTTTGGTGGCGTTCCGTATCCCCAATGTGTTACGGCATCTTTTCGGAGAGGGATTCAGCGATGCGGTGGCAACGCCGGTATTCAGTGAGTACCGCAAAAACCCGCAGGAACTTTCCCGGTTGGGGAGTAAAGTTTTCAGTTTGCTCCTTGTCGTGCTTGTGGGGTGTACGGTATTGGGTATCTTTCTGGCAAAATACCTGGTGATCCTTATCGCGCCGGGGTTTCTTACCGATCCGGCAAAATTTCTTCTTACGGTTTCTTTTACCCGGGTGACGTTCTTATATCTCCTTTTTATCGGGTTGATTGCGGTGATGAGTTCTCTGCTGTACGCGCTAAAGAAATTTTTTATCCCGGCTTTTTTACCGGCGGTATTTAACCTGGCGGTTATTACGGGGCTGATATTTTTCTCTCAATATTTTCGCCGTTATATTCTGGTAATCAGCGTTATCGCCGCCGGTCTCATTCAATATATCCTTGTGTATATCGGTATCCGCCGTCTCCGTCTCGATATCCGGTTTCACTGGGGCAAGGGGTTCGGTGATCTCCAGATCCGCCGGATGTTGAAGCTGTTTTTTCCCCGCGTGGGGGCGAGTGTCATCTATCATCTGAACGTGTTTATCGATACGATTTTTTCTTCTTTAAGCTGGATTGTCGGGCAGGGAGCCTTGGCGGCTATTTACTACGCCAACCGCATCGTTCAGTTCCCCCTGGCGCTTATCAGTGTTTCCATCGCCCGGGTGATTATTTTCGACTTATCGGGATTCCATGGTGATCGTAACCTGACCGATTTCAAGCGGCTCTTCGTGTTTGCGATGCGCAATATGCTCTTTTTCATCCTGCCGACATCGATTATCTTACTGATTATGTCCGGGGAGGTTCTGGATGTGATTTTTGTCCGCGGTAATTTCGGGACGGAGGCGCTGAATCTCACGACTCCGGTTCTGGGTTTTTACTCGCTTGGCCTCATTTTTTTCTGCAGCGTAAAACTGCTGGTACATTCCTTTTATTCTCTGAAAGATACCGCTACGCCGGCCAAGATATCGGCGATCGCGCTTTTGATCAATGTCCTGCTAAGCGCGGCGTTGATGTTTCCGTTACGGATCGGGGGGGTGGCTCTTGCTTCCAGTATTTCCGCTTTTGTCCAGACGGTGATACTGTATCGGATCTTAGTCGAAAAGATCGGCCCGTTGCCCTGGCGGAATATACGTTCGGAAATCGTCCGGTTATGTCTTTTAGGCGGTACCGTCGGCGCTGCGGTCAAACTCTTCTGGTTCTGGTCTCCTTTTAGCAGTAAATATATAAATGCCGGGATCGATCTTGTCGGGGGCGCGGTGATATTTATTCTTTGTGGGATAATATTGGGAATAGAACAGATACGGTACGTCAAACAATGGATCTTACGAAAAACATAAAACAACTTCCCGAGACAAGCGGTGTGTATATTATCAAAGGTGCCCGGGGCAAGGTGTTCTATGTCGGGAAGGCGACGTCTTTGAGGTCACGAGTGCGAAGCCATTTCCTTAAGCGTTCGCCTCATGCGGCGGCATTTACCGAACAGGCGCGGGAGATCGAATGTATTCTTTGTGATACTCCGGAACAGGCGCTTTTGGTCGAGGCCGCGTTCATTAAAGAGAAAAAGCCGAAATATAATATTGCTTTACGTGACGATAAAAGTTATCCCTATGTGGGGATTACCAAAGAAAGCTACCCCCGCATTTTTCCCGTTCGTCCCAAGAAGAACCGCGCCCTAACACTTCTGGGCCCGTTTACCAATGTGGCGTTACTGAGATCGGTATTAAAACTGATTCGTAAAGTTTTCCCGTACCGTTCCTGCCGGAAGATGCCCGTCAAACCCTGCCTTTATTATCATATTGGTCTTTGTCCGGCCCCGTGCCGGGGAGATGTGGCTGAGGGCGCGTATAAAGAGACCGTAGATCATATTGTGAAAATTCTTACCGGTCAGAAAAAGTCTCTGGTTAAAGAATTAACGAAAAAGATGAAAACATGTACCCGGCAGATGAGGTACGAGGAAGCGGCCCGGATCAGAGATACGCTGGTAGCGGTTGAGAAATTATATTCCGGGAAAGATGCCCGGGGTGAAGGCATTATTCTGAAAGAGCGGCTTCAATTATCCCGGGTACCTTCGCGTATCGAGGCGATTGATATTTCCAATCTTTTCGGGTCTTCGGCCACCGGTTCGGTCGTTGTTTTCAAGAACGGCCAGCCGGATAAAAGCAGGTATCGCCGGTATAGAATTAAAACGGTGGAAGGAATTGATGATTATGAGATGATCCAGGAAGTTGTGTCGCGGCGCTATCGGCGTCTTCAGGCGGAGGGCGGGGAGTTGCCCGATCTGATCGTTATTGACGGAGGATTAGCTCATGTCAATGCCGCCGCGGCGATATTGAGAAAGCTTTCGGTGCCGGCGGCGGTTATCGGTATTGCCAAGAAAAACGAAGAAATATGGCTCCCCGCTCGTGAGGCTCCGGTAAGGATGGAGCGGGATAATCCGGGATTATTCCTCATTCAGCGTCTCCGTGACGAAGCGCACCGGTTTGCCAGAAAATACCATCTTATGCGCCGCAAGAAGCAATTCCTGCCGCGCAAGAAGGAAAAATAAGGTTAAGACAGAGAACGCATAAAGGAGAAGAGAATGACTTCATTTGAAAAGAAAGTTTTGCGCCAGGTCCTGAAGATCCCTTTGGGAAAAGTCCGTACCTATGCCCAGATTGCCCGGGCCATCGGGCATCCTCGTTCGTATCGTGCCGTTGCCAATGCGTTGAGAAAAAATCCCTACCCGTTCTTTGTTCCCTGCCACCGGGTTGTGGGGCGCGGTAAGGATATGCGGGGATACGCCTTAGGAAGAGACATGAAACGGGACCTAATAAAATTTGAGAAAAAAGTAAGAGATATGTTAAAATAGGGGTCTGTTGGCTGGAGAGTCAGATTTAACCCAATAGAGAGAATCACAGATGCGAGGATGAACGCCGGTATATATCTGCGATCATCCCGTCTGCCGCCTGCCTGCCGGTAGACAGGTGAGTTTCGATATCTGTGATCATCTGTGCTTAAAAAAGGAGTAGCCATGACGGTAAAAAATATTTTCGACATGATGATAGAACAAAACGCTTCAGACGTGTTTGTCCGGGGCAGCAGCCCGCTGAAGGCCCGGATTCACAACGAGGTAAAGGTTATCGACGAATACGTGTTCTGTCTGGAGGATATGGGCAATCTGATCGAGGATATTGGCCCGGCGCATCTTCATGAAGATTTTGATAAGAAGAAAGGGTGTGAGTTTACGATATGTTATGAAAAAAAATGGCGATTTCGGTTCGGGGTTTTTTATCAACGGGGAACGCTGGCAATGGTTATTCGGAAGATCGATCTGGATATCCCTTCCTTCGAGCAGCTGAATTTACCTGCGGATGTGTTGATGAAATTCTGTGCTCAGAAACGAGGTCTGGTATTGCTTACCGGAGTGACCGGAAGCGGCAAGTCCACGACCATCGCCTCAATGGTTCAGCATATCAACCGGAACTTTGGTAAGCATATATTGACGATTGAGGAACCTATCGAATTCACCTATCGGGATGAGAAAGCGATTATCAATCAGAGAGAAATCGGAAAAGATGTGTTCTCTTATCGGGATGCGCTTAATCAGTTTGCTTTGCATTCGCCGGATGTTATTTTTATCGGCAATATCCGGGATGAAGAAACCTGCCGGGCCGCGTTAACGGCTGCGGAAACCGGGGTCCTGGTGTTTTCCACTCTGCACACGGTCAATGCCGCGACCACCGTCGAACGGATGATTGATTTTTTCCCACCGCATCAGCAGAATTTCATTCTCATGCAGCTTTCGGTACTGCTCAAAGGGGTTATGTGTCTGCGTCTGTTACCCCGGGCTGACGGCGCCGGATTGATTCCGGCCTATGAGGTGATGACATTAAGCCCGACGGTCTCTCGTCTTTTGCGTGAGAATAAACTCTGGGAAATCCCCAAATACATTTCTTCAGGAGAAATCTATGGGATGAAGGGGTTTGATCAATCGTTATTGGAGTTGGTGAAATCAAAAAAGATCACGCCGCAAAGCGCGCTGGAATTTGCCGATAAACGCGAGGAATTGGAATTGTACTTACGCAATGAGGAGCTTTTTTAATGTTTGAAGAGCTTACCGAACGTCTCAAGAAGATAGAACTGAAGATCCAGGAGTTTCATCAAACTTTGAATATCGAGGTAAAAGCTGAGAAGATGCGTCAGTTACAGCTGGCTATGGCTGCGCCCGATTTCTGGAATGATCCCCAGAAGTCGCAGGCGGTGATCGAGGAATTGAAGACGATTAAGGAAGACGTCGATGATTACCGCAATCTCCACGGGAAGTTCCAGGAACTTTCGGACCTGCTCCAGCTGGAGGACGCCGCGTATGCCAAAGATATCGAACGGGAACTGAGAGTTCTGGAAAAAGAAGTAGAAGCTTTCCAGCTTAAAGTCTTCTTCCAGGGGCATTTTGACCATGCCAACGGCATTATGGAAATAAATTCCGGTGCCGGAGGCACCGAAGCCTGCGATTGGGCGAATATGCTGTATCGCATGTATGTCCGGTGGGCTCAAGGCAAGCAGTTTAAGATAAAAACCCTGGCGGAGATCCGCGGCGAAGAAGCCGGCCTGAAACATATTACCTTTCTTATCGAAGGGAAGAACGTATACGGGCTTCTCAAAGCCGAGCGGGGCGTCCATCGTCTGGTAAGGATTTCTCCCTTTGATTCCAATAAGCGGCGTCATACGTCATTTGCTTCGGTTGACGTCTTGCCGGAGATCACCGGCGGGGTCGCGATCGAGATCAAATCGGAAGACCTTCGTATTGATACGTATCGTGCTTCCGGCGCCGGAGGCCAGCATGTCAACCGTACCGATTCGGCGGTGCGGATAACCCATGAACCTACCGGTATCGTCGTCGCCTGTCAGAATGAACGTTCGCAGCATCAGAATAAACAGAATGCGCTGAAGATCCTGAAGGCCAAGTTGTATCAGATGAAAGAAGATGAGCAGAAAAAAGAACTGGAGCAACTGGGTGGGCACAAGCGCAAGATCGAATGGGGCTCACAGATACGTTCCTATGTGTTGCACCCGTATCTTATGGTAAAAGATCATCGTACTAATTATGAGACGTCGGGAGCCAAAGAAGTATTGGACGGCAACATCGATGAGTTTATTTATCAGTATCTTATGGCCAGTCTGGAAAGTATTTCTTAACTATGTTCAAAAAGATCTTCCTCAAACGACAACAGAAAAAGGTAAATCGGCTCAAGCCGAAAACCGATATCGTGTTCCATCCCGACCTGCCGATGCCCTCGGTACGTGAAGCGGCCGACTGGGCGAGGGTTGTCAGTCAGGTAAATGCCTACGAATCGGAAGTGAGCCGCAAACCGGACGGTTTTTTTAAAGAGAAGACCCTTCAATACCGGCAAAGGATTCAGGAAGAGACCAGAGGTGCCGGTGACGATGAATACCTGGTCCGGGTGGGGAAAGTATTGGATGAGATATTACCGTTTTACTTTGCCATGGTTCGTGAAGCCGCCCGGCGTACGGTGGGGATGAGGCATTTCGACGTTCAGATTTTAGGCGGGCTTGTCCTGCATAACAATCGTATCGCGGAAATGACGACGGGAGAGGGAAAAACTCTGGTCGCGACCCTTGCGGCATCACTGAATGCCTTGACCGGCAAAGGAGTTCATCTGGTCACGGTCAATGATTATCTTGCCCGGCGGGATAGTGAATGGATGGGGCCGATCTATTCTTTTTTAGGATTGAGCTGTGGCGTGATCCAGCAGAATATGAATAAAGCCGAACGGCGTCAGGCGTATGCCTGTGATATTGTATACGGAACCAATAACGAATTTGGCTTTGATTATTTACGGGACAATATGGCAATTCATATTCAGGAGGTAGTACAGCGGGAGCATTTCTATGCCATCGTTGATGAAGTCGATTCGATCCTTGTCGATGAGGCGCGTACTCCCTTGATCATCTCAGGTCCCTCTGAGGTATCGGTAGATAAATACTATACGGCAGACCGTGTGGCCCGTCAGTTGAAGACGAAAATCGTCATCAGCCGGCATGATTCCAAAGAGGGGGTGGTTACTCTCAAAAATACCGACGGCTCTCAAGTACAGCTTGCTCCGGAAGAGTTAGAGGCCCAGTATGAAGCGATCGTTGAAGAGAAGACGCATAACGCCTATCCGACCAAAAGAGGTGAAGAGAAATGCGAACAACTGCTTCAAATACAGTCCATTACCGAGGATACCCCGGATACATACTCCAACAGCTGGATTCACTATGTTTCTCAATCGTTAAGAGCCCATTATCTTTTCAAAGGCGATAAAGATTATATCGTCAAAGACGGTAAGGTCGTTATCGTCGATGAGTTTACCGGAAGACTTATGCCGGGGAGGCGTTGGTCTGACGGGCTGCATCAGGCGGTGGAAGCGAAAGAAAAGCTGAAGATCCAGGAAGAAAGCCAGACGTTGGCAACGATCACACTGCAGAATTATTTCCGGATGTATAAAAAACTTGCCGGGATGACCGGTACCGCCTATACTGAGGCGAATGAATTCCGCCATATCTATAATCTCGATGTCGTCGCCATCCCTACGAACCGCCCTCTGAAGCGTTCCAATTATCCCGATCGAATTTATAAAAATAAGCGGGCGAAATTTAATGCCGTCGTCTCTGAGATCGCCGAGCTCAACGAACGGTCTCAGCCGGTACTGGTGGGAACCACCTCGATTGAGGACTCAGAGATCCTCGCGGCATTGCTTTCCCGCCGCGGCATCCCGCATAATGTACTCAATGCCAAATATCATGAACGGGAGGCGCACATTATCGCTCAGGCCGGCCGTTTACGTCAGGTAACCATTGCCACGAATATGGCCGGAAGAGGGACCGATATCATTCTCGGCGGAAACATCGACTTTTTCGTGAAAGATCTTCTCCAGAAGAACGGGATCGATCAGCAAGCCCCTGAATATACCGACCAGTATCGGCAGATATATCAGGAATACCAGAAGGAATTTGAAACCGAACATAACCGGGTTATTGAACTGGGCGGACTGCATGTCATCGGGACGCAACGGCATGAATCCCGCCGGATCGATAACCAGTTGCGCGGCCGGTCCGGCCGGCAGGGAGATCCGGGCTCTTCGCGGTTTTATGTTTCTCTGGAGGATGACCTTATGCGTATGTTCGGATCCGATCGTATTTATTTTTTGATGGAACGATTAGGGTTTCCCGAAGATGAGCCGATCGAGCATCCTTTGGTGAATCGGTCTATCGAGATGGCTCAGAAGAAAGTCGAAGGCCATAATTTCGAAATCAGAAAACAACTTCTTCAGTACGATAACATAATGAATAAACAACGGGAAGTCGTTTATCAACAGCGTCAGGAGGTGATGAGGAAGGAAGATATCAGAGAAGAAATCCTGGGGATGGCCGATGATCTGATCAATGAGCAGGTTTCGTTGTATTATCCGGCTGCCGACTGGGACAGCATGGTAAGGTGGGCGCAGCTGAAGTTCCATGTCCAGATCGCCAGTTCCGAAATTGAAGGTAGGAATCCGGATGAGATCATCCGGATGTTCCGGGAAAGATTGTATGCCCGCTATGAATCACACGAGAAAGAATTAACTCCCGAAAATATGCGATACATGGAGAAGATGATTTTGTTATGGACGCTTGATGCTCGCTGGAAAGAGAATTTGCTGTTGATGGATTCTTTGAAAGAGGGGATTTATCTTCGCGGCTATGCTCATGTCGATCCCCTCGTTGAATATCAGAAGGAGTCATACCTTTTGTTCAATCAGATGATGGCTCAGGTGAAAGAATCGACGCTTGAGACTATTTTAAGAACGAAAATGACTCCGCATAAGGAAATAACAACCGTATTCGATAATATTCCTAAAGTATATGTTCATTCGCGATATTCTTCTTTAGACCGGAAGCCTCAGGAACAAAAAAAACCTTCACCTCAGACGCAATCTGACCAGAAAGTCGGCCGCAATGCGCCATGTCCCTGCGGGAGCGGGAAAAAATACAAAAAATGCTGCGGACGGTAGAAGATGAACAGGGGATGGTCCATGAATGACCGGTACGGGATGAAGCATCCCCGGTCGAACCAGACCGATGGAATAATGCGATTCCTGGCCCTCGGTATTCTCAGCGGCGTCCTCGCCGGTATCGCTTTCCTTTCTTCTCATTGTTCTTTTCTGGTATGGGGAGCGTGTATTCCCTTTCTTTTTGTTATTGACCGGACGGCAAGAAAACCATTATTTTTTTGCAGCGCCGTTGCGGGAATGAGTTTTTTTCTTACCACGGTATTCTGGATCGGGTATGTTTCCCGGTTAGGGATGGTTGTGCTGGTATTGTACTTGAGTTGTTACTGGGTCCTGTTTGCTTATCTGGCCCGGCCTTTCTTTAGATATCCTTTAGAATTTCTCACCATCCCGGCCGTATGGGTTGTGTGTGAATTTTTACGGGAACACATATGGACAGGGTTCGGCTGGGCTATCCTGGGATATTCTCAGCACGGGTATCGGTTTCTTATCCAGATCGCGGATCTCATCGGAACCAAAGGTCTTTCTTTTTTGATTATCAGCGTCAACTGTGTCTTTTACAGCTGGCTGGTCGGGAAAAGGAAACTGGCGCGATCGGTGATCCTTTTGACGATCATCGCGGTATTGGTTGCAGGATATTCTTTCTGGACCGGACGGCAGTATACTTCTTCCGGGAGTATTCCGGTAGGAGTTATGCAGCCTAATATTCCGCAACGATTGAAATGGGATCCCCGTGCCCGTACATTTATCATCAACCGGCTTCAAAATCTGTCTCATGCGATGAACCCGGATGGGTTGCTCATCTATCCTGAAGCGGCCTGGCCGGATCCGGTAGATGACATAACGCGGGAGGAATTTCTTGCTTTTCTTGAAAACATGGATAAAGATGTGCTCATGGGCGTCGTGTTGCGGGAAGGCGATTCTTTTTTTAATGCCGCGATGCTCTATGACCGGGGAAAAATCGACATCTATCGTAAGATAAAACTGGTTCCTTTCGGTGAGTATGTCCCCTGGCGCGGTATCGTGAACAGTATTGACGTCTTAAATGCTCTGGGTGATATTTCGCCGGGAGATGAGTATCATACATTTACGTATCGCGACCGCCGGTTTGCCGTGTTGATTTGTTTTGAAGATGTATTTCCTTCCTTCACGTCCCGCCTGGCGCGTGACAGTGATTTCTTGATTAATATTACCAATGACGCCTGGTTTAACGGCCAGCCTCAGGCCCGGCAGCATCTGGGTATCATGACCATGCGCGCGGTGGAAAACCGGATTTCGATCGTACGTAGCGCTAACACCGGAATAAGCGGCTATGTCGATTTTTCAGGGATGAAACATCTGTTTCGCCAGGAAGAAAAGAATGTTTTTTTCTCCGGGGCCCGTGCTTACCGGGTCAATCTGAATGAGAAAAGAAGTATATATAGCCGGTACGGTGACGTGCCGTTATTGATCGTATGTTTGGTGGTTCTGGTATTGGGGGTACGCATTGGGAGAGAGGATGCCGATGAATTCTGAATATCATCACCGGTCATTAAAAGTTAGTTTTGTCAGCATTGTCGTAAATGGCCTGTTGATCGCTATCAAACTTTTTGTCGGGATTGCTTCCAACAGTATGGCGATTATTGCCGATGCCTTCCATAGTCTTTCCGATGTGATCACTACCGTTGTCGTCATTATAAGTATGTATATCAGTAAAAAACCGGCCGATTCTCACCATCCGTTCGGACACGGACGAGTCGAGGATATCGGCGGTCTTTTTGTCAGTTTGATTTTAGGCGGCGTGGGCATAAGACTGTTCGCTGTTTCGTGGCAGAGAATAACGGTGCCGCAGGCAGTGCATATGCATTGGGGAATCATTATCCTAATCCTTCTGACCGCGGTTGTCAAATTTGTCTTAGGGTACGTGACCGAACGTACGGCCCGTGATGTGCAGTCGCAGATTCTCAAAGCAGACGCGTTTCATCATCATGCCGATAGTATTACCAGTATCATGGTTATCATCGGGCTGATTTTTATCCAACGGGGTTTGATTTATGTCGACGGCATCCTGGGGATGGGGATGTCATTGCTGATTGTCGGCTGGGCGGTAATTTCTCTGAAAGGTTTCATCGACAATCTTATCGGTAAAGAGGCGCCCTCTTACGTGTATGATCGCATCAAGGATATCGTTTTTTCTTTCGAAGGGGTTGAGGGGGTACATGATATTTCCATCCATTCTTACGGGCACAATTATATCATTTCTTTACATGTCAAAGTTCCCGCGACCTTATCTCTTATTGAAGCTCAAGGCGTTTCCGAGGGAATAGAACGGCGGATTGAAAAGGAACATCTCGGCAAATGTATTGTGCGGGTCGATATCGGATCGCCGCGGGGTTCCGTTTCTCCTGAAAAAATAGCGGAAGTTATTCGTCAATTTATAAAGAGGAATCCTCTGGTGGAGGATTTTCACAAAATTGAAGTTGTTTCCACGCAAACCGAGCGCATATTGAGATTCCATCTTACCGTCGATGCCCATATTACGGTTAAGGAAGCTCACCGTATTTATCATCGCGCGGAAGATTTTGTAAAAGCCCGCCTGCGGTTTTCCCATGTGGATATCCATCTTGAACCTTCCGGAGAAAGGGAAGCCCGTCGGCGTAAAAAGGAGAGATGATATGGACTTGAAAATTGAAACAGTCACAATCCAGAAACCGGAGGATCTCAATGTAATAATCGGCCAGGCGCATTTCATCAAAACCGTTGAGGACCTCTATGAGGTCTTGATCGCGGCGGTTCCCCAGATACAATGCGGGATTGCCTTTTGCGAAGCCTCGGGAGCAAAGCTGGTGAGAGTTGAAGGCAATGACGTCGAACTTCAGAATATTGCGGCAGAGAATGCTTCTTTGATCGGAGCCGGCCACTGTTTTTTTATTGCGTTGCGGCAGGCCTATCCTATCAACGTCCTGAATCAGATAAAAATGGTACCTGAGGTATGCCGGATTTTCTGCGCCACGGCAAATCCGGTAGAGGTGGTAGTGGGGGGTACCGGGCAGGGCAGAGGGATACTGGGAGTCGTTGACGGGTATTCCCCCTGCGGGAGAGAAGACGAGACCGGCGTCAAGTGGAGAAAAGAGCTTTTGCGGAAGATAAAATATAAGCTTTAGATGAAGGGCGAACGCCTGACGGTATCTCCTTAAGGCAAGAACGTTGCCAAGCGGGGTCCGTGTGTTATAATCTTTACCTCATGAATAAAGAAATACGTAAACATATTCAGAGGAGAATCGGCTGGTGGGGATTACGGATCAGTACCTGTTTGACTCCGTTTGTCCCGTTACGCTGGAATTACTGTTTGGGAACGGTGATCGGGACGTCGATGTATTATCTGCTTGCCCGGCACCGGCGAAATACGCTCATCAGTTTAAAGATCGCCTTTCCGGACAAACCCGAATCCGAAAGACGACGCCTGGCCAGAAACTCATTTGTTTTTATGAGCCAGGGATCACTGGAGTTGTTGTATTTTCTGAAGAAGAAATGCACCCTGGATACGGTTCGGATTGAAGGCCGGGAATTTCTTGATAAGGCTCTGGCCCAAGGGAAAGGGATCGTCGCTCTGAGTGCGCATCTGGGTAATTTCCCTCTGATCAGTTTGAAACTGGCGCAATTGGGATATCCGGTCCATGTCGTGGCCCGTCCCATGCGTGATGAACAGGCCGGCGATTATGTGCAAGCGTTACGCAGCGAAGCGGGAGTCGGCACGATTTTTTCCTACCCGCGGCGGGAATGCGTGAATAATATCATCCGTGCCTTACGCAATAACGAGATTGTCATTATCCAGATGGACCAGAATTTCGGGACCGGCGGCGTATGGGTTAAGTTTTTTGATCGCCTTGCCGCAACCCCTGTTGGTCCGGTCATCTTTGCCATGCGTACCGAGAGTGCGGTGCTGCCGATCTATATCGATCGGGAGGGAATAGGAACACATTGTGTGAGAATATTGCCGGCGTGCCCTCTGGAGAGATCTTCCGATAAGGATGAGATGACCCTTTTAAATACAATTAAATTCACGAAGCTGATCGAATCCTGGGTGCGGGATATTCCAGCTCAGTGGAGCTGGTTGCATCGGCGGTGGAAGTCTCAACCGAGTGAAAAAATGAAAATGATGAAATTCAAAGTCCAAAAGGACGACACGTAATACTTGAGAAAACGCCGTGATTATTGACAATTATTTTAATTTATGCTAAGGTAAGCCCGATGATGAAGTGTGTTTTATGCATAGTCTTTACGTTTTTTTTCCTGCCTGGCTATGCTCAGAATCCTGTTTCTTTACAGAATCAAGCGAAAATCTACCGGGAGCAGGGAATGGCGATGCAATCGCGGGGTGATCTGGATGGTGCCCTGGCTCATTATCGTACGGCGGTGAGCCTTAACCCTATGTTCTACGAGGCCTATAACGATATGGGCGTCGTGTACGAATCTATCGGGGAAGACGAGAAAGCGCTCGAAATGTACAAAAATGCCCTCTCGCTTAATCCCGAATATCCTTCGGTATATACCAATCTGGCTCTGTTCTATGAAAAGAAGGGTGAACCGGAAAAAGCCCTGTATTACTGGGAGAAGCGGTATCTGTTGAGTCGCCAGGAAGATTACTGGTGGCATCAGGCCCAGGAACGTCTTTCTCAGCTGGTCAATTATTCTGCGTTACGTAAACGGTGGCTCAAGAAAAAATACGGCGGATTTTACGAAGATTTCAGCGAACGTCGTGAACAGGAAAATAAGCAGAAGAAGGAGAAGGCCGAAGCTCATCTCGAAAAAGGCATGGAGCTTATGGACGAGAAAGAGTATGAGCAGGCTATCGAAGAGTTCCGTCAGGCGATGATTATCCGGCCTCCCGATGATAACCTGCAGATGAATTCGAAGATTTACTACCTCCACGGGCAGAGGCTCAAGACAAAAGAAGAAATCATTTCCGAAATACAAGAGGCGTTAGCCAGTGCCCAGGCAAATAATTATGATTTAGCCGTAAAAAAGCTCAAAAATGCGCTGTCTGCGATTTTCAGTATTCAGGACTAAACCACCCCTTTATCTTGAACGGTAATAATTCCGCATCATAAAATGGACAATCAGACATTGTATCTGCTGGACGGGGCTTCCCTTTGCTACCGGGCATTTTTTGCCATAAATCTCTCTACATCGAAGGGGTTGCCTACCGGCGCGATCTACGGGTTCTACAATACATTCCGTAAAATCAAGAAGAAGTTTCACCCCAAATATCTGGGAGTATGTTTCGATGTTTCACGGAAGACATTCCGGCAGGAAAAATTCAAAGAATACAAAATAACCCGGCCGCCTGTTCCCGATCCGTTGAAAACGCAACTGCCGCTTGTCCGTGAATTGATCGGTTATCTGGGAGTAAAAATCTGGGAACGGGAAGGGTATGAGGCCGATGATATTATTGCCAGCGTGGCCCGCAGGGTCCCTTCTTCCTGGAAGGTTGTCATTGTGACTTCCGATAAGGATTTATATCAGCTCATTGAGGATGAACGCATTACGATATATGATCCGGTCAAAGACAAAATGATAACCGAAAAAGAATTTTGCCGGTCTTTCGGATTTGTCCCTCAGGGGATGGTTGATTATCTGGCGTTAATGGGGGACGCTTCCGATAATATCCCCGGCGCCCGGGGCATCGGTAAGGTTACCGCCGGTAAGCTTATTCAGAACTATGGATCTATCGAAGCTGTTTTCGAACACGTAAACGATGTGTCTCCTTCGGTAAAGAAGAAATTAATAGAATCGAAAGACGCGGTCTTTTTGAGTAAGGAGCTGGTTCATCTTGCCCAGGTGCCGATGGATTTTGCCGTAAAGGATTTTAAGATCTCCGGGCCCGATACGGATAAGCTCTGTGAAATGTTTAAAACGTTCGAATTTAAAAGCTTCCTGAAAGAAATTGATCCTGTTTTCCCGCAGGCGATTGAAATCAAAAAAGATCAAGGACTATCTGAGGCGATAAAAAAGAAAATTATTGCCGCCGGAGAATGTATGCTCTATGCCGGTCCCGATCATCTGTATGTTTCTCTCCCTCAGGGAAAGGCTTCATATGAGGTAGACGCAAGCGAGATCGAAGATATCCTGGATGATGAACGTATAAAGAAGATCTGCTATGACGGAAAGTCTTTCTTGCGCTCGCTCGGTATCAAAAGGGATATGGGGCCGGGCTGGTTTGACGTAAAGATCGCGGCGCATCTTGTTTCATCCGGTCTGGGAGATTTCAGTCTGGAGAATCTGGTGCAGCATTTTATCGGTGATCGTACCGGAGACCTTGCGCCTTCAGATTACCCTTACTTTATCGGTGTATTATACCCGGTGTTGAAGAAGCAGTTGACCGAATACAATCTCGAGGATCTCTTTTACTCTGTGGAGATGCCGTTGGTGGGAGTCCTTGCCGACATCGAGTCCTGCGGTATACGGGTTGATAAGAAGTTCCTCACGCGGTTCTCCCAAGAAGTCCGCCGGAAGGTTGACCGTTTACGCGGCGATATCTTTGAGCAGGCCGGGCACGAATTCAACATGAATTCCCCGCAGCAATTGCAGAGGGTGCTCTTTGAGGATCTCAAACTCACTCCGATCAAAAGGACGAAAACCGGCTATTCCACCAATGAAGAGGTATTGTTGAAATTAAAAAGAAAACACCCGATCATCCCGCTTATCCTTGATTACCGGGAATATAATAAACTTTATACGACATATCTTTCTCCTTTTCTTAAGCAGGTGGAGGAGTCCGGTGAAATTATTCATGCCCGGTTCCACCAGACCGGGACGCAAACCGGCCGGTTGAGCTCCTCATCTCCCAATATTCAGAACCTTCCGGCCCGCAGTGATTTCACCCAGCAGTTTCGTAAAGCGTTCATATCTTCGTTTCCCGGGGGAATAATCCTGTCCTGCGATTATTCCCAGATCGAACTGCGTATTCTGGCTCATTTTTCTGGAGACGAACACTTATGTGAAGCCTTTCGGACCGATTCGGATGTTCATCGCTATACCGCGTCATTGTTGTTCGGTCGTTCTCAGGAAAAAATTTCCTCACCTCAGCGGGAAGTTGCTAAAATGGTCAATTTCGGTATTATTTATGGTATGAGCAGTTTTCGTCTGGCCCGGGAACTCAATATGTCATTCGAGGAGGCCGATGGATTCATTGCCGAATATTTCATACGATATCCCATGGTAAAAGAATTTATCGAAAAAATATATCGTCAGGTAGAACAGGAAGGGTTGGTGCGTACTCTCAAAGGGCGCATCCGCTTTTTGCCCGACATAAACAGCCCTCATCGTGAACTGAGGGAATTCGCGCATCGTCAGGCAGTCAACACTCCGATCCAGGGGTCGGCTGCCGATATCATCAAGATGGCTATGGTCGGAATTCACCGGCAGATGAAAAGCGAGAAGATCGATTCGAACCTCATTGCCCAAATTCATGACGAGTTGATTTTTGACGTACGGAAGGATGAGTTGTCAAAAGTAAAAGAGATAGCTCAAAAGGAGATGGAACACGTCGTATCGCTGAATGTTCCGCTGAAAGTGAATGTAAAACAGGGGCCCAATTGGTTCGAATTAAAATCACAGGAGGAATAATGGATATTGCATTTTTATCTTCCGAGGTATTTCCCTTTGCGAAAACAGGTGGATTAGCTGATGTCAGCGGGGCACTCCCTTTTGCCTTGGCTCGCGCCGGATGTAAGGTGAAAATCATCATGCCGCTCTATAAGAATATCAAACCGCAAACGATGCATGATGATTTTGGCGTAACTTCTCTGGGGAAGGGCATCGAGATTGTATTCATCCGTCATGACGAATATTTTCTGCGCGATGGTCTCTACGGAATTCCCGGTGGGGGGGATTATCCCGACAATCTGGAACGATTTTCGTTCTATTGCCGTAAATCTCTGGAGCTATTGCAGAGGATGGAGTTTGTTCCCGATATTGTCCATGCCAACGACTGGCAGGCCTCATTGGCAAATATTTACTTGAAAATAAAGGAAAAAGATGGTATATTCTTTAGAAAGACTAAAACAATACTTACCGTCCATAATCTTGCGTATCAAGGACTATTTGAAAAAGAAAAATTCCCTCACCTAGGTATAGCCGGGGAATATTTCTCACTGCATTTCCTCGAATTTTATGGAAAGATTAACCTCTTAAAAGGCGGCATTGTATTCTCTGATATGGTCAATACCGTAAGCCCGACCTATGCCGAACAGATCCGTACCAAAGAGTATGGGTGCGGGTTGGAAGAAATTCTTCAGGCTAAAGGGGAGTGCCTGAAAGGGATTTTAAACGCGATAGACTATCACGTATGGGATCCGGCTCAGGATAAGCTTATCCATAAAACATACGGCTCCGAATCACTTGCCGATAAACAGATGAACAAAAAAGCGCTGCAGAAGGAAACGGGGTTGGAACAGGATCCCGGTAAATTTCTCCTGGGGATCGTGACACGACTTGCCGAACAGAAAGGGATTGATATCCTGGCGAAAGCGCTTGAGGGGCTCCTTGGTAAATATCAGCTTATCGTGCTGGGAACCGGTGATCAGAAGTATCATCGTATCCTCAAAGAAGCGCAAAAAAAATATCCCGGTGCTCTTTCTTTGCATTTAACTTTCGACGAAACGCTGGCCCATAAGATTTACGCGTCCTGCGATGCGTTCCTGATGCCGTCGAGATTTGAACCGTGCGGACTCTCGCAGATGATCAGTTATAAATATGCCACGGTTCCTATTGTGCACAAAACCGGAGGTCTCGTCGATACCGTCATTGATTACGAACAGGACGGAGGAGGATTTATCTTTGACCGATATCGCGGGCAGGATTTGCTTGCGGTCATTGATCGGGCGTATGAGGTATTTTCCCGACCGAAGACCTGGTCAAAACTCCGAGAAAAGATCACCTCGTATAATTTTTCGTGGGAAAAGACTGCTCAAGGGTACATAACCATGTATCAAACATGCCAATCGTCGCAATAACCGGCAATCTCTGTAGCGGAAAAACGACTGTATTGAATATGTTACGACAAAAAGGAGTGAAGATTTTTGACGCCGATACAGTAGTTCATTCTTTATATACCGATAAAGATTCCCGCGTGTATCGAGATATCGCCAGGACATTTCCTGAGGCGCTCACACCTCAAGAGAATATTTCACGCAGGAAACTCCAGGAAACCGTCTGTACCGACTCGGACGCATTGAGTGTGCTGGAGAGAATTGTCCACCCTGCGGTCATAAGGGAAATGAAGAAGTGGATTCACGCTTCCCGCAAAGAGAACGTAGCGGCGGCAGCGGAGGTTCCGCTGCTTTTTGAGAAAAAATTACAGAAGGTATTCGACGCGGTTATTATTGTAAAGAGCAGGGATTCGATTGTGCTTAACCGTATTTGTAAAAGATTTCAGATACCCCGGGGGGAAGCGCTAAAGAAATTGAACTTCGCCCGCCGGCGCAGACAAAAAAAGTATCCCGGGCAATTCGTTATCGTTAACAATGCCGGTAAAAGAGAACTTACCATTCGTGTAAATCGTATCTGGCGATTGATTATAAACAAGGATAACGTATGAGCAGGAAACAAAATCAGGAGGTACCCCTTATGGCACAAAAAACGAAAACAATGGATATCGCGATGTTAAAAGAGATGAAAATCTCTGAGCTCACCAAGCTCTCCAGAGATCTGAAGATCAACGGCATCGGTGGATTGAAAAAACAGGATTTGATCTTCAAGATTCTCCATGCGAAAGCCGAACAGGAAGGGTTGATGTTCGGCAGCGGAGTCCTTGAGGTGCTTTCGGAAGGGTTCGGTTTCTTAAGGTCGCCGAACTATAATTATCTCCCCTCGCCCGACGACATCTATGTGTCACCGTCTCAGATCAGGAAATTCTCTCTGCGTACCGGGGACAGTGTAAGCGGACAAATTCGTCCTCCCAAGGAGAACGAAAAATATTTTGCTCTCTTGAAAGTCGAAGCGGTGAATATGGAAGATCCGGAAGAAGCACGCAACCGTGTGCTGTTCGACAACCTTATCCCCACGTATCCGAAAGAACGGTTTATCTTAGAAATTGATCCCAAAGAATACTCTACGCGAATTCTTGATTTAGTGTGTCCTATCGGGAAAGGCCAGCGAGGGCTTATCGTCGCTCCTCCCTATAGCGGGAAGACCGTCATTCTGCAAAAAGTAGCCAACGGCATTATGAAAAACAGCCCCGACATTAATTTGATCGTGTTGTTGATCGACGAGCGTCCCGAGGAAGTAACCGAGATGAAGACGATGGTAAAAGGAGAGGTTATTTCATCAACATTTGATGAGCCGGCTCAGCGCCATGTCCAGGTCGCCGAGATGGTCATCGAGAAAGCAAAACGGCTGGTCGAACATAAAAAACACGTCGTGATCCTCTTGGACAGTATCACGCGTCTGGCCCGGGCGTACAATCTGGTAGAGCCTCATTCGGGAAGGATCCTTTCCGGGGGGATCGATTCTAACGCGCTGCATAAGCCGAAACGGTTTTTCGGTGCGGCTCGCGCTCTGGAAGAGGGCGGATCTTTGACGATTATCGCAACCGGGCTTGTCGATACCGGCTCCCGCATGGATGACGTTATTTTTGAAGAATTTAAAGGGACGGGAAATATGGAGGTTACCTTAGACCGCAGTATTTTCCAGAGAAGGATATATCCGGCAATCGATATCAAAAGATCCAATACCCGTCGGGAAGAGCTGCTTTTGCATCCGGATGAGCTGTCTCGGATCTGGGTATTACGCAAAGCGTTGAATGAGCTCAGTTCGGCGGAGGGATTGGAACTCTTGATCGATAAACTTTCCAAGACGAAGAACAATGTGGAATTTTTGCTCACCCTGAATAAATAAATCCCGTCAGGAACTTGTTTCATCTAACTTTTCCCGGGCGATAACGGCGCCGGGGGGATGATTTTGTCCCTGAGGAGGTGTCAAAGGTAAGGAACTGAACCGTTTTCTCAGAGATGATACCCTCTCAGGATAAACTTTTTCTCACAGGGTAAATGTGATATAATTGGGGACTTCCGGGAAGAAAAAAGAAAGGGCTTTTGGTCTTTTCCCGAAGGTGTATAATAACCAAAGAGTACCATAAGGGTTAAGAGAAGGAGGATCTTTATGAAGAAAAAAATTCACCCTAAATATGAATTATCGATTATTTCCTGTGCCTGCGGGAATGTGGTTCATACCCGTTCGACAAAAAAAGCGATCAGCGTCGAAATCTGTTCGAAATGCCATCCTTTTTTTACCGGGAAGCAGAAATTTGTCGATTCAGAGGGTCGGGTAGAGAAATTCATGAAGAAATATAAGAAGGAGAAATAACACCCTTCATGTCACATGTTCTACGCGGCATGATGCGTGTGGGGTTATAACTTGTTGCGTGCAGCGTGTAGCCTAGAATCCGATCATGATTGATTACAATAAATTAAAGACCGAACACAGCGATCTGTCTCGACAACTTGCCGACCCGGAGATTTATAAAGATAAAAACTATCAAACCCTGGCGAAGCGTTTCGCGTTTTTAGAAAAGATTGTCGCCAGGATCAATGAATGTGAGGCGCTCCGGAGGGAACATCAGGGTGTGGAGAAGATGATTTCTTCGGCGGCTGAGGATGACGAGATGAAAGAATTGGCTCGTCAGGAGAAACCGGAGCTGGAAAGAAAGATCGAAGAAATCGAGGCCGCGATTGAGAATGCTTTGTTTGCCCAGAATGCTCAGCCTGATCGTGATGTGATCATTGAAATGCGTTCCGCCGCCGGGGGGGAAGAGTCCGCGTTATTTGCCGCGCAGCTGTACGGGATGTACTCCCATTATGCTGAAAAGAAAAAGTGGAAACTTGAAGTCTTGAATTCACATCCGACGGAACTGGGCGGATATAAGGAAATTGTTTTTTCGATCCGCGGCGAGGGCGCCTGGGCTCATTTGAAATATGAAAGCGGAGTGCATCGGGTGCAAAGGGTTCCCATTACCGAATCGGGAGGGAGGATCCATACCTCTACGGTGACGGTAGCGGTTCTAATCGAGCCGGAGGAGGTGGAGTTGAATATCAGTCCTGAAGATCTCAAAATCGACACCTTCCGTGCCTCGGGTGCCGGGGGGCAGCATGTCAACCGTACCGATTCGGCGGTGCGAATAACGCATCTGGCGACGGGTTTGGTTGTTTCCTGCCAGGATGAACGTTCTCAGATTAAAAACCGCGAGAAAGCCTTGCGAGTGTTAAAAGCCCGTCTTCTTGACCAGATGGAAAGAGAAAGCCGGGCTCAGGTAATCCAGGAACGCAGGGTGCAGATAGGAACCGGTGAGCGCAGCGAAAAGATACGCACATATAATTTTCCCGAACGCAGAGTTACCGATCACCGTATTAATTTAACATTATATAAATTGAATTTTATTCTTGAAGGAGATCTTGATCTGGTCGTCGCTGAATTGATGTCCGTCGAGAAGAGAAAGATATATGAAACTGGCCAGTTGGATTAAACAAAATCAGGGGGTATTCCGGCCCGATGATTTGCAGTTTATTATTCAGCAGATTTTCCCGCGGGGGCACGCGCCGGAGGCAGTCGGTGACCAGTCGTGTCTTGATGATACTCAATTGGCCTATTTGGGCAGTGTGAAGGATTCATATCGGCAGGGTATCCCTCTGGCGTATATATTGAAGAAAGAGGAATTCTGGGGTTTGGAGTTTTGTGTCGATTCGTCGGTCCTGGTGCCGCGGCCGGATACCGAACGTATCGTGGAGAAAACGATTGAAATTATTCGCGAGAAGGGGTGCCGGGATATTCTTGATCTTTGTTGTGGCAGCGGGAATATCGCCGTCAGTATGGAGAAATCGTTGTCTCTGAAATTACGTATGGTTGCTTGTGATATCAGTTTTGCCGCGCTCAGAATCGCGGCGAAAAATATTCGCCGGCACCGCTGTGAAGTGGATCTGGTACAAAGTGATATGTTTTCTGCCTTTCAGCCCGGGAGTTTTGACTTGATTGTTTCTAATCCGCCTTACGTGGATCCCTCCTATATCAGCGCGGTTCAATATGAGCCTTATGCGGGTCTGGCTGCCGGTAATGACGGTCTGGATTTTCTCTTTACGATTGTGGATCAGGCCCATCGGTATATTCGCCGGGGAGGATTTTTGATTCTGGAGATGGGTTTTTACCATCGTCGGGCTCTGGAGTCCTGCGTTCGTGCCCGGCGCCGGTATTACCGCATAAAGGAATGGATTAAAGATTACGGGAATAACTGGCGAGGAGTAGTTATACAGGTAAAATAGCGATGAGCGGTGAGCGGATAGCGATGAGAGAGATGAGAAAATACGTATTCACTTTTAGATGTCTAAACGCTAATCGCTATACGCTATACGCTGGGTTTTCTTATGGATAAATTTGTCGTACACAAATCAAGTCTGAAAGGGGAATTCGTCGTCAGTGGGGCTAAAAATGCCAGTCTGCCGATTATGGCGGCGACCCTGCTTACCGACGACGAATGTGTTCTTCATAATATACCCAATGTCAGTGATGTGCGTACGATGGTGCGTATCCTGGAGAATTTAGGGAAGGTGGTCCAATGGACACCGGGCACCATGCGTATTCGGTCTCGCCGGTTAAGGAATTATGTTGCTCCGTACCGCCTGGTGCGTACCATGCGGGCATCCTTTTGTGTGTTGGGCCCTCTTCTGGCTAAACGGAAGAAAGCGAAAGTGTCTCTTCCCGGAGGGTGTGTTATCGGTTCTCGACCGGTAGATTTACATCTGAAAGGTCTTTCTCAATTGGGGGCGGAGCTTATTGTCGAGAACGGATACTGTGTTGGTTCCGCGGCCGGGCTTGCCGGAACTCATATTTTTTTAGGGGGGCATTTTGGTTCTTCGGTTCTGGGGACGGCGAACGTATTGATGGCGGCGACTCTTGCCGCGGGGGAGACGCTTATCGAATACAGCGCTTGCGAACCGGAAATTGTCGATTTGGGTGTTTTTTTGAAGAAAATGGGGGCCGATATTACCGGTGAGGGAACGCCGTTGATCAGAGTAAACGGTAAAAAACAGTTGCATGGGGCCGAACATACGGTTATTTCCGACCGCATCGAAGCCGGAACGCTTATCGCGGCGAGCCTGGCGACCCGTTCGGCGCTTACGATTAAAAATATATATCCCTTGCATATCACCTCGGTTTTAGAATGTGCCCGGAGGATGGGAGCCGTCTTGCGTCTCAAGAGAAACAGTTTGTCGATAAAGCCACCGCGGCGGTTACATCCGGTGAATATTACGACCTTGCCGTTTCCGGGATTTCCTACTGATTTGCAGGCACAATTCATGGTCGCTCTCTGTCTGGCCGACGGGGTTTCCTTGATTACCGAAAAGATATTTCCTGATCGGTTCATGCATGTGGCTGAATTGCAGCGAATGGGGGCAAGGATTTCCCGCAGCGGGCCGTATGCGATTATCGAAGGGACTCGTTCGATGTATGGCGCCGAAGTAATGGCGTCGGATCTTCGGGCCTCGGCGGCGCTGGTTATCGCCGGCATGGTGGCGCACGGGGACACCGAGATTTTACGTATTTATCATCTCGATCGGGGGTATGGCAGGCTGGAAGAGAAGTTGAAACCTTTAGGAGCGAAAATAAAGAGAGAGAAATAATGAAGGGCAAAAAGAAAAAAATATTGATGATAGATAATTACGATTCCTTTACGTATAATCTTGTCCAGTATTTTCAGGAATTGGGAGAAACCTTAGAAGTATATCGCAATGATCAGGTGACTCTGGATCGGATTCCAAGTCTGAACATTTCCCGTATCGTGATTTCTCCCGGGCCGGGGAACCCCAAAGATGCCGGGATCAGTTGCCGCGTTATTGAACGATTTTACCGGCATCTTCCGATATTGGGTGTTTGTCTGGGGCATCAGTGTATCGGGGCCGTTTTCGGCGGCCGAATCGTAAAATCGCCGCAGATTATGCACGGGAAGACATCTCTTATTCATCATGACGCAAAAACGATTTTTAAAAAAGTTTCGAATCCTTTTGCTGCGACCCGATATCATTCTCTGATTATCGAACACGGAACCTTGCCCGGTAATTTGCGGGTGAATGCCCATACCGAAGATGGTATAATAATGGGAGTCAAAGAAAAAACATATCCGTTATTCGGGGTTCAGTTCCATCCGGAATCTATCTTGACCGGAGAAGGGAAACAAATACTGAAAAATTTTATTCGTGTATGATTAAGGAAGCGATTATCCAATTGATGGCCGGAGATGATTTGTCATCGGAGATGACCCGCGGAGTGTTCCGTGAGATATTTAAAGAGAAGGCAACCCTTGTTCAGATTGCCGCTTTTTTAACTGCGCTTAAGATTAAGGGGGAAACGTATCAGGAAATTGCCGCGGCGGCGAAAGTGGTGAGAGAAAAAGCGCTGAAAATTCACGTGGCGAGTCGGTCGCATCAGGGGTCGTGTGTTGAGGATATATTTGATCCTGTCGGTACCGGCGGCGGAGGAGTGAATACGTTTAATATTTCAACGGCGGTCGCTTTTGTTGTTGCTGCCGCAGGGATAAAAGTAGCTAAACATGGAAATCGTGCCGCTTCTTCTCAGTGCGGCAGTGCCGATGTCTTGGAATTCATGGGACTACGGCTTTCGGTTTCTCCACAGATTATCGAGGCGGCGATAAAAAAAGTCGGAGTCGGATTTCTATATGCTCCCCGGTTTCACCCGGCGTTTAAGATTGTCGCTCCGGTACGCAGACAGATTGGTATCAAAACGATTTTTAATATTCTGGGACCGTTATCGAACCCGGCCGGAGCGAATGTGCAGCTCTTGGGGGTTTTCGATCCCGATCTTATTGCTCCCATGGTGCGGGCTCTTAAGTGTCTGGAGATAAACCGGGTGTTTGTTGTTTTTGGCAGTGGGGTGCGAGATGAGGTTAGTTTGATGGGGCCGACCCGTGTTGCGTTTCTGAAGCGGGGACGTATCCGCAATCTCACCTGGAATCCTTCCGATTTTGGCTTGAAGAAATGCCGGTTATCTGATGTTGAGGTAAAGAATGCCAAAGAGAGCGCCGGGATTATTACCGCTGTCTTACGAGGGCGAAAAGGTCCTCCTCTCGATATTGTTCTGGCTAATGCGGCGGCGGCGCTGGTGGTCCTGGGGATAGCAAAAGATCTCAAAGCGGGAGTTCGGGCGGCCCGGGAGCTTATTATCTCGGGTAAGGCGAAGGAGAAATTCCTGGGATTAAAACGATTTCTGGAGGAACATAGTGAATTATAATATATTGCCGCTGATTATTGAGAGTAAAAAGAAAAAGATCGCTATTCTCAAGAAGAATAAACAGGGAATCCTTTCGTTACTGAAAAAAGCGCCTAAGGTCCGTTCGTTTAAGAACGCGATTACCCAGGAAGGGAAGATTTCGATCATCTCCGAATTAAAACAGGCTTCGCCGTCAAAAGGAGTTATCCGCAAAGTTTTCTCTCCCTGTGAGCTGGCTCAGCGCATGGAACAGGCCGGCGTGCGGGCGTTATCGATTCTTACCGAGGAAGAATTCTTCTTAGGTAAATGTAATTACATCGAAGATGTACGCAAGGAAGTCGATATCCCTGTTTTACGTAAGGATTTTATCCTCGATGAAACCCAGGTAATGGAGTCGAGAGCTCTGGGTGCCGATGCGATACTGTTGATCATCCGGATCCTTGATGAGAAAAAGTTTGCCAGTTTGTATGCCTGCGCCCGGGATCTGGGGATGGATGTTCTGGTAGAGGTTCATAGTGAAAAAGAGTTGAGAAAAGTGCTCAAAGTTCCCGTTGAGATCATCGGAGTGAACAACCGCAACCTGCAGACGTTAAAAGTGGATTTTGCCACGACAAAGAAGATTGCGCCGTTTATTCCTAAGAATATCGTCAGAGTGTGCGAAAGCGGGATCTCATCCCGTAAAGAGATGCTGGTGCTTAAAGGATTGGATATCAATGCGGTGCTGATTGGTGAAGCTATCGTCGGGAATGATGATCTTGAAGCCAAAATAAAAGAGCTGGATATCGATGCGTAGAGTAAAAATATGCGGGATTACCAATGTCGAAGACGCCCGGCTGTGCTGTGATTATGGTGCTGATGCTCTGGGGTTGATTTTCTATCGGAAAAGTCCCCGGACGGTATCGGTGGCTCAGGCAAAAAAAATCATAGAAGCGATAGGCCCTTTTGTTGCGACGGTCGGTGTATTTGTCGATGAAAAGAAAGAGGCCGTGGAAGCAATTGCGTCTCAGTTGAAGTTGACTGCCCTGCAGTTTCATGGCGGTGAATCCCCGCGGTTTTGCGCGTCTTTTAGGAAAAGATTCAGAGTCATAAAGACGGTTTTCCCTCACCGGCAGGATATCGAAGCTGAAACCCGGCGGTATAAAGTCGATGCGTATCTTTTCGACATGACTCAGGAGGAAAAGATATCCGGTCAAAAACGAATTTCTTCCGGTCACCTGCGGGAAATCAGTCGTATCGGTTCCTCACTGCGAGTGATTGTCTCCGGCGGACTGACTCCCGGTAATCTCTCGCCGGTGCTGCGGCTTTCTTGTCTCTACGGAATCGATGTCGCCTCCGGCACAGAAAGTGTCCCCGGGAAGAAAGATCCGGATTTAGTAAGAAAGTTTATTCAGAAGGTAAAGACATATGAACATGCCCGACGCTAAAGGTTATTTCGATTCATTCGGCGGGAAATTCATGCCGGAGACTCTTCTGGTCTGCCTGCGTCAGCTGGAGGCGGCGTATCGTGCCGTAAAGAAAAATAAGAAATTCAGACGCGATCTTGATTATTACCTGCGTGAATATGTGGGGCGTCCGAGTCCCTTGACGTTTGCCGCCAATATAAGTGATGATGTGGGAATGAAGGTGTACCTGAAACGGGAAGATCTCCTGCATACCGGCGCTCATAAGATCAATAACACGATCGGGCAGGCCCTGTTAGCCCGATATATGGGAAAGAAGAGGATTATTGCCGAAACCGGTGCCGGGCAGCATGGCGTCGCGACCGCGACGGTAGCGGCTTTGTTGGGGTTTACGTGCGATGTGTATATGGGAGCCGAAGATATCATCCGGCAGAAGATGAATGTTTTTCGTATGAAAACCTTAGGCGCCAGGGTCATTCCGGTCGAAAGCGGTACCCGTACGTTGAAAGACGCCTGTAGTCAAGCGCTCCGGGATTGGGTCGGTCGTGTTGAGGATACGTATTATCTTCTGGGGTCGGTCATCGGGCCCCATCCCTATCCGGAAATTGTACGGGATTTTCAGACCGTTATCGGCCGGGAGGCGAAAAAACAATTTAAGGTAAAAGAAAAACGATTGCCGGATTATCTGGTTGCCTGTGTGGGGGGAGGTTCCAATGCGATAGGATTGTTTTATCCTTTCTTTGGCGACCGCAGCGTGAAGTTTATCGGCGTGGAAGCCGGCGGTACGGGGTTTTCTCATGATGATCATCACGGCGCGTCTCTGGGAAAGGGGAAGGTGGGGATTTTGCATGGGACCAAAACATTTCTCCTCCAGGACCGTTTTGGCCAGATCCGTGACGCTCATTCGATTGCTCCCGGGCTTGATTATCCCGGGGTGGGGCCTGAGCACGCATATTACAAGAAAATCAAACGAGCTGAATATGTATCCGTTGGTGATAAGGGGGCTTTGGCAGGATTCAGGTTTTTGAGCCGGCGGGAAGGGATTATTCCGGCGCTTGAGTCGGCCCACGCTGTTCAATATCTAAGGCGTATGGCGAAGGTGAAAAAAAATAAGAATAAAACAGTGATCCTGTGCCTTTCCGGCAGAGGAGATAAAGATCTGGAAATAGTCGAACAATGTCTACGTTGAAGGAGAAATTCGATCAATCGGTCACCGAAGGCAAAAAAGCGTTTATCCCGTATGTGCCGTTCGGATTCCCCACGCTTCCGGTCAGCCGTAAGATTATCCGGATTCTCGCTGAATGCGGGGTTACGGCTATTGAGTTGGGAATGCCGTTTTCCGATCCGGTCGCTGACGGTCCGATTATTCAGGCTGCCAGTAAAAAAGCACTGGCCGGCGGAGTGACTCTGCCGATGCTTCTGGAACACGTCGCGGATTTTAAAAAAAGGATTGCAACTCCTGTGGTCCTCATGACGTACTATAATCCGGTTTATCAGTACGGACTGAAGAGATTCTTCTCTCATTGCGCCCGGGCTCATGTCGGGGCTGTTATGACGGTTGATTTGCCTCTGGAGGAGGCTTCCGAATATATCCGGTATGCCCGTCACAATCATGTTGATACCGTTTTTTTCATAACACCGACTACAGAGGCCGACCGGATCAGGAAAATCATACGCGCCGCCCGGGGGTTTATTTACTATGTTTCTGTCGCCGGCATTACCGGCCCTCAGTCTATTGCGATGAAGCCGTTGTTGAAACACCTGCAATTGATAAGAACGATGAGTCCCTTGCCGGTGTGCGTCGGTTTCGGCATCCATACGCAAAAGCAGATTCAAACGATTACCAAAGCGTGTGATGGAGTTATTGTGGGGAGCGCTCTTATAAAGTATATCGAACAACATTACCGTACCTCGGGATTCTCTAAAAAATTCGCTGCCTATATCAAACAGTTCTATGTTTAACATATCTCACCGCGGAAAGCTCACCGTCATTACTTCTTCTCTTCCTCATTGTCAGACCTGTGCTTTAGGTATATTCATCAAGTGGGGGGCCCGGTTTGAACCGGAGCGCATCAAGGGTGCCGCTCATTTCATCGAACATATGCTCTTTAAGGGGAGCCGGCACTATTCCTATCGCCGGATTAAACAGCAGATCGAAGGCCGGGGTGGCAGTATCAATGGTTTTACTTCTCAGGAAGTAACCGCATACTATGCTCAATTTTTACATAAGAACCTCCCGCGTACGTCCGATATCCTGTTTGATATGGTATGTAATCCTCTGTTGGACGAGAAAGAAATAGAGAAGGAGAGAAATGTCATTTTAGAAGAAATCAAGATGTATCGGGATCTGCCGCATTCCCGGGCCCTTTCGGTGCTTGATGCGCTCCTCTGGAGTGGCCATCCTCTGGGAATCGATGTTGTGGGCACAGAGCAAACGGTTTCCCGCATCAAACGGTCGGATCTGGCCCGGTTAAGAGAACGATATTATCGTCCGCCGCACATTCTGGTTTTCTGTACCGGTGCGTTTGATGAGCAGATGTTTCTTTCGAGGCTCGGATCGGCCGCTTTCTCCGGTGAGAAGTCCTCGCCCCAGAAGGTTTACGGTAAACCGGCGGGATTACCCCGCAGGAAGATTGTCGTCGAAACCAAGAAGATCGATCAGACCCATCTTTGCCTGGGATTCCCTTCGGTTTCCTACACGCATCCTTTACGGTTTGCCGTAGAGTTGTTGCATGTCTTGATGGGGGCGAATATGAGCAGCCGTCTTTTTGAAGAAATTCGCGAAAAGCGAGCTCTTTGTTATGATGTATCTACCGAAGTGAGAAAATACAAGGATTCGGGAGCGTTTATCATTCACTGCGCTTTGGATAAGAGAAATATACCGTTGGCGTTTAAGTGTATTCTTGATCAACTCAGGAAAATAAAAGAGTCACCGCCTTCCGGCCGGGAACTGGAACGAGCCAAAGATTATCTTTTGGGGCAACTGGCAATGAATCTGGAAAGGCCGATGGGGAGGCTGTTTTATCTGGCAGATTCGTTTATCGCCCTGAACAAGATCTACACCTTTGAACAATTGACGTCGCGTATCCGCCGTATTCCTCCCGACACAATAATCAAGCTCGCTTCCCGCATATTCAATTTTAAAAAAGCGTGTGTAACCTGCGTGGGTAACGTCGAAGGAAGAATGCACGATGTACTATCCCGTCAGATAGAGGAGGGTTCCCGGTAATGGATACGATGAAAGAGAAAGCCTTTACCATTATCCAATTTGCCTTAGGTAAAAAGGCGCGGAATCCGGTGTTGCTGGATGTCAGTTCCATTTCGACCTTCTGTGATTATTTTGTAATCTGTTCGGGTGAATCGACGCCTCAGGTCGAGGCGATCTGCAACGAAACAATTTACCGCGCGAAAAAAAAGGGGATAAAGATTCATCATGCCGAACGCGATATCGATTCGCAATGGATGCTTATCGATTTTGGAAACATCATCGTTCACGTCTTTCTTGATGAAGCGAGAGAGTTTTATGATCTTGAACATTTGTGGAAAGAAGCAAAAAAAATTCGCCTGCCAAAAAAAAATTTCAAAGTTCCTTCCTGAAAAAATATTTTAACGAATCGAAATAAAAAAAAATTCAAAAAAAGTCGAAAAAAGATTGACAAACGACCTATTTTTCGTTAAATTAAAGTTGTAGGTAGAAAATAAAAAAAGGAGGTGATACATGGCAGTAAGAAAAAAAGCTACCAAGAAAAAAGCAACTAAGAAAAAAGCAACAAAGAAGAAAAAAACAACAAAGAAAAAAACAACAAAGAAAAAAGCTGCGAAGAAAAAGAAGAAATAGAGAATAAAAAATTTTCTCTATCACGCAGCTCACTTTATAAAGATCTACAACGAGGAAGGAAGATTCAGAGCCCGCTTTCAACAAGCGGGCTCTTCTTTTTTTTGCTTTGTTTCTCGGTAAAGTTAATATAAAATAAAGGTAAGCATATTTTTTAAGGAAGGTGGATATTATCTTTGTTCGAGTGAAGAAAAAACTGCTGGATCTGCTTGCCTGGCGCGCATTCCGTATTGGTTTCCTTATCCTGGGGTTTGCGAGTCTGATCCTTATTCGCCGCGTTATCGGCGGCTTCGGGTTGTCTTTAGGGTATATTTATATTACCCTTATTTCCCTTGCCGGGTTCTGGTTTGGCGTATGGGGCGGAGTTATGGCTGCTACGGTGGCTTCTCTGGTTTTATTGTTTGAAATCAACATTTTTCGTTATTGGCTCTTCCGTGATCTGGTCGTCAGCGGGATATTGGTCCGGTTCATTGTCTATTACAGCAGCGGAATCGCCCTGGGGACTCTGGCTCTGGTGGAAAAGCGGTTGAGGGAAAGGTTGCGGGCGCTTGCCTATTATGATGAGCTGACCGGCTGCGTGAATTTCCGCTGGACAATGCAGCTTCTGGAAAATGAAGTGTTGCGTTGCCAACGCTATGGCAAAGAATTGACGATCGTAATGATTGATATCGATTTCTTTAAAAAGATCAACGATACCTACGGACATCTGGTAGGGAATGATGTTCTGGCGTCGTTTGCCGATACGGTAAAAGGTGCGGTGCGAAACGTCGATGTGGTAGGGCGTTACGGGGGGGAAGAATTTCTGGTGATCCTTCCCGAAGCAAATCTTAAACAGGCGCTGATGGTCGTGGAACGGATCAAGCGTAAGGTTTCGCAGGCTAAGATACATTCTCAATATCTTAAACGTCAGGAAGGATTGTCGGTGAAGTTCAGTGCCGGCGTCGCGTCCTATCCATTCAATGGGCGCCAGCCGGGAGATTTGATCAGTGTCGTCGATAATGCTCTGTATCAGGCAAAACGTCAGGGGCGGGATCGCACGTTTATCGAACGCCGGCGCTGGATACGAACGTTGCCGTTTGGTTCGATGCGGCTGGAAGTGGTCGATGACGGCAGCTTTAAAAAACCGGAATCGATTAAAATCGTAAATCTTTCCCAGCAGGGCGCTTTGCTTTCTTCGGCGGGAGACATCCTTTCCGATGAGTTTCTCTGTCGCCTCTGGCTTCCCGAACAACCTCACTCCTGGGAGACCAAGGCTAAGGTGATCCATACCCATAAAGAAGGCCGTACCTGGTATATCGGTATTTTTTTCTACGATCTTCCCGAATCTCTCCAGAAAGAGATTTCCCGTCAGATTCATCCGCAAGGGCCCGAAAGTGATTCTCTGGCGTTTTGACCGGCGTGATCTCCTTTCCCCCTTGGTATCCTGAGCTATTTTTGTATTGAAAAGCAATAAATATAAGATAAAATAATGTTCTATGAAAACATATTTAGGTATAGATTGGGGAGGGACGCTGCTTAAAGTCGGCCTGGTGAACACAGCCGGAACCCTGATCAAGAAAGAAACGATTGAATCGGAAGCCTTCCGGCATAAAGAAGCTTTTTTGGATAAAATCAGCCAATTAGTCCACCGTTTCAAGTCCTATTCTCTGGCCGGTATGGGTATCGGGGCGCCGGGAATGATCAATATTCCTCAAGGCGAAATTTATTATCTGCCTAATGTGCCGGGATGGGAAGGATACCCGTTGCGTCAAAGGCTTCGCCGCCGGGTGAAGATTCCGGTATTTCTGGATAATGACGCCAATGTTTTTGCTCTTGCCGAAGCATGTCTGGGCGCGGCAAAAAATTATCAACGCGCGTTATTCCTTACTTTGGGGACAGGTCTGGGGGGGGCTTTTATTTTAAACGGAAAGATCCTGCGTTCGGTGACCAGTGCCGGTGAATTTGGACATGTTCCCATCAGTATCGGCGGCAAACAATGCGGCTGCGGCGGAAAAGGCTGTATTGAGACCTATATCGGGAATCGGCATCTGGCTGCCCGGTATAAGAAGCTGAAACGTATTAAACGTGCTGTCGATGTAAAAGAGATTTACCGGCGGGCGTTGAAAAAAGAAAAGCAGGCGGTGGCTGTCTGGGAAGAATTCTCCCTGTATCTGGGAAAATTTCTCGCCGGGATGGTGAATGTTTTTAATCCTGAAATTGTTATTTTAGGCGGAGGAATTTCCGGAGCGATGCGTGTATTTAAGCCGATGGTAAGGGACGTATTGAACCGGCAGGCGATGTGGCCCAATGTCCGCGGCCTTAAGGTTGTCAGGGCGAAGCTTCGTGATGCGGGTATTATCGGAGCCGGACTTCTGGCGAAAAAGGGAAATTCCGGATCACTTTGACACAACAAGGCAGGGAAAGAATGTTTTTTTTGGTTCAACCACTACAAAGTAAAATGAGAATGCTGATTGTGGTTTTATGTCTTCTCTGTATCGTACCGGCGGTGAGTTTGGCTCAGCAGCAGGGGGTGCCCGTTATCGTCGACGGGGATCAGGTGCGTTATTTGCACGATGAGGGAAAAGTCGTTGCGCAGGGTAATGTGAAAATGAAATATGAAGATGTCACCATATATTGCGACGAAGCCGTCTATAACCGGGAAACTCACAACGCCGTGATCAAGGGAGATATGAAGGTAACTTCCGATAAAGGGGTCATCTACGGGACTGATGCGGTGTATGATTTCAGTGCCAAACAGACCCAGATCAATCAGATCCGCGTTGAATCTCCTCCGGTCTATGGCGGCGGCCCCAAGGCTCAGGGTTTGAGTGAGAATGAGTATGTTGTGCATTCCGGGTATGTGACGACCTGCGATTATGATGAGCCGCACTGGAAACTGAACGCCCGCCGGATCATTATGTACCCTAACGAAAAGGTCGTCGCCAAACATGTCGTGCTGAAAATAGGTGATATCCCGGTGTTGTATCTGCCGTATTATTCGCACTCCCTGAAGGACAAATCATTTCCCGTCGAGTTTTCCCCCGGATCGAGCAGTGAATGGGGTATGTATATGCTCAGCCGGTACCGCTACACGATGAATGAGCAAAACCGGGGGAAATTGCATCTGGATCTCTATGAACGGCGCGGCTGGGGAACGGGATTCACCCATAAGGTCGAAACAAAAAATTGGGGCCAGGCGCTGATTAATTACTATCAGATCGAAGACGCGTTGTATGCCCGGGACAAACGGAGTGAATTATTTGATGAATACCCGGAACGGCGCAGTGTTGCCGCGAAACTCTTAGAAGATGACCGGTACCGCACTGATTTTTCTTATGACTGGAAGCCGATGCAATCGATGTCGATAAAAGCCGAATATCACAAATTTTCCGACCAGTATATCGTTAAAGACTTTTTCTATCGCGAGTATGAAATTGAAAGTGTTCCCGATACCTACGCTCTGGCTCAGTATGGCTTTGCGAATTCTTCGCTGTCGTTACTGGCCAAGAAGCAGGTAAACCGGTTCCGTACGGTCGTGGAATACCTTCCCGAATTGGAATATACGTTGTTTAAACATACGCTGGCCGAAGGCCTTCCTTTGTATTTTAATACCGATATTTCCGCCGCGTATGTTACCCGGCAATACGCCAATTCGGCCCGGGATGAAGAGGTCGCTCGTATTCATTCGAAAAGCGTGGTCAGTTATGATTCCCAGCTTGCCTGGCTTACGATCAATCCTCACGTCGATTTCTATTCAACCTACTATTCTCAGAATAAATACGACGACCGGGAAATCCTCCGTAACGCTTTCGGCGCCGGAGTCAGCATGAGTACAAAATTATATAAAACATTCTCTCAAGGCTTTACTCTCTTGGGGCAGGATATCGAAAAAATGAGGCATGTCATGACGCCGATCCTTGAGTATGGGTACATACACGACCCCACCGTAGGCAACACCAATATTATTCAGTTTGACTCAAAAGACAGTTTAACCCGGAGTGAAGCGGCGACGTTCAAGCTGGAAAATAAATTACAGGCCAAGAGTGAAGAAGCGACATGGGATCTTCTGTATTTTTCTCCTTCGATTACCTACCGGATCAACCATCCGACCGGGGGCAGTTCTTTTACCGAAGCGAAGCTCGATCTTGAATTCTATCCGGTATCCAATGTATCATTAAATGTTGATTCTACCTACGATTGTATCAATCGTAATATTGAGAGAATAAATGCCGATATTAAATTCCGGGGGGGAGATGAGCATCCTTATTCGGTTGCGGTGGGACATCGGTATGCCCGGGGAGGGAATTCACAGAGTACGCTTTCCTGGGATTATCAGATCAACCCGACCTTAGAGTTTCATAATTATATCCGGTATGAATTTAAAAGTCAGGAATTCAAGGAACAGCAATATGTATTGAGGAAGGATCTACACTGTTGGCTGATGGATGTGGGGATCAATGTCGATCGTGACCAGAATTATACGCTCTGGATGATGTTTCGGGTGAAAGCCTTCCCTGATGTCCGTTTTGGATTTGACCATACCTACCATGGCGGGAAAGAGAACTACTAAAACCAAACGGATCACGGTGGTCGGTGCCGGCCATGTAGGCCTGGTGACGGCGGCGGCATTTGCCGAGCTGGGACATGTGGTAATCTGCGTAGATAATGACAAGACCAAGATCTCTCGGCTTAAAAAGTATACCCTCCCGTTCTTTGAGCCGGGATTGGATGAGCTTGTTAAAAAGAACCTCCGGCGCCGGAAACTGTCTTTTTCCCATAATCTTACCGAATCCATCCGGGCCGGTTCGATTATTTTTATCGCGGTAGGGACCCCGCCGTTACCCGACGGATCGGCTGATTTAAGTTCCATTGAATCCATTGCCCGCCTGGTGGCGCGGAACTTAAACGAATACAAGCTGATCGTGGAGAAGTCCACGGTTCCGGTGCAGACCGGGTGCAAGCTGAAAGAGACGATCATGCGCTATAAAAAAGGGAATGTCCCTTTTGATGTCGCCTCTAACCCTGAATTCTTACGGGAAGGGAAAGCCGTCTATGATTCATTTTCGCCTTCGCGTATCGTTGTCGGGGTTGAGACCGAACGCGCCGAAAAAATACTGAAAGAACTGTATCGGCCGCTGGGAAAGCCGGTGGTCACCACTGATATCAATACCGCCGAACTCATCAAACACGCCTCCAATTCATTTTTAGCGACGAAGATATCTTTCATTAACGCGATATCCCGTATCTGTGATCTGGCCGGAGCCGATGTCGATAAGGTTGCCTATGCCATGGGGCTGGATGATCGTATCGGCCCGAAGTTCTTACAGGCCGGGATCGGATACGGAGGGTTTTGTTTTCCCAAGGACCTCGAAGCGTTCGTGTATATCGCCAAAAGATTCGGGTACGATTTCGCTCTTCTGCGTGAGGTGAAAAAGATCAACGAAGAACAACGGGCCTATCTTGTCGAGAAGATCAAGGAGCATCTCTGGGTGCTGAAAAAGAAAAAAATAGCCGTGTTAGGCCTGGCGTTTAAACCGGATACCGATGATATGCGATTCGCGCCGGCGGTGGATATCATCAACGGATTATTGAAAGAGGGGGCTCATCTTCGCGTGTATGATCCTCAGGCGGCCGGTGAGGCGAAGAATTTGTTGCCCAAAACAAGAGTGTATTTTGCCAAAGATCCTTATGATGCGGTCCGGATGTGTGACTGCGCTTGTTTTCTTACCGAATGGCAGGAGTTCATGAAGCTTGATTTCAAGAAGATCAAAAAGCAGATGAAATTCCCCTTCATTGCCGACGGCCGGAACATGTTTAATAAAAGGGAGCTGCTCCGTGAAGGATACGTGTATCTGGGAATAGGACGTTAGCGCATTTTTTGGCCCCGTAAAAACAGGAAGGCATGAGTCAGTATACCCTTCTCAAGAGTAAAATTCAAAAAAAGAAGGCCCGGATATGTGTGGTAGGCCTGGGATATGTGGGATTGCCGCTGGCGGCAGCCTTTGCCCGGAAAGGGTTTTCTGTTTTCGGCTTTGATGTAAATGTCGCGCGCCTGCGTCGTCTGCAGAAAGGCGCCTCCGATATTATCGACGTGGATTCGAACGTTCTCAAACGGCTCCTCTGGCGCAAAAAGATTTCAGTCGGTAACGACCCGCGTTTTTTAAAGAATTGTGACGTAGTCGTTTTCTGCGTGCCGACACCGTTACGTAAGGTAAAAGTTCCCGATATCTCCTATCTGGTCAAGGCGACTAAACTTCTGGCCAAGCATTTTGAGGGGACCAAGCTTATTGTCGCCGAAAGCACCTCATACCCGACGACGACGCGTGAGGTGATCCTGCCTATTTTAGAGAAAAAGGGGTTGACGATGGGGAAGGACTTTTTCCTGTGTTTTTCTCCCGAACGGATCAATCCCGGAGACAAAAAACATACGCTGACAAGGATTCCCAAGATTGTGGGAGGATTGAGTGTTACCTCAGGGTCTCTGGCGAAAACACTGTATGGGATGATTATCAGGAGAGTCTACCAGGTGTCGAGTCCGGAGGTTGCCGAGACGGCAAAATTATATGAAAATACGTTTCGTCTGGTTAATATCGCTTTGGCCAACGAATTCGCCCTGGTATGTAATAAACTGAATATCAGTATCTGGGAAGTGATTGAAGCGGCGAAAACCAAGCCGTTCGGGTTTATGCCGTTTTATCCCGGTCCCGGTATCGGGGGGCACTGTATTCCCTGTGATCCACTCTACCTTTCCTGGAAGGCAAAAAAAATAGGGTTTAAAACAAAAATGATTGATCTTGCCGCCTATATCAACCGGTTTATGCCCTCGTATATAGCGGACAGGGTCCTTGAGTATGTCCGGCGAAAAGGAACCGCCGCCGGCCGAGGGCGGGTGTTGATTGTGGGGGTAACCTATAAACGGGATGTCAAAGATTTGAGGGAGTCTCCGGCGCTGGATATCATCGAACAATTACGAAAGGGAAAAAATACGGTTGATTATTCCGATCCGCTTATCCCGTATTTAAAAATAGACGATATTGATTTAAAGAGTATCGCGCTTATCGGGAAAAACATTAAAAGCTACGATTGTGTGGTGATTGTGACCGATCATGCGAAAGTGAATTACGAATTGATCCGAAAAAACGCAACGTTTATCTATGATACGCGCAATGTCTATAAAAGAGATTACGTAAACGTAAGGAGAATATAGTGGAAAACGGCTCAGAAGAGTCACGCGTACTGGTAACCGGCGGCGCCGGTTTTATCGGCTCTCACCTCTGTCGACGGTTGCTGGAAGAAGGATGCCTGGTGGTCTGTGTGGATAATCTGGTTACCGGAGCAAAGGATAATATCAGCGGGCTGCTGAACCATGAACATTTCCAGTTTATCGAACACGATATTTCCACGCCTCTTTTTATTGACGGCCCTTTGCATTGGGTGATGCATCTTGCTTCCATCGCGTCTCCCTGTCAGTATCTTTCTTACCGTATCAAGACGCTTAAGTCGGGGTTATTGGGAACGTACACCTGTTTAGGGATAGCCAAGGAGAAGAAAGCGAAATTTTTTCTGGCTTCGACGTCGGAAATTTACGGTGATCCGCACGTCCATCCCCAGACCGAGGAATATAACGGAAATGTCAGTACCATCGGACCGCGTTCCTGTTATGATGAATCCAAGCGTTCGGCCGAAGCTCTTACCTATGCCTATCGCCATGAATGGAATGTGCCGGTGCGGGTCGCCCGTATATTTAACGTATATGGAGAAAATATGCAGGCTGATGACGGGCGGGTTGTATCCAATTTTATCGTCAACGCACTCAAAGGAGAACCGATCGTAGTCTACGGCAGCGGAGAACAAACGCGTTCTTTTTGTTATGTGAGTGATTTAATCGAAGCCATTTTAAAAATGATGGAGTTTGATTACGAGTTACCCCTGAATGTGGGGAATGTTGAAGAGTTAAAAATAATCGATTTGGCCCGTATGGTCATCCGCCTGACCGGATCGCAGGCGACGATCGAATATCATTCGTTGCCTCAGGATGATCCCCGGCGGCGCAAGCCTGATATTACCAGGGCAAAGAATATGCTGGGCTGGCAGCCGAACGTTTCTCTGGAGGAGGGCTTAAGGCGGACCATCGATTATTTTGGGAGAAAAATGAACCTGTAGTGTGGACGGCTAAAGGCAGGAGTATATGAAGAAAAGAAACATCCCTTTGCTGGATCTTAAACCGGAATATCGTGTCATCAGAAAAGATGTCGAAAAAAATCTCAACCGTTGTTTCACGAGTCAACACTGGATTCTGGGAGAGGAGGTCCTCCGTCTGGAACGTGCGATCGCCCGGTATCTGGGGATTAACCATGCCTGTGCGGTTGCTTCCGGAACAGATGCCTTGACGGTATCGTTACGTGCTCTGGCGCTTAAGAGAAAGAAGAAGCAGTGGTTTGACAAAAAAGACGAGATCATTACCACCCCCTTTACGTTTATCGCTACCGCCGAAAGTATTGTATACGCCGGCGCGACGCCGGTTTTTGTCGACATTGATCCCGTTACGTATAATATCGATCCCGCTCAAATCGAAAAGGCCGTTACCCCGCATACCGTAGGAATCATTCCGGTGCATCTCTACGGATTGCCCTGTGATATGAAATCAATCATGCGTATTGCCCGAAAACGGAACCTGTTTGTGCTCGAAGATACCGCTCAGGCTTTCGGCGCTCAGTGTTATAAGAATAAAGCCGGTACCATCGGGCATGCCGGAACGTTCAGTTTTTTCCCTTCCAAAAATCTCGGGGCCTACGGCGATGGCGGACTGATTGCTACCGATGACCGTCGTTTGGCCGAAACGGTTCGAATCTTGCGGAACCATGGGCAGACCGGATCGTATCGCGCCCGGTGGATAGGATATAATTCCCGTCTGGATTCGATTCAGGCCGCGGTATTATTAGCTAAGGTAAAACATATCAATTCTTTTAATGCCAAACGGCGGCGGATAGCTCAAAAGTATAACGATGCGTTAGGGGGGATTCGTCACATCGAAATCCCCCGGTGTCCAGAAGGTTCAAAACACGTATATCATCTGTATACCATACAGGTAAAGGAAAACCGAGACCGGCTGCTTGCCTATCTGAATCGCCGTGGCATCGCTGCCCGCGTGTATTATCCCAAGCTCTTATCGCAGATGGAGGCATTCGACGGGTATTCCCGTCGGCAAAAAACTCCTCAGGCTCTAAGATTGCTTTCTCACGTCATTTCTCTCCCTCTGTACCCGGGAATGAACGGAAGCCAGATAAAATATGTAACAGCGAACATAAAGAACTTTTTCAGAAAGGAGACCGGAAGAATATGAAGAAACGTATCTTGGTGACCGGAGGAGCGGGGATGGTCGGCAGTCATGCCGCCGAATTCTACGCAAAAAAGGGGTGGAACGTCATTGTCCTCGATAATCTTATGCGTTCGCGTCTTTTTGGATATGATAAAAAATCGGTTGAGTATAACTGGAATTATTTAAAAGCATATCCTTCGATAACCCGGATAAAAGGTGATGTCCGTAATGCACCGGATGTGGTCAAAGCCTTAGGGAAGGGGGTTGATGCCGTTATTCATACCGCCGGTCAGCCGGGCGTGCCCTCGTCGGTTCGCGATCCTCTCGATGATTTCAGCATTAACGCCGCCGGCACCTTGACGGTGCTTGAGTGTGTAAGGAAAAAATCACCGCGGGCGGCTTTCGTGTATTGTTCTACCAATAAGATCTACGGGGAGAATGTGGACAAACTGCCTTTGAAGGAATTAAAAACCCGTTACGCATTCAAGGATTCAAAAGGAGTCGATGAAGCCATGTCTGTGGATCACTGCGGCCATACTCCCTACGGTGTGAGTAAATATGTGGGAGATCTTTATGTCCAGGAATATGCGCATATGTACCGGATGCGTACGGCGGTTTTCCGTATGAGCTGTATTTACGGGACACGTCAGTTTGGGTTTGAAGATCAGGGCTGGGTCGCCTGGTTTATTATCGCCGCGCTCAAGAAGAAAAAAATTACGATTTACGGTAACGGGAAACAGGTACGGGATCTTCTTTACGTTGAGGATCTGGTGAGAGCTTTTGATAAATTTATTCATACCAAAAAACATCACGCTGTATATAATATCGGCGGCGGGTTAGAGAATACCGCTTCGCTTCGGGAGTTTCTTTCCTTATTGGAGAAAGAACTTCACATTAAACCGTCGGTAACATTTTCCCGCTGGCGTCCCAGTGACCAGAAAGTATATATTTCCGATATCACCAAGGTTACCCGCCAGCTGAAGTGGAAGCCGGGCGTTTCGGTTCCGGAGGGGATCAAGCGGTTAACACGCTGGGTAAAAGAACAAAAAAAGGCGTTCTAATTTTTATCAGGATGAATCCATAATATGGTATAGGACCGGGGAGGAGTGACGTGAAAGGAATTATCTTAGCGGGAGGACGGGGGACACGATTGTATCCGGTGACGCAAGGTGTATGTAAACAGTTGTTGCCGGTATATGACAAACCGATGGTATATTATGCTCTCAGTGTGCTTATGCTCGCCGGTATCCGGGATATTCTTATCATAACCAGCCGGGATGCTCTGGTAAATTTCAAAAATCTTCTCAAAGACGGCAGTCATCTGGGCATTCATATCTCGTATGCGACCCAGGATGTCCCCCGGGGGATCGGTGAGGCGTTTCTCATCGGAGAGGAATTTATCGGGAAAGAAGATGTTTGTCTGATGCTGGGCGATAATCTCTTCTTCGGTCACGGATTGCCGGATTTACTGAAAGAGGCCAGCGGCCGCCGGGAAGGGGCAACCGTATTTGGCTACTATGTGCGGGATCCTGAGCGTTACGCCATTGTTGAATTTGATTCCTCCGATCGGATCGTTTCGTTAGAAGAGAAACCCGTTCAGCCTAAATCCAACTGGGCGGTTACCGGGCTTTACTTTTATGATAACGCGGTGGTTGATATCGCCAAGAAGCTTTCTCCTTCGGTGCGGGGGGAACTGGAGATTACCGATATTAACCGGGCGTATCTGGGCCAAAACAGGCTCCATCTGCAGAGACTGGGACGGGGATATGCCTGGCTTGATACCGGGACGTACGATTCTCTGATCGATGCGTCAATGTTTATCAAAACCATCGAAGAACGGCAGGGGTTAAAGATCGGATGCGTGGAAGAAATCGCGTTACGCATGGGATATGTGGGCCATAAAGAGTTGCATGAAATCGCCCGGAGGATACCTACTTCTTACGGGCAGTATATCTTACGCATTATGGAGGAATCGTCATGAACATAGTCGTTACCGGCGGTGCGGGGTTTATCGGTTCTCATTTCATCCGGCATCTTCTTGCGTCGTATCCCGATTATGAAGTTATCAATGTGGATAATCTTTCCTATTGCGGTAACCTCGACAATCTAAAAAGTGTTGAATCGGATACCCGGTACACGTTTATCCGGGCCGATATTACCGATTCAGAGCGTATGGGTGAGATCCTTTCTCGCCAGGTCGACTTCATCGTCAATTTTGCCGCCCAAACGCATGTGGACCGGTCTATTCAGGGCGGTCTCGAATTCGTCCGGACGAATGTATACGGCACCGCGGTTTTATTGGAGGCGGTACGCACCTGCAACGTGAAACGCTTCCTGCATGTATCAACCGACGAGGTATACGGCAGTATTGAATCAGGTTCGTTTGATGAAACCAGCCGTCTTTCTCCCAACAGTCCTTATGCTGCCAGTAAAGCTGCCGCGGACCTGCTCTGTCGTTCCTACGGGATTACCCACCGGGTTCCGGTATGTATTGTCCGCAGTGCCAATAATTTCGGTCCCTGTCAGTATCCGGAGAAGATCATCCCGCTTTTTATTACCAATCTTCTCGACGATAAAACAGTCCCTCTCTATGGTGACGGGAAAAACGTGCGGGATTGGGTATATGTCGGAGATAATTGCCGGGCGATCGATCTGGTATTACACCGGGGGGAGGTTGGTCAGATCTATAATGTCGGCGCGGGGAACGAGATTCCCAATATCGAGTTGGCAAAAAAAATTTTGCAGGCGGTGGGTAAAGATGAAAATTGTATTGAGTATGTGTCCGACCGGCCCGGGCATGACCGGCGTTACAGCCTGGATTGCCGCAAGATCAGGGACCTGGGATTCGAACCTCGCTGTGATTTTTCCGAAGCTCTTCGGGAGACAGTCTCCTGGTACCGGGATAACCGTCGGTGGTGGGAGAAAGTAAAGGAACGGGAGGGGAGCCTTAGGTGATGAGCGTACCGGAGCACCTCAAGTGCGATATCATCATTGCGGTATGGAATTTGAAGGAGATGACCTCTCAGTGTATCGAGAGTATCATCGCGTATACGGAGTTTCCTTACCGGCTCATTATTGTCGATGACGCGAGTGATTCGGCGACGAAAGAATACCTGGAAGGATTGAGCCACGATACACGCATTGCCGAATATTTTCTTATCCGCAATCAAACCAATCTCGGCGCGACAAAGTCTTTTAACCGCGGGATGCAGGCAAGCACCGCCGGTTACGTTCTTCTTTTAAACAATGATACGGTGGTGACCCCGGGCTGGCTGAGTGAGATGATCGAGGTAGCCCGGAAAGATTCCCGTATCGGGATCGTCAATCCGGCCAGCAATAATCTCGGTCAGCATGTGCCGGCGGGTAAAGATCTTATCGAATATGCCAAAAAGCGCCGGAAAAAACACAAAGGTGAATCGATAGAGATGGCTACGGCGGTGGGATTTTGTTATCTGATGAAGCGTCAGGTCCTTGATTCGGTAGGTTTCTGGAATGAACAGTACGGGTTGGGCTATTTTGAGGAGACCGAACATTGTATCCGGGCGCATAAAGCGGGATTCCGTATTGTCATGGCCAAGGCGTCTTATGTGTATCATTATGAAAAATCATCGTTTAAGTTGATCTCTGAGTATGAAAAGCTCTTTGAAGCAAATCAGGCTAAGTTCGAGGAAGTATTCGGCCGCTCTTCCCGTCTGCTCTATATTCTTACCCGGGATGACCGGATGTTTTTAGCTTCTCTGCGCGCAAAGATACGGGAAAAAGCCAACGAGCGGGCCTGGGTGCATGTGTTTCGATTCCCGGCGGGGGGGGATCCCGGATTCGGCGAGCATACCAACATCAAGGTCTTCTCTTTTTTCTCTTTCGCCGCGCGATGGGTATGGCTGGCCAGGATTCTAAAGAAAAAAAAGAAATACGATGAAATCTGTGTTGATAATCAAAAATATTTCAGTTTCTTCAGACGGTTTGCGTTCCTGCATCGGGCGTCGGTCCGTTTCATTGATGAATCCTGCCGGAGTAAGGTAGATGTGGTTGATGTGGGCTGCGGCGGGGCTAAGCTTGCGGGAGCTCTCGGCGTCGATGCCAGTCCCGGTCCCGGAGTTGATGTCGTAGCCGATCTCGACCGGTATCCCTGGCCGTTTCCCGATAATTCTTTCGATATTCTTAACTGCAATAACGTTGTCGAACATATCGATAATGTGGTCAAGACGATGGAGGAGCTTCACCGTATCGGCAAAAACGGGGCGGTCATTATTATCGATACCTGTCATTTCGCCCACCCCAATTCTTACCGGGACCCCACGCATAAATGGCATTTTACATTCGGCACATTCGATTATTTTACCGGCGACATCGAATATCCCCGGTATTCCGAGTGTACATTCAGGATGCTGAAGAAAGAATTCCGATTCAAAAAGAAGCATTGCCGGGGCAGGCTTTATGCCTTTTTTTCGCCGCGGCGGTATGAAAAATATTATTGTCACAGCTGTCCTCCCGACGGCCTTCATTTTGAACTGGAAATTGTGAAATAATCCGATGGGATTGCCTGATTTTGTGATTATCGGGGCTCATAAATGCGGAACGACGAGCCTGCATCATTATCTCAACCTTCATCCCCAGATCACTACCTCTACCCTGAAAGAGACCAATTTTTTCAGTATCGATGAATACTGGGATAAAGGTGTCGACTGGTACCGCAGCCATTTCTCCGGATCCGGGCGCATCCGGGGGGAAGCTTCACCTTCGTATACAATGTATCCCAAGCATCCTCTGGCGCCTCAGCGTCTGTATTCGGTAGCGCCTGAGGCCAAGCTCATTTATCTTGTCCGCGATCCGGCCGAGCGTCTGCTCAGCCATTATCTGGATGTGGTAAAAGGGGTTCAGGAAACACGGCCGTTCAGCGAAGTAGTCCAGACGCTTACAGCCGGAGACCCTTTGGTTGCCTTCGGTTGTTACGCAATGCAGCTGGAACGCTACCTTGCATATTTTCCTCAGCGGCAGATACTGGTAGTAAGTACCGAAGCCCTTAAAAGTAACCGCCGGGAAGTTCTCCGGCGTATATTCGGATTTTTAGGTGTCGATGAATCGTTTTATACCGATGAATTCGGTGTGCTTAAGAATGTAAACGCGGCGAAGGTGAAACGGAAAAAACCGCGCCGGTGGATTCGTGTTCTTTTGGGGGTACGTGATACCGCACCGCAAAAGAAGTCTTACCTGTCCGGTTCTCTGCGTCGCCTCCTGGAGTGGGTTCTTCTGCCTGCTTCAGAACTCGTGGAACGTCCCCGCTGGGATGAGGCGACGAAAGAAAAGGTAATGGGATTTTTTCGATCTGATGTTGCGCGGTTACGCCAACTGACCGGGTTGGAATTTACGCAGTGGTGTATATAAAGAAGGGAATCGTATGGCAAAACAACCGATTTCTGTCGTTGTGATTACCAAAAATGAAGAGGGACGGATTGCCGACTGTATCGTCTCGGTGGCCGACTGGGCCGATGAGATCATCATCGTCGACGACGAATCGACCGATAACACTCTCCCGATAGCTCAAGATATGGGCGCGAAAACATTTTCGCGCCGGATGGATATCGAAGGGCGCCACCGTAACTGGGCGTATGCTCAGGCGCAGAATGCGTGGGTATTGAGCCTGGATGCCGATGAACGGGCGACCGAGGAATTGAAAAACGAGATATCTGAGATTATCCGGCACAATCAAACCCCTCTGGCTGCCTACACCGTACCCCGCCGTAATTTCCTGGGTGATTACTGGATCCGGTGGGGAGGGATGTACCCGGCGGCTCAGCTGAAGTTGTTTCTCAAAGAAAAATTCCGCTGGGAAGAAGTGGAGGTCCACCCGCGGGCTTTTCTTGACGGGAAATGCGGCCGGCTTTCAAAAGATCTGATTCACTATACCTACCGTGACTGGGGTGATTTTTTAAGGAAATTGAATGCCCAGACGACGCTCGAGGCAAAAAAGTGGGTCAAGCTTTCTCAAAACGATCCCGGTAAAGTCCGGTATAAGATGAATACGCTTCATGCCCTCTGGCGTACTATCGACCGGTTTTTTCGGGCGTTTATTGCCAAAAAGGGGTATCGTGACGGGTTCATCGGTTTTATGGTGGCTTATTTTGCATCAATGTATCAGATCGTAAGTTACGCGAAATATCGCCAGATGAAGAAATAGGGGCGGATATATACCGTGTTGAACGGTCTCTTCGCGAGGAGATCGTTCAACCGGAAGATGAAGGGTCATTGCTCAGGAAAAGAGGAAGGAGGATAATATGAGCAGGATCCTTTGGCTTATGTTTTTATTGATGATTCCCTGGCAGGGACACGCGGCATTTATGAAAGTGGCAGATATTCATAAGACAGAAATACGCAAAGTAGTCGTCTCTCCGGTAGATGACCGGTTGATGTATGTGACCTCTCAAAATTCATTGTTCCGCAGTACCGACAGAGGGCAGACATGGGAGGAGACTTTTGTTGTCAGCAATGAAGCGATACGGGATATGGTTGTTGATCGCAGGCTGTATGATACGCTGTATCTGTTAGGAGAGTATTCACTGTATCTTATAAAGGGGACTCAGGCCCGTAAGATTTTTACGGTTGAACCTCAGAATCAGATGCGGTGTGTGGCTCAAGGCGGCGGTAAGGTCTTTCTCGGTACCGATAACGGCCTGTATGTTGCCGGCGAAGATATCTGGCAATGGTCAAAACTTCCCGGCTTCTTACAGAACATAACGGTATACTCGATAGATCATTGTGGCCGGAATCTTTATGTAGCGGCTTCAGACGGAATCTATCGCTTATCCGAAGGTCTCCGGGTGGAAAAATCCTCCGCCGTGTCTGAAAACCTTTCGCCCGACCAACCTCAGGAAGGATCCGAGTATGCGTTTATTCCCCGCGTGGTGCGTTGTGATATCGAAAACAATGATGTTATATATGTAGGTACCACCAGAGGTCTGTTGGTTTCCCGGGATCGGGGGCGTACGTTTCGCAAGGAATCTATCGCTGGGGTTGACCAGGCCGAGATCCGGTGTGTCAGCCGGTCTCGGCATAGTCGCACAGAACTCTATCTTGCCACAGATCGCGGATTGATTCTGGTCGATGTAAAGACCGGACAATCACGGCGGTTATTTGAAGGGTTATCTACCGAGGATCTTTTCTGGCTGGATTTCGACCGGGACGGAAAATTATTTGTCGCTACCGCCCGCGGCTTATTCCATAAAGCTGAATTTACACCCTCGGAATATACGGCTCGTATGCAGAAATTACTCCGTTGCGAACCGTCCTATCGGGTCGTGCAACAGGAGGCGTTGCAATACAATAATGTGCATCCGGATAAGGCAAAGCGCTGGAGACAAGCTGTGAAATACCGGGCGTTGTTTCCTGAGATAAGTGTCGATTACGATAAAACGATCTATGGTACATACTCTAACGGCGGCCAGTTTGCCGTCGGTCCGCGCGACTGGGGATTGAATTTTTCCTGGGATGTAGCTGATCTTATCTGGAACACATACGAGGACGATATCGATACGCGTAGCCGGCTCAATACCCAATTGAGGAATAATATCCTCGACGATATTAATACCGTCTATTTTGCCCGGTTGAGGATCAAGGCCGAACTGCAGGATTCCGCTTTAGATCCGTCCCAGCGGACGGAGAAAGAGCTGCGGCTTATGGAGTTAACGGCTATTCTTGACGGGTATACCGGGGGAGCTTTTAGTAAAAGGGCAAAACAACTGCAAGATCAGAATTGATTCGTGACGTTCCCGCGTTTCCCCCGGCTTTGAGCTATTCCCTCTATGGCGGGAGAACGCAATGACGGGGATAACGGGTTAGGGTAGGTAACGACGAACGCCGTTATTGGTTATTTGAATAATGAATACAGTGAGGACCTGATGTATGCAATAATATTAGCCGGTGGCAAAGGTACGCGGCTCTGGCCGCTCTCACGGGAAAACTATCCCAAGCAGTTTGTCGAATTCATCGACGGAGAGTCTCTGTTCCAGCTTACTCTCAAACGGCTGCAGAAATGTTTTGATCCGGAAAAGATCATTACCATCACCTCGGTGGAATATAAATTCCACATCGTAAATCAGATCGAATCGTTACGGAATGTTTCTGCTTCCGTGAAAAAGAAACTGAAGAAAAACATTATCTTAGAACCGTGCCCCCGCAGTACTGCCCCGGCGGTCGCCCTCACGATGCAGTCTCAAAAGTGCTCTTCCGATGAGATCTTTTTTGTGTTTCCTTCCGACCACATCATCGCTCCTCGGGAGAAGTTCGTCCGGTGTGTGCGTCAGGCGGCGGCGGTATCCCGGAAAGGCTATATCACGATTTTTGGCGTCAAGCCCGATTCGCCCAATACCGGGTTCGGCTACGTACTTGTTTCAAAAAAGACGCAAGGGGGATATCCGATCCGGCAGTTCATTGAAAAACCTTCTTTGAGGAAAGCCGAATCACTCATGCGCCGGCATGCGTACTGGAATGCCGGGATATTCTGCTTTACCAAAAAAGTGTTTTTTGAGGAATTACGTAAATATGCGCCGGAGATGCATAAGGCCTGTTCGGTCCCGTTCGATCAGCTGCTGAAAGATTTCTCTGGTGTGCCGGAGGACTCCATCGATTATGCTATCATGCAGAAAACCACACGCGCGAGGCTCGTGCCGCTTTCGGCACAATGGTCGGACCTGGGAAGCTGGGAAAGTGTACTTGATTTTTTTGCTCACGGTAAGAGTAATTTCAATATCGGTGCCGCCGAGTTTTTTGAATCGCGGGACTGCTTTGTCTTTGCCGGGGAT
>CAZABB010000010.1:21698-56040 GCA_964483625.1 uncultured Planctomycetia bacterium | reverse complement strand
CCTGCCTCTAATGCTCCCAGGCGCCGGGATGTATATCCTGCTTCCTCAAAGATCAGCGTAATCTTGCCTTCCTCACGGTCTGCCGCCACAATAGTCAGAGGAATCCGTTCACTCCGGGAATCAGGCATGACGATGACGAATTGGCCGGGTAACGCTTTCCGGGCAATTCGCGCCGCGCGTACTGTGATCTGTGTAATGCCGGGCGAACGGGCTTGACCGAGGTTTTTTTTATCGATAATTCTCATTGTTTCTACAGCGGCGCGGTAAAAATCGAACCGATTCTTAAAACGCCTTGTGTTGCCAGAGTTACGAGACATCCGGCAATAAGCACTCCCAGAATAATGCCGGCAAACGCCTTGAAGAAACGGAATTTAAGCAATGCGGCAACCAGGGTGCCGGTCCAGGCTCCGGTCGTGGGGAACGGAATCGCGACAAAAAGGATCAACCCGATAAATCCGTAGGTCTTTACCAGGTTCGATTTTAATTCAATACGACGGTCCCACCATTGAAAGAATTTCCCGATCAGAGGAGCGTCTTTCAGGCGATTAAACAGGACCTTATAAAAGAAAAAAAGAGGGATAACCGGAAGAAGATTCCCTCCGATCGAAAGCAGATAACTCTCTATCGTTCCGATTCCATGCGCGGCCGCGTAGGGAATCGCTCCTCTTAATTCAAGGACGGGAGAGGCGGCGATAAGAACAGTTGTGAGTTTAATTTCCGATAGCATATTTACCGATTAAAGGAACAAATATACAGGTACAGACACAGGATTGCTTCCCTTGTTCGGCGGTAAGCTTTTCATAGACCGTCAGTTTCTGCCCGGAAGCCGAACCTACCGGCATAATGATTTTTCCGCCAATGCCAACCTGGTCGTACAACGGTGACGGTATTTCCTCCGCTGCGGCGGTAACCATAATCCCGTCATACGGAGCGTGTTCGGGCCAGCCTTCGGTTCCGTCGCCGATCTTCACTTCGACCGAAAGATTCAACTTTCGCAGCGTTTTTTTCGCGTTCTGAGCCAGTTCGGCGATACGTTCAACACTGTAGACCCGGCAGCCCGCTGCGGCAAGAATAGCCGCCTGATATCCTGAGCCTGTTCCGATTTCCAATATGTTCGCATCATCCCGCGGTTCTATCAATTCACTCATCAACGCCACAATATACGGCTGGGAAATAGTCTGGTTGTAACCGATCGAGAGCGGCCGGTCCTGATAGCTTTCTTCGCGTAAGCCTTCCGGAACGAATTTCTCCCGCGGTATGCGCTCAAACGCCTTCAGGACGTGGTTAGCGACGATCCCCCTCTCGGCTAATTGTTGTTCGACCATTTTTTTACGCAGGTGGGTATAGGAAAACATATTCATCGTCTCATCGCCCGGAAAAAGAATTTTAAAAATCGCAGCGCGTCCATAAACGGTTTGATCTTACTTGAGGAATCCTTATGATAAATGCTCTGGATAGGAATGGACTTTATCAGAATCCCGTTGCGGGCCGCTTTGATCAGGAATTCGGAATCAACTTCGAAATTTCCCGTCTCAATAGGTATTTTTTCCAGAATGTCCCGTTTCAGGAGACGGAATCCGCATTGGGTGTCGGGAATACGTTGCCGGATCAACGTGGAAATCAGCCAGGACATAATCCGGTTGGTGACAATCCGGGCCAGGGGCATGCCTTCAGGATTATCCATGCGGTTGCCGACAACGAAACTTTCTCCTTTCTGAGCTTCATCGAGAAAATGTTTTACGTCGGAAGAAGCGTGCTGCCGGTCCGCGTCCATGATAATCACGTAATCAAACTCTTCGTTTTTGAGCAGATAGGCGATACCCCGGCGCAGGGACTGTCCTTTTCCCAGGTTTATTTCATTTTTAAGGACCGTTACTCCCGCCTCCTCTCCTATTCGGGCGGTGTCGTCCGTCGATCCGTCATCAACGAGAAGCACTGACAAACCGATCATATGCAGTTCTTCTAAGACCACGCCGAGAGCGTTTGCTTCGTTATACGCGGGAATAACCGCCCAGACTTCCATATCAGTTCACCCAGAATTTCGTAAACATGTACCACTGGTCCGGATAGCGTTGGATATATTTTTCCAGCACCCGGACGCATTCAGTCATCAGTTCGTCCTCTGTTTTAGGTCCCTCCCCGTTTGCGGGAGCGATTGCCCGGTCAAAAATAAGACGATAAGAATAGGTATCTTCGCGGATCAAAAACGTAGGGATGATATACGCTCCGCTGCGCACAGCGAACCGTACCGGCCCTTTGGGAATCCGGCAGATATGCTTGAACATGGACATGTCTTTGCCTTTTCCGAAGAAATCCCGGTCGCCGACGATAGCTATCATGCTCCCCTGCCGCAAATAACGAAAACAGGCTTTGATCTGATCGGTAGAAATAACGTCTATGCCGCACAATTTGCGTTGTGTGTTGAAAAAAGAGTTTACCCGCGTGTCTTTATGGGGTAAAGCCAGAGCATACATGGGATATCCCCGCAGAGACATTATTGCCGCTCCCAGTTCATAATTGCCCAGATGAGCGCTATAGACGATAACCGATTTTCCCTGCTCATGCAGATCGCGAATAACCTGTTCGTTTTCGATCCGGACGCGCGCGTCGATAAATTCCTTATTCATACGGGAGAAACGAAAAAAATCGACCAGATAATACGCGAAATTCTTGAATATCTGCCGGATGCATCTGCGTACTTCCCGTTCATCGTTCACGACCGGTTTTAAATTTCCGGCAAAGATAGCGACATCACGCCGGCAGAAATAATACTGCAGATAACCGATAAAACCGGCGATCGCGTAACTCACTTTGAGGGGTAGAGTCAACGCGAGAAATTTTCCCAGACAGAAAAGGTAATACATAGCTACGCGGTACCTTCAAGAACAAAATCGGCCAGTTTGATCGTCGCTTCATCTAAGGCAATCTGACGGGCTGATTTGGTCAGCCGCTCCCGCCAGGCGACATCGTCAAGCAACATATTTACCTGACGGATTATTTTTTCGAGATTCGTAACCCGGATGATCGCCTGTTTATCTTCAAGATAGCAGACATTGCGGTCTTCCTGCCCGGGAATGGGATTTACCACAAGAGTGGCGATTCCCTTAACCAGGGCCTCGGAGACCGTCAATCCGCCTCCTTTGGTGATCAGAATATCGGAGAAATCCATCAACTTATTGATGAAATCCACGTATCCATAAGCGAATATTTTCTTTTTAAACTTCTGTTTCTTTATCCAGGCATAGAGCTTGGCATTTCGCCCGCAGACAACGATTAACTGGATAATACGGGGTGATTTCTCCAGTCGCTGGATAATCTGCTTGATCGGACCGATACCCAGACCTCCTCCCATAATCATGACCGTTTCGATATCCAGAGCGAATCCGAATTCACGGGCGATTCCCTCCCGGGAAAGCCGCCGGGTAAACTGATAGGAAATAGGTATTCCCAGTATTTTGATCTTCTCCTCCGGCACGCCTTCGGAGATCAATATCCCCCGGGCGACATCGCAGGCAACCGAATAGGTGGTAATTTCCGGGTGAATCCAGAACCGGTGCGGATAATAATCGGTTACGACCGCCACCAGAGGAATATTCAGTTTATATTTCTTTTTCATTTCGGCGACGATAAGGCAGGGAAAGGCTTGCGTTGCCAGGATTATATCGGGCCGGAATTCTTCAATGAGAGGAAGCAGTTTGGGAATAGCGAATCGGTTTACTATTCCCCGCAGGGGAGACATTGTTTTTATGACACTTTTCCGGTCGTAAATCGTTCCCCAGATAAAGGGTGCGTATTTAATCGTGAGCATATAGAAGAAGTCGATAAGCTTCTCCATACGAGGTGCTACATATCCGAACCCGTTAATGTTTTTGATTTCTATGTCCGGATTACGGTAACGCAAAGCTTCTTCGATGTTTTCACTGGCCTTTTTATGCCCGCCGTATTGGGAAATATGAAGGAGTAGAATTTTTTTCATCGTTTTCGTTATCGGGAAAATGCCGCGACAAATGCCTGCACGACCTGGGGATGAAACTGCAGAGAATCATTCTTTTTTATTTCGGCTACTGCCTCATCGTGCGTAAGCGCCCTGCGGTAGGGACGATCGGTCGTCATGGCATCGTAGGCATCGGCAACCGCGATAATCGCGGCAATCATAGGGATCTTTTTCCCGGGTAACCCCTGCGGATATCCTGTGCCGTCATATCTTTCATGATGGTATTTTACGCCCAGAATAACCGGCTGGAGCTCTTTAATCGGAGAAAGGATACCCTCCCCGACTAACGGATGGGTTTTAATCGATTGCCAATCACTTTCGATCAGCGGCTCCTCTTTATTCAGGACCCGTTCGGGGATACCGATTTTCCCGATATCATGCAGAAGCGCGGCAATACGCAGGTTATTCATAAACTCTTTTCCCTTGCGTATTTTACGAAGTTTGCGTAACTCTTCGGCAATCGCCAGGGAATAATTGACCACGCGTTTGGTATGACCTGAGGTGTAATGATCTTTGGCTTCAATCGCCTCCGCCAGGGTCGCGATGGTCTGCACAAACAGATTCTGATTACGCTCTAACTGAACCGAGAGGTCTTCGAACAGACTGGCGTTGCGAATAGCCATGGCGACGTCGGAGGAGAGAATCGACAGGAACGTAAGTTCGTCGGTCTGAAACTTTTTTTTATTTTTCTTTCCGCCCAGAACAAATACACCGAAAAATTCATCCCGGAAGAAGATCGGAATAGCGATTTTTATTTTATAGATCCTCAACTGCTGGCGCAGCTGTTCGAAAAGCTGAAACCGTACGGGATCCTTTTTCAGCCGTTTACTTTTCAATTGGGACTGGATCTTTTCGGTAATAAGAAAATGTTCGCTATCTGAAGGCGTATAGCAGGTCAAAAAATATTTGATCAGAGCCGAATCTCCGGATATGCGTAATAAACCGGAGGGCACTTTCACACCCTTATCCCCTTTGGTAATATTCAGAAGGTATGAGTTCTTATTTTTATCGTAAAGGAAAATGCCGGCATGCGAAACGTTAAGGCATCGCAGCACGGTACGAACGATCAGTTTAATCAACGTATCGGTACGATGGATGAGAATCATCCGGCGGGCCGCTTTTTCGAGCTCTTGACGATATGATATTCTCATAATTCCCTGGGGCCTTGAGCCTTTCTCACACAGAAGCCTGATGTAAGGTTTAATCCATATGTTTGGTAATGAGCGTGTCTAACGATTCCAGTTCGATCGGTTTAACCAGATAGTCAATAACCCCGAACTTTTTCGCCCGGGAAATCGATTCCTTATCGTCTTTAGCCGTAATCATAATGATTTTGGTCTGATCCGAGTTCTGTCGGATCTGTTCCAGGATATAAAAACCGTCTTCATCGGGCATCCGGACGTCAAGAAGCACCAGTTCGGGTTTTTCCGTCTCAAATATCTCCAGGGCCGATTTCGCTTCCGTTGCCGTAAGGGCTTTTATGCCTTTACGTTTTAAAAAATTTTTAAAAAATTCAACGACTTCGACTTCATCATCTACGATCAATATTTTGTTCATACCTCCTCCTTGGGCAATAAGAAACCGTCAAATATGCTGTATAATGAAGTTTATTATACCATAAAATCGCCTTTTCGGTAGGGGTCCATGCGTGTTTTCAAGCTTTAGACAGGGCCCTCATTCAGTCTTTCCCGCTACGCCTGACGGGCCAACTGGGTAAGGATTTCCGACCGGGCCGGATGGATAAAGATGCTTTCGGCCAGAGCTTTCCGGGTAAGGTTATTTCGTATGGCGAAAGCGAAATGGCTGATTAAATCGCAGGCCTCACCGGATATGATCGACGCGCCGCGGATACGGTCGTCGGAATCAACAAGGACTTTTAGGTATCCGGCGGTATCATCATACACCACTGCCGCCGAATACGGAGCGAAATGGGTTTTGAGGACACGACATTCAATGCCTTCCTTTTTCGCGTCGGTTTCGGTTAAACCCACCTGAGCGACTTGGGGAATAGTGAATACCCCTTCGGGAATGCCGCGAAACGAGCAGGCGGCCGGTTTTCCACAGATCGTATCGACGCACACGCGAGCCTGATATTCTCCGATATAGGCGTACATCTTCCTGGCGGAGACATCACCGCAGGCGTAGATATGGGCACGGTTGGTGCGGCAGGTTTCATCGACAATGATTCTTCCGTCGGGATCGGTGTGAATACCCGCTTCATCCAGGTTAAGCCTTGTTGTCTCAGGTCTCCTCCCCGCTGCCAGAAGCACCAGATCAACGTCAGCGAAGCCCCGGTTGTCCGCGATAGCGGACGTCTCAATGGTAATTCCTGACCGGTTCAGAAGAGACTTCATTCGTTGCGCCGTCATTTCCTCGAATCCGGGAAGGATCCGCAATTCCTTTTCGATAACCGTTACCTTTTTGCCGAGATTATTGAGTAACGAGGCGAACTCCAGCCCGATAGCTCCGGCGCCGACGATAAGAAATCGTTCGGGCAGATGCTCGAGAGAAAAGAGATGCTCGGCAAAGATTATTTTTTCGGCATCGATGCCTAAGCAATCTCGCGGCGCCGATCCGGTAGCAACAATGATATGATCGGCACGTATTTTTTCTGATCCGACCGAAACGGTATGTTCATCTGAGAATGACGCGTTTCCCCAGATCAGATCGACGCCCTGTTTCTGCAGGAAACTCAACGCGGCTTTTTTAAGCGAAGCGACCACGGCATTTTTATGCGCGAAAATCCGGGAAGGGTCTTTTTCCTTCAATCCCTTATACAGGTAGAGTTTCGTGGGGATGCATCCCCGGTTCAAGCAGGTCCCTCCAAACGCCTGTTCGTTGAGATCAATAAGTGCCGTTTTTTTTCCGGCTCCTGCGGCGTGTTTTGCGGCTTCGATCCCGGCCGCGCCGGCACCGATTATGAGGATTTCATACATTGTTCAAAAGAAGCCTTGTAGGCAGAAACCGCCTTCCGGTTCTGCTCATCCAGAGATACTTCGATGACTTTTTCAACGCCTTTTGCGCCTATAACGCAGGGAACTCCCATGGCAATATCGAATAGTCCATATTCACCGTTCAGCACCACTGATACCGGAATCAGTTCGCGACGATTGTTGGTGATCGCGGCAACCAACCGGGCGCAAGCCATGGACGGAGCGAAATAGGCGCTGCGATGTTTCAGCTGGTCCACGATCTCTTTACCCCGCAGTTTTACCCGTTCGGTGAGTTCTCTCTGCTGCGATTCATCAATCAGAGCGGTGATGGGGATGCTTTTGTATGTTGAATGGGCAAGAAGAGGGATCATATCTTTTGAGTGAGGGCCGATGATCAATGACTGTAACGATTCCGGATCGAGAAAAAGCTTTTGGTGAATCAGATTGCTCAGGCGGGCCGAATCAAGCCCCATTCCCATGCCGATAACCCGTTCTCTTTCGAATCCCAGAGCCCGGCGTACCGAATGCACAATGAAATCCAGGGGGTTGGTCACGACAACGACAATCGATCGCGGCGCCACCTTTTTGATCGTCCGAGCGATATCTCCGGTAATTGTACGGTTGGCAGCGAGGAGATCCTGCCTTGTCATTCCTTCTTTGCGGGGCAACCCGGCGGTAACAACAATAATATCGGAATCGTTGACCGCCTCGATTCTATCGGAGGCGGTCACCTTGGTCATAAACCCCAGAAATTGACGGCAGTCGCATAAATCAAAGGCGATACCCTGTGCCAGACCACTGACGACATCGACCAGACAAAGCTCTTTGACCTCAAGAGCGCTTAATAGGTGGAACGCCAGGGTACTCCCTACCGACCCGATACCAATGATGGATATTTTATTCATCATTTTCCTAGCGTAAAGCATTTAGCGAATAGACTATACGTTTTGTTAAAAAGACTAAAAAATACGCTGGCCCAGTTTTTTCTAACCGCTATCCGCTCTTCGCTATCCGCTGGATTATGGCATCGGCCATCTGAGAGGTTCCCGCCGCGCTCGGATCATTCCGATCCGGCTTTAAATCATAGGTGACGTTTTTTCCTGCGGCGACAACGGCTTCAACCGCGTCCTGAAGTATCCGGGCCTGATCCCGATACCCTAAATGTTTCAGCATGAGCACTCCCGAAAGGATCGTTGCCGTCGGATTTACCTTGTTTTTCCCGGCATATTTGGGAGCGGAGCCATGGACCGGCTCAAATACCGCGTAATCATCTCCGATATTTGCTCCCGGGGCAACGCCTAATCCTCCTACCAGACCGGCACAGAGATCGGAAATAATGTCGCCGGAGAGATTTTGTAATACCAGAATATCGAAATTCTGCGGCCGGCTTACCAGCTGCATGCATAAATTATCGACGATAATGTCGGCTGCTTCGATATCGGGATATTCTTTTGCGATCTCTCTAAATGTATGCAGCCATAATCCATCGGTCGCTTTCATAATATTGGCTTTGTGCACACAGGTTACTTTTTTGCGGTTTTCTTTGCGGGCAAGCTCGAACGCGTACCGGCTGATATGTTCGGTCGCGCTGATCGATATGGGTTTTATGGAAATCGCGCTGTCCTTGCGTATGATGCGGCCGCTTGCCGTTTCGATGTCTGAAATAAGCTTATTGGTGGAATCTTCGCCTTGAAAAAATTCGATCCCCGCGTAGAGGTCTTCGGAATTTTCCCTTAAGACGATGATATCGACGTCTTTATGCGGTGCGATCACCCCGGTCATGGTCTTTGCCGGCCGCAGGCAGACGAAAAGATCCAGAGCGTGGCGCAAGGCCACGTTCACCGAACGAAATCCACTTCCTACCGGCGTAATGATCGGTCCTTTGATCGCGGTTTTATTTTTTTTGATAGAATCAAGTGTGCTCTGCGGCAGCAATTCACCGGTCGCATCAAGCGCCGGTTGACCGGCTAACGCTTGTTCCCATTGGATATCGACTCCGGTGGCGTCAATACACTGGCGTGTTGCCTCGGTTACCTCAGGACCTATTCCGTCTCCCGGTATCAATGTAACTTTGTGTGACATGATGGTTTTCTCCGCGTAAATCCGCGTTTTGATCCGCGGTGATCTGCTTCTATGTTACAGTTTAAAATCTCCGTATTTTTTTAAGTAAGCGATAATCCCGCCACGGGCAACCAGCTCTTTACGAAACGGATCAAAGGGAACGAATTTTACCTCGCTCTTTCGGGTATGGTCGATAATGATGCCGTTATCGCAATCTACGGCAATTTCGTCTTTTTCTTTGATCTTTGAGGTATCGGCTTCGATCAGCGGCAATCCGATGTTAAACGCGTTCCGGTAAAAAATCCGGGCAAAACTTTTGGCAACGACACAGGCAATCCCCGCTTCCTTAATTACCCAGGGAGCCTGCTCCCGGGAGGAACCTAACCCGAAATTATTCCCGGCAACGATAATCGATTTACCCGGGAGTATTTCTTTCGAAAAATCAGGACGGATATCCTCGAATAAATACTGAGACAATTCTTTCATATCGGTAATCTTGAATTTATACCGGCCGGAAATGATAAAATCGGTATTGATATCGTCGCCAAAACGAAAGGCAGTACCTTGAAATCTCATGATACTATAAGTTCTTGAAGTCCATAAGGTTGCGAACGCGGGTAATCGCGGTCTCTTGCGTGATGATCCCGTTCTGCACCAGTTCTTTCAAACAGTGATCCATAGTATGCATTCCGTACTGGGCTCCCATCTGAATCAGAGACGGAATTTGAGCGATTTCTCCCTCCCGGATCAAATTACGGATACCGGGAGTTGCAATCATGATTTCGGTGGCCAGCCGCCGGCCCCGGCCGTCGGAGCGAGGCAGGAGTATCTGGGAAATGACACCTTGCAGACAATCAGCCAGCTGAACCCGTACCTGTTTCTGCTGGTGAGGAGGGAAGACGTCAATAATGCGCTGTACGGTCTGCGGCGCGTCGGGAGTATGCAGGGTGCCCAGCACCAGGTGTCCGGTTTCAGCGGCAGTGAGTGTTGTCGCGATCGTTTCCAAATCTCTCATTTCCCCTACGACGATTACATCGGGATCCTGACGCAGACACCGCCGGAGAGCTTCGGGGAACGAATGGGTGTCGGAATGAACTTCTCTCTGTTTAATTACGCTTTTTTTATTGGTATGATAAAATTCGATGGGGTCTTCAATGCAGATAATCATTTCTTCCCGTTCACTGTTAATCACATCGATCATCGCCGCCATCGTGGTGCTTTTTCCCGTCCCGGTGGGACCGGTGAGAAGGATTAATCCGTTGCGCCGCTGGATTAATTCATAGGCGATAGGAGGAACATCCAGCTCATCAAGCGCGGGTATGCTTTTAGGGATTCTTCTGAACGCGGCTTCGACTTTTCCCCGCTGATAGTGTACGTTTACCCGGAACCGGTCGGTTCCGGTCATGGTAAAGGAGAAATCAAGTTCTTTATCCCGTTCAAAAATAGCTTTCTGTTCATCGGTCAGGATGCTGTAGATTAACGTTTTGCTATCTTCAGCCGTAACGCCATCGAGGGTCATATTGTACAGTACTCCGTCGATCCGTAATATCGGCGGCTGATTGACGGTAATATGCAGGTCACTGGCCCGCTTATCCATGGTTAATTTTAGAAGTTCGTTAATCGTAATCATTGTTTCTTGTTTATATTAAATCACCAATACCCAAGAGACAATAACCAAATAATAACCAACTTCCAATGACCAAACAGAGAAGATTTTTGTTTGGAATTTGGAGATTGGAATTTGTTTGTATCTTGTTTCTTGGGATTTGGTTATTCATAAAAGTCTAAAAATCCTTATTTGATGTATTTCCGCGGATCGGTTATTTTCCCGGTCAAAGCCGAGGCTGCGACCGTTGCCGGAGAAGCAAGATAAATAAAACTATTGGGATTGCCCATCCGCCCTTTGAAATTCCGGTTTGCGGTCGAGAGAGCGACTTCTCCGTCGGCAAGAACTCCCTGGTGCGTTCCCACGCAGGGGCCGCATCCTGCCGGCAGGATTACCGCGCCGGCTTCGATCAAAGTACGGATAATGTCTTTTTTAAGCGCCTGCATATAAATTCTCTGCGATGCCGGCGCGACAAGGAATTTGATGTCAGGATTAACGTTCTTCCCCGCCACAATCTGCGCGGCGATTTTCAAATCTTCCAGTCTTCCGTTGGTACAGGTCCCCAGGTAAGCCTGGTTAATTTGAGTTCCGGCGACTTCTTCGATCCGGGCGCCGTTATCGACGGTATGAGGCTTGGCCACGCAGGGGGACAATTTTGATACGTCAAACTCGATAATCCGTGCATACTGACAATCCGTATCGGGTTCCACGGGCCTGGTCTTATACGCATTGATTTTTTTTAAGAATGCGACGGCTTTTTTATCCACGGGTGTCGTGCCGCATTTTGCCCCGAATTCGATCGTCATATTGGTAATGGTACAGCGGGCATCGATCGAAAGTGCGCTGATGACTTCGCCGGAAAACTCGATGGCCTTATATGTCGCCCCGTTTGCGCCTAAGGTATGAATGATGTGCAGGATGATATCTTTACTGTATACTCCCTTGGGAAGTCTGCCCCGAACGATAATTTTGTACGTGGCAGGAACTTTAAACCAGTTTTTACCGGTAATCAACGCTACCGCAAGGTCGGTAGAGCCTACCCCCATACCGATTGTCCCCAGCGCTCCGCAGGTCGAAGAATGGGAATCGGCTCCCAGGATAAGTGCGCCGGGGGTGGCAAATCCTTCCTCGATAACCAGCTGATGAGAAATGCCGCACTGAACATCGAAAAACCGGTTACGGTTTTTGCGGGCAAATTCCCTCATGCGGGAATGAACCCTGGCGACCCCCACATTCGGCGCGGGAGCGCTATGGTCGATGAACATGGCGTATTTCTTCGGTGTTTTGGGCAAGAGGTTGAACTTATCGACACTGTCTAACACCAGCGAGGTCGTTCCGTCCTGAGAGAAACAGAAATCAACCCGGCATACTCCGACTTGCTGCGCGTTTAGAGTTTTTCCGGCGTGACGGGAGAAAACTTTTTCGGCAATGGTCTGTTTCATTACAATTGACTTGCGAATTTTTTTATTCGTGCGGCTCCTGCGATGATATTTTCAGTACTGGTCGCGAAACTGATGCGGATGTGTTGTTTCACCCCAAATCCCTCCGAAGGGATAACGGCAACTTCATATTCATCAAGAAGACGCGAAGCAAAGTCAAGCGCCGAAAGGCCGGTTGGCGATATATCACAGAAAAGATAGAACGTTCCCTGCGGCCGCATCGGGCCAAGACGAGCCTCTTCTTTCAAACTTTGATATAAGACATCACGCCGTTCCTGGAAAATTTTTCTGATATGGGGTGTCCATTGCCCTCCCCCTTCGAGCGCGGCACAGGCCGCTTTTTGAGTGATTGAATTGGCGCAGCTTGTGGTGTGATCGAGCACCTTCGACGCTTCTTTGATAAAATCGGCCGGCCCGGCAATATATCCCAGTCGCCATCCGGTCATCGAGAAACATTTGGAAAACCCGTTTACCGTAATCGTCCGTGCCAGGGCCTGTTCATCAAGGGAACCGAAACTGACATGGGCCCGGCCGTCGAACAGAATATGTTCATATATCTCATCACTTAAGATATACATATTTGTTTTTTTGATCACCTCCCAGATGCCCCGGAGTTCGTCTTCGGTATATGTTGCCCCGGTAGGATTGCAGGGGTAATTCAATACGATAAGTCTCGTGCGTGAAGTAACGGCTTCGGCAAGTTTCCGGGGAGTGATTTTAAAGGAATCCTCCGCCGAAGTATTCAATACCCGCAACGTGCCTTTGGTCATCTTCACCATTTCCGGATAGCTGACCCAGTAGGGAGCCGGAAGGATAACTTCCGAACCTTCCTCAAGGGAAGCGAAGATTCCCAGAAAAACCGCGAACTTAGCTCCGCTGGTAACCAGAATATTTTCTTCGGTCACAGAGAGGCTGTTCTCTTTTTGTAATTTCCGGACGATGCGCTGTTTTAAATCCGGCAGGCCCGCCGAGGGGGTATACTTGGTAAACCCTTCATCGAGGGCTTTTTTTGCGGCTTCTTTAATGAAATCGGGAGTATCGAAGTCCGGTTCGCCGCCGGCAAAATTGATGACATTTCTGCCTTCTTTTCTCATTTTTTTTGCCAGAGCCGTAATCTTAAGGGTCGGAGACTTAGAAAGGTCGAGAACTTGTGGATTGAAATTATACACGGTTTCCATCGGAAAACCTCAACAAAAACAGACTATTTTTTATCCGAAGATTTTTTCTTAAACATTCCCTTAACCCCGCTGATCAATTTCCCTTTCGCGGGTTTCTCCTTATCGGCGGAAGGAGCGGGCTTTGCCCTCGCTTCTTCGCCACCCTTGGTTTTTTTCCGGGGGCTCGTTTTCTTCTCTTGGGTTTTCTTTGTGAGCTCCAGAATCGTGATCATCGCGCCGTCTCCGGGACGGTTCTTTACGGGAATGATACGGGTATATCCCCCGGGAGTTTCCGTATAGCGGGGAGCTATCGTATCAAAGAGACGTTTGACCAGACGATGATCATTCAACAGCTGATAAGCCAGCCGCCGGGTGTGAATGGTGTTGTCTTTACCCCATTCGATAAGTTTATCCACCCATGGCCTCAACCCCTTTGCTTTAGCCTGAGTCGTCTGAATAGATTCGTAAATAATCAACGACCGCAACAGGCTCCGTATTAACGCGTTGCGTTGAGCCCGGGGCCGGGAAAATTTTACATTTGTTCTACGATGCCTCATACCATTTCCAGCTTTTTAGGATCGATCTTTGTCCCCAAAGACAACCCCATGGTTTTCAACAAATTGGTAATCTCCGTCAATGATTTCTTCCCGAAATTACGGTAGGCGAGCATTTCCGCCTCGGCTTTGGAAACCAGCTCCGCCAGTGTTTTGATATTGGCTTCCCGGAGACAGTTGGCGCTGCGTACCGAAAGCTCCAGCTCCGAGATAGGAATCTTCAGCTTCTCGTAAAAAGATATCTCTTCCGGCGTCAATTCTTCCACTTCTTCTTCCGGTATTTCCCCCAGGGTAAAAAAGAGTTCCAGATGCTTGCTGAACACCTTGGAGGCGTAAATTAACGCTTCTTTAGGCTCAATACTTCCGTTGGTCGTAATCTCTAAAATGAGCTTGTCGTAATCGGTCCGTTTACCGACACGCGCGTTTTCCACTTTAAAGTTGACCTTTTTTACCGGAGTAAAAATGGAGTCGATAGGGATTACCCCGATCGGCATCTCTTCATGTTTATTCATATCGGCCGGGACAAACCCCCGCCCTTTGCCGACTTCCATCTCAACGTTCAGTTTTGAACTTTTCGCGGTCAGCTCCGCAATATGTAGATCGGGGTTGACAACTTCAATGCTCTCATCGGTCGTAATATCACCCGCCGTCACGTTTTTCTCCCCGGAGGCTTTCAATGTAATCTTACGGGGTGATTTTGAATATGAACGCAGCACAATGTTCTTAATATTCAAAATAAGTTCGGGGAAATCCTCCTTTACCCCGGCAAGCGTGGAAAACTCATGAGAGGCCCCGTCAATATTGATCGAGGTAACGGCGGCCCCTTCGATGGATGAAAGAAGGGCCCGTCTTAAAGAGTTGCCCAAGGTCACTCCATACCCCCGCTCTAACGGCTCAGCAATGAATTTCCCGTAAAAGGGAGTATATGATTCCTCTTCAATGAGAATACGCTTGGGAAATTGAAAATCGCGCCATGTAATCCCCATATTTAAATACCTCCTTCAATGACCCCGATATTATCGGGGGAATTTCCCGTCCCTTAATATTTTTATCAAGCGGGATCCCGCTTGATATGAAAAATATTGGTGCGGGAGAACCCCGCCCTTTAAGCTGTTAATCAAGACGATGGTCCATTTTGACAACTAATTTTTTCACCCCGATTTCTGCCCCACGATACACCCTGCTGCGTAGAGGGCGGGGTAACATTCAATCAATGATTTACGAACACTTCGTTCCGTAAGTCATGATTTCATGCTATTTCGAATATAATTCGACGATCAATTGTTCGCTGATTGGCAACACCAGGTCTTCTTTTTCCGGTAAACGCACAATCTGAAGTTTCAGATTCTCCTTATCTACTTTCAGCCAGGTTGCCACGCTGCGGCTTTTCGAGTTGATTTCTATTGTTTCCTTTATCAGTTTTGTGTATTTTTCATTCGCTTTAATGTGAATTTCGTCATTTTCTTTTACCTGAGCCGAAGGGATATCCACCCGACGGCCGTTAACGAAGACAAAACCGTGTTTGACAATCTGACGCGCTTCGGTACGGGAAAAGGCAAACAAAGCCCGGAAGATGACGTTATCCAGCCGTCTCTCCAGCATTTCGATCAATTTGCGCCCCGTGGCGCCTTTGGTTTTCGCGGCAATGGTATAATACCGGCGGAATTGTCTCTCCAGCATTCCGTACATCCTCTTCACTTTCTGCTTTTCCCGCAGCTGCTGAGCATAGTACGACGCTTTTCTCTGCCGGCCGGTCCCCTTACCGTGAAAACCGGGAGAATAGGGACGTTTGACAAAAGCGCATTTTTCCATATTGCACCGGGTTCCTTTCAAGAATAATTTCATTCCTTCCCGCCGGCATAACTTACACTTTGCTTCTAAATATCTTCCCATATCTACCTCTCTTTTTATACACAGATGATCGCAGATTTCAAACAGATGATCACTGATATTTTATCTGTGCTTATCTGTGTTCTTCTTTCTGTGACCATCTGTGTCGTTAGTGTCATTACACGCGTCTCTTTTTCCTCGGCCGGCATCCGTTGTGAGGGACGGGCGTAACATCTTTTACCCGCCGTACGTTTAACCCGGCACTCTGAAGAGATCGGATCGCCGCTTCCCTCCCCGGACCGGGGCCTTTGACGAACACTTCCACATCGGTCAGACCAACGTCCCGCAGCCGGCGGGCGACGTTGAACGCGGCAAGCTGAGCGGCATACGGCGTTGATTTCTTTGTCCCCTTGAACCCGATCATTCCGCCGGAAGACCAGGCCAGGGTATTGCCCTCCATGTCCGTAATCGTAATGATAACATTGTTAAACGTCGCATTGATATGGGCCTGCCCCATATTCGATTTCAAATGTATTTTCTTCTTTTTCTCTCTTCTTTTTTTGGCCATGGTTGACTCCCTTTATCTTTTTATTCCGCCGACACGGGCTTTGGGGCCTTTCCGGGTGCGCGCGTTACACTTGGTCCTCTGCCCTCTCACCGGAAGCCCGCGTTTATGCCGCGTTCCCCGGTAACTGCCGATATCGATAAGCCGACGGATATTCTGAGAAACATCCCGCCGCAATTCACCCTCTATTTTATAATTTGCCTGGATATAGGTCGTAATCTTTGAGACTTCCTCTTCGTTTAAATCGGAAGCCCGTCTATGGGGGTCAATGCCGGTATTTTTCAGGATAATTCCGGCATAATGCGGACCTATTCCGTAAAGATACTGTAAAGAATACAGAATTTTTTTATTCTTGGGAATATCGACACCAAAGATTCTCGGCATACTATTTCTCCTTCTTATTGAGAGATGACGGTGATTGTAAAATGATTACGGTGATTTGCTATCAATCTCACATCCGAGCATTTTTTCATCATTGTAATCACATCCTTTTCCATCACTGTAATCCCTGTTTCAGCCTTGTTTCTGTTTATGTTTCGGATTTTTACAGATAACCCGCACGGTTCTCTTGCGGCGGATAATTCTGCATTTCTCACACATTTTTTTTACTGACGAACGTACTTTCATTTCATGCTTCCTGTTACGCGGTAATAATATATGGCCCCCGGGCGGTAACCGCGACGGTATGCTCAAAATGCACGCTTAATGAGTTATCTTTGGTCTTTACCGTCCAGCCGTCGTCGCAAATTGCAACTTCATAGCCTCCGGATGTAATCATCGGTTCAATAGCGATGACCATCCCTTCGCATAAGACCTCTCCGGTATGAGCTACCCCGAAATTAGGCACCTCGGGAGGGCAGTGCAATACCCTGCCAATCCCGTGGCCGACGAATTTACGAATAACGGAAAATCCGTTTGCCTCCACATAATTCTGTACGGCAGCCCCGATATCACCGATTCGAGCGCCGATTTTTACTTTTTTCAAAGCCCGGTTCAGAGCCTCCTGCCCTACGTTAAGCAGTTTCCGGCCGGCCTCATCGGTCCGTCCCGCCGCGTAACTGCGGGCGGTGTCGACATAGAGCCCGTTATATTTGATCCCTAAATCAACGCTGACAATATCCCCGCTGTGAATCGAATGGCCACCGCAGGGAATCCCGTGAATAATCTCGTCATTGACCGACACGCACAGCGATGCCGGGAAATCATACATACCTTTAAAGGCGGCTTCCATCCCGGAATGTTTTTTCAACATCTGGTCGAAATACACTTCAATATCCTTGGTCGAAATCCCGGGCCGGATATACCGTTTTAATTTCCGCAAGAAATATCCCGCCAGCTTCCCCGGTATTCGCATCATTTTAATCTCCTCAGGAGAGAGAATGTTTTCCATCTTTCAATTGCTGGTCAATATCTTTAAATACTCCCTGGGCGTCTTTATTGGCATCGACAACCAGAAGAATTCCCTCGTTTTGATAATACTTCTTTAACGGAACGCTCTCGGAAGCGAATACTTCAAGCCGTTTTTTAATTACCTCGGGGGTGTCGTCTTCGCGCTGGGTCAGGTGCGCGCCACAGTTGTCACAGACACCTTCTACTTTCGGCGGCATGTTGGTTACATGGAAATTCGCTCCGCACTGTTTACAAATTCTGCGGCCGGAAAGCCGGTTTATGACTGTCTCGGCCGTCACATCAAGATAGATCGCCGCGGTAATTTTAATACCTTTGGTTTCGAATATTCTCCGCAGATTCTCGGCCTGAGCCGGATTACGAGGATATCCGTCCAGAACGAATTTCTCGTCAGTGATATTCTCTTCGATAACCTTACCGACGATCTCATCGGGAACCAGGACCCCTTTCTCCATGTACTCGGAGACTTTCCTGCCCAGGTCGGAACCTTTCTTGACTTCTTCCCGCAGGATATCTCCCAGAGAAATCTTGCGAAGCGAAAAATTTTTCGTCAATACGTCGGCTTGAGTGCCTTTTCCCGATCCCGGAGCTCCCAGTAGAATCAATTTCATTTTCTTCCTCTCAGTTCTTTCCCTTTCATAAATCCTTCATAATGCCGTACCATCAATTGACCTTCTATCTGACGCATAAGATCCAGCAGTACGCCTACCATAATCAATACGGTAGTTCCTCCGAAAAAAGACGTAATCGCGTAAGAGGGTACGTTAAACAGTTTCATGACCACATTGGGAAGCGTGGCGATGATCGCTATATATACCGCGCCGACAAAAACAATCCTTGTCGCGACAAAATCCAGATAATCCGCGGTGGGTTTTCCCGGCCGGATGCCCGGAATAAATCCCCCATATTTTTTCAAATTATTGGCTATTTCCACCGGATTAAATACAATTGCCGTATAGAAATACATGAAAAACATGATCAGCCCGATATAAATCAGGTTGTACCAGAGTCCGTGTTGTTGAAAAACCGTCTGCAGAAACATCGAGAATTTTGTCGTACGCGGGAAAAACGTCGCAAGCGTTGCCGGAAAAAGAATGACACTCTGGGTAAAAATGATCGCGATAACACCCGACATATCGAGCTTGATCGGCAGGTAGGTGCTCTGTCCGCCGTATACCCGGCGGCCGATGACTCGTTTTCCGTACTGAATCGGGATGCGACGCTGGGCCTGGGTAAAAAGAACGACGGCAAACACGACCGCGAGCCATAACACCATTAAACTGACCATAGTCACCGTACTCAACTGTCGTTTGGCCGGATCAAACGGCGAATACAGTATCCACAACTGGTACAACGAACTGGGAATTCGTGAAATAATACTGGTCATAATTATCAAAGAGATGCCGTTTCCGATGCCGCGTTCCTGGATCTGCTCGCCCAGCCACATGATGAATACGGTCCCGCAGGTAAGCGTCAATACCGTCACCAGACGAAAGAGAAATCCCGGATCGGGGACAACGATTACGCCCCGAAAATTATTGGGATTTTCCAGCCATAACGCCAGCATAAATCCCTGCAATAAACAGATGACCAGGGTAAGATACCGGGTATACTGGTTAATCTTCTCATATCCGGCTTTTCCCTCCCGGGCGAGATTTTCCAATGCCGGCACGACTCCGGTCAAAAGCTGCATGATAATCGAAGATGAGATATACGGCATAATTCCCAGGGCGAAAATACTTAACCGCTGCAGAGCGCCGCCGGTGAACATATTCACGATACTCAGAAGGGTTTCCCCCTGGACTTTACGTACTTGTTCAAAGAAACTGCCCAGCGCGACACTATCGATCCCGGGCGTGGGAATAAAACATCCCATACGATACACGATCAATAACGACAGCGTGATAAATACTTTATTTCTTAATTCTTCAACTTTGAAGATGTTCCCTAAGGCTTCAAACATTCGATGGTGCCTCCGGCGTTCTTGATCAATTCTTCGGCTTTCTTAGAAAACCGGTGAGCGGAAAACTTCGCCTTCTGGGTAAAATCTCCCTGAATACGGCCTAAAATCTTCACCGGCCGCTTGACGTCCGAAATCAAATTCGCTTCTTTCAACGTTTGCGGCGTTATTTCTTTGGCATCGGCCATCCTTTTCTTCACCGATTCAAGATTGACAATTTGAAATACTTTGGGCCGCTGCGCGGTAAAACCCCGTTTGGGAATTTTTCGGAACAGAGGAACGTTCCCTCCCAACTGGCCGACATAGAATTTCGTTCCGACCCTCTGCCCGGAACCTTTATGCCCGCGGCCGGAAGTTTTCCCGTGTCCGGAACCGGGTCCCCGGCCGAACCGCTTCATTTTCTTCTTCTGAGGCGCTTTAATCTGGGATATATTCATCGTTTACGATCCTTTAAGACGTTCCAACCCTTCAAAGGTCGCTTTCACCACGTTTACCGGATTACGCGTGTTTTTTAAAATCTTTGTCAGAATATCGTGAATACCGGCACATTCACAAATGGCCCGCACCGTCGCTCCGGCAATAACTCCGGTTCCTTTGGATGCCGGTTTAAGCATGACCCGGGCTGAACCATATCTGCCTTCCACATGATGGGGTATGGTTCGATCATCGACTTTGTTAACTTCGATGAGACTCTTCTTGGCTTTCTTGATCGCCTTTTTTATAGAACTGGCTACTTCGTTGGCTTTTCCCATGGCAAATCCTACTTTTTTCTGACCGTCTCCCACGACAACCAGCGCCGCGAAACCCAGGTTTTTCCCCCCTTTGGTTACTTTCGTTACCCGGTTGATAGAAATTACCCGTTCAATAAACGCTGGGGCTTCAGGTTGAGATTGTTCCTGAGCTTTCGTTTTCGCTTTAGTTTGAGCTCTTTGATTCATTAAAAAACCAGCCCTCCTTCACGTGCCCCTTCGGCGATTGCTCGTACTTTTCCATGATATTTATAACCGCTTTTATCAAAGCTTATCTTTGTAATTCCCATCTGCGTTGCTTTTCCAGCGAGAAGCTTCCCTACTTCTTTCGCTCCTTCCCGGCCGGAGGCTTTGAGTTTTTTTTCTTTGAACATCTTACTCAAAGAAGACGTCCCGGTGAGAACCCTGTTTTCCTGATCATTGACGATCTGAGCGTAAATATGCTTGTTGCTGCGAAAAATGACCATACGAGGCTGTTGGGAACTGCCTCTGATTTTCTTTAAAAACCGTTTATGTCGTTTTATTCTGCCGTTGGTACGCATAATCCTTTTTATTTAGTCATTGCCTTTCCTAATTTCTTCCTGACTTCCTCGCCGGAATACCTGATCCCCTTGCCTTTATACGGTTCGGGAGGATACAGACTGCGCAGGTGCGCGGCAAATTGTCCCAGCTTCTGTTTATCCGAACCCTCAACGATAATCTTGTTGGGACCTTCGACTTTCGCGGTCAGGCCTTCGGGAATCTCCAATTCTATGGGGTGAGAAAACCCGATGTTTAAAGCCAGCGTTTTCCCTTTCATCTGGGCCTTATACCCCATTCCGACGATTTCCAACTCCCTCTTAAATCCTTCGGTAAGACCTACGATCACGTTATAGATCAGGGCACGAATCGTGCCGTGCAGACTCCGTACCGGTTTCTCTTCCGTCGCCCGGATTACGGTCAGAACATTATCTGCGACCTTAACCGTAATCTTATCCGGCAATTGAAAGTCATGCTTGCCCTTGGGCCCTTCGATATGGACAACGCTTCCGGTTACGGCCGCTTTTACTTTATCCGGTAATATGATTGGTTTTTTTCCTACTCTTGACATTTTATCTCGTCGTTAGTCGTGCGTCGTGCGTCGTGCGTTTCTTCTTACGATATACGAACGACGATTCGCGAACGACGCAATCACCATATATGTCCGATAACTTCTCCTCCCACGCCTATTTCCCGGGCTTTGACATCGGTGAAAATCCCCCGGGAGGTAGAAACGATAGCCAGCCCGTATCCGCTCAAGACTTTATCCATGGTTTTACTCTTGGCATAAACCCGGCGACCGGGTCGGGAAACTCTCTGGATATTATTGATCGCATTTTTTTTACCGTCATAGCGAAGGTACACTTTTATCAGCTTATGTTGCGGCGTATCCATTTCCTTGAAATTTTCGATATACTTCTCTTCTTTGAGGATTTCTACGATGCGCAGCAGCGTCCGTGAATGAGGAATACTGGCTTCTTCCTTGCGCGCTCCGATAGCGTTGCGGATAATCGTAAACCCATCAGCGATCAAATCTGTTCTACTCATATCTTGTTCGGTATCCTCCTCTACCAGCTTGCTTTCTTTACACCGGGGATCAATCCCTGCCAGGCCAATTGACGAAAACAGATGCGGCAAAGTTCAAAATCCCGAATGTACCCGCGCGGACGTCCACAGCGGCGACACCGATTCTTCCTGCGAGTGGAAAATTTCGGTGCGGCCTGATCGCGCTTCCATTTTTCTTTCATTCCCTTAGTTGACATACTTCACCTTACTTTTTAAACGGAAAACCGAAATTACGCAAAAGCCCCAGAGCTTCCGCGTCGGTTTTCGCCGTCGTGCAAATCGTAATAGTCATCCCCTGTGACAGTTCTATCTTATCAATATCGATTTCAGGAAACATCGATTGTTCGGTAAGTCCGAAATTATAATTCCCCTGGTTATCGAATCCGCGGCTGGAAAGGCCGCGGAAATCACGAATACGCGGAATAGCCGAGACAATAAGGCGGTCGAGGAATTCATACATTCTCGCCCGGCGCAGAGTCACACAGCATCCGATGGCCAGGCCTTTGCGGATCTTAAAATTAGATATCGGTTTTTTTGCCCGGGTGATTTTTGCTTTTTGCCCGGCTATTTTTGTCAGGTCCGCCGCCGCCTTCTCTACCAGCTTGGCGTCGGTCGTTGCCTGTCCGATCCCCATATTGATGACAATTTTGGTCAGCTTGGGAATCTGCATCGGATTGGCATACTTGAATTCTTCCCGCATCTTAGCGACGATTTCCTTCGTATAGATTTCCTTGAGACGGGGAATATATTTTTCTTTTAAATTTCCTTCTGACATCGTGAACAAACCCTCACTTTTCCTTTTTTACCAAGCACTTTTGTCGCGAACCGCACCCCCCGGTTACAATGAGAACAGAACAGGGCTACGTTCGAAAGATGGATAGGCACCGGAATTTCTTTTATCCCGACCGGGTCTCCCTCCGAACGCTTTTTGAGATGTTTCTTTGCCAGATTCACTCCTTCGATAAGCACGGTACTCTTTTTCGCGTTCATACGCAGGATCTTACCGGTCTTGCTTTTATCTTTACCGGTACGGACCATTACTTTATCGCCTTTTTTCAATTTTAAACTCATGATTATATCACCTCAGGAGCCAGAGAAAGTATTTTAGTGAATTTATCCCTCAATTCGCGGGCAATCGGGCCGAACACCCTGGTTCCGCGGGGATTACCCTGCTTGTCAATAATAACACAAGCATTTTTATCGAACTTGATCGCCATCCCGTTTTTCCTTTTGATAGGAAAATGGGTCCTGACGATAACGGCACGAACCACTTCACCCTTTTTCACCTGTCCGCGGGGAATAGCGTTTTTGACGCTGGCGGTAATGACATCCCCGATATTGGCGCACTTCTTATTCTTCTTGCCAATAACACCGATACAGGAAACCATTTTCGCTCCGCTGTTATCGGCTACGTCCAGTTTGCTACGCAAATAAATCATTGCTGCTTCTCCAGTAACAGAAAATGTTTATCCTTGGAGAAGGAGCGGGATTCGATAATCTTTACCCGGTCCCCCACCTTGGCAATACCTTCGGGGTCATGTACTTTATATTTTTTCCGGTATTTAACCTGTTTATGGTACATGGGATGGGTTATCCTTTGTTCGACCGAAACCACCGCGGTCTTTTCCATTTTATCGGAAATAACCACCCCTTCCATCACTCTTCTTTTGGTTTTAATTTCCTTCATTGTTTTTCTCCTTCAATAACGTTAAAATACGTGCGATATCCTTCCTGAGCGACGCGAATAAATGCGGTTTTTCCACATGAGCCGTTTTTTTCTGAAACCTGAGCTCTCCCAACCGTTTATGGCTTTCCTCGAGCTTATTGTTCAATTCCTGTACGGATAGCTGACGTAATTCTTTTAACTTCATCGTTAGCGTCGTCTGGTAACAAATCTGGTCTTAAAGGGAAATTTGTACGCAATCAGCTTGAACGTCTCCCGCGCGTATTCCTCAGGGATGCCTCCCAGCTCAAAAAGAAGCGTACCGCGGCGGATAACCGCTACCCATTTATCAACTTCACCCTTGCCTTTGCCCATTCTTGACTCAGTCGGGTGCTTGGTAATTGCTTTATCGGGAAAAATACGAATCCACACCTTCCCGCCGCGGCGCAGCCTCCGGGTCATGATAACCCGGGCCGTTTCAATCTGGGTATTGGAAAGATATCCGCACCCCAGCGCTTTAATGCCGTACTCACCGAAGGCCACCGTCGAACCGGCAACCGCCAGCCCCTTTCTCCGGCCTCGTTGCGGTTTGCGATATTTTACTCTTTTAGGCAATAACATAATCGGCTCTCTTTAAGAACGTTTCTTTCCGGATCCCTGATGCTCTTCGGGAATAAGATAATGTCCCAGGTTCTTTAATCCTTTATATACCCAGACTTTTACGCCAATCGTGCCGTAAGTCGTCCTCGCCACGGCGAAACCGTAATCAATATCGGCGCGGAATGTCTGCAAGGGTACTTTTCCGTATTTATACTTTTCACTGCGGGCAATTTCGTGTCCATCCAGACGTCCCGAAACTTTCATCTTTATTCCTTCACACCCGAGATTAATTGCCTGCTGTAAAGACTTTTTCATCGCCCTTCGAAATCCTACCCGGCGTATCAATTGAAAAGCGATCGTCTCGGCGACAAGCTGAGCTGAAGTACCCGGATCAAGGACTTCTTCGACATCGATCATAACTTCCTTTTTACTCAGTTTCCCGATTTCATCCTTGACCCGCTCGATATCCTGTCCGCGGCGCCCGATAATAACTCCGGGACGGGATGTCCTGACGCGTATGCGGATCAATGTGGGAGAGACCCGTTCGATAACAATCCGTTCGATCGATCCGAAGGAATAGTTCCTTTTGATCAGGTCCCGAATCTTTAAATCTTCCTCCAGGAAATCGGCATATTCCCGTTTACTGTTGGTAAACCATCTTGATTGCCAGTCTTTACCAAAGCCGATTCGTACGATAAAAGGATGAACTTTTTGCCCCATGCAGTTACCTCGTTTTTTTCTTCGGTTTAGATTCTTCTTTTGATTTAGCTGCCTTCGGTTTAGATAATTTCTTTTGGACTTTAGATTTTTTCTCCAATGTCTCCGATGAGTCCAGCTCTACCAGCACATGAGACATCCGGCGCCGGATCATCGTCGCTCTTCCGAAACTCGCGGCGCGATAACGGGAAAGAACGGGACCGTCGTTGACGCGCAACGAAGCTATTCGCAATTTCGTCTCGTCATACCCCTTCTGCCGGGCGTTAGCTACCGCCGACGCTATCGTTTTGTTCAGAAGTTTAGCTCCTTTTTTATTCAAAGAATGCAGAATCGCCTGCGCCTGACTGAGCGGACGCCTCTTAACCAGATCGACAACCTGTCTCAGTTTACGCGGAGATATTCTTAAATATTTTGTTTCGGCTTTGGCTACCATCTTTCTCGTCTCTCGTCGTTCGTCTCTCGTCGTTCGTATATGTTTTTACGCTCGACGCGCGACGCTTTACGCACGACTATTTCTTTGCTATCGCTTTCTTGGCTTTAATTCCGCCATGCTGTCGGAATGTCCTGGTCGGCACAAACTCGCCCAGCCGATGCCCCACCATTCCTTCAGTAATATAGACCGGGACATGTTTTTTGCCGTCATGCACCGCGAATGTCAACCCGACGAATTCGGGAGTGATCATGCTGGCGCGGGCCCAGGTCTTTATCGGTTTACGGTCTCCTGAGCCGCGTGCCTTCTGGACTTTTTTCTGCAATTTCTCGTAAACATAAGGACCTTTTTTGATCGACCTGCTCATCGTTTCGACCCTTTCGATTTTCTTCGTTTCAGAATATATTTTTTGCTCATTTTATAGGGTTTACGGGTTTTTCCGCCTTTGGTTGGTTTTCCCCAGGGAGTTACCGGATGAGGATTCCCCTGCCCGGCCTTCCCTTCACCCCCGCCGTGCGGATGGTCTACCGGATTCATCGCCACGCCGCGTACTTTGGGACGCCGTCCCAGCCAGCGGGTTTTTCCCGCCTTTCCGTCCACGCACGCGGCATGTTCGATATTTCCCACCTGACCTACGGTTGCCCGGCAGATAAGTTTTACCAACCGGATTTCTCCCGAAGGCATACGTAACTGCGCAAACCCGCGTTCTTTAGCCATGACCTGAGCCGATGAGCCGGCACTGCGGACCATGGTCCCACCCTTGCCGGGTTGGAGTTCAATATTATGAACTTCGGTCCCCAGCGGCATATGTTCTAATTTCATGGCATTGCCCGGTTTAATATCAATCTGAGAATCGGAAGCGCTCATCACCTGACCGCCTACGATGAGTCCGTTGGGATGAATGATATACCGACGTTCTTTATCGGCATATTCGATCAATGCGATCCGAGCACTGCGGTTGGGGTCATATTCAACGGCCACGACACTACCCGGGATATCATACTTATCGCGTTTAAAATCAATCAGGCGATACCGTCGCTTATGGCCGCCGCCGCGATGCCGCATGGTTATCCTCCCGTCGGCATTTCTCCCGCCGCTTTTACGTAAAGCTTTTGTGAGCGATTTTTCCGGTTTTTTCTTGGTTACCTCGGAAAAGTCACTGGTTACCTTGTAGCGTAATGTCGGCGTAACCGGTTTAAACTTTTTTAATCCCATAGCTTACCTCGTTAAATGAATTTGATTTCCTGTCCCTGGTGCAATGTCACGATCGCCTTACGCCAGGCCGGAGTTCTTCCTTCCTGGCCCCAACGCAGACGTTTCATTTTCCCCTTATGCGTAAGGACGTTTACCTTCTTGACCTTTACTTTGTATAAGGTTTCCACGGCCCGGCGTATTTCGATCTTATTGGCTCCTTTAGCCACCACGAACATATATTGCCGGTTCCCGGCGGCTGCCGTTGTTTTTTCGGTAATATACGGCGATTCGATTATTGAATGAATATGTTTCGTTACAGCCATTTTTTCACTTTTTCTTCTAATTTAAGAAGACTTTCTTTCTCAAACAGTATTTTTTCGCAATCTATCGCCGTATACGTCGTGAGATCCTGCCCCCGGGACAATTCCACGTTGGGAAGATTACGGGTCGCCAGTTTAATCTCTTCGCTGAAGGAGTCGGCGACCAGACGTATTTTGGCCTGACTTATTTTAAGACTGCGCAGGATAGCGACGAAATCTTTGGTTTTTTTACTTTCCTGATTGAGCTGATCAAGAATAAGCAATTCGTTATCATTGACCTTCGCGTTCAACGCGCTTTTGAGTGCCAGTATTTTCATTCTCTGGGGGAATTTTTTTCGATAATCCCGCGGTGCCGGACCAAAAGTCACTCCTCCGCCCCGCCAGAGCGGCGAACGGATCGATCCGACCCGGGCCCTGCCCGTTCCTTTTTGGCGCCAGGGTTTAGTACCTCCGCCGGAGACCTCACCGCGCTTTTTGGTTTTCGCCGATCCAATTCGCTGATTGGCCAGGTACGTTACCACCGCCTGATGCATCAGAGAATGGCTGACCTTACCGTCAAATACCTTTTCATCCAGGGAATATTTGGATATCGCTTTCCCTTTCTGGTTATAAACCGATAATTCTTTTATCTCTTTTGTCTTCATGCGCTTTGCTTATGGACCGAAACAATGCTTCCCACACTGCCCGGAACGGATCCTTTTACGAACAGAAGATTTTCTTCCGGTTCGATTTTTACGATTTCCAGGTTCTTTGCCGTGCGATAGGCATCTCCCATATGGCCCGGCATTTTCAATCCTTTGATGATTTTTGCCGGATAACTGCAGGCTCCCGCGGAACCGAGACGACGATGCATCGTGTGGCCGTGACTTCTGGGCTGACCAGCCCAGCCATGCCGCCGCATGCCTCCCTGAAACCCGCGTCCTTTCATTTTCGCTCTTACGTTGACTTTTTCTCCCTCGGCAAAGATGTCGATTCCGATCTCCTGTTTGGGCGTAAACTCTCCCGCAGCATCAAAATCGACCTCTTTGAGAAATTTAAACAGCGAGACTCCCAGCTTCTTGAAATAACCGGCCTGGGGTTTTTTTACCTTACGCTCTTTCCCCTGGGGAACCTTGAAACAGCCGATCCGTACTTTTTCTTTCCTCGCATAGGTCACCTTCTCCAGGACACACGCCGGTTCGATCTCGATCAGCGTTACCCCGATCAGTTCTCCCTCTTCGGTAAAAATTTGCGTCATTCCCAGTTTTTTCCCAAACAGTTCTTTTAACATAATAATATTAAAATTAAGAGCGGAGGGCGTGTAAAACCCCCTCACCCTACGTTTAACCGCTTTGATCGCGCAAACGCTTTTTTTAAACTTCCTGTTTAATTTCTACGTTTACCCCGCTGGGCAAATTCAGCTTACGAAGAGCGTCGATTGTCTTAGGCGTAGGACTGTCCAGATCGATAATTCGTTTATGTACAGCCAGCATAAATTGCTCTCGCGCTTTTTTATCCATATTTGTCGAGCGGTTGACGGTATAAATCTTTTTTCTTGTCGGCAAGGGAATCGGTCCGTTCACCTTGGCTCCGGTCCGAAGGGCCACATCGACGATCTCACTGGTTGATTGATCAAGCAGCCTGTGATCAAATGCTTTCAATCGTATACGTAATTTAAGCATAGATTAACCCTTGCGCCTTTCGCTTCTTACCGGCAGTTATTCTGTAATTTCGGTAACTACGCCTGCTCCGACGGTCCTTCCCCCTTCACGGATAGCAAAACGCAATTCCTTCTCAATCGCGACCGGCTGAATGAGTTCCACATCGACGGTTACGTTATCTCCCGGCATAACCATTTCCACCCCTTGAGGCAGTTTCATCGTCCCGGTCACGTCAGTGGTACGGAAATAGAACTGCGGCCGGTATCCTCCGAAAAACGGCGTATGCCTTCCCCCTTCTTCTTTTTTCAACGCGTAAATCTGAGCTTTGAATTTCTTATGAGGGGTTATTGTTCCCGGATGACAAGCAACCATGCCCCGTTCGACATCGTCTTTTTCAATACCGCGTAAGAGTAATCCGACGTTATCTCCCGCCTGACCTTCATCAAGAAGTTTACGGAACATCTCTACTCCGGTGACAACTGTCTTTTTTGGTTCATCAGCGATACCTACCAGCTGGATCTCTTCACCTACCTTAACCTTGCCCCGTTCGATTCTTCCGGTAACAACAGTCCCTCTTCCGGAGATCGAGAATACGTCTTCCACCGCCATAATGAACGGTTTGTCGACTTCACGCTTCGGTGTGGGTATATATGAATCGACCGCTTTCATCAACTCACCGAGTGATTTGACGTGTTCGGAATCGAAATTGCCCGCTTCCATATCCTCAAGTGCTTTTAAGGCCGACCCTTTAATGACCGGAATGTCATCACCGGGAAATTCATATTTGGATAGAAGATCTCTGACTTCGACTTCAACCAGATCGATCAATTCTTTATCATCCATCTGATCGGTTTTATTAATATACACGACAATGGCGGGAACGTTTACCTGACGGGCAAGAAGAATATGTTCACGAGTCTGCGGCATCGGGCCGTCAGTCGCGGCAACAACCAGAATAGATCCGTCCATCTGAGCCGCACCGGTAATCATGTTCTTGATGTAATCGGCGTGACCCGGACAGTCGATATGCGCGTAATGACGCTGTTCGGTTTCATATTCAACGTGCGCGATATTAATAGTAACGCCGCGTTCTTTTTCTTCGGGAGCTTTATCGATATCTTCATACTTAAGCTCCGTTGCCCCACCGGTTTTGGCTAAAAATTTGGTAATGGCCGAAGTAAGCGTGGTTTTACCATGGTCAACATGTCCTACCGTTCCGATGTTCAAGTGTGGTTTCGACCTAACAAATTTTTCCTTGCCCATACGTTCACCTCCTTAATTAACCTAATATTTTTGTCATAATTTCACTGGGTACCTTCTCATAATATAAAGGCTCTATTGTATATGAAGCTCTGCCCTGTGTCAAGTTTCTTGACACATCGGCATAGTCGAATACCTCCACCAGAGGAACTTCGGTTTTAATCACCTTCATATTTTTCCGTTCGGAAATATTCGTAATCTGGGCTCTCCGGGTATTTAAATCACCGATGATCTGGCTGAGGTATTGTTCGGGAATAACTACCTCCAGGCCCATGATCGGCTCAAGCAATGTCGGAGACCCTTTTCTTAACCCGTCTTTAAAGGCCATCTCACTGGCTATTTTAAACGCCAACTCTGAGGAATCCTCATCATGATACGATCCGTCGACGAGGATTACCTTGATATCGATTACCGGGTATCCCCCCAGGATCCCGCTTTCGGCCGCCTCATATACCCCGTCCCGCACCGAAGGAATGAATTCCTTGGAGATAATTCCCCCTTTGATTTTATTCTCAAATAAAATACCGGTCCCTTTATCCTGAGGGACCATATCAAAAACCACATGACCATATTGGCCTCTTCCTCCCGTCTGCTGAATAAACTTACCGGTCGCGGTCGTACGACGGGTAAGGGATTCTTTATAGCTTACGCAGGGCTTACCTACTTTGGCTTTTACGTTAAAATCGTTCAGGAGGCGGTCAACCATTACCTCCAGGTGCAGTTTCCCCATTCCGGAAATAAGGTTCTGACCCGTATCTTTATTATAAGAGAACTTAAACGAAGGGTCCTCTTCTTCGAGTTTTCTTAGACCCTCCAGCAATTTTTCCTGGTCCTGCTGAGATTTGGGTTCAATAGCCATCGACGCGACCGGTTCGGGAAATTTCATTTTCTCCAGAAGGATCTGATGGCTGTGAGCACAGAGCGTGTCTCCGGTAACGGTCTCTTTGAGGCCGACCAGACATACGATATCTCCGGCTTTGGCTTCAGAGATAATCTCCTGTTTGTTCGCGTGCATCCGGACGATCTTATTAATCCGTTCTTTCTTTTCCTTCGTTACGTTATATACATCCCCGCCGGAGGAAACTTTACCCGAATAGACTCTCACATAAAACAGTTTCCCCACAAACGGATCGGTAAACACTTTAAAACAGAGTCCGCAAAAAGGGCTTTTATACGCCATCTCTCTTTCTTCGGACTTATGGGTACGAGGATTGATTCCGGTAACGGCCCCGACATCCCGGGGTGAAGGGAGCCAATCGCAAATACGGTCCAGAAGGACCTGAATCCCTTTATTCTTAAACGCGCTTCCGCATAAAACGGGAGTAATTTGGTTCTGCAACGTATACGTCCGTATCATCGACACAAGCTCTTCCTCGCTGAAATCCCCGCCGTTTAAAAACTTATTCATAAGGGCGTCATCGAGTTCGGAAAGCTGCTCGACCATTTTGTCCCGGTACTGAGCCGCTTTTTCTTTCATTTCGTCGGGAATATCTTTCAGCGTAACCTTAACTCCCATTTCATCCTCGGAATAGATCGCTTTATTTTTAATCACATCGACAATGCCGACAAATTCGTCATCGGCGTAAATCGGCAGATGAACCACCAGCGGATTTGCCGCGAGTTTATCGTGCATCTCGGCAATCACGTTATAGAAATCGGCCCCGACCCGGTCCATCTTATTCACGTAGGCGATCCGGGCAACCTTGTATTTATCCGCCTGACGCCATACCGTCTCCGACTGGGGCTCAACTCCTCCCACGCCGCAGAAAATGACGACCGCGCCGTCAAGCACTTTCAAGGAACGTTCGACCTCTACCGTGAAATCGATATGCCCGGGAGTATCAATGATGTTGATGTTGCAATCTTTCCAGCGACAATAGGTTGCCGCTGAGGTAATGGTAATCCCCCTCTGGCGTTCCTGCTGCATCCAATCGGTCGTTGTCGTTCCCTCATGAACTTCTCCGATCTTATACAGCCGGCCGCTGTAATAAAGAATACGTTCGGTCGTCGTCGTCTTTCCCGCGTCGATATGGGCGACGAAACCAATATTGCGAATAAACTGTAATTCTTCTTTCATCTGAGTTTTTGTCGTCACTGTCTATGCCTGCCTTGCTTAATGAAACGTTTTCCCTTGCTATTAAAACTTGAAATGCGCGAAGGCCTTGTTCGACTCGGCCATCTTGTGAGTATCGTCTTTTTTCTTGATCACGGCTCCCTCATTTTTGTACGCGGAACAGATTTCATCGGCAAGTTTGGCACTCATTGGTTTCCCTTTTTTCGCGCGGGCGTAATCCCTCATCCAGCGCAAAGCGATGAATATCCCCCGGTCCTTGGGTACCTCCAGAGGAACCTGATAGGTTGCTCCGCCGATACGGCGCGGTTTTACCGCAAGACGAGGCCGGGCATTATCCAGAGCCGAAAAAAAGACCTTTTGAGGATCCTCTTTAAAGCGCTGGTGTACCAGATCAAACGCGTCATAAATAATTTGCTGTGCCGTCGACTTCTTGCCATCGCGCATCACGATATTGATAAAGCGGCCGATAATCGACGAATCATATTTCGGATCTGATAATACCTCTCTTTTGGGGGCTCGTCGCCTTCTCATTCTTTAATTCCTCCTTTAATGAAACCACAGCTTATGGAGTGAAATGATCCTAAGCTGTATGGTCGAATTAAACCCCGCCCTCTAAGCAATTCTAGAAAACGGTGGTTGCAATGTTACACTGCCTTCCTTTAAATAACAAAACGTATATTTCTTACCCCGCATAGAAGGCGGGGTCGAATTCAGACAAAACAATTTATCTTCACGTATATTGATTTGTTCTATACATCGTGTCTTCATTCGATTATTTGTTTTTCGGACGTTTTGCTCCGTATTTTGACCGTGATCGTTTACGGTTCTGTACTCCCTGGGTATCCAGAGCGCCCCGCACGATATGGTAACGTACCCCGGGTAAATCCTTGACACGGCCACCCCGGACCATAACGATAGAGTGCTCCTGCAGATTATGGCCTTCACCGGGAATATACGCCGAAACCTCCGCCGAATTGGTCAGGCGGACCCTGGCGACCTTACGTAAGGCCGAATTCGGTTTTTTCGGAGTCATCGTTCTCACCTGAAGGCATACACCCCGTCTCTGCGGACAGCATTTAAGCGCCGGGGATTTGGTTCGTTTCATCTTCGGTACTCTCTTCTTCCGGATAAGCTGCGCTATTGTTGGCATTTTTTCACCTCAACACTTCGATACTCTTTCAAACCCGTACCTGCCGGAACGAGATGCCCGACAATTACATTTTCTTTCAGCCCCTTTAAATCATCCACTTTCCCGCTGGCGGAAGCATCGGTAAGGACTCTGGTTGTTTCCTGAAAACTCGCCGCGGAGATAAAACTGTCGGTGCTCAACGAAGCTTTGGTAATCCCCAGAAGCAGCGGTGAAGCCGAAGCCGGCTTCCCGTTCTTTTTCAGCACCTTTTCGTTTTCTTTCTTAAACGCCCATTTATCGATATTCTCACCCGGCAAAAACGAGGTGTCTCCCGAATCGATGATACGCACTTTCTTAAGCATTTCCCGAATAATGGTTTCGATATGTTTATCGTTAATTCGCACTCCCTGCAGACGGTAGACCTCCTGAATCTCATTCACCAGGTATTCCTGAAGAACCTTATCGCCGCACACCCGCAGAATATCCTGCAACACGATCGGGCCTTCGGTGAGCTGTTGTCCGGCAATCACCTGGTCTCCCTTGTATACGATCGGGTGCGTCCCGATAGGAAGAGTATAATCTTTCTTCATCCCCGTCGCTGAACGCACGATAATTTTCCGTTCGCCTTTTTCCTCGCTGAATTCCACGAATCCGTCGATTTCGGAGATAATCGCCGGACTCTTAGGCCTTCGCGCCTCGAACAGTTCGGCGACCCGCGGTAAACCACCGGTAATATCCCGAGTTTTGGCGACCAACCGCGGCGTCTTCGCCGCAATATCTCCGCCTTCAAGTCTGGCGTTTTCTTCAACCATAATATGGGCTCCCGTCGGCAACGGATAGATTCCCAGCACTTCCTCTTGTTCCGACAGAATGAGAATCTGGGGATGGTAATCACCCTTAAATTCGACGACGACTCTCTCTTTTCTTCCGGTCGTAAGGTTCATTTCCTCCTGGATGGTCACTCCGTCGATAATATCTTCATATTTTACCTTACCGGCAACTTCAGTCAGAATCGGCGAAGAATAAGGATCCCACCGGACAAAAATCTTATCTTTCTCCACTTTGCCGCCGTCTTCAACATAGATGAATGACCCCTGTGGCACGGGATTACGCTGCAATTCTATGCCCCGCTCGTCATTGACGCTGATCATACCGTTCCGGTTGAGAACGACGAACATTTTATTTTTCCGCGCTACTTTCAGCGCGTGATAATTCACAGTGCCGGAATCCTTAGCTTTAATAAACGAACGTTCGGCCACTCTTGAGGCGGTTCCCCCGATATGGAAGGTACGCATCGTCAGCTGAGTTCCCGGTTCCCCGATCGACTGGGCCGCGATAACTCCTACCGCTTCTCCGATTTCGACCATTTTCCCCGTCGCCAGATTTCTGCCGTAACATTTCGCGCATACGCCGCGTTCGGCCTCACAGGTCAACACACTGCGTATCCGTATCTTTTCCAGGCCTAATCGTTCTATT
>CAZABB010000010.1:0-21688 GCA_964483625.1 uncultured Planctomycetia bacterium | reverse complement strand
TGTTTCTTTTTCGGCGGGCTCTTCCAGGGGGGCTTTCTCGGCGACCTCCTCGGTAATAATCTCCCCGACTTTCAGGATCACCTCGTCACTGACAATGTCCACGATATTATCGAGACCGACTCTTCCCACGATACGTTCGGGCAGAGACACCACGACTTCATCCCCCTCAACGATTTCCGAAACGGTAATCCCGTTTACCGTGCCACAATCGGGTTCGATGATAATGACCTCCTGCGCGACATCAACCAGCCGCCGGGTAAGATAACCAGCATCGGCGGTCTTAAGCGCGGTATCGGCCAATCCTTTCCGCGCGCCGTGAGTCGAAATAAAAAATTCCAGAACCGTCAACCCTTCCCGGAAGCTGGAGGTAATCGGGTTCTCGATGATTTCCCCCGAAGGCTTCGCCATCAGTCCCCGCATTCCCGCCAGCTGACGAATCTGCAGTTTCGAACCACGGGCGCCGGAATCGGCCATCATAAATATCGGATTAAAATGATCCAGGCTTCTGAACACCAGATCGGAAACCCGGTCGGTCGTCTTGGTCCAGATATCGATAATCTTATTGTGCCGTTCCCGTTCGGTAATAATTCCTTTTTTATACTGATCCTGGACCCGGGAAACCTCATCGGTCGCTTCCTTGATACACTCTTCTTTCTTCTCCGGGATAGTCAGGTCATTAATTCCCATACTTACCCCGCCTAACGTAGCGTATTCGAACCCCAGGTCTTTCAGGTCATCTACCAATACAATTGTACGATGATGGCCAAAATTGTTATAACAATCGCTGATAATGCGGGAAACATTTTTCTTCCCCAGCACTTCATTCACGTACCCAAATCCTTCGGGAAGGATCTGGTTAAAAATAATTCTTCCCACGGTCGTTTCAACGATTTTCGTTCCTTCCCCTTCTTTTATCCGAACCTTTACCTTCGCGTGTAGCTCTACTTCATCATCCTGGTAGGCGGTAACGGCTTCCTCGGCGCAGGAGAAGATCAATCCCTGCCCTCGGGCATCGGGCTTTTCCACCGTAAGGAACCGGCATCCCAGAATAATATCCTGACTGGGCGTAATGATCGGTCTTCCGTCGGCCGGCGAGAAAATATTATTCACCGAAAGCATGATCAGTTTCGCCTCAGACTGAGCTTCCAGAGAAAGGGGTACGTGCACAGCCATCTGGTCTCCGTCGAAATCGGCGTTAAATGCCGCGCAGACCAGAGGATGCAGACGGATAGCTTTCCCTTCCACCAGCATCGGGTAAAACGCCTGCACACTCAGCCGGTGCAATGTCGGCGCGCGGTTGAGCATCACCGGATGCCCCTGGATAACTTCTTCCAGAATATCCCAGACCTCGACCCGGGCCCGTTCCACCATCCGGCGGGCGCCTTTAATCGTATGAACAAACCCTTTTTCGCGGAGTTTTTTGATAATAAACGGTTCAAACAATTCCAGAGCCATTTGTTTAGGCAATCCGCATTGATGGAGTTTCAATTCCGGCCCGACGACGATAACGCTCCGGCCGGAATAATCCACGCGTTTCCCCAGAAGATTCTGACGGAAACGTCCCTGTTTCCCTTTCAGCATATCCGAAAGACTTTTTAAGGGGCGGTTCTGATGCCCCATAACCGCGCGTCCGTGACGCCCATTTTCAAGCAGCGCGTCGACGGCCTCCTGAAGCATTCTTTTTTCGTTACGGATAATGATCTCCGGAGCCCCCAGGGTAATAAGTTTATGCAGACGGTTATTGCGGTTGATTACCCGCCGGTACAAATCGTTTAAGTCCGAAGACGCAAACCGTCCCCCTTCCAGAGGAACCAGAGGACGAAGATCGGGAGGGATTACCGGAACGACATCCAGGACCATCCATTCGGCGTTATTCCCCGAACGATTGAAATCCTCGATGATTTTAAGCCTCCGGAGTAATTTTTTATTCAGAGAAGAAGTCTTGCTGTTCTCGATATCTTTTCGTATCGATTTGCTCAGTTTATTCAACTCGAGCTCGCTCAGCAGGTCGCGAACGGCCTCAGCTCCGATTCCCGTCTTAAAATTGTTTTTATATTCGCTTAACGCTTTCTGGTATTCATCTTCGTTTAAGAGCTGTCCTTTCTTCAGAGGCGTATCTCCCGGATCAATAACGACGTGTTCTTCGTAATAAATAACTTTTTCTAGTTCCTTGATACTTAAATCGAGCAACGCGCCGATGCGCGAAGGCAGGACTTTAAAAAACCAGATATGGGTGCAGGGCGTCGCCAGATCGATATGCGCCATGCGCTGGCGGCGAATGGAAGAATGAAGCACTTCTACGCCGCAGCGGTCACATTTCATACCTTTGAATTTAATCCCTTTGAGCTTACCGCAATGGCATTCCCAGTCTTTTACCGGACCGAAAATCCGTTCACAGAAAAGCCCGTCTTTTTCGGGCTTCAACGTACGGTAGTTTAAGGTCTCGGCTTTTTTAACTTCACCGCTGGACCAGCTGCGGATAATCTGCGCTGAAGCGAGTTTGACGGTGATCTTATCAAAAAAGGTGGCCTCTTCAATCATATCTTAGACTCCTTTTCTGCTCGAATATCCAAACACAATCCCTGCAGTTCCCTCATTAACACGTTAAAAGATTCAGGGACCGAAGGTCTGAACTTCTGTTCACCCCGTACGATAGCTTCATAAATACGGGTTCTTCCTTCGACATCATCGCTCTTTACCGTGAGCATTTCCTGCAGGGTAAATGCCGCGCCATAAGCTTCCAGCGCCCACACTTCCATTTCACCAAAACGCTGTCCACCGAATTGAGCCTTCCCGCCCAGCGGCTGCTGAGTAATCAGAGAATACGGCCCGATGGCACGCGCGTGAATTTTATCATCGACCATATGGACAAGTTTCATAACGTACATGTATCCGATGGAAACGGTCTGCTCAAAGGGCTTTCCCGTAAATCCATCAAAAAGCGTTACTTTTTCCGACCCGGACATCCCCGCTTTCTTCAGGGTTTCTTCCGTCCTTTCTTCGGTCGTCTCCTCAAAAATGGGAGCGGCTACCGTGATGTTCAGCTTTTTACAGGCCAGCCCCAGGTGAGTTTCCAGAAGCTGTCCCACGTTCATACGGGAAGGGACGCCGAGAGGGTTCAGCACGACATCAACCGGCTGACCGTCTTCCATAAACGGCATGTCTTCTTCGGGAAGGATCTTGGCGATAACGCCTTTATTTCCATGCCGTCCGGAAAGTTTATCCCCTACTTGAATTTTACGCTTCATGGCCACGTGGACCACAATACGTTTCAAAACGCCGGCGGGGAGCTCATCTCCCTTGCGAATCTTGGTGATTTCCAGCTCTTTTTCGATCTCCAGTTCCTGAAGCCTCTCTTCATAGATATTCGCGATCGAACGGGCTTCTTCATCGTCTTCGATGTCTTTCGCGTTAATCTTATTTTCATCCTTACCCAGAACCGCGGCAAGCCTCTTTTTCTTTTCTCTTTCCAGAATATCCTTTTCTTCCGCGTAATATCTCTCGATTTCTTTCAGTTTTTTAAGCTCTTCGGTTTTTTCTTTTTTTGATTTCCTTCCCTTATCCTTGCGCTGAAAGACTTCGACGTTGATAATGACTCCGCTTACCCCCGGCGGAACCCGCAGTGAGGTATCTTTTACGTCGGCGGCTTTTTCGCCAAAGATCGCCCGCAGAAGGCGTTCTTCCGGTGATAATTCTTTTTCGGTCTTGGGCGTAACCCTGCCGACCAGAATATCATCAGGGATAACCTCCGCTCCCACCCGGATAACGCCCTGTTCATCGAGATTACGCAGGGCCTCTTCGCTTACGTTGGGAATATCCCGGGTAACTTCTTCATTCCCCAGACGGGTCTCCCTCGCTTCTATTTCAAATTTTTCCACATGAACACTGGTCAGAATATCTTCTTTAACCAGCCGTTCGTTAATTACGATTGCATCTTCAAAATTATATCCCCGCCAGGACATAAACGCGACCAGAAGATTGCGCCCCAGAGCAAGGTCTCCGTTATGAGTTGCCATCCCGTCGGCGATAACCTGGCCTTTCTTGACTGATATCCCCGGATGCACCAGCGGCCGTTGATTGATACAGGTATCGGCGTTGGAACGCTGGAATTTCTTCATATTGTAGACAAGTTTTCCGATCCGGATATGGGTCGCGTCTACTTCTTCAACTACGCCGGCTTCTTTGGCGACAACCACCGCTCCCGACTCCCGGGCAACGGTTTCCTCCATTCCTGTCGCCACCAACGGTTCCTCCGGATACAACAAAGGTGTGGCCTGACGCTGCATGTTCGAGCCCATAAGCGCGCGGTTTGCGTCGTCATGTTCCAGAAAGGGAACCAATGCCGCCGCGACCGAAACGATCTGTTTAAACGAAATATCCATGTATTCCAGAGCCGAAGGTTTTACCTCCGGATATTTCCCTTTATACCGGCAATAAATCGTCTTATCGACGATCTTCCCGGATTCATCCACATTGGGAGTCATTTGGGCGATCATCCGGTTTTCTTCTTCATTGGGGGTCAGATAATCGACTTTATTGGTCAACGTCCCGTTTTCCACCTTACGATAGGGTGTGATCAGAAATCCCAACGGGTTAATTTTCACATAGGTTGTCAACGACACCAGGAGTCCGATATTGGGCCCTTCCGGGGTCTCAATAGGACAGATCCGGCCGTAATGGGAAGGATGCACATCCCGCACCTCAAATCCCGCCCGTTCCCGGGAAAGACCTCCCGGTCCCATTGCCGATAACCGCCGCTTATGGGTCATCTCGGCGATAGGATTGGTCTGGTCTAAAAACTGCGATAAGGGACTGCGGGCGAAGAAATCATGGATCTGGACGGAAAAAGCCCGTGAATTAATCAGATGTTGAATGGAAAATTCATTTCCCGAAACAAGAGAACATCGTTCCACAAACGTCCTCTCCACCCGGAATAGTCCGATACGAACCTGATGCTGCAGGAGCTCCCCGATAAGTTTTACCCGCCGGTTGGCCAGATGATCGATATCATCGACTTCAGCCTCACCGGCCTTGACCTGCAGAAGTTTCTTAACGATCTCCACCACCGTATCCAGATCCAGAGACCGCTTATTCAGGGACAAATTCATATCAAGCTTTTTATTGATCAGATACCGTCCGACCCGTGCCAGGTCGTAACGTTTATGGTCCAAAAACATCCGCTTGAAGACTTCCTGCGCCGCCTCCAGCGTAATCGGTTCGGTCGGACGCATCTTTTTATAAAAATCGAGGAAGGCTTCTTCCCGGTTTTTCGTATTATCCTTTTTGACGGTATTAACTACTTCCGGGTAAGGTTTATCGGAAAAATATTTGTATATATCATCGTTGGTCGAAAGGCCGAGAAGCCGCAGGATCTGCGTGGCGGGAAAGGTTTTCCGGCGATCGACGATACCGGAAATGGTATCGTTGACATCACAGCGGAATTCCAGCCAATATCCGCGGTAAGGAATAATCCGGGCGTAATAGATTCTCTTGCCCGTGGGATGAGGCTCTTCTTCAAAGAAAACTCCCGGTGAACGCTGCAGCTGATTAACGATCGCCCGTTCATCTCCGTTGATAATAAAAGACGCGACATCGGTAACCAGAGGGATATCGCCAAGATAAATTTCCTGTTCCTTAATAATATTAGAGGGGCCTATCAGACGCAATACCACACGCAAGGGGGCCGCATAGGTCTGAGAGCGGCGTTTACATTCCTCAGGAGTATACCGCGGCCGGCTTAACGAATAAGAAACGAACTCCAGGCGATATTGCCGATCGGGAGATTCCATGGGAAACACTTCGTTAAAGATTTCCTTTAAGCCTACATTGCGCCGTTTTTCCGGAACAATGTCCATCTGCAGGAATTCCTTAAACGAATTGATCTGATGCTCCAGAAGCCCCGGCATCGAATGTTCTTTTTTTATTTTGGAAAAATTTGCTCTTTTGGCCCAGGACATTAACACCTACCTTATGTTGATTCCGGTGATTAAATAATGATTACGGAGATTCCTTGTCATCACTGTAATCTATCCCCGAATCACTGCAATCCCTGACATATTATTTTAACTCGACTTGAGCTCCCGCCGCTTCCAGTTTTTTCTTGATCTCTTCAGCGTCTTCTTTGGTCACGCCTTCTTTGACCGCCTTGGGCGCGGAATCAACCAGCTCTTTGGCTTCCTTCAGGCCCAGTTCGGTAATCGCGCGAATCTCTTTAATGACGGCGATCTTATTACCACCGGCAGCTTTCAGTTCCACGGTGAAAGAAGTCTTTTCTTCTTCTTCTTCAGCGGGGGCAGCTCCGGCTCCGGCGACAGCTCCGGCGACAACCGGGGCGCTGGCGGTCACTCCGAACTTTTCCTCGCATTGCTTAACGAGCTCGGAAAGCTCTAATACCGTCATCTCCTCAATAACTTTCAAGACATCCTCAACTTTTGACATAATACCCTCCTCTTTACCTTACGATGATTCTTTTTTCTTTTTAACTTCGTTCACGGCCCATAAAAACTTGACGATGACCTGATTCATCGATGAAACAAATCCTGAAAGCGGCGCGGCGATTGTCGATACGGCCATCCCCAGAAGGACTTCCCGGGACGGCAGCTTGGCTAAAGCGATAATCTTTTCTTTCTCAATCACCTCTTCTTTCAAACAACCGCCTTTTATATCCAGGGCTCCCTCATTATCTGAAGCGAAATCAACCAGCTTTTTACAGGTCTTCACCACGTCATCATCATGAATAAAAACAATTGCTTCGATCGTATCGAGCATCTGAGAATCGCCGTTTTTCGCCAAGTCCTGGAAAGCACGGCAGATAAGAGTCTTTTTAGCGACGAAGAACCGGGAGTTCAATTGACGCAGATCATTGCGCAGAACATTGAACGGGAAAGCTTTCATCTTGGTAAAACTGACAAACACGCAGGCATTGGCGTCCGTCTTCTGTTTCTGCATCGTTTCAATGATATTTTCGCGATATAATGTACCGATTTTCTTCATGCGATTACACCTGAATCCTTACACTGGGGCTCATTGTTAATGAAAGATACACCGAACCGATAAATTCTCCTTTTGCCGCCGCCGGACGAGCATGCTTCAACGCGTCAAGAAAAGCGTTCACATTTTCTTTGAGCGCTTCCGGGCTAAAGGAAGCTTTTCCCGCGCCGACATGAACACACCCGGTCTTATCCATACGAAAATCGATTTTCCCCTTTTTGGCTTCACCGACCGCGAACGACACGTTATCGGTTACCGTTCCGGTTTTGGTCGAAGGCATAAGTCCCCGCGGCCCCAGAACGCGTCCCAGACGGCTGACGATCGGCATGGATTTAGGTGTGGCGATGCAGTAATCGAAATCAAGCCAGTTTTCCTTCGTGATTTTATCGGCCAGATCTTGACCGCCGACATAACTGGCTCCGGCGTCTTTAGCTTCCTGTTCTTTTTCCGGCTCACAGAATACAAGGATACGGATATCTTTCCCGGTACCGTGAGGCAACACGACCGCGCCGCGAACAAGTTGGTCGGACTTGGTAGCGTCGACGTGTAATTTACAGGATATTTCCAGGGTTTGATCGAATTTGGGATGAGGGACACTCTGCAGGGCCGCGATAGCCTCCTCAAGAGAATGCATTTTTTCGGAATCGATTGTTTTGACCGCCTGCTGGAATCGTTTGCTGCTTTTCATCTCTATCCTTCCTTCACCTTAATGCCGCAGCTGCGCGCGGTTCCGGAAATAATCTTTACCGCCTGATCTATGTCGATACAATTTAAGTCTTGCATTTTTTGCTTGGCGATCTCAACAACCTGGTCCCTGGTAACCTCTCCGATAATCTCCGATCCGGTCTGGCCGCTGGCTTTGGCCAGATTCGCGGCCCGTTTCAAAAGAACTGACGCCGGCGGGCTTTTGATAATAAAATCAAAAGAACGGTCTTCATAGACACTGATGACCACCGGAAGGATCAGCCCTTCTTTCTGCTTGGTCCGGTCGTTAAACGACTTACAGAATTGCATGATATTCACCCCGTGCTGGCCTAACGCCGGTCCGACCGGGGGTGCCGGGTTGGCCTGTCCCGCAGGTATCTGCAATTTAATCTTTCCGACTGCCTTCTTTCCTTTTTTTTTCTTCTTCGCCATCGTCGCTTCGCTCCTTTACGCTGATTATCGCTGATTTTTACTGATGATCGCAGATATCTCTCAATCTGTGGTCATCTGCGTTTTTTTATCTGCGCTTATCTGCGTGATGCGCAGCATCAGATTTTTTCTACCTGCCAGAATTCCAGCTCCACCGGCGTCGTTCGTCCGAAGATCGATACCGAAACTTTCAGTTTCCCTTTCTCGGCATTTACCTCTTCGACTACCCCGGTAAAGTTCACAAACGGACCTTCGATGACCCGGACACTTTCTCCCTGCTCGAAAAGCACTTTCGGCGCGGGCTTCGCTTTACTTTCTTCAGCCTTCACCAGTATCTTATCCACCTCTTCCTGGGGAATCGGCAATGGTTTTCTCCCCTGTCCGATAAAATTAGCGATACCGGGGGTACGTTTGACAAAAAGCCATACCTCATCGTTCATTTCCATGTACACCAGGATGTATCCGGGGAGGAACTTGCGTTCCAGTACTCTCTTTTTTCCCAGACGGACCTCGGTAACCTGCTCCTTGGGAATCACGATTTTTTCAACGAGCTCCTGCATATTGAACGCGTTGATCCGTGACTGGAGATTTGCTTTCGCTTTCTCTTCGGCGCCGCTTAAGGTGTGGACAATGTACCAATTCTTCATTATACCCTGCACTATCGTAAAAACATTTGAATGAGCTTGGAAAAGGCCACGTCAAGAAGCGAAATATACGTTGTTAACAGAACCGCGGCGATAAGCACCAGAATCGTGGCGTTAATCAACTCTTCCCTGGCCGGCCAGTTTACTTTTTTCAACTCGGCCCGGACTTCATTTAAAAATTGCGGAATTTTTGTTATTTTGCCCAACATATGTTACGCACGTATAGTTTTCACACAGGCCCGGGGCGAGTCGAACGCCCAACCCCTGGTTTTGGAGACCAGTGCTCTAGCCAATTGAGCTACAGGCCTAATATTAAATCAAAAAGCAAATATCAAAAACTGAGAAAAACAACAAGCGAAAAAATGGGACACCTTGTTCATTTTCTATATTTAATATTTAATATTTAATTTTCAATTTCTATTACGCTTTCGCCTCTTTATGATCCAGATGCTTACGGCAAAACCGGCAGAACTTTTTAATCAAGACTTTCTCCGGGTGCTTACGCTTATTCTTGGTCGTATAGTAATTTTTTCTCTTACAGGTTGTACAGGAAAGCGCAATTAGATCTCTCATCGTATATTATTGATATTCCTTAATAATTAAACAGAAAAAACTAAAAAACCCCAACCCCACCAAAGTGGTATTTGGAAGTATCCCCGTTTGTTTCCATCTCCCGGCCGGAATTCTTTCCGAACGACCATTCCGCCTTATTTCCCAGCCTGGAATGGGAATTGAACCCATGGCCTCCTCCTTACCAAGGAGGTGCTCTACCCCTGAGCTATCCAGGCGAGCGGCGGGATGCTCTACCGCCTTAAGCTACATGGGCGGTGCAGGCATGACCTTTATAATACTATATGAATTCTTTTTGTCAAGGAGATTTTTGAAAAAATGGGAATAAAAACAAAATCTGGCTTTTTCTCTATTCCATGCTCCCTGCAACATCTCTCTTCCTTCCTTTTAGGTACCACCTCCACTCCGGGAGTGGAGGCAGGTATCCTTCCCTTGGCAACCTCCGGGGGTGCCGGAAGGTTGAAAACCCCGTTTTTTTCTGCATTTTCTTACCTTGCCCGCCGCGTAAGTGGAATTGGGCACGTAACCGTGACTGCTGAGAAACCAGCATTGTCAAAACGGGGCAAGAGCCGTGTATTGACGGGCAAAATCGACCGCCGAAAGAGGGATGATATGCTCGGATATTTCATCCAGAAGGGTCTTGTGCGGATTGACCGTGATAATCCGTACCTCCCTTTCCCGGGCAAAAAAAGGCACCGAAGCCGCCGGATAGATCGTTCCACTGGTCCCGATACAAAGTAAAACGTTCGCTTGTTCGATATACCTTTGCGCTTTCGTGAATTCATCAGCGGGAAGCATTTGGCCAAACAGAACCACACTGCTTTTAAGCAGCCCGTCACAGGCAGGACACCTCCCCAGGAGGTCTTTAAGCAAACGGACAATTTCCTCAAGGTTGGAAGTCTGGGCCAATGAAGCAAGGTAGCTTTTCAGATCTGCTTGAGTGAATATTACCTTCTGTCCACAGACCGAACACGCGAAATGATAGATGTCTCCATGGAGAAACGCCAGGTTCTGCGTCCCGGCTAATACATGAAGGCCGTCGATATTCTGCGTAATCGTGCCGATAAGCACCCCCTCCTTCTCCAGCCGGGCAAGCAGATGATGAGCTTCATTCGGTACGGCGGCGCAAACGGCCCCGAGTACATCAAGGACGAAATCTCTTAACGCTGAAGGGTTCTTCTGAAGCAAACAGGCAATTCCTTCCTCGGTAACATATTTTTGCGGATCGTACTTCTCCCATAATCCTCCCTCACCCCGAAAGGCGGGAATTCCGCTCCCGCAGGATAATCCGGCCCCGCAAAAAGCGACGACCTGACCGTTCTGAATCAATCGTACGATCTGGTTTACGTCCATAGAATAAAGGACAGGGTTCTCCGGTCGGTTTTATCCCGGCGATAGGAGGGGAACGATTCCGAATTCAAAGAAGAACAACGACTGCAGATATTGAGATCGAAGAAGGCGTCGGATTTCATGCCCTGAGCAACCAGTCGGGTCCGGGCGAAAGATACCGGATCAAACACCAGTGCATCCTCTCCCCGGCGCAGATGATCTCTGAAAACACCGTATCCGGCGAACTCCTCTCCCACCCGGTAACAACACCGGCGTAATCCCACAGAGGCGATGACCGTACAGGATGACAGATCGCACGGGAGGTTATTCAGAATTCCGGCATACGCCGACCGCCATCCCATATGTACCGCGCCGATCATCCCCTGCTTTTTATCATAAAACAACAGCGGCAGACAATCCGCGGTCCTGACTGCCGGAACAAGATTCCTCCGGCACGTAAACAGCCCATCCCCTTCATACCGGCCGCTTCCTTCTACCGTATGGACACGGGCCGAATGGATCTGTTTCAGAGAAGCGATTCCTCCTTTTTCGTTTAACTCTCCGAGCACACGTTGAAGGTCTCCGGGAATATCCCCGGAGAGTGTGTTTTTAGTAAATCCGAACGTACATCCACTGAACGCGGGAGCTTCGATGAGATAACAATCTTTTTTTTCGCGGATGGAAAGGTCGGAGCCGGTCGTCATTGAATTATTTCAATCACCTTATTTCTCTGCTTCTGCCCCTTACGAATGCTTACGTTGTACTTCTTTGTCTGGTAATACGTTGCCAGAAGCTCTATTACTTTTTTGTTGGCCTTACCGTCCCGGGCGGCTTCACATACATAAACCTTTAAACCTCCGTTTGAAATCTCGATCCGTTCTTTCTTTGCCCGGGGAATCACCTTGACTTCAACCAACATTATTCACGTCACACGACACATAGTCACATGTGAAGATGTCTATTTTGTTAAATTGCAAACTATAAAGAATCAAGATGCAAGAAACAATAACCAAATAATCACCAACTCCCAATAACCAAACGAAACAATAAAGAAATATACAGCATTGGTTTTTGTTCCTTCTCTGTTTGATAATTGAGACTTGGAATTTGTTTGTATCTTGTTTCTTGGTTATTGGTTATTTTAATCAGTCTCACTAACGGGGACCCCTTCGATAACGGGTTTACCGGCGGAATCATTCGCCGGCAATTCCTGGACGTTTCTTAATTTTGTCTGGATATTGCGGGTTTTACTTGAGGCGTCATCGATGGAATTGGTCGCTTCCTGAAGTTTCTTTTTCGTCTTCTCGAGAATATCTCCGAACTTTGAAAATTCGTTCTTCACCACTCCCAGAAGCTGCCATACCTGGCTGGAACGCTTCTGTATCGCCAGGGTCTTAAACCCCATCTGCAGGCTGTTTAAAAAAACCGCCAGAGTCGTCGGTGAGGTGATCGTCACCCGCCAGTTCCGCTGAATTTCATCGATAAGCCCGGGCCGTCTGATGACCTCGGCAAAAAGCCCTTCGATCGGTAAAAACATGATCCCGAAATCGGTCGTATGTGGCGGATCGATATATTTCTCTTTAATCGCTTTTGCTTCGGCTTTTATGCGTACCTCAAGCTGTTTCGCGGCTTTCTCGGCCAGTTCGACATCGGCTGCCTCCTGTGCTTGCTGGAGAAGCTGATAGTCTTCTTGAGGGAATTTCGCGTCGATCGGCAGCCAGAGAGGTTTCTTGAGATCCCCCTTATCTCCGGGAAGCTTGATCGCAAATTCTACCCGGTCCCGGCTACCCGGTTTAGTGACGACATTGGTCTCATACTGCCCAGGGCTCAGCATCTGCTGGAGCAGGCTGCCCAGCTGAATTTCTCCCCATGTCCCGCGAGTCTTGACATTGGTAAGGACTTTTTTAAGATCTCCGACACTGGATGCGAGATTCTGCATTTCTCCCAACCCCTTATGGACTGACTCAAGCTGATTACTGACAAGTTTAAATTGTTCTCCCAGGCGCTTTTCCAGTGTCGCGTGGAGTTTCTCATCGACCACCGCCCGCATTTGATCCAGTTTCTGACTATTATCGTCCTGAAGGTTCTTCAGTGAACTATGGATCGTCTCCCGCATATTTTCTATTTTTTCCTCATTCACACGGGTAAGCGAAGTCAGGATTTCGATGATCTCCTTGCGGGACTGCTGGCTGGCAAGCGAACTTTCCTGCCGGTTACGGGCGATCTCATCTTTTACCAGCCGTTCGATCGCTTCCCGGTTCTTTTCCAGCTCTTCGCGGTACTGTTTCGTACCGGGCCGGCGCCGCAGAAGGACAACCGTCAGCGTCAGCAAAACAAGAAGGTTAATGCTAAGAAAAGCAACAAAATAGACTGTCATAATTATTTATTCCGCATTGATCCCCGCCTGCCGGCAGGCAGGCGCGTAGTATACCCGCGTGCTTCCGCTTCTATTTTCCGAAAAATATCCTCTACCTCAGGCATCCGGCCTTCTCCGTACACCCCGCAGGCAAGCATTCCCTTGCCCGGATTGAGCACTTCATACTGAGAGAGGCTTTGAAGTTTTTCTACGTTTTCCCGGATAAACGGATTCTTCCACATATTCTTATTCATCGCCGGCGCCAGAATAACTTTAGTTTTAGACGGCACCGCGCATATCACCGTGGCAAGCAGGTTATCGCAAATCCCGTTTGCTATCTTGGAGATCGTATTTGCCGAAGCCGGAGCAAGGACCGCGATATCAGCCCACTGGCTTAAAGAAATATGCTTGATCTCTTCTGCGTTCTGCAGACGCCACATATCGATGTAGACCGGGTTTTCCGAAAGAGTCTGGAACGTAAGCGGGGTCACAAACCGGGTTGCGCTTTCAGTCATCAACACCTTGACCTGATATTTGCTTTTCTTGAGCAGACGCACCAGACCACAGGTTTTATAGGCGGAAATCCCGCCGCAGACACCGACCAGAATATTGTTTTTTTTTGCTGTTCTCTTCATGGATTATTTCAAACGCCGGTGTTATCTTGCCCCAGCGCCCCTAATTGTATCACCAATACGGTATATAGTCTACAGACCCGGGATGAGAGGGTGTGTTCTATTATGTTATGTAAAAATATGTTCTTTTCCTCTATCCGCTGAACGCTCACCGCTCTACGCTATTCATTATTTTTTCTGAGGTTTGGGCAGTTCAATCGTGACCGTAACCCCCTTCATATACTGACTTTCCAGGTTAATCGTCCCGGTATGATTTTCCTCGACGATTCTGCGGGCAACATACATCCCGATACCGCTTCCGGACTTATAGGAGGACTTAGTAGTAAAAAACGGGGCGAATACTTTCGGCTTATCCTCTTCTTTGATCCCGATCCCGTTATCGACGATCGTGATCCGGTAATGCTCATTGCTATCTTCGGCTTTTATGGTAATCTCGGGAAGGTATTCGCTTTTCTCCTCCTCCGAGAGAACATTATCCATTTCCTCGGTCGCTTCGAACGCGTTGTCCAGAAGGTTATAAATAACCTCGTTCAATTGTGATTTCACTCCCCAGATTGTCTCGATCGAATCCGGCAGAATATGGATAGGAACATGTTCTTTCTCATGCTTGATCAAAAGCAAACTGACGATCGTCTCCACCATCGCGTGCAAAGAAAAATATCCGAAGAACGTATCCTTCTCCGTCGTCCGCGTAAAATTAAGGATTCCTTTGACGATATCATCGGTCCGCTTGACATTTTCGATAATCGAATTGGCGATCTTGGTAAGGTATTCGAATATTTCCTTGCATTGCTGATCGTCGGCGAATTGCTGATGTTTTTTCAGAAAATCCTGTATCGCCAGTTTCAGCTCACCGCTGGCTAAAGAAAAGTGGTTCAGCCGGTTCTTGATCTGATGCGCCACACCGTCGGCAAGGCCGCCGATCGAAGCCAGCTTCTCCGCCTGAAACAACTCCTGCTGCACCGTACGGAATTCCTCAAAGAACACGCAGTTCTCGATCGCCAGAGCTCCCTGATGGGAAAGAATGGTAAACACGTTTATATCGTCGGGGGTATAGGGAGACCGGTCCATTTTAGCTCCCAAAACCAGAAACGCCTGGACCCCGTCTTTGATAATCGAGGGAACGATCAGATCAAACTCTGTGCCCATATGATCAATGAACGCCCGGCGTAATTTATGCGGTATTTCTTCAGAAAGAAACGGAACCCGGTACCTGCGGATATAATGGATTAAAGGCGAATCGTCTTCGATCGTCGGGTTAAACGGCGCGTACACCGATGTCCTTTTGGCACTCAGAATATATGTCCGGTTATCCCGGTCGTAAAAATATACCGCGGCGAATTTTATTTTTACCGATTTTTTGATGATATAAACGATAAGCTTAAGTAATTTATTCAGGTTATGCTCCTTTACCATCCCGCTGGCTGCCTGAAGAAGGATCTTCTGGTAATGCCTCTGCTGAGCTAACAGCAGATTTTCAGCTTTTACGCTGAAGTAGCGGTAAATAAACGGCGCCGGCAGGGCAAAGATAATCGCGGCGGTAGTAGAGATCAGCCATGACTCTGACTGATACCCCAAATAAAAAGGGATCCCTAAAAGGGAACTGTATACCAGAAGACTGATACCGGCCCGGGTAACTGCCACACGGATATCCATGAGGCGGTATTTGATAATAGCATAGGCAAAAATGATGGGATAAAGAGCAATAAGATAATTAGTGTACGGATAGATTTTAATATTAAAAACAATAAAATAATCGCCTTCGGGACCTAACCATCCCATGATACACATAGCAATAAAATACTTTAATTGATTGCGAAGCAGCCCCGTAGAATGGCGATATTTAGCTACAATTTTAAAGAAAGCATATCCTAGCAGAACCCAGTAAAACCCTATATAAAAAACTAAATAGAGTGGGTTGCGATATTTTGTCCAATCATGCCAATAAAATTGATTAAAAACAAACTTAAGATCTCCAACAAATATCCTTTTCCCGGGCATCACATTTAATAGGAGAAACAAAAAAGCAAATCCATAGAGTAGAAATAAGAATCTTCTCTGGGAGCTGCTTTTTAAATCAAGGAAAGCATAGATGAAATGGTAGAAAACTACCGGAATGAATATAACTCCTATATGAGCAAATTTCCACCAAAACAAAGCCGATTCTTCGGAAGAAACTGTTGAAAATTTATAACCACCAATCCCCCAGATCAATATAAAAACACAGAAAGATGCCCATAACTTATTAATTCTCCGGTCTTTTCCTTTAAACAAGACGAGAACAATAACCAAAATGCTTGAAATAATAATTAAGAGGGAGGATAGCGAAAACGTGTTCATGATAATGTTGTTTTAAAAATAACTACAGACTTCTGCAATCGGTTTTCTTCGTGAACGCCTGGATTTCGAAGCAGGATACCCTAGCGTTATTATTGCCATCATATCTTTCCGTTCTCCCAGTATATGATTAATCTCTCTCTGACAGAACAGAGGGGTGATAGTCCAACAAGAACCGACCCCCAAGTCTTCAGCAACGAGCAACATATTTTGGATTGCAGCCCCGACAGCCTGACTTTCTGACAACTCCGCAATTAATTTATACCCACGTCGATTATTTAATGAAGACTTCCTCAATCGATCTGCAAATCGCACAAATTCACCGGTATTATAAACCACAATAATTGCCGTAGCGTCAGAAATCGTATCCGCAGTGGTACGCAAAAATATATTTGTCCCCACACCCACTTTACTCTTTTTTTCTACTAATGTTGCAGCAATCTGTTTTATCAGCCTTTTTTTTACAACAACCTTGAACAGCCAAGGCTGAAATCCATGGATAGATGGGGTCCATCGCCCGGCATTCACAATTCGGTTAAGGATCCGTTTAGAAACTTTTTTGTTTGTATAACACCGGACCGCCTGTTTTTTTCGTATTAATTGTGTGATATTCATCCGCATCTAATCAATTTATTTGAAAACCATTTCACCAAAGATAAAAGGCTCAAAATCGGCGGCATCCCCGGAGCTTCTCTAAAAACACTAGAATCACACACATATAGATTTTTTATTTGAGTTTGCAGATTTTCATCAACAACTTTTCCAATAGCAGCCCCTCCCCCAGGATGAGCTCCTCGGGGATTGGTAACGACAACCTTCTTCTGATTGATACCGCATTTCAACAGTATTTCCTTAGCGACCTGAACACCTGCGTTTAATTTTTCATAATCACTTTCTGTCGGCGTTTTATCTATTTTCCCATCGGGCAATACCCGTCCTTTATTATCATCGGTAATTTTAACCATAATTCCCAAAGCATCATTTAACTGTAACACAGCTCCCAAGTTATTTTTAGGAGCGACGGCAAAAAATCCCGGCTTAATATCGACGAAGGGGGAAAGGAGAAATCCTTTATCTTCATGGAAAATATCACATACTGTAGTCATGCACACTTCTTTAGTCTGATCAAGGTTACTTTTAAAACCATAGACAACATTAAAGAAATCGAGGAAAAAATTCTCTCCCGCATCAAGTCCTGAATTCTGAAGGATGATCGGTGTCCCTACTCCACCGGCACAAAGGATTGTCTTCTCCGCAAAAAAAGATTGTTTCCCAGAAAAACTCCATCTCTTCCCCCGCACCCCGATTGCTTTACCTTGAGACTGAATAATATCCGTGACTGAAAAATGAGGCAGAACATTGATTTTTTTATCCCTGCTGTCTAAGTACTCCAACGCCGACCATTTCGCGCCATGTATACAACCAAGGATGCAGTTGCCACAAGAAACACACGGTTTAATTCCGCAGAATTTAGGCATCGGACGCATTGTATATCCCAATTGGTTGGATGCGTCCATTATCTTCCGAGAAGCTTTGCCTATAGGAAAATAATCTGTTCGTACCCGGCATTCCTTTTCCACTTCAGAAAGCTCGTGCGATAAATCTATACCAAGGAAACGTTCGCATTCCTCTGGGGAAGGTCTTACCGCGTTTCCGCAAATAGTGAGGCTTGTTGCCCCGACTCCAATTCCACGAAGAAGTATATTGCCTTGAAGGGTACGAGCAAACGCATATTTATCATAAAATGGAGCAGAACGAAACACAGACCCATACTTATGGATATGAGCCCCCTTTTCCAACACAAGAAGATCTTTCCCCGCATCAGTCAAGATACGAGCCAGCGCCAATCCAGCAATACCGCCACCGACAATAATATATTCGTAATCGCGTTTCATTGCCCCATTTTCTTATTTTTTACAGCATAAGAAATATTTTAACATATTTTCTATTATAGATTCACGAAAAGTTATCTTTTCAGCTCCCTGCTTTTGCAAAAAAGCATTTGTGATGTCGGACTTTAGCTTGGCCGGATGATTTAACGCTGTCGTTATTCTTTTTAAAAGCATCTGCTGAGCACCAGCGGGATACGTATCAAAATAATTTTGCTTCTTCACAAACGTTGGCACAGGTATTCCTGAGATCTTTTTAACATTTTCAGAGAATTCCTCCAGAGACATGCCAACTTCAGGAAAAAGATGATAGGTTTTATTTAAATCTTTTGCCGAAAATGTTATATACAACAATGCTTTGGACATCTCATCAATAGATACTAAATTTACATAAGTATCCTGCAAAGGAATTTCTCTGAATAGCTTCAAACGACAGAGCTGAAGGAATTGATAGATATTGCGGAATTGGTCAATCTTCCCGGTAGCAGATTCTCCCACTACAATAGCCGGCCGGAAAATATCAATCCATAGAGATTTTCTATATTCATAGACGAGCTTTTCGGCCTCAAATTTACTCTGTTCATATGTAGTATTAAAGTCCTGCCCAACATCAAAATCATTCTCACAAAAAGCCCCGGGATACGCCCCGCATATATACGCAGTACTTATATGGTTAACTTTTTTTAAATTACCCTTGGTGTAGATTTTCAACGCAAAATCTAAAACGTTTTTTACTCCCTCCATATTGATCTTACGTATATTCTCAAACGGACGATTTATTTCTGTCACAGCCGCAAAATGAAAGACATGACTCACTTCGTCTCCTAACGAATGCAGCACAGCTTCCGAAAAATCTAAACCTCTCACGGAAACATCTCCTTCTAAGACATATAAATTTTGTTGCATTGAATCGGGAAGATTCTCGTCCCAGAATCTCAGAGTTTTAAGCATCCTTTCTCGCGGAGATAGGCCTCCTTTTCCCCTCACTAGACAAAAAACCTTATACCCTTTCTCAAGAAGAAGCTTTGTCGTATATGCCCCAAGGAATCCAGTTCCTCCCGTTAAAAAAATCGCCCCACCATCGAGCATTTAATTTCTCCTATCGAACAAATTTTACCATTGAACTGCCTTTTTTTTCTTATGAAAATACTCCCCGGATGTAAAGCTATCTGACGCATATTTATTAAGGAATCTTTCACTATGCTTTCTATAAAATTCTTTCCAACAATAAAGATATCCTTTTTGTAAGGTTTCTACCGGCATGTTTTTTGGCTGAAATACCACATGGGATGGGCACTATTATAATAACGCCAATCGGTGTGGAGCAATCGTCTTTCCTGTTTAAGCCGATCGAATAGAACACTCCCCGGATACGGTGTCGTAATCGTGAACTCCGCTTCAGAAAACTGTAAACGTTCGATATAATCAAGCACCGTGTCGAAAAGATCTTCTCGATCGCTGTCATCACCGAGAAAGAACGATGGGATGATATCAAAACCTTCATCCTGTAAACATTTAATCACCCCATCGTTACGAAACATTCGTTCCTTGTATTGAGCAACTACTAATGAAGGGAAGATGGTAGTGTAACTATTTATAGTTAAATAGATGCTTTTTACATTTGCCTTCCGCAGTAATCCGACAAGGTCCGGATGGCTTTTCAGTCTCCACTCTAAAGTAATTGGATTCACCGCAAGCATAAATTCTTTACCGGACGCACCTAGTCGGCAGAATACATCATTTAAGAACCCGTAAGGAACCGCTTGTATTAAAATGTTGTCGGGAATATAAAAAAGACCATGAGTGCTTGCTTGAATATCCGATTCTATATACTCCCCGGTAAAAAATCTTAATTTTCGTTTGAGCATAGGCTCGGTCGTATCCAAAAAGCACCACGAACATTTATAGTTGCAACCTCTTACAGGAATCAATGTCCCAGTATCCAGAGGGTAATTGGATTCATTCACAATCGTTCTTTTTGGTAAAGGCAGGTTTGTGGTATCAACGATGTGGTCCGCGCGGTATATCTTCTGAGGAATCCCCTTAGAAAGATCCTCTAAAAATGCTGGCCACGTTGATTCTGCCTCTCCAATAAAAATCGTATCGGCATGATTCAAGGTATCATCCGGAACACACGTAACGTGCTTTCCACCCATAACGACATACGTCCCGCGCTGCCTGAATTCATCAGCAATCCTATATGCTCGGGCTGCCTGAGGGGTGAACGTGCTGATGGCGACGAGATCGATATCCTCGTCGAAATCTATTTCTTCAAATTGATCGTCGGTAAAAAAAACCTCGTGAAAGCGAGGAGTGACAGCGGCGAGATAGGGAATTCCTAATCCAGGGAATGACACATATCCCCACAAATACCCCGCCGCATTACTTTGCAATTCAGGATGACTTTCCACGTGTTTTTCATAATTGGGAAAAATAAATCTTATTTTCATGCTTTATCCGGAAAAAGAACCTATGATTTTCAAAGGAAAGATTTTGATAACACCACACAACAATTATTCCCGCCAAAAGCGAATCCGTTATTCAACACCGTGCGCAGGTCTTTTTTGCGAGCCGTATTGGGAACGCAATCGATATCACATTCGGGATCGGGTGTGGCGTAATTTATCGTCGGGGGCATCACCCCATACTGCATCGCCAGACAGCAGGCGATCGCCTCGATCGCCGAAGACGCTCCCATCGTATGCCCGGTCATCGATTTGACCGAACTCACCGGGGGCGCATTTTTTCCTGTACCGAAAACGTCCCGAATCGCTGCCGACTCATTCTTATCATTGGCACTAGTCCCCGTCCCGTGCGCGTTTATATAATCGATGCCGGAAGGCTTCATTCCACTGTTGAGGAGTGCCTTCTGCATCGCTTTTTTCACTCCCTCCTTGTGAGGAATGGTCATATGATGGGCATCGCAGGATAAGCCGTAGCCGAGGACTTCAGCATAAACGGATGCGTTGCGCTCAAGCGCGCTTTCTAAACTCTCAATGATCAAAACACCCGCTCCCTCTCCCAGGACCATCCCCTTACGGTTTTTATCAAAGGGGGCGCATATATCCGGTGCCATCGCGTACAGGCGCTGAAACCCCTGGAAAGCGATGCGAGATAAAGCCTCGACCCCTCCGGCAATCGCCACCTCAACTTCCCCCTTACGGATAAGATCGTACGCCTGGCCGATCGCGTAATTTCCTGCCGCGCACGCGTTAGGAATAAGCGCGTTACTTCCTTTGATTTTGAAAAAATGCCCCATATTGCGGGGAATTGACGGGGCAAAGCTATTGAGAAGGAACTTAACATTAATATCATCCCATTTGTCCTGAATGAAGGGGGGGACTGCGGTATCTATCACATTCGCTTCCGCCATAGTCGTTCCAATAATAAGCCCTGTTTTCTTACCCTGAAGGGTTTTAAGCGGCAGGCGGGCGTTACGCAGAGCGAGTTTGGTCGCGGCGATGGCAAGCTGTGACGCTCTCCCTAAAAACTCGCACATCTCATGAGGAATAAACGCCGCCGGATCAAAATCCTTTATCTGGCCGCCCCGGTGGCGGCTGAACTTTGAGGTATCGAATAACGTAACCTCACTTATCCCCGACGTACCCTCAAGCAAGCTCTTCCAGAACGCCTCGGTTCCGATCCCGGTAGGAGCAAGTACTCCTACTCCGCTGATAACGACCTTTGGTTCACTCATCTGAAACTTTCACTCCGAAATAGATCCTCCCCTCGGCAGCCACCTCTTCCTTCACCATCGCCTTTACCTGCACAATGCCGGCTGAATCAAGGATCTTGATCTTTGAGGCA
>CAZABB010000009.1:0-57999 GCA_964483625.1 uncultured Planctomycetia bacterium | reverse complement strand
CAAACGGATACGGACCAAAGGCAGGAAAAATGTTTGATTCGTTTTTACATAATCCGAACAGCTGGCTCAACGGCGAAGGGCCCGATTCTACCATCGTTATCTCTTCCCGGCTGAGGCTTGCCCGCAATCTTCAGAATACTCTTTTTTCCAATCGGGCCAAAGGGCTACAAAAGAATGAAATACTGAAGCAGATGAAGAAAGCCTGTTCGGGCGTACGGCAGTTGAAAACGGCCCGGTTCGTAAAAATGGAAGATATCACGCCGGTCGATCGTCAGTTTCTTCTCGAACGGCATCTGATCAGCCAGGAGCATACGCTTTCTCCCAAGGGAAAGGGGCTGGTTGTCTCCGACGATGAGAAAATGTCGATGATGATCAACGAAGAAGATCATATTCGTTTGCAGGTTCTGGCTTCAGGTCTTGATCTGGAGCATATCTGGGAGAAGATCAATCGTATCGATGATGAGCTGTCCAAGAAGGTAACGTATGCTTTCATGCCCGATTTGGGATACCTGACCGCTTGTCCCACCAATCTGGGGACCGCGTTACGGGCATCGTGTATGCTGCATCTGCCGGCGCTTGTGTTTACCAAAAAAATAAATAAGATTCTGGAGTTGTTGACGAAACTTTCCTTCACGGCCCGCGGTCTGTTCGGGGAAGGGACTCAAGCCCTGGGTAATTTCTTTCAGATATCCAATCAGGTGACCCTGGGGCTTTCCGAACCCGAATTGATCGAGAATCTGGCGGGAATCGTGAATCAGATCAAGGATCAGGAACGGGTTGCCCGGGGGAACCTGTTAAAGAAACAAAAACACGTCATCGAAGATAGTGTGTGGCGGGCTATGGGTATATTGAAACATGCCCGGCTGATGGCAAGCAAAGAAGCGTTGTCGCACCTTTCGATGTTGTATTTAGGAGTTGATTTAGGTATAATTAAAAAAATCAAGAGAGAGTCTATCAGTAATTTGTTTATTAATATTCAACCCGCGCATTTACAGAAGATAGAGCAAAGGATGCTGCGCGAGCAGGAACGGGATTATATTAGAGCACAGCTGATCAGAAAGAATTTAGGAGGAAAATATGTTTAATCGATTTACCGAACGGGCACGCAAAGTGCTTGTATTAGCTAAAGAGGAAGCCCGCCGTTTTAATCATGATTATATCGGGACCGAACATATTCTTTTGGGTCTGGTACGGGAAGGGGAAGGAGTTGCCTGCGCGGTACTGCAGAACTTAGGAGTAGACCTGGACCGGTTGCGTATCGAGGTGGAAAAACTGGTTACTCCCGGTAGCGTTACCGGAGTAGTCGGGGATATTCCCTTTACGCCGCGGGCGAAAAAAGCGCTGGAACTTGCCGCAGAGGAAGCCCGGACGCTCGGCCACAATTATATCGGGACCGAACATATTCTTTTAGGCCTTATCCGTGAAGGAGAAGGGTTGGCGATGCAGGTGTTGTACAGCCTCAGTGTTGATCTGGAGAAGGTACGGGATGAGATCGCTTCTTTGTTGGGGGGATCGCATGCTGCTCCTTCCAGTTCGCCCGGCGGCGCGTCTCAGACAAGTTCCAAGACACCGGCTCTTGATTCATTCGGGAGAGACCTTACCCGCTTGGCGAGGGAAGGAAAACTTGATCCGGTTATCGGCCGGGCCGTAGAGATCGAACGGGTTATCCAGGTCCTTTCCCGCCGGACCAAGAATAACCCGGTATTACTGGGGGAAGCCGGGGTAGGTAAGACCGCGATCATCGAAGGGCTGGCTCAGAGTATCGTCAACGGAAACGTTCCGGAAGTGCTGCGTAATAAGAGGATTATCGGGCTTGATCTGGCGCTGATGATTGCCGGGACAAAATACCGCGGCCAGTTTGAGGAACGGATCAAGGCGGTCATGGAGGAGATTAAGCGTTCCAAAGAAGTTATCATTTTTATCGATGAACTCCATACGCTGGTGGGAGCCGGCGCGGCCGAAGGTGCGATCGATGCGTCAAATATACTCAAACCCTCTCTTTCCCGGGGGGAGATTCAGTGTGTCGGGGCGACGACCCTGGATGAATACCGTAAACATATCGAAAAAGACGCGGCATTGGAGAGAAGGTTTCAGCCGATCTTCGTCGATCCCAATACCGTAAGCGAAACCGTTGAGATATTGAAAGGGCTTCGGGATAAATATGAGGCTCATCACCGGGTGAAATTCACCGACGAGGCCCTGGAGGCGGCGGCGACGTTGTCCGACCGGTATGTCTCGGGCCGTTTTCTGCCGGATAAAGCGATCGATCTTATCGATGAAGCCGGGGCGCGGTCGCGGCTTGCCGTTTTGATTATCCCCCCGGAGATCCAGGAACTGGAAAATAAGATAAAAGAGATCGTTAAGGAGAAAGAGGCCCTGATCAAACAGCAGGATTTCGAGGCTGCCGCCCGGCTGCGCGATGAGGAAAAGAGCCTGCGGGTGAAACTGGAAAGCTTGCGTCGGGATTGGGGAAAAAAACGGGACCAGATCGTTCCCAATCTCTCGGTTGACGAGATCGCCAAACTTGTTTCTCAGATTACCGGCATTCCCATTTTCCGTCTGGAAGAAGCGGAATCGGATAAACTTTTGAAGATGGAAGAACAGTTGAATAAAAATGTCATCGGCCAGGAGGAACCGATCGCGGCGATATCCCGCAGTGTGCGCCGCGCCCGGGCGGGAGTGAAAGAGCCCCGTCGTCCCATCGGATCGTTTATCTTTCTGGGGCCCACCGGAGTGGGAAAAACTCTTCTGGCCCGGGCTTTGACCGAGTTCATGTTCGGGGATGAAGACGCGATTATTCAGCTGGATATGAGTGAGTACATGGAAAAATTCAACGTATCCCGTTTAGTCGGAGCACCACCGGGGTATGTAGGATATGAAGAAGGCGGACAGCTGACCGAACGGGTCCGGCGCCGGCCTTATTCGGTGGTGCTGCTTGATGAAATAGAGAAAGCTCACCAGGATGTGTTCAACCTGCTTCTGCAGATATTTGAAGAAGGGCGTCTGACCGATTCCTTCGGAAGGAAAGTCGATTTTCGTAACACCATCATCATCATGACTTCCAATGTCGGGGCCGACATCATCCGCCGGAAAGGTTCCCTGGGGTTTACCGCGGCCCAGGAGGATTCGATCAGCTATGACGATATGAAGAAACACCTGATGGAAGAGGTGAAAAAAACATTCAAGCCGGAGTTCTTAAACCGGCTCGATGAAATCATCGTGTTTAAACCTCTCGATAAGCATTCTTTGGGGCACATCGTCGATATCGAAATTAATTACGTGAACCAGCGGCTGAAAGATCAGGGGTTCTACGTGGAACTTACCCCTGAGGCCAAGGATTTCTTTATCGAGAAGGGGTTTGACCCTGTTTTTGGCGCCCGGCCGCTCAAAAGAGTCATGCAGCGGTTTCTGGAAGACCCTCTGGCCGAAGATATTATTCGCGGGCGGTTTTCCGGAGAACTGAAAAAGGGGGGACAGGTAAAGGTGGTTGCCAAGCGTAAAAACGACGAATTGATTTTTGAATGAGATGTCTGATCATAATACTGTCCTGTATTGCGATTGCGCTGAACGCCTATGCTTTTAGCAATACGATAACGGTTGATTTCCACTCTCCACATTCTTTCCGGGTACTGCTTTCTGAATTTAAAATAGGAGATTCTTCTTTCGGCGGAGAAGCTTCTGTGTCGGTAGCGAGGAGCCAGGGGTATTTCATTTATAACGTGGATATCCGGGATCTCACTTTGGGCGATCTGATGCTGGCGCCGATTAAAGCGAAAGTTATCAAGAAGGAAGGTCAGCTGATTATTAATTACGCAAAGAGCGAAGATTTCCTGATTCGTGGTACAATGGATTATGTGAAAAATCAGGTTGACTTGAACGTGACCGTTCACATGGATATGGATACCGAAGACTTCCGCGGTCAGGTAAAGGGCGAGGTGGTCGTTGCGGGTGCTTTCGATCATCCGGCGTTACGCGGAAAGCTGTTTGTTAAAGACGGCAAGCTCGTCGATCTGGTATTTAAGGAGTCGTCGCTATTTTTTAACGGGTATTATCCCAATTTACGCATCAACAATTCCGAGGTCGTATTGCTTGAAGGCACGACGTATTTGCTGGACGGATTCGTCAACGCCGGGGATTTCAAGAGCCTGTATGCGGGGTTGCGTTCCAGCGCGAAAGAAATCTTAAGCGTCGGGCAATGGAGAATTTATAACGACGCCGGGGATAAAGGACTCGGCCGTGACGTCAATTCGCGGCTGGGAGTACGGCTGGGCAGTGATACCTCAGGCATCCCCGCTCAGCGGCAACTGGGGACGGAGTTGCGGTTCCGGGTGCGCGGCGATCAGTTTTTGAAGTATCGTGTCCAGGAAGACAAGTCTATTCTGGGTTTTGAAAAGAAAAGCGAGTTTTAAACCGATATGTACCTATTAAGAGGGCTTGAAGGGCTGATTAAATATTGCGGCAGCGTCGGGATTTTCATCAAAGATACGATATATTTCCTTTTTACCCGGCCGCGGAACATGAAGATCGTACTGAAGGAGATCGTTTCCATCGGCCTGGACAGTTTTTTTCTCGTTTCGTTGATTTCCTTTTTTGTCGGAATCATCATTGCCTTCCAGACGGCCTCGTTCTTAAAAACGTTTTCTTCGGAAATCTACATTTCTTCTCTGGTCGGTCTTTCTCTGGTACGGGAGCTGGGGCCGGTTTTGGGGTCTCTGATTGTCGCTGCCCGAAGCGGCGCGGCGATTACCGCAGGGATCGGAGCAATGAAAATTTCCGAACAGGTCGATGCGCTGGAGGCGTTTGCGGTGAACCCGGTAGATTACCTGGTTGTTCCTAAGTTCATCAGTCTTGTTTTTTCCATGCCGCTTCTGGTTATTTACGGAGGATGTCTGGGGATTTTCGGCGGCTACGTGGTGGGCGCGGCAAAGTTTTCCATCCCGTTCAACCTGTATTTTCAGATGACGTTTGAGTCCCTGCAGTATAAAGATATCGTCAGCGGTTTGATCAAGAGCGTTTGTTTCGGTTCGATCATCGCGTTTATTTCCGCGTTCGAGGGATTCCGGCCTCAATCGTCATCGGATGTTTCTACCGCGGTGCAGATGGCGGTCGTCCGGTCGTTTTTGCTGATTATTATGTCCGACTGTATTTTAACGGCGTTATTCTACTTTGTTCTGGTATGAGCCTTATTGAAGTAAAAAACATCTGTAAAGCGTTCGAACAGAAAAAAGTTCTGGATAAGATCAATCTGAATATTGAAGCCGGGGAAGCGTTTCTTATCCTGGGCCGCTCGGGCGCGGGAAAAACCGTTCTTCTGCGGCATCTGATCGGGCTGGTGCATCCGGATACCGGAAAAGTGATTGTTGACGGTAAAGATATGGCCCGTCTCGATAAGGAAGAGCTGGTCCAGACACGCCTTAAGTTCGGGCTGGTATTTCAAAACAGCGCGTTATTTGATTCTTTGACCGTCGGCCAGAATGTTGGGTTCGCGCTGACGCACCATTCGGCCCTGAAAGAAAAAGAAATCAGGCCTAAGGTGCTGACGGCTCTGGAGATGGTGGGGTTAGACGGCGTGGAGAACATGCACCCGTACGAATTAAGCGGCGGTATGAAAAAAAGAGTCGCGATCGCCCGGGCGATCATTTACCGGCCGAAGATCATCATTTATGACGAGCCGACGACGGGGATCGATCCGATTTCGGTCGATAAAATCGTGCATCTTATTCAGGATTTGCACCAGCGGCTGTCGATTACGACGCTGGTCGTTACCCACGATCTCGATGTGGGCCTAAAGATCGCCCAGCGAGTCGCCTTTTTATTACAGGGAAAGATAATATTTGAAGGGTCCAAGGAAGATGTCAAAGATCCCGATAAAGTAAAAGATCCGCGCGTCGTGCAATTCATTCAAGGGTCCTCGAGCGGGCCGATAAAAGAGATGGAGGTATGAAGATGAAAAGAAAAATTCTGGATATACGGAAGTATCTGTTAGAGATCCGGGTGGGAATCTTTCTCATCGGCGCCGTCTTTTTGCTTTTTGTCGCCGGGATTTCCATTCAGGAGGTTTCTTTTCTGCAGGGAACCTATCTGATTACGGTTAAGTTCGATTTCGCCGAGGGGATCAAATCGGCTTCTCCGGTACGAATTGCCGGAGTCGATGTGGGAGAGATCAAGGAGGTTGAGATCGATACCTCCCAGAGTAAACCGGTCGTGTATGTCTCTGCGAAGATCCAGCAGGAAACCAGGGTTCCCCGCGGTTCGGAGTTTTTCATAAACAGTCTCAGCCTTTTCGGGGAAAAATATCTGGAAATTATTCCGCCTCAGGAAATTCATGAATATGTAAAGTCGGGAGAGGTCGTAGACGGGGTTTCGTCGGTTCCTTTAGCTACGATCATGTCTTCCTTTCACGAAACGATGGTAAAAGTTGACGAGTTCGTTCAGGATGGGAAAGTGAAGGGGTCTTTTAAAGATATCGTGTTAAATTTACGAAGCATCACCGATAATTTTGAGGCAATCGTGCGTGATGTAAGACAAGGCCAAGGCACACTGGGGAAGTTTCTTTATGACGATTCACTGTATACCAAAACCGAAGAGTTGGTTGAGGATATCAAAGCCCATCCCTGGAAACTTTTACATAAACCAAAACCGATAAAGAAACGTTAAGGCTCTCTTTTTGTAGCGGACGAAATATCTTCCCGATGAAAGGATTCGGTTTGTTTCCTTCTTTGAGAGAGCGGAACCGGTATGTTTTTATATATTGGTAAGTAGAAAACAGATACGATGGGAAAAACGCAAAGTGTATTCATTTGCAGTGAGTGCGGCTATCAATCGGTAAAGTGGCTGGGGAAATGTCCGGTCTGTGCTCAATGGGAGACGTTTCAGCAGATGAACGAGAAAAAGACTTCCGCCTCAGATCGTTCGATCGCCCGCGCGCGAAGCAAACCGGTCCTTTTGAGCGACGTTTCGCAGTATCAGCTCGAACGTATTCAGACGGGCCTGGCCGGATTTGATACGATTCTCGGCGGCGGTCTCGTCAAGGGTGAGGTTGTGTTGATCGGCGGAGAACCGGGGGTAGGGAAATCGACGCTCCTCTTGGAGGTTGCCGGAAAGCTGACTTCGCAGGGGAAGGTTCTTTATGTGAGCGCGGAGGAGTCGATCGAACAGGTCGGGTTGCGGGCGAAACGATTAGGTATCGATCGGGAAGCATTCTATATTTTCAACGAAGAGAATCTCGATAATGTATATGAATATATCGAAAGAGAAAAGTTTGATTTTCTTGTCATTGATTCCATTCAGGTGGTCCACCATCCGGCGATCCCGGCGCAGAAAGGGAGTGTGCCTCAGATTAAAGGATGCGCCGATTTTCTCACTCAGATCGCCAAAACGACCGGATTGATCGTGTTCATCGTCGGCCATGTGACCAAGGAAGGCGCGATTGCCGGTCCCAAACTCCTGGAACATATCGTCGATTGTGTGCTCTATTTCGAGAACGAAGTGGTATCCTATTACCGGATATTACGTACAATCAAGAACCGGTTTGGTGCGACCGGGGAACTTGCGGCGTTTGAGATGACCAAGGGGGGCCTGAAAGAAGCCGAAAGCCTCTCGGGAATCCTCCTGCCTCACCATCAGACGCCGGTTGCGGGTTCATCGGTCGTGTGTGTGATCGAGGGAGTGAGACCTCTGGTTTTGGAGCTTCAATCTCTGGTAAGTAAAGCGTCGTTCGGCGTCGTTCGGCGCCGGGCTCTGGGGTTTGATTTCAACCGTTTTTCGCTTTTGATCGCGATCATCGAAAAGAGACTGAAAGTATCCTGCGCTTCCCAGGATGTATTCTTAAACGTCAGCGGAGGTTTGAGGATTGCCGATCCCAGTGCCGACTTGGGAGCGTGCATCGCGATTCTCTCCAGTCACAAAGACAAAATCATAACCAAGGATACGGTTTTTCTGGGAGAGGTAGGGCTGGCGGGAGAAATCCGGGCTATCCATAACCTTAATGCCCGTCTGCGGGAGATTGTCCGGGCGGGGTTTAAAGAGGTGTTTGTCCCGGCCCAGAGTGCCAAAGAAGTTGATCTTAAAGGAGGAGACATTACAATTAATCCCGTGCAGAGTCTGAAGGAAACGGTTGATTTGCTGTGGGGATAAGGGCAGTTTTATTAATATGTTAGAACCCCGCGCTCTATGCAGTATGTTTTCTGTAGGAGGATTTTATAATGAGAGAGGTATCGGCTCATGAGAATCTTTAGAAGGCAAAACAGCTTAGAGAGCAGGGTTCAATTTCCCCGATGGATATCGGGATCATTGAAGGAGGTATGTGTTTATGAACAGTCTTAATGTCATCCGGGCGCTTTTTGTGCTCGTGTTTGCCGGATCGGGGTATCTTTTAGGCGGTGAGCAGGCGATCATGTTTGCTCTGGCGGGCTTGTATGTCGGTGTCGTTGTAGTAGGTATCGAGGCCCTGTCTCACCGGGTTTCGCTGAAAAACTTTATCGCGGCGGTGTGCGGGATAATCCTGGGGTTGGTTGTCGGAGGGGCAATCGGCCGGCTTATCGATATCTTTCAGCTGCCGGGAAACTTGAATTACGTGATGAAGTTTTTTCTCGTGTTGACGTTTATTTACTTCGGTGTGATTCTTGCTCTGAAAACGAGTGAGGAATTCTATCTCATAATTCCGTATGTAAGATTCAACCGGCAGGATCGTAATGAGGAATCGATCGTGATCGACACCTCGAGTATTATCGACGGAAGAATCCTCGATATCGTGAAAACCGGGTTTATCGATGCTAATTTCATCGTGCCGCGGTTTGTGTTAAACGAGCTACAAACGCTGGCCGATTCAACCGAGCACATCAAACGTCAGCGCGGTAAACGCGGTATTGAAATCCTGCACTCACTTAAAAAAGAACCTCATATTCAGGTGATTATCGAGGAGAAGGATTTCAAAGACAAGAAAGGTGTTGATGCCAAGATCGTCCGGCTGGCCAAGCTTATCGACGCGAAAGTTCTTACGACCGATTATAATTTAAACCGTATCGCGCAATTGGAAGGGGTAAAGGTCTTAAACGTCAACGATTTGACCAACGCGCTCAAACCGATCTTCATGCCGGGTGAGAAAATGGATCTTAAGCTGGTTAAGGAGGGAAAAGAGCCCAACCAGGCCGTCGGCTATTTAGAAGACGGGACGATGGTCGTGGTCGAGAATGCCCGATGGCTGATCGGTAAAGTCGCTCAAGTGGAGGTGACTTCGGTCCTGCAATCTCCATCAGGGAGGATCGTGTTTACCAAGCTGGATAAATAATGGTCACATGATACACGATGGAGAAACTGTCAATTCTCAATGGGCAATTATCATTGAGCAGTGATAAAACGCAGAAAACATGAGATATGCTCCATGCTTCAAATTTTTCATTGCTCATTGCTGAATTTGCATTGAACATTGAAGTTAAACATGTGACCTTGTGATGTTGTATGAAGATAGGTGTTATTCTTGTCTGTGCCGGTAAAGGTAAACGCTTAAGGAGCCCAAAAGATAAAGCGTTTGTACGTATAGAAAAAAAGGAGCTCTTTCGGTATAGCCTTGAAGCCTTTTTAAACATGCCTCACATACGACAGATCGCTCTTGTCGTGTCGAAAGCTTACCTGCCCCGGGTAAAAAGAAAAATAAAAAACGATAAGGTGATGTGTGTCGAGGGGGGCGTGAGACGTCAGGATTCGGTATATCGGGGGCTATGCGCTCTCAGGTCCGAAATTGATACTGTTCTGGTACATGACGGAGCTCGTCCGTTTGTTTCAGCATCATGTGTAAGAAAGGTGATCGGCGCTTTACGGCGGTATCCGGCGGTAATACCGGGGATCAAACTGAAAGAGGCGATCAAGAAAGTAAAGAGAAAAACGGTTATCGCTTCGCTCGAGAGAAAAGACATCTATGTTATTCAGACGCCGCAGGGATTTACCCGCGAGGTGTTGACGCGGGCGTTCAGGGAAGTTAAGAAGAAAAATGTCTATGATGAGGCCCAGTTGGTTGAACTCTCAGGGCAAAAAGTCCGCATCGTCGCGGGTGAGTATTGTAATATCAAGATTACCTATCCTGACGATCTGGCCGTGGCGAAGGCGTTGGTGAGAGAGGGGTTGCAATGAGCTCACAACCGGTTTCAAAAAAGAAAGAGAGATTCGACCCGGACCATCTGTTGCGGGTTGGATTCGGATTCGACGTGCACCGGTTCAATCCCCGCAAAAAGAGTCTGATTCTGGCGGGGGTAACCATACCGGCACCGTTTGGTATTGATGCGGTTTCCGACGGGGATGTGCTTTTGCACGCGGTAAGCGACGCGTTATGCGGCGGCGCGGGGCTTGGGGATATCGGGGATCATTTTCCTCCCCGCCGCAAGAGCTCAAAGGGTATTTCCAGTAAAAAAATCCTCAAATGCATCCTGGAGGAGCTCGAAGGTAAATACCGGCTGCTGAATGCCGATGTGATCATTATCGCCCAGCGGCCCAGACTTTCACCACATAAGAAAAAGATGACCGAGTCGCTTAAAAAACTGCTTAAGAATAAGGATGTAAATATCAAGATCAAATCCAAAGAGAACCTGGAAATCTTAGGCGGGATCGATGCTCTGGCGGTGATGGCGACTGTTTTGATGAAAAAATGTCAGAATTAAAAATATTTAATACACTTTCCAAAGAAAAAGAGGTTTTCAAACCTCTGGATGCCCCCGGGGTAAATATGTATACCTGCGGGGTGACCGTGTATGATCACTGTCATATCGGCCATGCCCGGTCGCTGTACGTGTTTGAGGTGATCCGCCGGTACCTGAAATACCGCGGGTATGAGGTCAACCTGGTGCGCAATATTACCGACGTCGATGATAAGATCATTAACCGCGCCAGGGAATGGACCGCCGAACGAAATATTTCTCTGGAGGATGCGTTTGAAAAGGTCCGTACTACGTATATCGACAGTTATTATGAAGACTTAGAATTGATGAAGCTTCCCATGGCCGATTCAGAGCCTACCGCGACCGAGAACATAAAAGAAATGCAGGCATATATCGAGCAGCTCATCGCTAAGGGCTTTGCCTATCAAGAGGGGGGAAACGTATATTTTTCCGTACGCAAGCTCACCGGATACGGGAAGCTTTCCGGCAAAAAGATCGATGACCTTATTGATTCGGTACGTATCGATAAGGATTCCCGTAAAAAAGATCCTCTTGATTTCGCTCTCTGGAAAGAGGTTAAAGAGGACGAACCGTCCTGGCTGAGTCCGTGGGGAAGGGGCAGGCCCGGGTGGCATATTGAATGTTCGGTGATGAGCCAGAAATATTTAAAGACAGATACGCTCGACATTCACGGCGGCGGGCTGGATCTGGTCTTTCCCCACCATGAGAACGAAGTCGCTCAAGCCGAAGCTCTCACTGGTAAACCGTTTGCGAAATACTGGATCCACCACGGGTTATTAACGATTAACGGTCAGAAGATGGCAAAATCGCTGGGCAATTTCTTCACCGTGAAAGATGTATTGAAAAAATACCCGGCCGATATCCTGAAACTTTTTTATCTTGGTGCACATTATGCAAGCTCCATTGATTTTTCTTTCGAGAGGATGGAGGAAGCCAAAGCGGCCTATGAACGGATCAAGATTCTTCACGATAAGCTGCAGCAACAATATGGGCATGTAGATATTACGAAAGAAGTTTCCGGCGGCGGGGCCAAGGAGGCTGAAGGTCTTAGACAGCAGTTTATCGAAGCGATGGACGATGATTTCAATATGCCTCGGGGTCTTGCGGTATTGTTTGATCTAGTAAGCAGGTTTAATAAGACATTAGAAAGCGATGGGGAACTTAAGAAATTCATACTGAAGCATGCCTTAGAAGTTATGCAAGAAATTGCCGGCATATTTTGTCTTGATTTCTTTACTGATGAGCCGCTTGAGATGCCAGAAAAAGAGATAGAGGCTCATATCCAGATGCGGGTATTGTATAAAAAACAAAAGAATTTTAAAGAAGCCGACCGGGTACGCGAAAAACTCCTTGAGCAGGGGATTATCCTCGAAGATACCAAGGACGGTACGACCTGGCGCCGTAGAATATAATGCTTCAACCTTTTGGCAACCGCGTAGGTTGCCAGGGGTATTATCAGCGTGAGTCCGCGTTTAGATCTGCGGGGATCCGCTTCTATAACAATATGAAAAGAAAAGCCTTATTCATTACCATCGAAGGTCTGGAAGGTTCCGGCAAAAGCAGCGTGCTTAAGCATCTTGAGAAATATCTGCGCAAAAAGAAGCTGCGGGTTAAGGTCTTTCGTGAACCGGGTTCGACCAAGACGGGTGAGAAGATCCGCCGGATACTTTTAGGCAAAGGCAATGATGTCAGCCCGCATACCGAATTGCTTCTCTATCTGGCAGCCCGCACCCAGTTGATCGAAGAGAAACTCGCCGTCGCCCTTACCCGTTATGATGTCGTATTATGCGACCGGTTTTTTGATTCCACTCTTGCCTATCAGGGGTATGGGCTGGGTCTAAAGCAGATCACGTCTGAAGGCATAAAGCTTTTTTCTTTAGGGTATATTCCCGACCTGACGTTATTCCTCGACAGCGATATACAAAGCGGATTGCGGAGGATCAAAACCAAGGACCGTATCGAAGCCCGGTCTCTGGATTTCCACCGGCGTCTCAAAAAAGGGTTTAAAACAATTGCCCGTAATAATCCGAATCGGGTCAGGGTGGTACCGGCCCGGAAGTCATTGCCCGAGATCTATCAAGATATCGAAAGGATCATAGATCGATGGTTGAACAGAAAACGGCGCATCCGCGCATCCTGAATTATTTTGTAAGTTTAAAGCGTCACGGACGGATCGGCAGCACCTATCTGTTTATCGGCCAGGCGCTGCTCGATTTTTCTTTCGATATCGTGCGCCTGGCCAATTGCGACCGGAGTGATTGGTGGTGCGGGAAGTGTGCCCGGTGCCGGTCGTTGGCCAGAGAAGTAAACGCGGATTGCCAGATTATTGATGAAGAATCTTCGATCAAGATCGATACGATACGTGCCGCCCAGCAGTTCTTAAGCACGCGGGGTTCGGTTTTGAACCGGAAGGCTCTGGTGATCAATCAGGCTCAGATGATGACCGAAGAAGCCTCTCACGCGTTTTTGAAAACGCTGGAGGAACCGCCCCGCAACACACTTATTATTCTTACCAGCTCCCGGTTGGATATGTTGTTCGGCACGATTATTTCCCGTTGCCGCCGGATATATTTTTCTCAATATTCCCCCGGGTACGTCTACCATAACCGCGGTGACGTGGAGGATTTTCTCTATCGGGGGGTGTTGCAGTTTAAAGACCGGACAACTTCGGCTCAATTCTTAAACGACCTTATCGTTTTTATCCGTGATACTCACATGTGGGAGATATACGGGGATAAAAAGCAGTTGCTGTCATCGGCCAGTTATGAGATAATTCTACCTCTGAAAACCATTCCGGCGCATTGGATCGAACAACTGGATCAGATCATGCGTCTCTATGATGACCTTAAGAACATTAACCTGAATCTGGCTACTCATCTGGTCAAAGAATGGTTTGGATTCACAAGTCATTGATAGAGAGTAACTTGTATGAATAACATAAACGGCAAACCGCCGCCAGAACATCACCATCGTCATAACGATAGCGGAGGACATCGCTCCCCAGGCCGGCATCAACCGCAACCCTCGGCGTCCCAGGAGAAAACTCCGCCCCCTAAGCCGAAGGTAGCGTTGGTTCGTCTGCGGGAAGCCGGTAATATTATCGCCTACATTACTCCCGATGATATCAAGCCCGGGGATCAGGTGATCGTTGACGCCGATCGGGGGACTGATTACGGAGAAGTCCTTGAGATCCCTCATGAAGATACCATCTCCTCAGGCAAGAAGATCCTGCGTAAAATGACCCCGGCCGACCTCAAGCAGATCGCCGAAAACAGAAAACAGGCAAAAGACGCCCTGCAAATTTGTTCTCGAAAAGTCCGCGAAAGAAAACTCGAAATGAAACTGGTTGAAGCCGAATATTCCTTCGATAAAAAAAAGATCATTTTTTATTTTACCGCCGAAGGCCGCGTGGACTTTCGGGAACTGGTCAAGGACCTGGCAAAAGTATTCAAGATCAGGATCGAGATGCGTCAGATCGGGGTGAGGGATGAAGCCCGTCTGTTCGGCGGGTTCGGTCCCTGCGGCCAGTCATTATGCTGTGTGCGGTTTTTAAAGAATTTCGAGCCGGTAAGTATCAAAATGGCCAAGGCTCAGAAACTGCCCTTAAATCCTTCCAAGATTTCCGGTATCTGCGGCAGGCTCATGTGCTGTCTTTTTTACGAGTATAAAAGTTATAAGGAATTCTCTAAAGGCCTGCCCAAAGAAGGACAGTCCATTCAGACTCCGCGCGGCAAAGGGAAAGTCATCGGCGTCAATGTGTATAAGCGTCTGGTGTACGCGGAGTTCGAAGACGGATTTATCGAGAAGGTAAGTTTTCCCGCCAATGAGTAAATACTACATCACTACTCCGATCTATTATGTCAACGCGTCCCCTCATATCGGTCACGCCTATACGACGATTGCCGCCGATACGCTGGCCCGGTTTAAAAAGGTAACCGGCAACGATACCTATTTCCTTACCGGAACCGACGAACACGGCGAGAAGATCAAGAAAGCCGCCGAGGCGGCAGGGAAAGAAACCCAAGTCTTCGTCGATTCGGTCATGCAGAATTTCAAAAAATTATGGCAGACGTTAAACGTCAAGTACGATGATTTTATCCGTACCACAGAACCTCGTCATATCCGTGTGGTGCAGAAGGTTGTTGATACCTTAAGGGCTAACGGAGATATATATAAATCCCGGTACCGGGGGTTTTACTGCCGTCCCTGCGAGGCGTTCTGGACGGAAAGTCAGATAAAAGAGGCAGGCGGGTGTCCCGATTGTAAGCGGGAGGTCGAAGAAATTGTCGAAGAGAATTTCTTTTTCCGTCTTTCCAAATACGAGGAATGGCTGAAGACCTATTTGAAAAACAATCCGGATTTCATCAAACCGAAGATCCGCTATAACGAAGTAATCGGGTTCTTAGAGAACAATTTTCTGGAGGATCTTTGCATTTCCCGTCCCAAAGAGCGCATTCGGTGGGGTATCGAGTTTCCCGGTGAACCCGAATACGTTATATATGTGTGGTTCGACGCGTTGATTAATTATATCAGCGCTCTTGCCTACGGCCAGGATGAGGAACAATTTCGGCGCTGGTGGCCGGCGGATATTCATTTTATGGCCAAAGATATTATCCGTCATCACGCGGTATTTTGGCCGATCATGCTGCGGGCGCTGGGAATCGATATGCCGAAGGTAATTTTTGCCCACGGCTGGTGGAAGATAAACGATGAGAAGATGTCGAAATCCAAGGGTAACATCGTGAACCCCTTCACCTTTGTCGATGAGTTCGGAGTCGATTCTTTGCGTTATTTCCTCCTGCGGGAGGTGCCTTTCGGTTCGGACGGGAATTTTTCCTGGGACGCCGTGGCTTCACGCTTAAACAGTGATCTGGCTAACGATCTGGGAAACCTGGTATATCGGGTGCTCAATATGAGCGAGAAATATTTTGGTGAAAAAATTGGCGTACCTGAAGACACCTCGATTCCTGAAATGTTCGTTCCCTTTGTGCGGGATGAGACGTTTTGTAAGGACTATATTACCCGTATGGATGAGATAGACTTTTCCGGAGCGTTGGAGAAGGTGTGGAAGTTTATCGGGGTGATGAATAAATATATCGAAGAAACAAAACCGTGGGAGTTGAAGAAATCCAATGAAGGAAACAAGTTACACCATTTTATCTGGGCATTATTGAATGGAATCAGAATCGTTGCTGTTTATATATGGCCGGTTATACCCCAGACTTGCGAAAGCATATTCGGCCAGGTGGGCGGCCCGGGAAGCGTCGAACGTCTGCTGTCGGACGGATTGAAGAGCCATGCGATGTGGCGGGAAGATGCCGTGTTTGCGGTAAAAAAAGGCAACCCTCTTTTTCCGCGGATCGAAGTCAACGACTAGACAGTCGCTGGTCTCTGGTCGATAGTATTTAGTAGAGGAACTAAACAAAAAAACTATATACCAAAGACTAAAGACTGTAGACTAAAAATATGTTGATAGATACTCACTGCCATATTAATTCACTGAATGCCGAAGAACGTAAGTTCTTTGATGAGCACACCTCATCTGACCGGTACCGCTTTATTGACGTAAGTATTGATATCGAATCCAGCCGGAAATCCCTGGAGATCATCCAGGGGTATGATTATGTGTATTGCGCGATAGGATTTCATCCTTTTTCTATTGAATCGTTTTCGCCGGAGACGATTGCCTCTTGTCGCGATATACTCGGCAAGAACGAGAAGATCGTGGCTTTAGGCGAGATCGGGCTTGATTTTACGGCAAAATTTTCCACGCACGACCAGGTGCGTATTTTAAAAGAATTCATTGTGCTCGCCAAAGAGTTTTCAAAACCGCTGGTGATTCATAACCGCTTTAATGTGCCGTTGATTTTTAACGTCCTGGATGAATATTATGATGATTATCACCAGATAGTCTTTCATTGTTTCAGTCAGGACGGTATTTTTCTCAAACGCATATTGAATAAAGGAGGGTATGTTTCGTTTTCCCTGAATGTGTTCCGTAAAAAAAGAGAAATCATCCAGGCGTTGAAAAACGTGCCGCTCGACAAACTGTTGCTTGAGACCGATTCGCCGTATATGCAGCTCAAGAATCAACGCTCATCGCCTCTGGATATCGATAAGGTTTATGATTTTGCCGCCGAAGTGAAAGATATCGCGTTTGAAACTCTCAGCGAACAAGTAAAGACGAATGTCCAGACCCTATTCGGTATTGAGTGAGATATGGTTGGGGAGCACATAAGTCATACGACACATCCCGTACCGATATGTGCATATCTAGCGGGACCCCGCTGTATAAAAACATTACGGGGCGGGGCGACACACGTGTTTTCTTTACGTGTGACTATGTGACTTTGTGACCTATGAAAGGTATGATTATGAAGTCTATGTATTTTAAACATGACCAGCTCTGGTATCTTGACCAGACGCAGCTGCCGTTAAAAGAGAAGTGGTATGCCGCGCGCACGCGGGAGAATGTGTATGAGGCGATCAGGAAACTGAAAATCCGCGGTGCCCCGCTGATTGGAGTATTTTCCGCATACGGCGTCTACGTAGGGGTGAAAAAGATTAATAAGACACAGAAAACCCGTTTCTTAAAAGAAACCTATAAAATCATCGAGTACTTAAAAACGACCCGGCCTACGGCCGTGAATCTTTTTTGGGCGTTGGAACGGATAAAAACGATTGTGAGCCGGAATGAGCATAAAAATATCGCGCAGATAAAAAAAGCGGTATTACAGGAAGCGAAAATGATCCATCGTCAGGATGAACAATTATGTTCTCGGATCGGCCGTTATGGAGCGAAGCTCATTGACAAGGGGGATTCGATATTGACGCATTGTAATGCCGGATCCCTTGCGACGGCCGGATGCGGGACGGCTTTGGCGGTCATTTTTGCTGCGGCCCGGGCGTACGGCAAAAAGAATGTTCATGTATTTGCCGATGAGACCAGGCCTCTCTTACAGGGAGCGCGGCTCACCGCCTGGGAGTTGACCAAAGAGAAGATCCCGGCAACCTTAATTACCGATAATATGGCGGGATTTCTTATGCAGCAGGGTAAGATCCATAAGATCGTGGTGGGGGCCGATAGAGTTGCGGCAAACGGTGACGTAGCGAATAAAATCGGAACCTATAGCGTTGCCGTGTTGGCAAAATACCATCGTATTCCTTTTTATGTCGCCGCTCCCTTCTCGACGTTTGATCTTACAAAGAAGACCGGCAGAGAGATTCCGATTGAACAGCGCGCATCTGATGAAATCAAAAATGTGGTGGGGAAAGCGGTCATTGCGCCGAAGAAGATCCCGGTCTATAATCCCGCCTTTGACGTAACTCCGCATCGTCTGATCACGGCGATTATTACCGATCGGGGCATCATCAAGCCGCCGTACGGGAAGAATATCAGGAAGATGTTTAAGTCACCAGGATACCACGTCACCTAGTTACCAGTTAAAAGTCACCTGCTTGCCGGCCGGCAGGCATAGTCACAAGGTCACATGTCACACGCAACCTGCTTCGCAGGTAGTCACATGACACATAGACACACCTCACACGTTCAAATCCGAACTTTAGATTTTATTACCAATGTTTTGGTTTGTATATTTTGTGGCCGTTGGGTAACATTACAGGGTTGGGCAGTTGATATTTTAAGTATTGGGTGTGGTTTATAGAAAATGAACCTGGAGCTAAGGAAGCAAGTTCTTTGTTTTTACGCTTATAGGGGAAAGCAAATACAAATCTTTTATTTGGGAATAATTGTTTGCATTTTTTGAATGCAGGAGATAAATCTGTGTCCCCGGTTACTACTACAGATATATCACAGTGATTTTGAGCAAATATTTCGAAAGCTTTAACCCCGATTGCAACGTCTGTTTCTTTCTCTTCGTGTTTTAAAATATAACTGCGGCATTTATCACAAAAAACGGTTTTTTCTTTAAAGCGTCCGAGTTCAATTTTAATATGTGTAGCCTCCAAACAAGATAAATAAGTCGGATGGCGTTTTATTTTCCCAGGATTTCGATTGTTGAGATAAAAAGGGACAGCGGAGAAATAAAAGATGTCTTCCAGAACGGCATTTTTCCCAAATAGATGAAGGTATGATTTGCAGAGAGAATGCAGATCTAACCAGCGAGTGTTATATTGAGTATCTCTTTTTATCTGTAATATCGAGTGGTATACATTAAACCCATCAATGAGGAAAATTATTTTATTCATTATAAAACAAAAAACCTCTGGATCGTAACCCAGAGGTGGCTAGTGGGACGTATCCCACTAGGGATGAATTAATTCCAATTAAACTATATATTATTTTCTTGATTTTGTCAATATCGTCAAAATCCATATTGTTATTGGGTTTTTTTACTTAAAATCGTAATATATTATCCTTCGGCGAGTTGCATATTGCAACCAAAAAACACTGTTTTATTTCCACTTTTCCCCTGTCCTTTTGCTCCTTCCCTGGTCTACGTGTGACCTTGTGATTTTATGTCTATGTGACTTTGTATAAAGCTCTTGCCCTCACCCCTCAACTTCTCTATAATGTCAGAAACTATATAAAATAAAGCTCTTTTCACGTGTGACTATGTGACGTGTGTCGTGTGACTTAAAGCGTTATGGACGAACTGCAGTGGGTTAATTATTTAAAGAAAACCGTCCCGAAACAGCGCGATGTAGTCGTCGGTATCGGCGATGACTGTGCCGTCGTAAAAAGCTTAGACGGCTACCAGCTTTTTACCAGCGATCTGTTTATCGAAGGTATTCACTTCCGGCGGCGCGGGGCTGATTTTAAGAAGCTGGGTATGAGAGCGGCCGCCCGGGCGCTTTCGGATATCGTTGCCTGTGCCGGGGTGCCCCGCTATCTGGGGGTTTCCGCCGGGGTGCCGCGATCGCTCCCGTCGGAAAAAGTAAAAAATCTGTTTTTGGGAGTAAGAGAGTATTGCCGTAACCATAAGGTACGTATTGTAGGCGGAGATACAGCTTTGTCATCTCATCTTTTCCTTGATATCTGGGCGGTCGGTCACACGAAAAAATACGTATTACGCAGTACGGCAAAAACCGGCGATTATATTTTTGTGACCGGAAGGCTGGGGCAATTGAAGTTCGATGAGCCGTTCGAGCTGAAAACCTCTCAGATACAGGATCTGGTGCGCCGGTATAAGGTCACCGCGATGATCGATATCTCCGACGGGCTTATCCTTGATTTGTACCGTATATTGCGGGCAAGTAAAAAAGCAGCGCTGCTTTTTTACGACCGTATCCCGGTGACCAAAGGAGCCAAAGATCTGTATCGCGGGGAAGATTACCAATTGATATTTACCGTCGCGAAAAGCGAAGATATAAGGAGGTTGGAGAAGAAATATTTCCTTATCGGGCGCATACGGCGACGTGAGTTCGGATATAAGATGGAAAGAAACAGAAAGCGTAAAGACGTCGATGTCGAAGGATATCTCCATTTCTAAGAAGAGCCGTTCGGAAAAAGAGACGATAGAGATCGCCAAATGGTTCGCCCGGCGGCTGAAATCGGGTGATGTCGTTTTCCTTTACGGCCAGCTGGGTTCAGGCAAAAGTGTTTTCGTCAAGGGTGCCTTAACGGGGCTGGGGTATCGTAGGGGAATCGTGCGCAGTCCTTCCTTTACCCTGATGCGGGAATATGCGGTAAACGGGCTTGCGATATATCATATCGATCTGTATCGCGTCGAGAAGCCGCAGGAGCTTATTCAGATGGGGTACCGGGAGTATTTTTACAATCCCGACGGCATCGTGTTCGTTGAGTGGGCTGATAAGGTCGAGGGAATGGATGTGGCCGCGTTTCACGTAAAAATCGATTACGTCGATCTGACTATCCGCTCGATCATAATCGAGAGGAACCATTAACCATGAGGAAGAACATCGCCAAAAGATTTTTTGCCGTTGAAAGTTCAACCGACCGCATTTCCTGTGCCGCGGCGAGTGAAGGCAAAGAGATATTCCGTATTTGTTATACGAAACGGCAGGGTGCCTCCGGTCTGATTGTGCATCTGCATAACCAGTTGGAGGATCATAACTTGACGTTGCGTGATTTTACGGCATTCATTGTCGGTGCCGGCCCCGGTTCATTTACGGGGTTGCGTATCTCCTATAGCCTGGTAAAAGGGTTCAGCTTCGGCACGAATAAGCCGGCGATAGGGGTGAGCAGCTTTGCCGCCATCGCTTTGGGCTTAAAAGAAGAACATTCCCGTATCGCGGTCGTCAGTGACGCGCGCCGGGGTCTCTGGTACGGGGGGGCCTATCGTGTGCGTAAGGGAACGGTTGCGCGTCAGAGAAAAGAGAACCTGTACAAACCGGAAGATTTCATCGCCCGGTACCGCGATTACCTGTTTGTGACCTGTGAGGAAGACGTGAAGATGTTTTTACAAAAATCCCGGCCCCGTCTTACCGTGTATCCCGAATGCGTGTGGCCCGATGCCGCCCGGTTGATTGATCTGGGGGTCCAGGTATATAATAAGAAGGCGTACGGGGCTTTAGAGAAACTGGAACCGTTATACATTTATCCCAAAGATTGTCAAATTAAACGATGATTTTAACCGGTATTTTTATATTACGGTATATAGCCAGGTTAGCCCGTTTGCCCGTTTTTATACGGTAAAAAATACGAAGGACGACCATTCCCTTTGGTCATTCGGACGAAGGACGAATGATGCGTCCGAGCGAAGCGGTCGTCCCAGCGATAGGCGTGAGCGGACGTCCCTCGTCTTATCGTAAAAAGGAAATCAAAGGAGGGGTAACGCGAGCACGGGCGAACGCGTGAACTATTATAAAGATATGTACAGACCGTTGTGGATTGAGATAAGCCTGAAAGCGCTCAAAACAAATGTTGCGGTGATCAAGAAGGTCGTCGGCAAAGACGTCGGTATTCTTGCCACGGTCAAGCAGAACGCTTACGGCCACGGCCTTGTCGAGATCGCGCGGGAGTTATGCCGGCTGGGCGTTCATTCCCTGGGAGTGGGAAGTCTGGAGGAGGCGATTCGGCTGCGTAAGGCGGGGGTCAGTGAGCCGATACTGATTCTGACAGCTCTCCCGAAAGAAGCGGTGCCGGATCTCATCGCCTATAATGTGACACCGACGGTGACTGATATCGGCTTTGCCAAAAAGCTGAACGATTACGCGGCGCGGAAAAAGAAACAGTACCCGGTGCACGTCAAAGTGGATACCGGCATGGGGCGTATCGGGTTCTGGCACGAACATGCCGTCCGGGATATCCTGCGCGTTAAAAGGCTTTCTCACGTCGATATGCAGGGGATATTTACGCACTATCCGGTTGCCGATAGTGACCGGGAATTTACCGGCAGACAAATCGATTCGTTTAATCGGCTTCTTGAGGAACTTCAATCAGCCGGGATACACTTCAAATATATTCATACGGCAAACAGTATGGCACTCTGGCGGTATCGGCGCGCGCGGTTTAACCTGGTACGTCCCGGTTTGATCCTGTATGGAGCTAAGCCGCATTCGAGTCTCGAGCTTTCTCTTAGCCCGCTTTTAACGCTTAAGTCCCGAATCGTTTTTTTAAAAAGTGTACCGGCCGGACGTAGTATCGGATACGGCCGTACGTTTATTGCCCGCACTGCCTGTCGTATTGCCACCTGTGCCGTCGGCTATGCCGACGGGTATCCCTGGCGTCTGTCCAATAAGGCCAAGGTGATTGTTTCCGGCAATCTTGTCCCTCTCTGCGGCCGGGTCTGTATGGATCATATCATGATTCGTTTGGATAAAACGCAAGCCGTCTCAACCGGGACCCCCGTTACGTTAATCGGTTCTCAAAAAGGAGTTTCGGTCTCTGCCGGTGATCTGGCCCGGTGGGCCGGTACGATTCCCTATGAAATCGTTACCCGCCTTTCGCCCACCATACCGCGCCTCTACAGATAAAAATCACCGGATGAGTTTCAGGCCGCTTACTCCCACGATGAGAAAAAAGAGAGCCGCGACCCACGGGGCCAGGAAAGGGAACATAAGGCCGGCTTTGCCGAAGGCAATGCTGGTGGAAAAGATTACATAGTAGACAAATCCCACGAGAAACCCGATGCCCAGAGACGAAAGGCCGGCTTTGCGCTTTTTGATCTCAAGAGCAAAGGGAAGCACTCCGATAATGAGAAAGAAATGAGACAGCGGGTCGGCGATTTTACGGTGATATTCGATGACGAGGCCTGAGCTCAACTGGTTCATGTTTATTTTCCTGAGACGGTCGATTTCTCTCTTTAAGTTTTTCAGCGAAGCAAATCCTTCAAAGATCGATTTTTTGATAATTAAACTCTCAGGCGGATCATCCAGATCGAAAATCTTTTCTTTCCAGTAGGATGGTTTGTCGAGAAACGTTCCTTCATCGTCGACATTATAACTGACGACGTCGGAAGCGATCCATACGCCTTTAATGTAGGTGATCCGGCGGGCAACGATCTTCTCGGCGATACTTCCCTTCCGGTCTTCCCGGAAGACGATGACATCGACCAGTGATTTGTCGGCGGGAATGAACCGGGAGATAAAATAGATCATATTTTTGTCCCGGAATGCCACGTTACGCTGTTCCTTGTAAGAGGGGGACTTGTCGCTTAAGAATTCGACTTTGATGTCTTCAGCCCGGCGTTGCGAATCGATCAGGACTTTTTCCTGTAAAAACAGCGCGCAGGAAGCAATGATCAGTGAAAACGTCAGGACCGGCATCGCGATTTTCGCGATGCTGACGCCGAAGGTGCGCATGCCTAAAACTTCGTTGGTGCGGTTTAATTCGGTGAAGGTATAGAGGACGCTGATTAAAAGGGAAAACGGGCTTACTCTGAGAAATACGAGCGGAAGAGTAAACAGATAATATTGGAGCAGGACGTCGAAGGTTATCCCGGCCCGTAAGAAATCAGTAAGGTTGGAAAAAAGGTCGATGATGATATAGAGGCCGGAAAACGCCGCCAGGATAAGCAGATACCCTTTTACGATTCTTACCGTAATGTATTTATCGATAATGTACATTTTTCACTAGATAGAGTCCCAGGATGACGAAGATAACATTGGGAATCCACATGCCCAGGGAGGGTACGAGAATATTCGATTCTACCAGCGTCTCGCCCAGAATCGTGAATAGGTAATAGATGCCCGCGGTAAAAAATGCGATACCGAAGTTGATCGACTTTTCCCGGTGGCGTACGATGGTGGCAATACCGAATCCCAGAATAACGAAGGTCAGGGGAGAAAAGGAGAAGCTGATGCGTTTATGGATTTCCTGCAGGAGTTCTTTGGGTATGGTTCCGGTATTTTTAAGGCGTTTTACGCGTCGTTTTAGTTCAGCCAGACTCATGTCGGAAGTCTTTTTCTCTACTTTTTTTCCCTCTTCCTGCTCCAGGGGAATATCCATGAAAAAAACTTTGAAATTAAGCCGGTAGAATTCCTGGGAGTCTTTATGGCTGACCTCGTCACGGAACCCCTCTTCCAGTTTCATCTTTATCGTGCGCGGCTCGACGATGAATTCCCCCCGTTTTGCGAACGTGACCCGGCTTAACGCTTCATCGGAGGTCTCGTAAATATACACGTTTTTCAGTTTGTTCTCTTCGATATCACTGACATATAAGATGAAATTCTCGAAATGGTCCAGGAAAACTCCCGGTTCAAGGGCCATGGATATTTTTTCCGAGGACATTTTTTTCATCTGCGTGCGGTATTGATAATGGAAATGCGGCAGGATCTTGGAATTTAAGAGTAGAAGAAACAGCGAACAGATTACTCCGATAATCAGGAACACCCGTAAGATCCGGACCAGGGAAATCCCGGCGACCTGGATTGCCACAATTTCATTGTCGGCAATCAACCGGCCCATACAGATCAGTATCCCCAGAAGCAGCGCCAGGGGGATCGTGAACCCCAGAAGGTAAGGCATTAAAAAGGCGAACAGTTTAAATGCTTCGAATATCGGGACCCCTTTACGAATAACCATGTCGGATATCTTTACCAGGTTTCCCAGCAGCATGACCAGCGTCAGAGATAGAAGCGCGAAGATGAAAGAAGCAAAGAAATCTCTCAGGATGTAATTGCGTAATGTCCTCATTGAGCCCTCGCCAGAGTTAATACCGAAACCCGTCCGGCTCCGTTTTCTTTTAACGCTTTGCTGCAGGCCGATGCCGTCGCGCCGGTGGTGACAACATCGTCTATGAGCAGGACCGAGTTTCCGTTCAATACCCTCCTTGACGCGAAGGTGTTTTCGACGTTTTTCTCCCTTGCCTTCCGGTCCATTTTCGTCTGGGAAGGGTGATGTCTGCGGCAATAGAGAATGTCGTTCTCCCGGGGAATATGCATTTTCTCCGATAGTTTTTGGGCCAGTAAAGCGCTTTGGTTATACTCCCGCTGACGTTGTTTGGTCCGGTGGAGCGGTACGGGAATGATCATATCGTATCGGTCGGCACAGAAACCGATTCCCTCCAGATGCTCCTGGATCAGGGACACAAAGAATGATGAAAGAAAATCATAATGGGAATATTTAAATAGAGCAAGAAGTTTTACCAGAGGGCCGCGATAGGAGAGAGCGCTTATTATATTTTCGTATTCGCGCGGTTTGTTTTTACACGTCACGCAGAGACGGTTACTTCCCTTAATCGGCCGGCCGCAGCGGATACACCAGGGGGGGCTTAGAAATTCGAGTGTTGAGCGGCAGCGGTGACAGAGGATTTCTCCGGTAACCGCCGTTTGGCAGCCGAAACAAAACGGGGGAAACAGAAGTTTTGTCAGAGGATGAGAGGCGATATCATACATAGGACTTATTTTAAGTTATTCCCCCCGGATTGTAAATAGGAAATAGCGTAGAGCGAATAGCGACGAGCGGCAAGAAGGAGTCGATAGCCTCTTGTATCTGGTCTTTAGTTTTTGGGATTCGAAACTATATACTGTCGACCAGAGACCAAAGATCAAAGACTATTTTAATCGCTGAACGCTATCCGCTCATCGCTATTAAAAGGTGTTGATTTTAAAATGGGATTTCTTATAATAAAAGCATATTCTTGAGAAAAGGAATCGTATGGCGAACGTAAAGGTAGTATTAGCTCAGATCAACCCTTGTGTGGGAGATTTCGCGGGTAATTCCCGCAAAATAATAGCCGCCTTAAAGGCTGCCCGTAAAGATAAGGCGGCTATTGTTGTGTTTCCGGAGCTGGCTTTGTGCGGGTATCCGCCGGAAGATTTGCTTCTGAAACCCCATTTTGCCCGAGCTAACCGGCATTATCTGAATAAAATCGTTCGTTCGGCAAAAGGGCTTATGGCGCTGGTCGGTTTTGTCGATACATGCGACGGCAGAATCTACAATGCCTGTGCGCTTATCGATAACGGCCAGGTCAAAGATGTGTATCATAAAGTGGTGCTGCCTAATTACGGGGTTTTTGACGAAAAGCGCTACTTTACTTCCGGTGAAGAGCTGGTTTGTTATCAAACTCCCTCCCATACGTTTGCCGTGACCATCTGTGAGGATATCTGGAATGAATCGGTGATCGATGCGTTGAAGGAAAAAGATCTCGATTTCATCGTGAACCTTTCCAGTTCTCCGTTTCATCTGGGAAAAATTCCTTTACGGGAGAAGGTGTTATCCGCCGCGGCAAAGAAGACGAACGCGTTTATCCTTTACTGCAATCTGGTCGGGGGGCAGGATGAGCTGGTTTTTGACGGTACCAGTAAGGTCTTCTCGCCTGCCGGTAAACCCGTTGCGTATGCGAAGCGGTTTGCCGAGGATCTGTTCGGTTTTACCCTGGATACGAAAAAGAAATATCCGGCCCGAAGCATCACCACTCATAAGGAGAAAGAAGCTTTCCTGGCATTACAGCTTGGTTTGTACGATTACGTGCGCAAGAACGGGTTCAAGAAGGTTATCGTGGGGGTATCTGGCGGGATCGATTCGGCGGTGGTGGTTGCCCTGGCGAAACTGAGCCTGGGGGCAAAGAATGTTGCGGCTTTGATCATGCCTTCGCGATATACATCGAAAGGGACATTCGGCGACGCCAAAAAGATTTGTAAAAATCTGGGGATAAAATATTCGGTCCTGCCTATTGATCCGATCATGGACGTCTACCGGGAATGTTTGAAACCCTGTTTCGCTTCGGTGAAGAAAGCGAAAGAAGATAAGACCGAAGAGAATATCCAGGCCAGAATCCGGGGCAATCTGCTTATGGCGTTTTCCAATAAATTCGGGTATCTGGTGTTGAACACGGGAAATAAGAGCGAAGTTTCCTGCGGCTACTGTACGTTATACGGGGATATGGTCGGTGGATTCGGGCTGATCAAGGATGTCCATAAGACCCTGGTGTATAAATTAGCCCGCTATATCAACCGTATACACGGTGACGTGATCCCCCTCTCGATACTCAAACGAGCTCCTTCGGCGGAATTGAAAGCCGACCAGCGGGATCAGGATACGCTGCCGGAATATCCGCTCTTAGACGGGATACTGAAGGCGTATATAGAGAAAGATCTTTCTCGCGATGCGATTATCGCCAAGGGGTATAAGAAGAATATCGTGGAAAAAGTGCTGAAAATGGTTGATCATAATGAATATAAGCGCCGCCAGTCCCCGGTAGGCATTAAAATCACCCCCCGGGCGTTGGGCCGGGATCGCCGGATGCCGATTACCAACAAATTTCTCACCTGATAATAGTGTATATAAACAGTTGACCGCCATACCTTTTGTGATATAATTCTCTACATATCGGATGTGATAAAGTCCACTTTTTGCTTCCGGAAAGGGGGAGAAGACAGCGGATATGCTTCCTCGTGGGAGTAAAGAAGGTGGTTTTTTATCAAATCAGGTAATTTGTTGACAGGTAATAGGGGGAAAGGTATAATACCACTTATGTTAAAGAAGTCTCAAAAGAAAAATTTGATTGAAAAATTCAAAGAACATCCTCAGGATACGGGTTCGGCATCGGTTCAGGTCGCTCTTCTGACCGAAAGGATCCGTGATCTCACGGAACATCTCAAAAAACATAAGAAAGACTTCCATTCGCGTCGCGGCCTGCTGATGCTTGTTGGTCGGCGCCGCCGACTCCTTCAATATCTGAAAGTCAAAGATAATAAAGAGCATGACAATTTAATTAAAGAGCTGAAACTTCACAAGTAAATGAATCCTTTTTCTGTCACCCTCGAACAAATTGGCGAAGCTTCTCTTACTTTTTCTTCCGGCACCTATGCCCGTCAGGCTTCAGGCAGCGTGATCGTTTCCTACGGGGATACCAGGGTACTGGTTACGGTATGCGCGGCCAAAGAAGCGGCTGCCGGTGCCAGTTTCATGCCGCTGATGGTGGACTATCAGGAAAAACCCTATTCGATGGGGAAGATTCCCGGCGGATATATCAAGAAGGAAGGCCGGCCCAAGGATCGGGAAATCCTTTCGGCCCGGGTCATCGATAGAACCCTGCGTCCGCTTTTCCCTAAAGGGTTTGTCAATGAAGTGCAGGTTATCGCGATGGTGCTCTCCAGTGATCGTACCAATATCCCCGATGTACTGGCGATCAACGGGGCCGCTTGTGCTCTCTGCATTTCCGACATTCCTTTTCCGCATCTGATCGGCGCGGTAAGAATCGCCCGCCAAAACGGTACGTTTATTGTCAATCCCACGTATGAGCAGAGAGAGAATTCCGATATCGATTTTATTATCTGCGCCAGTAAAGAATCGGTGGTTATGCTCGAGGGTGAATTTCAGGAGCTTTCCGAAGATGAGATCCTGGAGGCGATCAAATACGCTCAGCCGTCTATCGTCAAGATCATCGAAGCCCAGGAAAAATTACGCGCCCAGGCGGGCAAGGAAAAAGGCGATTATCCTCTGTATACTCCCAGCGAAGAAATAGAAAAAGCCGTCGGCGATCTGGTCACGCCTCACCTGGAGAGACTGTACAAGATCAATGACCGGGATCAGCGTCATAAAGAAACACGCGCGCTCCTGGCGGATATTGCGGCAGAGCTTATTGAGAAACGCCAGATGGAAACGACCGAAGGTGAAATTAAATCGTATTATTATGAAATAGAAGGGGCTTTTGTCCGCAAAAAGATATTGGAAGAGGATTCCCGTCCCGATGGCCGCGGGATGAATGAAATTCGTCAGATAACCTGTGAGGCCGGCGTCCTGCCGCGCACGCACGGTTCGGCGGTATTCACCCGGGGGCAGACGCAATCTCTGGCGACGATTACGCTGGGAACGTCCGGTGACGAGCAGATGCTTGAAACTCTGGAGGGAGATAAGTCGAAACATTTCATGCTCCACTATCTCTTCCCGCCGTTCAGTGTGGGAGAGGTAAAGTTCATGCGCGGTCCTTCCCGCCGGGAGTTGGGGCACGGTGCGCTGGCCGAGAAAGCGTTACGGAGGATGATCCCCTCCAAAGAAGATTTTCCCTATACGATCCGGATTGTATCGGAAATCCTTGAGTCGAATGGTTCATCTTCGATGGCTACCGTATGCGCGTCTTCATTGTCGCTTATGGATGCCGGGATTCCCATTGAGAAACCGGTAGCCGGCATCGCCATGGGATTGGTAACCGGGGATAAAGGGTTTCGGGTACTGACTGACATCGCCGGGGCCGAGGATCACCATGGTGACATGGATTTTAAAGTCGCCGGGACATCTGACGGCGTAACGGCGATCCAGGTGGATATAAAGATTACCGGCCTTTCTTTTGAAATTATGAAGGAAGCGTTCGCCCGGGCGAAAGAAGCCCGTCTGGCTATCTTGGAAAGAATGAACGCGGTTCTTTCTTCTTCACGGGATCAGATGTCGAAATACGCACCGAAGATTCGTTCCATCGAGATTCCCATCGATAAAATCGGTGTGGTTATCGGTCCGGGAGGAAAAATGATCCGCCAGCTGACGAGAGATTACAACGTGAACATCGATATCGATGACGCCGGTATTGTGTCGGTCGTTGCCGAATCGAGCGAAGACCTGGAACGGGCGACCAAGCATATCATCGGGCTCACCCGGGACCTTGAGATCGGTGAGGTATATGATGTGAAAGTGGTAAAAATCGTCAACTTCGGCGCGTTTTGTGATATTCTTCCCGGGAAATCAGGTTTGATACATGTCTCAGAAATATCCGACGGATACGTTAAAGACGTAAACGAATTTCTTAAGCTGGGAGATGTCGTTAAAGCCAAAGTCATCAAAATCGATCCACAGGGAAAAGTAACGTTGAGCATGAAACAAGTGTAATCTGATGAAGAAGTTCCCTTCTCAGGTTGTGGGAATAGTCCTTGTTGCCCTGGGAATCATACTCTTCTTAAGCTTATTTTCCTACACTCCCTTTGATATCCCTGCGTTAAGTGCTCCCTATCATAAAACTCCTCACAATTTAATCGGTATTTTCGGAAGCTATCTGGGGTTTTTTCTTTTTTTCCTGTTCGGAGTAACCGCCTATTTCCTTCCTTTTTTCTTTTTCTTTCGCGGACTATCTCAGCTGGAGGCGATTCGCTTTGAGGGTATTTCGCACAAGAGATTGATCAGTATTATCTCGTTCGGGTTCCTGTTATTTTTCCTGCCGGCTCTGGTCGGGATATTCTATACCGAAACTGAAATCCTCTACGCCCGGGGGGGGATGATCGGTTATTATGTAGCCCGGTTTTTCCGCACGTATCTGGGGTTCTGGGGCGCGTTTATTTCCTTAAGCATTATCGCCATTGTCAACGCGATCATTCTTTTTGGATATTTCTTCGTCGATCTGGCCTCGCTGGCCGCAAAAACGGCTGCGTTTGTCGCCCAACATCTGGCAGCCTGGCGTACCCGGCGGGCGCAACGTCATACGGAGCGAAAACAACAAAAACAACAGCGTTCGCAGAAGCCTCCGGTTAAAGAAAAGGCTTCTCTTTTCGGTAAAAAGTCTCCGCCGATAAAGATCTATAAACCCAAACCGGCTCAAAGCAAAGAAGAACCGGTTTCCCGCACACCGCCGGCGCGTCCGGTCGAAGCCGCCGGTTCCAGCCGTTCCCCGTTGAGTCAGGATGAGGCAAAAAAGAAGATGGAAGACCTGGAGAAAGAATCAAGAAAAACGTTCGATCCCCGGACATATGTATTACCTCATCTGGGATTATTGAAAGTTCCGCCCGATACCAATGTGGTCGGGATGAAAGAGGATATAAAAAGCAATATCCGGAATCTCGAAGATACGCTCTCAGATTTCGGTGTGCAGGCAAAGGTCGTCAGCGTGCAGAAAGGGCCGGTGGTGACCATGTATGAGCTCGAACCTCACGCGGGAGTCAAGATTCAGAAGATTACGGTTTTGAGTGATGATATCGCTCTGGCGATGAAGACCGCAAGTGTTCGCATTGTTGCTCCTATCCCGGGGAGGGGGACGGTGGGCATTGAGGTTCCCAATACTAAGAAACACCTGGTATATCTGCGGGAAGTTCTGGAAGAGAAGGTGTTCGCTCAGAGTTTGTCTTCGTTATCATTGGCGGTCGGTAAAGACGTAAAAGGTGATCCCGTTGTTGCCAATTTGAAAGAGATGCCCCACCTGTTAATTGCCGGGGCGACCGGGTCGGGTAAGACAGTATGTGTAAATGCGCTCATTACTTCGATCCTGTTTAAGGCCCGTCCCGACCAGGTAAAATTTATCATGGTCGATCCCAAAATGGTGGAGCTTGCGCCGTTTTCCGGCATACCCCATCTGATTCATCCGATTATTTCCGAAGCCAAAAAGGTGTTTGCGGCGCTCAACTGGGCGGTAGAGGAAATGGAATCCCGCTATCGTCTTCTGGCCGATGAAGGGGCCCGCAATATCGATGCCTATAACCGCAAGCAGTTCCGTCTTCCCTATATCGTGATTGTCGTCGATGAGCTTGCCGATTTGATGGCGATCGCGCGTGACAGTATCGAGACCTCGATTCAGCGCCTGGCGCAGCTCTCCCGGGCGGTGGGAATCCATTTGGTTCTGGCAACGCAACGTCCATCGGTTGACGTTATTACCGGTGTGATCAAAGCGAACTTTCCGGCCCGGATTTCATTTAAGGTTTCCTCCAAAGTCGATTCCCGTACCGTGCTGGATCTCATGGGGGCGGAAAAACTGTTAGGGAAGGGAGATCTGCTTTTTTTAAAACCCGGCGCGCCGCGTCCTATTCGCGCGCAGTGCTCACTGATTGAAGATGACGACATCGAACGTCTTACCGATTTTATCCGTAACCAGGGAGCGCCGGTATATGAAGAAAAAATCGTCAATGAACAGAAATCAACACGGGGCCTGGTGGAGGAGGATGAATTATTCCCTGATGCGGTCAAAATCGTCCTGATGACCCAGCAGGCATCGGCCTCTTTACTGCAGCGCCGAATGCGTGTAGGATATACAAGAGCGGCCCGGCTGCTTGATTTGATGGAGCAGGCCGGTATCGTCGGTCCTTTTTGCGGGAGTAAAGCACGGGAAATCATCGTTGATCCTCAAAGTTATCTGGCAGAAAAAGGCTTGGTATGACCAGAGAAGAATTTGTTGCACGCTTGCGTGATAAACGCCGCGAATGTGGTCTGAATCTCGAGGAGATCGTAGAGAAGACCAAATTGCCTCCTTCGGCGATTAAACGGTTGGAAAGCGGCCGATGGGAGGAGATGAACCCGTTTTATCTGAAAGGATTCTTAAAGATTTATTGTTCGTTTCTGCAGGAGGAGTTGGATGAAGCACTTCTTGAAGAACGCCGTCCGCAGGAAGAAGCCGCGCCTCTGATAAAGCCGCGTAACCGCCAGGGGCGAACGGGGTCCCTTCATCTTTCCTTGCCGCGACTCTCTTTGCCGAAAATAAAAATTCCCCCTATCCCGTCGCAATACATACGCATCGCGATCACCATCGGGGTGATTTTAATTTTGCTCGTGAGCAGTATCTGGGTATTGAAGAAAATAGGAGCATTTGTTATTTCTCTTTTTCGGCATCGTCCGGTCGCGAATGAGGTGGTATTTTCCGATGCCGGTGACGATCAGCCGCAGCAGGTTTCTTCTTTCGCCCAAAAAGAAGAGATCAGCGTGACCCTTACCGCCAAACGGAATTGTTTTGTAAGGGTCAGGCGTGAAGGTGCGATCGTATTCGAAGGGATATTGAAAAAAGGTGCCGTTGAAACCTGGCAGGCCAAGAAAGAATTGGAATTCAAAATCAGTGACGGGACCGCCGTCGATGTCGAGGTCAATGACCAGATCCTGCCCGCCCTTACCAAAATCAGGAAACCGATCAAAAGTCTGAAAGTCACACCTGTCGGCATATTCGTTGATAAATAAATGGCCAACATTCAGGTTGTCCCGTTTACCCGTTCGCCCGTTTTGCCCGTTCATAAAAACGGGATAACGGGAAATTCTGCCGCAGGCAGAATAACGGGAGTACGGGCAAACTTTTAATTAATAACAATAACAGTATGTCCAAAAAAACATTCTCCATCATCTCTCTGGGCTGTTTCCGTAATACGTATGATTCCGAAGTTATCGCTTCGGATCTGCTGAAGAAGGGATACCGGTTTCGCGATGATCTCGCGGGCGTCCAGGTTCTGCTGGTCAATACCTGTGGATTCATTACCTCGGCCAAAGAGGAATCTCTGGATGTCATCCGGCAGGCGCTCAGGTTGAAGCGCGCCGGAAAAGTCAAAACAGTCGTCGTCCGGGGCTGTCTGGTAAAACGGTACCTCTCTCAGCTGCGTAAACATTTCCCCGGTGTCGATGAGTGGGGTGCCACCGTGCCGTTCCCTGAAAAAGAGGTTTTTTCTCCAGGAACGTTGACCCCGGCGCATCTTGCTTTCGTCAAAATTGCCGAAGGTTGTTGGCACCGGTGCAGTTATTGTGCGATCCCGCTGATCAAAGGCGGATTCAGGAGTCGTCCTCAAAAAGATATTTTCCGGGAGGTGGAAACATTGGATGCATCGGGTGTGAGGGAGGTCAACATAATCGGTCAGGATGTGACCAGCTGGGGAAGAGATCTCTCCCCGCAAAAAAGTCTCGTCTGGCTCCTGAACGGGATACTGAGACGTACGCGAAAGATTGACTGGTTCAGGCTTCTGTATACTCATCCGAAACTAATGACGGATGAGTTGATTGAGCTCATTTCGTCACAGCCGCGCCTTTGTAAATATATTGATTTGCCAATTCAGCACGTCAATGATAAAATTTTAAAATTAATGAATCGCAGCGTGACGAAGAAGCAGATTCTCAGTCTCATTGAAAAAATCAGGAAAAAGATCCCCGGCGCGGCGATAAGAACATCTCTGATCGTAGGGTTTCCCGGTGAAGGAGAGACGGAGTTCGGAGAATTAAAGCGGTTTGTGCGGGATATGCAGCTTGATCATGTTGGGATATTCACGTTTTCCCGGGAAGAGGGGACCGCCGCGTATGATTTGACTCCGCGAGTACACTATCGCACCAAAGAAAGACGCCGGAATGAACTGTTGGAATTGCAACGCACGATCGCGCGGAATCTTAATCACCGCTTCTTGGGGAAGAAGATCGAGGTGCTTATCGACCTCAAAAAACCGGATGAAATCCTCGGACGTACCCAGTATCAGTGTTTCGACGTCGACGGAGTCGTGTATGTCCGGGATAAAATGGTAACCAAAGGCGGTATTTTTTCACTCGAGGTGGTCGATACGTTAGAATATGATCTGGTGGCAGGTTAGATGAATATCCCCAATCGCCTTACTCTTTTAAGGATTTTTTTAGCGTTTCTCTGTGTGATCTTTATCCTCAAGAATACGCTCGGTTCTTTGGCCTGGGCACTGGTATTTTTCATCCTGGCCGCGATCAGTGATTATCTCGACGGCCAGCTTGCCCGCCGGTATAACCTGGTGTCGGATCTGGGTAAGCTTCTCGACCCGGTTGCCGATAAGATCCTTATTCTGGGGATATTCCTGGCGTTCGTGCAATTGCGGATCATCAGTGCGCCGCTTGTGGGGTTGGTTATGCTCAGGGAGTTTACAATTACGGGGTTCCGCATCCTTGTGCTTAACCGCAGAGTGGTGTTGGAGGCGAAAAAATTCGGCAAGCATAAAACCGTGTCTCAGATCGTGGGGATCCTGGTGATCTTTTCCGTTTTGATTCTGGAGAAGCTGTATCCCGGCATTGCTCTGCTGCAGAAATATAAGCCGTATGTAATTTCGGGAATCATGTGGTATGTTGTTATCGTTACGCTTTCCTCAGGTATTTACTACCTATGGGCCAATCGCAAACTGATCAAAACGTTTTAGACCGTATTGTTCTTATTTTTGCCCGGCTGGCCGGGGTCGGCAAATTGCCGCTTTTAAGCGGCACTGCCGGTTCGCTTGTCGGCACCGTTCTGTTTGTGGTATCCCCCGATCACGGGATGATCTATGTTGCCGTGACGCTGATTGTTCTTTTTGTGTCCTTCCCGATTTCTTCGCGTGCCGAACGGATATTAGGGCAGAAGGATTGCAAGGAAATCGTTATCGACGATTTTGCCGGGGCACTGGTCACGTTCATATTTGTGCCGTATTCGGTCACAATCGCGATTTTGGGGTTTTGCTTTTTCAGGTTTTTCGATTTCTTTAAGGTGTATCCGGCCAACAGGATCGAAAAGCTCTCCGGCGGATGGGGCGTAGTCGGGGACGATCTGGTCGCCGGGATCTATGCCAATCTTTGTTTACAACTGCTCATCCGGATCTTTCCGCAGCTGTAACGTCACATATGAAAGAGTCGATAGTCGTTAGTCTTTAGTATTTGGTCGGGAGAAACTATAGACCATAGACTATAGACCGGAGACTAATGAAGTTCTACTTTAGCGATCTCTTCGTAGATCGGTCCGGTAGGTGTGAGGGTGCTTTTATAGAGAACGATCTTGTCGGCGGGGAAGCTCAACCCTAACCGGATCGTTCCTGAATTTTCGCAAAGACGGCTGATGTTCTTGGTGGTTTTAAACCGGGCGAGCGTAATATGGGGTTTAAACTTTCGCTCTTTGGGGAAACCGAACGCTTCCAATCTGTCTTCAATCCAGAAGGCAACGGTTTTTAATTGTTCGGCATGATCGGTTTCTATAAAGAATACCCGCGGCCGGCGGGTGTTGGGGAAAAATCCGAAATCGGTTAACCGTACATCATAACCAGAGAATTTCTCGCCGGCGGTTGCCAGTACCGGGGTGATCTGTTGTAGTTGATCGTTGTCGATATCGCCAAGAAACTTGAAGGTAAGATGACAATTCTCAGGATTAACCCATTTTGCTTCAGCCGCACACATTCTCAGCCGGCGCTGGATATCAGCAATTTCTTTTTTGATCTCATCAGGTATGGGTAAAGCAATGAATGCTCTCATTTTTTCCCTTCGGGAAATGATTACGGTGATTAGAACCAGGATTACAGTGATTAACGCCTGCGGCGTGTGTCGCGTCGTTCGTCGTTGGCCTCTATTCTATAGAGTAGCGAGTAGCACGTAGAGAGTAGGGAGATAATTTATTTTATCTGTTTCCCCGTCTAACCGCTACACGCTCGACGCTAACCGCTATTTTTATATTCCTACAATTTTCCCTATCAAGGTAATAAGTATGCGGGCCGATTTTTTACGGATTTGGTCACGGCTGCCGTGAAAATTCTGTGATTTAACGACGGTCCTTTTTCCTGTGGTAACGGCCATGTGCACGGTGCCTTTTTTTCCCTTTGGCGCGGTGGGGCCGGCGTACCCGACGATCGCGGCACCGAGGGAAGATTTCGCTTTGTTTCTTACCTTTGTGGCAAGCAGTTTTGCTGTCTGAGGCGATACTCCGTCGGTCCGGGTAAGGTGTTTCTTTGGTAATCCCAGCATTTTCTCTTTGGCAAAAAGCGAGTATACGACGATTGCCATTTTAACGACCGCTGAAGCGCCGGGTGTTTTCGTAAGAAGATAAGTGGTATAGCCACCGGTGACCGATTCGGCTATCGCAATCGTCTGTTCCTTTTCTTTAAGAACATTGATAAGGTTTTTCGATGTACCGGTTTTTCTCATTTTTAAACCTCAGGAAGGATTTCTAACGCCTCAATCCTATCTGATCAGAATCAATCGGCTCGGTGTTTATTTTCCCATATTCCCGGTATTTTTCAATCACTGTAATCGTGATGAATTTTTTCTTTTTTTTTCAATGACTTATGTTAAGATAATATACTCTTTCAGTCAATGTGCAGAAAATTTTCCGGAGGAAGACCTCATGAAGAAAACCCCGCTGTACGAAAAAACCGTTCAATCAGACGCAAAAATCGTAGATTTCCACGGCTGGGCAATGCCTCTTCAGTATCAGAGTATCGTCAGGGAAGCAAAACAGACGCGTACCTCAGCTACCCTGTGTGACGTCTCGCATATGGGGCAGATCCGCGTCAAAGGGCCCGACGCTCTCGAATTACTGCAGAAGGTAGCGACCAACGACATCTCCCGCCTGAAGCCCGGACAGATCCATTACAATCTCATCCTGAGCGAGAAGGGAGGGGTTGTCGACGATTTCATGGTATACCGCGGCAGAGACGATTTCCTGTGTGTCGTCAACGCTTCCAATAAAGAAAAAGACCTTAAAATCATCCAGGCCCACGCCGGCAAAACATGTGATATCAGCGATGAAAGCGAGTCGACCGCACTTCTTTCGCTCCAGGGGCCCAAAGCGTACCTGATCATGAGCCGGCTGTGCGGACCTTCGTTGATCGAGAAACTCGCGTACATGAGTTTTCTCGATGCCTCTTGTGCCGGGATTCGGTGTCGTATTTCCCGCACCGGGTATACCGGTGAGGACGGATTCGAGATTTATGTCTCAGCCGGGGACGCTGAGGAACTTTGGGATGCGGTCGCCGCCGCGGGCGCCGACTACGAATTGGGATATGCGGGCCTGGGAGCCCGTGATATCCTGCGAATTGAAGCGGGATATTGTCTATGGGGGAACGACATCGATGAACGGACGAATCCTTTTGAAGCCGGGTTACACTGGGTCGTCAAATTAAACGCCAAAGACTTTATCGGGAAAGAAGAGATTATCCGTATCAGGTCGCGGCAACTCGAACACGTACGGGTCGGATTCCTCATGGAGGAAAGAGGTGTTCCTCGCCGGCACTGCCGTCTTTGTTCTCAGGAAGGCTACAAAATCGGCCACGTTACCTCCGGGACCTATTCGCCTCACCTGGATTCTTTTATCGGAATGGGATATGTCCCGCCCACGTATGCTCAAAGTGATACGTCGTTTCAGGTGGATATTCGCGGCCGGTTATGCAAAGCGAAGATTGTCGACTTGCCGTTTGTTCCGTTTCGGCATACGTCGAGTAAACTTCAGAGCTCTATTAAATAATGATTGCTGAATCGTTTTGCACAGATTGTCACTGATTTTCAACAGATGGGCACAGATATTTTGTATCTGTGATCATCTGCGGTTTCTAATCTCGTGATTATCTGTGTTCAATGAAAGGAAAAAAACAAATGGGTAATTTATTTTTTGCAAAAACTCACGAATGGGCAAAGGTAGAAGGAAATTCGGCAACCATCGGTATATCCGATTATGCCCAGAAAGAATTGGGAGATATTGTATTTGTCGAATTGCCTTCGGTAGGCAGTGCCGTCAGTCAGGGGGCACAGGTGGGGACCGTTGAATCGACCAAAGCCGCCAGCGAACTGTATGCGCCGTTGAGCGGGGAGGTTATCGAGGTCAACGAAGAATTGAACTCAAATCCCGCCCTTGTCAATGAGGATGCCATGGGTAAGGGATGGCTGATCAAGATCAAGCTTGCCGATCCCAACCAGACCGGTGCACTCCTGGATGAGTCCGCCTATAAAACGCACATCGGGACTCAATAAAACTATCGACTCACGCCCGCCAGCCCTCCCGACAGGTCGGGAGAGGGCAGGACGAACGACGATTCATTATGCCCTATATTCTCAATACCGAACACGACGTAAAGGCAATGCTGAAAGAAGTGGGCGTTTCTTCCTTAGAAGAGCTCTTTGCGGTTATTCCCCAAGAGTTAAGAGGGAAGTCAAACCAGGATCACTTTGCGGCATTATCAGAAGCGGATTTGATCAAGCGTCTGAAAGAGACAGCGTGTCAAAATGAACCGTTAGATAATTTCAATTCCTTCCTGGGGGCCGGTATCTACAGCCATTATGCGCCGGCGGCATTGAAGTATCTGCTTTCGCGGCCGGAATTTTATACCGCATATACTCCGTATCAGCCGGAGTGTTCGCAAGGGACCTTGCAGGCGATCTTCGAGTACCAGACATATATCTGTGAGCTGTCGGGGTTAGATGTTTCCAACGCGTCCCTTTACGACGGAGCGACAGCTTTGGTAGAGGCTGTTCTTATGGCGTTCCGTATCCGTAAAAAAAAGAAAATGCTGATAGCTCAGAGCATTCATCCCGAATATCGTACGGTACTTGATACCTACCTTGAGAATCTTGATCTTTTTCGGGAGGAGGTTCCTTGTGATGCTCAAGGGTGTATCGACATCGAGGCGCTTAAGAATATGTGCGATGACGATACGGCGGCATTGGCTATGGCGTCACCGAATTTCTTCGGCTTAATCGAAGATGTTGAAGAAATCAATAAGATAATAAAGCCTTACCAGATGCTTTCGATTCTGGTGGCAAACCCTTTTGCCCTGGCAGTATTGAGGGAGCCGGGGAAAATGGGGGTCGATATCGTATGCGGTGAAGGACAGTCGTTAGGGTTGCCGCCGGCTCTCGGCGGCGGGTCATTCGGTTTCATGGCGGCGGGTAAGGAATATTTAAGGCAGCTGCCCGGTCGTATCGTAGGTGAGACGACCGATCAGGATCACAGGCGCGCGTTCTGTCTTACGCTTCAGACCCGGGAACAGCATATCCGTCGCCAGAACGCGACCAGTAATATTTGTTCCAATCATTCTCACGCCGCTCTCGGTGCGGCAATGTATCTGGCGCTGATGGGTGCCGACGGAATAAAAAAGGCAGCGTTTTATTCGATGAACCTGGCTCGTTATTTGAGAGAAAAACTTTCTCAAATCGAAAAAGTCCGGATTGTCTTCGGTGACCGTTTTTTTCATGAATTCGTCTGGCATATCGAGGACGCTCAAATGATCTTAACGCGTCTGCATGATGAGGGGATTTTAGGCGGAGTGCATCTGGGAGAGATAGCTCCGGAGCATGAAAATCGTATTTTAACCTGTTGTACCGAAACTAAAACCAGAGAGGATATCGATCAGTTTGTCGGGACCTTAAGAAAGATCATCATCGAACATGAAAAAGAACACATTTCTGTTTGAGGAAACTTCGCAGATTGAGACTTCTTACCTGTCTCTTCCCGATATTCCTTTGGAGGGGTTGAAGAAACTTCTGCCGGAGCGTTTCTTAAGAGAAGATCTTAACCTTCCGTCTCCCGGCGAGCTTTCCGTCGTGCGTCATTATACCAATCTGTCGAAGAAGAATTTCTGTATCGACAGCGAATTCTATCCGTTGGGGTCCTGTACGATGAAGTATAATCCCAAGGTAGCCGAGGAGGTGACCGATGCGCCGGGATTCCTGAACCTGCATCCGTATCAGAATGAGAGTGACCTGCAGGGAGCCATGGAGCTGATGTATGAACTGGAGCGCATACTGTGCGCGTTGACGGGTATGCATTCCTTTACGCTCTCGCCCTGTGCCGGAGCTCACGGCGAGGTAACCGGGATGCTTCTGGTTTCAGCGTATCATCGCGCCCGCCGCGACAAACGTCGTAAGAAGGTCATCGTACCTGATTCCTCTCACGGGACCAATCCCGCTTCCGCCCGTATGTGTGGGTATGAAGTGGTGGTAGCAGAAAGTGATGCGCACGGGTTACTCGATGTCGACAAACTCCAAGAGCTTCTTGATGAGGAGACCGCCGCGGTGATGCTTACCAATCCCAATACGCTGGGATTGTTTGAGGAACGCATTGTAGATATCAGCCGTCTTGTACATGATGCCGGGGGGCTTATGTATTATGACGGCGCTAATTTCAACGCCCTGTTAGGAGTAACCACACCGGCGCAGATGGGGTTTGATATTGTGCACCTGAATCTGCACAAGACGTTTGCTACCCCTCACGGCGGCGGCGGTCCGGGGTCGGGCGTCGTGGGAGTGACCGAACAGTTATGGCCGTTTCTGCCGGTGCCGCTTATTAAAGCAAAAGGAGGCACGTACAGTTTCAATTACGATGTACCTCATTCGATTGGTCGTATCCGTTCTTTTTACGGAAACTTTCCGGTTCTGGTGAAGGCCTACGCGTATGTATTACGGCTGGGTTCGCAAGGCTTACGCCGGGTTGCCCAGCATGCGGTGCTGAACGCCAATTATATCCGCCAGAAACTAAAAGATACCTACGAGGTTGCGTCTTTGAAGCCCTGTATGCATGAGGTGGTTTTTTCCTGCCTCAAACAGAAAGAGAAAGGGGCTTCTGCCTTCGATATTGCCAAGCGCCTGATCGATTACGGCATTCATCCTCCTACAATGTATTTCCCTCTCATCGTCAAAGAGGCGCTTATGGTGGAGCCGACTGAGACCGAATGCAAACAGACGCTTGACGCATTTATCGAAGTTATGGAGAGAATTAACCGGGAGATAGAAGAAGATCCTTCTGTTCTCAAAAGTTCCCCCCACAATACTCCCGTCGGGAGGGTTGATGAAGTCAAAGCGGCCCGCAATCCCATTCTTAAATGGGAGAAATAAAAAGTCACAAAGACACAAAGTCACAAGGTCACATGTAGGAGAGGGAGAATAAAAAATCCGAAATTCCAAACAAATGCAGAAAGGAAGAAAGAGGAAAAAGATATGAGGAGAACACTTAACATCGTTATCCATTTTGGACATTAGGATTTTCTTCATTTCGAATCTACGTGTGACGTGTGTCGTATGACGTGTGACCTGAATAAAAATATTATGAACAAGAATTGGCGTGTAATCTTAGACGGTTCCGGTGACGGCTATTCCAACATGGCCAAGGATGAAGCTATTTTTAACCTGTACCCGTATAAAAAGATTCCGACCTTGCGCATCTACGGCTGGCAGAAGCCGTTTGTCTCTTTGGGATACTTTCAGTGGCCGGAGAGTACGTTTCTTAAAGATATTCTGGATACGCGATCCATTCCTTTTGTGCGGCGTCTCACCGGCGGCGCGGCGATTCTGCACGGATCAGACCTTACCTACAGCCTGACACTTTCGACTGAAGACCTGGAACTTGCGGGGGGGGTAAAGGAATCGTTCCGCGTCCTGACCTCGTTTCTGATGGATTTCTACCGGAGTTTGGGCGCGAAAGCCCAGTTCGCGCAGGACTTCTATGCTAAAAACGCTCAGTTAGGTAATTACGGGGTATTCTGTTTTTCTACCTGTGAACACTTCGATATTCTTATCTCCGGCAAAAAGATCGGCGGCAACGCTCAGAAGCGTAAAGGTAGCCTGATCTTCCAGCAGGGTAGTCTTCCTCTGGTCGTTGATTACGGAAAAATAAGGCATCTCTTACGGGATATTCCCGGTGATATCGAGCAGAAAACCCACGGTATCAACCAGGCTTTGGGTAAACGGTTCTCTATGCGGCGTTTGAGAGATCAGCTTTACCGTTCATTTGAAAAAACATTCGAGGTGCGCTGTCTGCGCGCAGATATCGATCGTGAAGAGAAAAAGTTGATGTTCGAATTGTTAAAAAACAAGTATCGCTTAAAGGCATGGAATTCAGAACGCAATGAAGAAATCGCCCTGGCTGGACAAGAAAATTAATATAAGCGAATTACGTGCGATGAAGGATTTGCTGCGTGCCGGTTCACTCCATACGGTATGTGAAGAAGCGCGCTGTCCCAATATCGGCGAATGTTTTAAACACGAAGTGGCGACATTTATGATCTTAGGTGATGTCTGTACACGCAATTGCCGGTTTTGCGGCGTAAGAAAAGGAAATCCGTCATCGCCGGATCGGGATGAACCACAGCGGCTGCGTGAGGCGGTCGAGACGCTTCAATTACGCCATGTGGTGATCACCTCACCTACCCGGGACGATGCAAGAGACGGGGGAGCCGGAATGTTTGCTCAAACTATCGATGAATTACGGACGGTTGAGTGTGTCCGTACGATTGAAGTGTTAATCCCCGATTTTTCAGGCAACAAAGATGCATTAAAAACAGTAGTCAGAGCTTCTCCTGATATCATCGCTCATAATATAGAAACCGTTCCTTCTCTTTATCCGGCTGTGCGCTCTGGTGCCGATTATCGCCGATCGCTTGATATTCTATCCGCGACAAGAAGAATGAATCCCGATATCTTTGCCAAATCGGGTTTGATGCTCGGCCTGGGGGAGAAAGGAGAAGAGATTCGGGGGGCTTTAAAAGATCTGCGTGATGCCGATTGTGATTTCTTAAGTATCGGCCAATATCTGCCGCCTTCGAAAGGCCATTACCCTTGTGAATATATCCCGCCGGATGAATTTGCCAAATGGGAAAAGGTTGCGTATGAAATGAGATTTAAGAGCGTAAAAAGCGCGCCGTATGTACGCAGCTCTTATCTGGCACACGAGTACCTATGTCATCCGACATCATAACCATTATCAAGCCCGCATTGCAATTGGGGCAGCAACTGGTTTGTGTATTTCTGAGTGTATTTTTGAGTTGACAACATTCCAAAAGTGGATGACTATAAGGTTATTGTACCATATTTTACGTACAGGCTTTCGTGAGAAACCCTTTGCCCAGGTGGTGAAGGGGGTTTTCTGCTCTATGACCGTCGTGCCTATGCAGGAGAGTGGATTAATTACTTTACCGGCAATGTGGGTTTGTGGAATTATATTACTACAGAAGTGAAAGATATGCTTAGTTTTAATTGCCGTTTTTTTACTGTTGCCGGGCATTGTTCCTCAACAGTAAACAAAAGGGATTATCATCTTGACAACAATAAGTGTTAGCGTTAGAGTGAACAAGTAACAATTGAGTGGTGTGTTCGAAGGGGGAACCTCCACGTAAAAAACAAGTAAAACCTTCGCCTAGGCGGTGAAGGTTTTTTGCTTTTTAGGACTACGCCACAAATCGACATTGTTTGGGGTGTAATAATAGACTGACCATCCCTGGACTTTTAGCCCGTGGGAATCTTATGCGTCTTTTGATCAAGCGTTCAATGAAGTCACCTGAATTAAACGGCTCTTTTTGGGGATGACAATATCGCTAGTTTATGCCGTTTCCAATCCCGCATTGGAAACGGCATAAGGAGGCAAGGGTAGGAGATGCTCAGAAAAGTGCCCTTGGTTGCTGAACAAGTCTATCATGTTTTTACACGAAGTATAGCGGAGTTCCACATTTTCAGAAACGACAATGATTATGAGAGAATGAGGAACGCCCTATTTTTCTATATGGCAGAAAAAAGTCCGTCCAAGTTGTCGGTTTTTATGAAGTTTTCTCCGGATCAAAAAAGCGCGATAGCATCAGACGTTAGGAATTCTGCAAAGCTGGTAAGACTGTTATCCTATTGTCTTATGCCGACTCATGTGCATCTGGTACTTCAGCAGTTTACAGAGGACGGCATATCCAGGTATATGAATCTCGTATTAAAAAGTTACACGAAATACTTCAATGTGAAATATAATCGTTTAGGACCTCTCTGGGAAGGACGGTTTAAGAATGTGTGCGTTGAAACGGACGAGCAATTCCTTCATCTGACTCGCTACATACATTTAAACCCGGTAACCGCTTTTCTTATTGATAACGCTTCTGTGTGGGCATATTCTTCGTATGGCGAATATGTAAACGCGATATGCGATGACAGGAAAATATGTGATTTTTCTGACTATTTTGATATGAATGCGAGGGACTATGAAGGATTTGTCCGCGACCGTATCTCCTATCAGCGAGAGCTTGATAAAATCAAGCACTTACTCTTGGATTAACTGCCATTTCCGATGCGGGATTGGAAATGGTATTGGAATGTGATCATTCGCTAATTCGTTGTGACGGGGGATAAGAAATAATTCCTCCACAATGCGGATTTGTCATAGGTTGGGGGGATTTAAGCCCGCAAATGCCATTTCATATCCGCGATCAACGTGCCGATCCTAAACGGGAGATATTTGAGCGGTTTAAAGAGGATCCGTAAGAAGAAAGAGGTGTCTTGTATCGAGGGCAGGCCCAGAAGACATCCGGCGGCGACAAGAAGATTTTTACGCCATTGGCGGATACCCGGGGTGTTTTTACCCGATATATACCATTGTTGCGGCGGGCAACGCTGAATATGAAGTTTCTCCTGATGCTTTCCCAGCCAGGAGTTTTCAAATATATAACAGCAACTTGTTCCGACGAATTCATCGATTGAGTTTCGGTTACGGATAAGAAAATAGATAGTGTGCCAGAGATCGGACCAGGATTCGGTAGGATACCCTATCATCCAGAGTGTATAGACGCGAATGCCGGCAGCATGGGTCTTCTTTAATGCCCGGGCGACTTTTTTTGCCGGCGGTTTTCCCATATGGTTAAGTACTTTTTCCGAACCGCTTTCAACCCCATAGGAAAAATAACGACATCCGGCTTTGCGTAATGTTTCGTATACATCGTGCGAAAGTTCGGCGCGGGGCCGGGCCATGCCGCCCCATTCGATATCAAGTTTATGCTCGATTATCCTGCGGGCGAGATCGAGAAGTTTTTTACTGTCGCCGTTGACCATTAGGTCGCTGCATTTGAATCTCTTTCTGCCGAATAAACGGCGGTGAAGAATTATCTCTTGTAGTATATTATTGGGATCGCGCATCCGGTATCTTCCCCAGGTGGTTGTATCATTACAATATGTGCAAGAGTAGTTGCAGCCGCGGCTGAACAGGATTGGGATTTCTTTTTTGCTGGTATAATTCTCCCAGGGAAAAAGATGTAAAGCGGGAAACGGTAAGGAATTGACATCGAGAGGTTGAGGATTCCAACCAAGATCTTTAAAGGTACCATTCTGGTTTATCACGGTGCTCTTTATCGTCAGGAAAGAGAGAGAGCCGTGCTCGGTGAGATGTCTTATCACATTGCTGATTATCTGTTCCCCTTCGCCTCTCACGTAAAGGTCCACGTTCGGGTTTAACACATCTTCTTGAAGATTGTTGCATAACGGTCCGCCGAAGATCACGATGATGCCGGGCTTTCGTTTTTTCATTGCCTCAGCCACCGCGTCTGCGAAAATACGGGAGTAGATGTTGACACTCAAACCGATTATTTCCGGATCAACGGCGAGGATTTTTTGGGCCCACTGGTCGGCGAGGGTGTGTACATCGAAATGCTTGTAGATACGTTGGGTCTTCTGCCATTGGCCGCTGTTGTTCATATTCCAGAGGAAACGTTTTGACGGACAGGTTTTATACAGACGAGAGTTGAGACAAAATATCTGTACTTTGTGTCCGTCTTTTAACAATTGACCGGCAATATATGCCAATCCTAACGGGGGGACGTTGACGCCATATACCGGAGGTATTGCCAGGGCGATTCTCATTGGTAACGATTATAGATAAAGTTTTCTCGGGCGTCAAGGTGGGCAGTTATAGAATGCCGGATGCCTTTTACGTACACCGGTATGGTCATCGAAGTATTGCTTGCGAGGTGAATTTTGTAAAGTTTTCCGACTTTGTCAGAAAATTTTACACTTTTTCGCCTTCCGATTCTACCTTTTGTTTTTCTACTTTTTCTAACCCTAAGCAAATAAGTCATTTACAATTTATCAATATGTTCTTTATCTGGCACAGTTTATGCTTGTAGAATAGGTGGGCTATTTTATCTACGAGTATCTATCATGTAAAAAGGGGGACGGATGATGAAGAAAGTATTGGGTATCGGTTTAATCGCCGCAGTTTTTCTTTTAACTTCAGGCGTATGCCAGGCGGCGATTCCTTTTGTGGAAGTGTTCTATGGTGCTCCGGATGATAACAATTATATTGATCTGTATGAATACAATATTCTCGGGGCGCAGTCGGTCACGCTGCATTTTGATCTTGTGAATTCAAACACGTTAAGTCCGTATCCGACCACTGACGCGGTCGGATATCCGGTGGGTATCGACTCCTACAAGGGCGACTTGGAATTCGTATTTTCATCGAGCGATACCGCTCAAGAGACGGTTCAGATCTGGACCGGATTTTTCGATGGAGATCAGTTATTGACCGAAGCGACATATGATCTGGGATACTGGGTTCCCGGTCACTGGGAGCAGGTGCAGGTATGTAGATGGTGGGGGTGTTTTGATAAGTGGGTATGGAGTCCGGGATATTCCGTACGGGAATACGCGATGCTCGATATCAGTCTCGGCGATGAAGGGATGTTATCGTATTTGAACGACGGAAAGTTGGATACTATCGTAATGGCACCTCATGCCCATTGCTCTATAAACGATATCCGTCTCGATCGGGCATCGCTTACCGCGCACACTCCCGAACCGGCAACAATGGTTCTGCTGGGAACAGGTTTGCTTGGGTTATTCGGAATAGGATTTAAAAAACGTAAACGTTAGGTTAGAAATAACAAAAAGAGTTTTTAAAAAAAGCAGAAGCTTAAAGCTTCTGCTTTTTTATTTTTATAGGACAATATCAGGATGGTTATGTTTTGGTAATCTTCGTCCCCAAAATGACAAAACCGGTATGAGACGGAATTCGTTGTTCGGGGCGGGTTTTGCCCCGCCGCACTAAAATTCTGCGAGTCAGTACTTCAAACGTTTCGATATTGATAAAGCCCTTCTCTTCCATGGTAAATACCGTCTCGGTTACCTGCTCGAAGTTGGGGCAGATCGTTGCCATACGGCAGCCGGGTTTCAGCGCTTCATAGGCGGCATCAAGAAGTTCCCAGGGGCTTCCCACGTCGATCATCACGAAATCGACATCACGTTCGTCGAAGCGTACCTCGGGGGTAATCTCTCTCTGTTTGAATTCCACCCGGTCGGCCAGGCCGTTTTTTTCCAAATTCTTTTTCGCGTTTTTTAGAAACATCTCGCTTCTCTCATAGGCGTAAATCTTACCTTGCGGTCCGATGGTATGGGCGAAGGCGGTGGTGAGTGCGCCTGAACCGATACCGCTTTCGATGACATGTGAGCCGGATGAGATCGTGGATTTATTGATAATAAGGGCGGCGTCTTTGGGATAAACGATTTGGGTAAGCCGTTTGGCTTTCATCATCAGTTGATACAGTGTAGGTTTTAACACGTAGAAATCGTAACCAAGATTTGTGGTTACGGTGAGTCCGTATTCGGCCCCGATGAGCGGTTCCATCTCGATGAACCCTTTATCGGTGTGAAAACGCTCACGGGTCAAATGGGTGAGGAAATTTCTGCGGTCGTCTTTGTAAAGCAGAATAAGGTCGCCTTCTTTTAGCATAGTGGGATTACTATAACATAGACAAATATAATTTGCAAATAATCGGTTCACGCGTTTTCCCGTGCTCGCGTTTAACCCGTTTTTTAAATTTTTATTAAAAGAATATAAACGGGCGAACTGGGTAACGGGTAAACGGGCTAACGTTTATAAAATCCTTGCCAATCATAGGTATTTATATTAAACTTTATCTCTATGAAATATATAGTTGTTATCTTAGACGGTGCCGCCGATTATCCCTTGGAGATGCTGGGGGATAAGACCCCGCTTGCGGTCGCCGATCTGCCCAATATCAACGCGTTGGTAAAAGCAGGCCAGTTAGGTCGGGTGAAGACGATACCGGCCGGGTTTTCTCCTTCCAGTGATATTGCCAATCTTGCGCTTCTGGGCTATGACCCGAAAGAATATTATACCGGCCGCGGTCCGCTTGAGGCGGCGAACTTAGGGATTGAGTTGGGTGAAGACGACCTCGCGTTTCGGTGCAATTTTATTACCGAACACGACGGTACTCTGTTCGATTACAGCGCCGGGCATATCCGTGACCACGAAGCAAAAATTCTTATCGACTATCTCCAGCAGCAGATGGGAAACGATCGAATTCAGTTTTATTCCGGCAAGAGCTACCGTAATCTCATGGTATATCGGGGCGGCGTGTCGTTGGGCTTGGATAAACTGAAATATTACCCGCCGCACGATATCCTCGGCAAGGACATCGAAAAACATTTTCCCCGCGGGGAGCGTGTTCAGGAAATCGTACGGATCATGAAGGAATCAAAACGGATTTTAAGTGAGCATGAGATCAATAAAGTCCGTGTCGATTTAAGTGAGAATCCCGCGCATATGGTCTGGCTGTGGGGTGTGGGGCGGAAGCCGCAGATGGAGTCTTTTGAACATAAGTTCGGTATCCCGGGCGCGGTAATTTCCGCCGTCGACCTAATCAAGGGAATAGGGAAAATCACCGGTCTGCGGGTTCTTCAGGTTGAAGGTGCGACCGGATACTATGATACCAACTATGAAGGGAAAGCCCGGGCGGCCCTGGATGCGCTCTCAGATATTGATTTCGTTTTTATTCACATCGAAGCTCCCGATGAAGCCGGGCATAATCAGGATATTCGGATGAAAATAACCTGCCTGGAACGTATCGATAAGTTGATCGTCGGAACGCTGCGGGAAAACTTAGGCGATACCGAATATAAAATCCTGATTACTCCGGATCATCCCACGCCGATTGCCAAAAGGACCCATACCGATGAACCGGTTCCCTTCTTGATCTCAGGGCGCGCCGTAGAATCCAACGGTTTTTCGTCTTATTCGGAACTGGAAGCCCAGAACAGCCCGCTCTATTTCGAAAAAGGTTCGGATCTCCTGAAATATTTCTTGTCCAAATGAGTATTCTACTGTTTTGTAGCGTTATCGCTATCCTGGCGGCGGGATATCACGTCTATGGTAAATATCTCAGTCGTATCGTTTCCATCGACGGACGGGCGTCGATGCCCAGTACCACCCGTTACGACGGGGTCGATTATGTCCCGGCGAGGAATCCGCTGATACTTTTCGGCCACCATTTCGCCTCCATCGCCGGGGCCGGACCCATCGTCGGGCCGGCTCTCGCCTATATTCATTGGGGCTGGCTGCCGGCGTTGGTCTGGATCGTTCTGGGAAGCCTTTTAATCGGCGGTGTTCACGATTTTCTGGCTCTGGTAGTCTCAGTGCGCCAGGAGGGAAAGACCCTGGGATCCATCGCCGAAAAATACATTTCCCGCCGGGCGAGTAAGATGTTTCTGGTTTTTTTATGGCTTGCGCTGCTTCTGGTCGTGGCGGTTTTTGCCTCGTTATGCGCAAAGAGCTTTGTTTCTCAGCCGCAGGTAGTGACTCCGTCGGTGGGAATAATTCCGGTAGCGTTGGTTATCGGTGTTTGTATCTATCGTTTCCGTCTGGGTACGATATGGGCCACGCTTATCGGCCTGGCTCTTCTGGCGGGTCTGATCGTAATGGGAAATCTACATCCGGTTTCGCCGGCTTTTGCCGATCCGCACCGGGCGTGGATGATTGGTCTGTTTCTCTACGCTTTTATCTCTTCGATATTACCCGTTCAGATTCTGCTTCAGCCGCGTGATTACCTTTCGAGTTTTCTTCTCTTTTTTGGTATTGCCGTCGCGTCTGCCGGACTCCTGATTAAGCCTTACGAATTGACCGGATCAAAATTATTCGCCGCGGGATCTTCTCTGGGGCCTCTGTTCCCCGTTATGTTCATTACCGTTGCCTGCGGTGCGATTTCGGGATTTCACTCTCTAGTTGCAAGCGGGACTACTTCAAAGCAGATATCAAGCGAGAGGCATATTAAACCGGTGGGATACGGGGCAATGATCCTTGAAGGGGTATTAGCGGTGATTGTGTTGTTCTGCGTTGCTTTCGGGACCAGAAATACCAGCCCTCATCTCAGTGCCATCGACGCGTTCAGCCTGGGGTTTTCCCGTATTACGTATTTTCTAGGCGGCTACGGTCAGGTAATGGCTATCGTCATCCTCAATGCTTTTATTCTGACCACGCTCGATACCGCAACGAGAATTACCCGGTTTCTCACCCAGGAATTGTTCGGGGTCGAAAATAAATGGCTCAGTACTCTGATCGTGACCGTATGCGCCGGGTATCTTGCATTCAGTGGCGGATGGGAGAAGTTGTGGCCGATCTTTGGCGCATCGAACCAGCTGGTCGCCGCCCTTGCTCTTCTGGTCGCGGCAAGCTGGCTGCTTTCTTCGGGGAGAAACCATACCGTCGCGCTGATTCCGGCGGTAGTCATGCTTCTGGTGACGGTCGGCGCTCTGGGCGTACAGGCAGTTATGTTCCTGCGCGCGGCAAATTATCTTTTGTTGGGAATTACGCTCGTTCTTTTGGTAATGAGCGCAATGATTATCGGTGAGTGTCGAATGAAGCCCAGACTTATGGAGCGAAGAAATGAGCGAACATAAGTCTGTTTTGGCTGAATTTGACCCCGCCCCCTATGCAGAATGTAGCAACAGAGGCGAGGACTGGTAAGATAGGATAGTAATTAAGATTACCCTTCTCTCATAAAACAGCTTAGAGGGCGGGGTTTAATGCGGCTAAGTCACTTACGATTACTTCGTTCCGTAAGTGACAGCCTTATTAAAGGAGTAAACAATGGGTAAGCTTATCGTGCAGAAGTTCGGAGGATCTTCGGTCGGCAACGTCGAGAAATTGAATCGGGTTGCCGATCGCGTCGCATCGTATGTGAACAAAGGCCATAAAGTCGTGGTTGTCGTCTCGGCGATGGGGGATACGACTGATGAGTTGATTGAACTGGCGGATCAGATTAATCCCCGGGCGTCCGAGCGGGAGATGGATATGCTGGTCTCGACCGGTGAGATTATTTCCTCGTCACTGCTTGCGATGGCCCTGCATAAACGGGGGGAAAAGGCTATTTCGCTTACCGGACCGCAGGTAGGTATTATTACCGATACATTCCATGCTCAGGCGAAAATATTGACAATCCGTAACGAACGGATTAAGGATGAACTGAAGAAAGGGAATGTGGTGATCATCGCCGGATTCCAGGGGGTAAGTACCGCACAGGAAATCACGACCCTGGGCCGCGGCGGTTCGGATCTAAGCGCCGTCGCGATTGCCTGCGCGATTGGCGCGGATATGTGTGAAATTTTTACCGATGTTGAAGGTATTTTTACCGCTGATCCCCGGATTATCCCGGAAGCCCGTAAGATCAAAAAGATCACGTTTGACGAAATGCTGGAGCTTGCCGCCCGCGGCGCCCAGGTCATGCAGACCCGGGCGGTCGAGGTAGCCAAGAAATTCAATATACCTCTGCATGTGCGCAGCAGTTTTACGAAAAAGGAGGGAACGATTATTATGGAAAAAGTTTCTTATATCGAGGAAGCGGTCGTACGCGGCGTGGCCCTCACGGAGAACGAGGCCAAGATCACTATCTGTAACCTGCCCGACACTCCCGGTGTGGCCGCCAAGGTATTTACCGAACTCGCCAAGAAATCGATCAATGTCGATATGATCGTACAGAATGTCAGCCATAAAAAGATGACCGATATTTCCTTTACTGTGTCCAAAAGCACTCTGGTAAAAGCTTTAAAGACCTCAAAAGAACTGGCAAAAAAAGTAAAAGCCAAGGATGTCCTGGTCGATGAATCCATCGCCAAAGTGTCGATCGTCGGCATCGGAATGAGATCTCATTCGGGGGTGGCCGCCCGGTGTTTCGCGGTCCTGGCAAAGAATAAGATCAATATCGAGATGATCTCGACTTCTGAGATTAGCATCTCCTGTGTGACCCATAAGCGGCAGGGAAAAAAGGCATTAAAAGTTTTGCACAAAGAGTTCAAATTGGATAAAATGTGATACACAGATGATCACAGAGCCCTTCGGGTGGGATTCCACAGATGGCCACAGATAGAACCGTCTGTGATCATCTGTTGAAAATCAGTGATGATCTGTGGTTCGCCGGAGGTGAAGATAGGAGTTTTAAATAATGATAAAGAAGATAGAGATATACGATACCACATTACGGGACGGGTCCCAGACCGAAGGGATTTCTTATTCGGTAGCAGACAAGATCGCGATTGCCGAAAAGCTGGACGATTTCGGGATCCATTACATCGAGGGAGGGTGGCCGTTTTCCAACCCTAAAGATAACGCGGTATTTGAACATTTTCGAAAAAAACCGCTTAAAAAGGCGAACCTTACGCCGTTTGGGTCAACGGCTCATCCGGCCAAGCCCGCCTCCAAAGATAAGAATTTAAAGGCCTTATTAAAAGCCGAGACTAAGTACGTTACCATTTTCGGTAAGACCTGGGATCTTCACGTTAAAGACGCTCTGCGTATTCCTCTTGATGCCAATGTGAAACTGATCGAAGACAGCGTACGGTTTTTAACCAAACAAGGGCGGAAAGTATTTTATGATGCCGAACATTTCTTTGACGGGTATAAGCATAATCCTGAGTATGCCTTGAAAACCCTCGAGGCCGCATTGTCCGGGGGCTGTGAACTTATTGTTTTTTGCGACACTAACGGAGGAACATTGCCCCGGGATATTTCCCGGATCGCCGCCGAGGTCAAGGGGAAGCTGGGGATCGATACCTTCGGTATTCATTGCCATAACGACCTGGGTATGGCCGTAAGTAATTCAGTAGCTACGGTGGGCTCCGGATGTATACATATCCAGGGAACGATTAACGGCTACGGTGAACGATGCGGAAACGCGGACCTTGTTCCGATCATGGGAATCCTGCAGGAGAAGCTGGGGAGGGAGGTTGTGAGCGCGAAGAAATTGGAGTCTCTTACCGAACTTTCCTACTTTATCAGCGAGATCAGTAATGTTGTGCATAGTAACAGCCAGCCGTTTGTGGGAAAATCCGCGTTCGCCCATAAGGGAGGTATTCATATCGATGCGGTCGTAAAAAATCCGCTGTGTTATGAACATGCTGATCCGACGCGCGTGGGTAACCGCCGTCGGTTTCTGGTTTCCGAACTTGCCGGTAAATCGACGCTGGTGGTAAAAGCTAAAGATCTTTCCTTCGATCTGGATAAGAAATCGCCCCGGGCGAAGAAACTGCACGGACTTATTCAGGATTTGGAACGTCAGGGTTATCAGTTCGAGGTAGCCGAGGCGTCATTCGAACTGCTCCTGAAAAGAGAGTTCAAAAAATACAAGAAGTTTTTCGATCTCCTGGGTTTTCGGGTGATCATAGAAAAACGCGAAGATAACACCTTGATTTCGGAAGCCACGGTAAAACTACGCGTTAAGGGAAGTCTGCAGCATACCGCTTCCGAAGGTGACGGGCCGGTGAATGCCCTGGATAACGCGTTGCGTAAAGCTTTGGAGGGGATCTATCCGGCACTTTCGTCGATGCATCTTACCGATTTTAAAGTGCGTGTCCTTGATGCCGAAGAAGGAACTGCCGCTCAGGTACGCGTACTTATCCAGTCCCAGGATGAAACCGATACGTGGACAACAATAGGAGTTTCGCAAAATATCATCGAAGCCTCCTACAACGCGTTGGTGGATTCTATCGAATACAAACTGCTTAAAACTACTAAGAAATAAGTCACACGACACACGTCACATAGACACACGTGAAAAGAAGCATGAAAGTCTATAAGTCGTGTGTTTTCTGACATCGTAGAGAAGTTAGACGGGCGAGTGTAATAATTTTATAAGCAGTATTTAGCAGTTAAAGGAGAAAAACAGCGGGCAAAATGAAGACTCCTTTATATGTTGTATGTGATAAATGTGGAAAAGAGAATTTTCTGTTCTTTAGGTTGCACGATACGGAAGTAAGCGGAAATTGCCCCTGTGGAAACAGATTATCGTATTGTTTCAGCAACGATATTACTATCGGATTTAAAATTTTAGAAAAAAGTAGATATGAATACCGTAAAAATGAAGATTACAACCTATCTATTGTCTATGCCGCCATGGCATTTGACTGCGAACTGTCGAGATTATATCTAAAATGGAAAAACCTCGATAGTAAGATCTCGGATGGTGATATAGAGAAGAAACTAACGAAATGGAATATTACGAAAAAAATAAACGAGGTGTCTCAATCAATGGTATCTAGTAGTTTTGAATGTTTTGTGAGTAATCATACTGACTTTCTCGATACCATAAAGAAAGGATACCCCAGTTTAGAACTAAATAATTTAGTAAAGTCCATTCAGGAAAAACTATTTTGGCCACGAAATCGCATCCTCCATCGCGGACAAACCACTTATGGCGATGAAGATGCAAAAAGGTGTTTCAACATTGCGAAGTTAGGATTGGATATATTGCGACAAATGGATAAAGAAAAAATAGAGGAATCGATTTAGTTTTTTAACGTGTGACGTGTGACCTTGTGACTATGTGACCTTTAATAATATGAAGAAAAAAAGCGGTCATTACACCGTCGAGGCGAATAACCTCATCTATCATCCCGAAGGCAAAGGGGCTTCGGTAAAGATTAAGGGCCAGTGGGCGCTCGATAAGAAGCATAACCTGGTGTTTCTGGTCAACCGGACGCAGAACGATACCTTCGGTGAATCTATTTCGTTTCAGGGTAAAATTGAGGAAGCAAAGTATAACCGCATCGGCTTTAAGGTGCTCGAGCGTCATACCCCTTCACACCGCCACATAAAACGTATCTATCTGAACGGGACCTGGGGTGCGGACAAGTATAACCGCCTGACTTTTCGCCTGCAGAAAGACAGAAAAAACCAGGCGCTTGTGTTTAAAAATCAGTGGCGCATATCCGGTGACAACCGCCTGATGTACGCCTGGCGCGCCGATAACCGCTGCCGGGTGAGTACCTTTACGCTGAATGGCCGCTGGGCATTTGCCGGCAATTCGCTGGGGTATAAGATCGAACGAAGCGGGAGGAGCTTTTTAAAGATCACGCTTGACCGTAAAAAAATCGTCTGCGATCCGAAGAAAAACCGCATCGATTTTATTTCCCGCTTCGGATATGAGACCAAAAGAGGAGTACGCATAAAGAGGAAACGATTTTCTCTTTCCGGGACGTGGAAAATATACTCAAAGACAAAAATAGGGTTTACCCTGAGATACGACCGGGGTGCTCCGGTTACCTGGATATTCCCGGTTAAAGTCACCTTCGCCAAAAACCGGATCGAGATGACCGTTACCAGCCGCCGGGGGAGAAAGCTTGCTCCCAAGGTTTCTTTTTCACGAGAGATGGCTAAAAACAAGGAATTTTTTCTCGATCTCACCCGCCGTTCGGCTCAATTTGATGTCCAGGCTGGCCTGCGTATTATTTTCTAATATCTCCGTAATTTCTTTACACAGATAGCCACAGATTATAAACAGATAGTCACAGATAATGTTCGTATTGCGTGTTGAGTATCGTGCCAGGGAACAAAACGCATATTCATATTTTCTTTCTATATCACATTGAACCCTGTACGCAATACGCAGTACGCACGACGCGATACACGCTGTAGGCCTAATCGCCGTAATCCCTATTTAATCATTGTAATCATAAGGTTTTTTCTAAAAACCTTATATTTCTTGACATTTTTGGCGATGTGCGTTAAGGTAATCTACTTCCGCGAAGGCGGAATGATTACAGTGATTATGCCTACGGCATTGATTACAGTGATCTTTTAATCTCCGTAATCCCCGTAGAATCACCGTAATCGATTTCCTGAAAGGAAAGTATATGTTCGCTTCAATTGAAGACATTTTAGCCGATATCAGAGAAGGCCGGCCGGTCATCGTCGTTGACGACGAATCCCGTGAGAATGAAGGTGATTTGATCATCGCCGCCGAGCGTGCCACACCTGATGTGATTAATTTCATGATTAAAGAGGCCAGAGGGTTGGTCTGTGTTCCGCTTAAGCCGGAGAGAGTGAAACAGTTGGGGCTTGATTTACACTATGTGCCTCAACAGCAGGAAGATCCGTTTAAGACCGCCTGGCGCATGTCGGTTGATGCACGTCGCGGGATCACGACCGGAATTTCTCCCTTTGACCGGGCCCGTACCGTAGAAGTGCTCATTTCTTCCCACTCGCAGCATGAAGATCTGGTTCGTCCCGGGCACCTGTTTCCTTTAGAAGCAAAAGAAGGAGGCGTACTGGCTCGGGCCGGCCATACCGAAGCCGCGGTGGACCTGTCTCGCCTGGCCGGGCTTTATCCGGCGGGAGTGATCTGTGAGATTATCAACGACGACGGGACCATGGCTCGGCTTCCCGATCTTATGAAATTCTCTGAAAAACATGGATTGAAGATATGTACAATCGCCTCGCTCATCGAATACCGCCGTAAAAAGGAAAAACTCATCAATCGACTTGAAACCGTTCAGTTACCGACGGCCTATGGTGATTTTGTTTTACATCTTTATGAATCATGCACCGACGCCACGCATCATATTGCTCTGGTCAAGGGTAATATTTCTCAAAAACCGGTTCTGGTTCGCGTGCATTCGGAATGTTTTACCGGCGATGTTCTGGGGTCAAAACGCTGTGACTGCGGCGTTCAGCTGCACGAAGCCTTGCGTATGATTTCTGAAGACCACGGAGTTTTACTGTACATGCGCCAGGAAGGCAGAGGTATCGGCCTGGCCAATAAGATCAAAGCGTACAGTCTGCAGGAATCCGGACGGGATACTGTCGAGGCAAATCATGATCTCGGGTTTGCTTCGGATCTGCGTGATTACGGAATCGGCGCTCAGATTCTTGTGGATCTGGGTATCAGAAAAATTCGCCTTTTAACCAATAACCCCAAGAAAATTGTCGGTCTGGAGGGATACGGGTTGGAAGTCGTCGAGCGGATCCCGGTGAAGTTCGAACATCAAAAAGAGAATCAGCATTATTTAAATACAAAGAAGATAAAACTCGACCATTTACTATGAAAAAGTCACATAGTCACATGTCACACGACACACGTTTTTATTTTTTAGTGGATTCTCTCATGTGACCTTGTGTCTATGTGTCCTTGTGACCATTAAAAAGGAGTGGAAATATGAAAGAGATCAAAGGCAATTATCAGGGAAAAGGGAAACGTATCGCGATTGCCGTATCACGGTTTAATGAGTTGATCGGGACCAAACTCCTTGAAGGATGTATTGACGAATTGCGCAAACAGGGGGTAGAGGAGAAAGATATCACGATTGCCTGGACTCCGGGTTCGTTTGAAATCCCTCAACTTCTGGCGAAGTGGTGTACGTCTAAGAAATTCGACGCGTTTATAACCCTGGGCGCGGTTATCCGCGGTGATACGCCTCATTTTGAATACGTTGCTTCGGAGCTGGCCAAGGGTATTGCCAACCTTTCATTAGGACATAATGTCCCGATTATCATGGGGACGATTATGGCCGATACAATCGAGCAGGCTCTGGAACGGGCCGGGACCAAGCAGGGTAACCGCGGCCGTACCGCGGCTCTCTCAGCCATTGAAATGGCCGATTTGTATACTCAATTATAGTTCTTTTAAAATCCGAAGCACGAATATCGAAATTCGAAACAAATTCTAAATTCGAATGTTCCAAACGGATTTCTGTTTTGGTCATTATATACTGCTCCCCGTTAAGAAAGCAGTGCAAATTAGGAAAAAATCTCCTATAATG
>CAZABB010000008.1:20809-58102 GCA_964483625.1 uncultured Planctomycetia bacterium | reverse complement strand
ACCTATGTCCAGGGCAACCTCGAGGTCGACGGAGACGTCTATATGGGAGACGGTGCGGGCGATTCGCTCACCATGGAAGCCGACGCGCTTATTTCTCCCAGCGCCACGACCTGGACTCTGGCGAATGCCGTCAATTCTCTGAATATCGATTCCGACTCCCTGGTCATCGACGCGTTGAATAACCGCATCGGGATAGGAACCAGCGCCGCGGTCAGAAAACTGGAAGTACTTGACGCGGCCGCTCCGCAGGTACGGATTACCGAAACCGACAGCACCAATTATGCCGAATTCCAAACCAGTGCCACCGGTGATCTTACCGCGACGGTCAGCGGCGATGAAATCAATGTTGATAATTTCCTCAAATGGGGAACGCATAATACCTACGATATCGGTGCCGCCGGCGCCAACCGGCCCCGGACGGCCTATTTCAACGGCCCGGCCATCGCCGTCGATACGGCAAATCTCGACCAAGACTCTCTGGATTTCGCCGGCGCGGGAACGATCTCCACCGTAGGCGCAGGAGACCTGACTTTAACCCCGGCGAACAACACCAGCCTTATCGTAGATTTGAACGGGACCGGAGACCTGAACGTAAACACCAATCAGTTCTATGTCGACACTTCGACCGGATACGCGGGATTGGGAACCGCTACGCCCGACGCACCTTTGCATATCTCCGCCGGCGACGCGTTCGTCTCCAGCGACGCTTCCGCCTTCGGCAACGCCTCCGGCGATAACGATACCTATGTCCAGGGCAACCTCGAGGTCGACGGAGACGTCTATATGGGAGACGGTGATGGAGGATTTACGGTCAACACCGGCACGGTAGATTTCCCCGACGCTACTCTTGACGGCGACGATTTTCAAGACGGGACGATCGACTCTTCGGAGGTAGAGAACAATCGGCTTGATTTCGATAAATTCGAAGATACCCTCGATCTCGACGCCGCAACCAAAATCAACTTTACCGGGAACAATCTCAGCTTCAATCTGGACACGACGACTGATTTTCAGCTCATTGATTCCGGAAGCGCAACCACCCACCATATCTTTTACGACAACGGCGACGTGCGTCTGGGAAACAACGGCGAGTTCTTTGTCGATACCGACGTCAACCGGGTGGGAATCAACGATACCACTCCCTCTTACAAGCTGGATATAAACGGGACCCTGCGGGCGACCGGCAATGCCGATTTCAATAACGGCATCGATGTTACCAACGCCGCGATCACCTCATCCGGCGGGATCGATATTACCGGCGGCGCGGTAAATTTTCCCAACAACAGTATTCCCGGCGACGATTTTGCCGGAGGAATCGACGGCTCGGAATTAGAAGCCGATATTTTAGATTTCGACAAGTTCCAGGACACCCTCGACGTTGATGCAACAACTCAAATCAATCTGGGAGCAAATAATTTTGAGATTGATTTAGATTCAACCGGTATTTTTCAAATCCTCGACGCCGGGACGGCTCATCACATTTATTACGCCAACGGCGACGTACGCCTGGGAAACAACAACGAAGTTTATATTGATACCTCAACCGAATACACCGGGATAGGCACAAATACCCCTGATGTGCAATTACACGTCTCAAGCGGCGACCTGTACATCTCCAGCGACGCTTCCGCCTTCGGTAACGCTTCCGGCAATAACGATACCTATGTCCAGGGTAACCTCGAGGTCGACGGCGATGTCTATGTCGGCGACGGTGATGGCACGCTCGTCATCAACACCACAACGGTTAATCTTCCCGGCAATGAAATCCCCGGCGATGATTTCCAGAACGGGACGATCGATTCTTCCGAAATAGAGAATAACCGGCTGGACTTCGATAAATTCGAAGACACCCTCGATCTTGACGCGACAACCCAAATCAACTTTACCGGGAACAATCTCAGCTTCAATCTGGACACGACGACTGATTTTCAGCTCATTGATTCCGGAAGCGCAACCACCCACCATATCTTTTACGACAACGGCGACGTGCGTCTGGGAAACAACGGCGAGTTCTTTGTCGATACCGACGTCAACCGGGTGGGAATCAACGATACCACTCCCTCTTACAAGCTGGATATAAACGGGACCCTGCGGGCGACCGGCAATGCCGATTTCAATAACGGCATCGATGTTACCAACGCCGCGATCACCTCATCCGGCGGGATCGATATTACCGGCGGCGCGGTAAATTTTCCCAACAACAGTATTCCCGGCGACGATTTTGTCAACGGATCTATCGATTCAAGTGAAGTCGCCGGCCTGCAGGATAACGACCTGGGCGGCGGCGGGGATAATGACTTCGGCGATTTCACCTGTACCGGAGGCGAAGACGGCTGTACCATCGATACCGGTGTTATCGGGGCGAATGAACTCGCCGACTCATTCGATTCCCCCAGTGATTGTGACAGCCGGTTCATTAACGACGGATGGGACCTTCTGAGCGACGCGACCCACCGGGACAATATCGGAGACAACGAAGATGTCGGATTTGATTCCGGCACGGGAATCAATGTCGGCTGGGACGGCAGCAGAGATGTCCGCTTTTCTTTTGACTGTTCCGATGTGGACGGGGCATCTCTTTCCTGCTCGGGAGAAACGCTCAATGTAGACACCCAGGGTGATATTGTTGCCGGCAGCGGATTAGCAAGCACATTAAATTCAAACGATATTCTGCCGGGAAGCGCGGATTTTGACGTAAACCTGAGTGTAACGGCTGATGCGATTACCAACACGCATCTTGCCTTCGATACCGGCCAGCATCTGACGACGGCGAATACTCCGACATTTGCCGGCGCGACATTAAACGGCCATCTCTTACCGGGATCCGACAATTCTTATAACCTCGGCACCTCGGCGCGACAATGGGCCAATGTTTATTTCGTCGGAGGCAAAGCCAGCGTCGTACCGACCTCAAAGAGCGAAGAGACGGTGTTGTACGCGATTGAAGCGCCGGAAATTCTCTTTGAAGACCTGGGTGAAGCTCATCTTGAAAACGGCTCGGCAAAAATATATTTCGAAAAAATTTACAAAGAAACGGTCAACACCGAAATCACCTATCAGATTTTGGTTACGCCTTACGATAACTGTAAAGGCCTGTATGTGGCCGAGCGGACCGCCGATTATTTTATCGTAAAAGAAAACAAGCAGGGAACGTCAAACGCCCGGTTCGGATATCGTATTATCGCCAAACGGGTCGGGTACGAACATGACCGATTCGAGGATTTAAAGACATACGCGCGTAAATAGAAACAACGCAACAGGGCATCACAACCTGCATATATCTCAAGAATAGATGAATAAACGGTTTATCTTCATCTCGGTAATCGCTTTTTTGGCCCTGGCGGCGGTCGCCTCTTCTCTCGTCGTGTTCATTTCCTCGCCTTACCATTCGCTTCAAAACCGAACCGGCACGGTCTGGCAGCCCGATGAGATTATCGGGTACACCTCGCTGCCCGACGCCTGCCAGAGATGGGAAACTTATTTCGACCAGGGAGAAGTCACCGAGTGTACCGGACGGTTCGGTCAGCGGCGCATCTCCAACATTCCTTCCCCCTGTCGACGTAACGTATTCATCCTGGGAGATTCCCTGGCCTGGGCGGACGGCATAAACGGCGATGAGACATTCTCTTTCTACCTGCAGGAGAAGCTCAAACGTGAAAATCTCTGTGTATATAATTTCGGCGCCAGCGGGTATTCTTTCCTTCAGATGCACCTGCGCATCAAACACGAAATATACCTCTTGCTGAATCCCGACGATATCCTGATCGTCGCTTTTTCTTTAGACAGCGTATCGCGGGATATTTACGGCCCTTTCGCCTCGGGCTCAATAAAACCAGCCTGGCGCATCAAAGAAAATAAACTTATCCTCTCAGGCCTGCGTGATACCAACACATTCAACCGCATTCCGCTCCTGCGCCGGCCGGGAGCGTGGCTGATGAGCACCCTGCGCCGGGCCGACGCGAAAAATCTCTATACCTATCTGGTCAACGATCTCATCGAGCTAGCGGAGAAGAAACACATTCATGTACATTTCGTTCTTCTTCCTTTTGAACGCGAGATCAGGACGCAAAAAACCCGCGCAATACACCAAATGATCCGGAAGATAACCCCCGAAGGGTTCCTCACCGATACGTTTCCTTCTTTCCGGGAATACGCCCGGGGAAAAGAACTCATTTCTCAATCCCGCCTCTACCGCGTACACTATAACCGCCCTACGCAGAAATTTCTGGCCGGCATCCTCACCCCGATAATTTTAAATCTTAAAGAGTAATCTGTCCGTAAAAATATAATTCGACGCCAGGCAAGGAATCAGCGGATGACGGATATGTCCAGTTTCCGGGCGAGATCTTTCCGGGTGAGAATATACAGGCCATAACCGCTGGGATATTCCCTGATCTTCTCATACGCAAACAGAGGTTCACGCAGGGAAATCCAGAATAGAGGAAGCTTTCTCTCGATCAACTGATAGGTGTAATCGAAAATATCCATGTGCCGCGGATCGAAATCACTTAACGGAACGCGGCCGGAGAAAGCGAAAAAGTAATTTTGAGTATTGTGGGACGCCTCAATAAAGACCAGATCGTCAATGTCACTGGAGTTTTTTATAATCTTAATCATATCGGTACGTTCATCCAGCGGCAGGTTAAGTCTTGCTTCCAGCCTCACCTGAGGGACGAAAAAGGTAACCCAGGAAGCTTTTCCCAGAGTATAACGGTAGGGCGCGGAGAAATCAGGAATAAACACCATAAGTGCCGCGACGCAACACAAAACAATCAGAGCTTTTTTTTCGGTCAACTTTCGTACCAGAGAAGGATATACCGCCACGGCCACCGTACCGATAAGGAAGGATTGCGCCATAAGCAGATTAATCCTCAACATTCGTCCGCCGACAACAAGAGAAAAGAATATGTACGCCGCCAAAAAAGAAAACCATAACTTCTCTTTCCTGCGCCACAACGAGAAAAGACCGAACGCCGCCGGCACCGTCAGGCAAAAAGAAGGGATATCCCGCACCAGAACCCGCCACGGCAGAGGAGAAAAGATATGTTCCCACAGGCTGTAATTCGGATCACGATCAAGGAAAAGAATCCTCTCCCGCATAATAAGAGCCGCGCCGGAAAACAATCCCCCCAAAAGGATCGCGAGAGCGATCTTTTTGCCGGGAGAAAAACGCGCGATCGGTCTGATACTCTTTTTCAACGCGGGTAAATCAATAATGGAATAGACCGCGTATACCCATAGGAACAAGACGCCGTTCAGATGAGTAAGAACCCCCAAAAGAAGAAATGAAAGAGAAATTATTTTATTTCTTAAGAAAAAAATCAAAGAAAGCAGCCCACAGATATTACTTAAAACCAAAGGGGCATACCCGAACGACTTTTCCGCCACCTCCACAAACCCGCCAAAACACAATAGGGTCGCTACTGCCCCAAGAAGACCGTTTATCTTTCTTGCCGTAAAGAATACGGTCAGGAGAAACAGAGGGTACACCAGAAAGAAATACCAGCGGGAGATGACTTCCATGGGAAAAACATTCAGCAACACCGAACCGGCGAGATGAAAAAGAGGCGGATAATTAAGCGGATACACTCCGGGAGCATAGAGCCAGTAATTTACCGGAGAGAACAGACCCACTTTATAGAATCCGCGCATACTGGCCAGGTGGGCGGCGTTATCATACATTTCCAGAAAGTTCCCGTATCCGAAAGAAAGAAGATACCGGATGCTGAGAACGGAAAGAACGAAAATGATCACAAAGGAAAAGGTGGAGACAAAAGAGGAATTATCAGGGGTACTTGATTGCTGAACATTGATTTGGTTCTTTTCCATACGTTTTATTATATGAATATTATTGTATCAAAATTTTCTCCCGATGTAAACAATACCTTATTATGCGTAAAAACAACGCTCGGCACCGCGCTACCCTTTATAAAACCAGGGATTTTTGAGGGTTGTAACTTAAAGATAAATCTGGTATATTTTAAGTAGAGGATAGGATACGGATTATGAAAAAAATCATATCAAGAATAGTATTGGTGTATCTTTTGGCAATGGGAATGAATGCCGTTTTCCGCGTTCCCGAGGCTCCCGGCGAGGTGCTTTCCTGGTCGCTTTTGGGTACAGGCTACTGGGATTCGTCCGCCAACTGGTATCCGGCCCAGGCTCCCACCGCGGCCGATGATGTATATATGGATACCGAAAGTGCCGTGATTATTTCCGACAGCGATTTTGCCGCTCAGGAAATATTTCTGGGCGGAGCATATTGCGTGGACTGGATGGTCAACGACGCGATTTTCGGAGTCGTAAGCCCGGTAGTCCCCACCGATCCAGCGGTATACAACCGGCGGGGCGGATACCTGACATTGAGCGGCACGGGAGTCGTTACGTTAAAAGGTTCCTATCACACGACGGATGAAACCATAGTACCTGAACCGTCGTTCATGTTTTCAACCGAATAACCTGATCAGCTGATGATACCACGCTTCTTTATCGCCGGCATAATCTTAAGCGGAATGATTTTTTCCGCGCCCCTATGCCCGGCCCAATCGACGACCTATAGCGAAGCCGAACAAAAAGCAAAAGAAATCTACGAAGAAGCCGACAGTGACGTTATCTATCTGCAGAACGTCCTGAAATCGCTCTACTATCAGAATATCCAGATCATCGAGTTATTGGAGGATATCCGCGCCCTCATGGACGACTACCTGCAAACAGTCCGGGAAGAAAACGTTCAGGAATAGTTTCCCCGCCTCAAAAGAACCGCGAACAATAAAACCATACCGTTCTGGCGATAAATCCTATCCCGAAGATAACGGCAACGATCCGCCCGGCAACCCGCACCTCATCCCGGTGAGCCAGAGGACTCAAAAAAACCAAAGGGAGAATAAACAAGCTGGTTCCCAGAAAAAAGAAGAAAAAAAACACGACCGCCCGCCCGATATCACCTAACGCGACCGCACTTGTCATCGCAGCCAAAAACGGCGGACAGATATGTAGACCGGTAAGAAATCCGGCTCCAAAAAAAGGAAACCGGCCGGGAGAAACCACACGGCATTCCCCTCTGAAATATGCCGGATTAAAACCTCCGATCCCATAGGCAATCAAAAAAATCCCCAGAGCACCCTGTGCGACAGCGAATATGGCCTCCCGAGCCGCCGTTATCCCCGGCCAGGACGCGCCGATGATACCGCAGACAGCTCCTACTAAAAGATACCCGGTCAGTCTTCCTCCTAAAAAAATGCCGATAAGACCTGCCGCACGTAAAAAGGTTCTCTGGGGAGCTGTTACCAAAAGCGCCGAAAGAGGTAACGAACAATACCCCAGACAGAACACTCCGGATGAAAGTCCCATCATCAATCCTTCTGCAATCATGGTATTCTGTGCCGTTTAAGCCACGCCCGGCCGGTTTCGGTCATCAGGGAAGGATCCCACACGACCCTTTTTTCGATAATCACCTGAACCCGGGAGACCGAAGAGACCAACTCAAGGGTATCCTTTATCTGACGACGTAAATACCAGTTGTAGGGACACTCCGGGGTCGTAAAAATCATCTTGACCGTTACCACCCCTTCATTGGAGACGACGATATCACGGATCAGTCCCATATCCACGACCGAAAGGTCTGTCTCCGGATCTTTCACGGTTTTCAATAACTCCCGCAGAGACATCTCATCCGGGTATGGTGAGGAGACAGAGACAGAAGAACCTTTTAAGTTCCTGACAAAGAGATACCCTCGTGGTAGAAGAAACATAACCATGCCGGCAAAAGCTAACAAAACGCCGACCCACATCCCTATCTTGAACGGTTCAGTCTTCATATCGGTAGTATTATACCGGATACGCATGTTTCTGATAAGGCATTTATCATTTTCCCCTGTTTTTACATTGGTAAATATTCCGTTTATACGGTAAAATAGAAGCAATCATAGAGGAGGCAATTACCCTTTGAGTAAAAAGGAGGTACAGATGAAGGTACGGGCGCGGAAGGTGAAAATTTTCAAGATTTCGAACCGCAAAGGCTATGCCGCCATATGCAGCAATCATCTTACCGAGGGCAAGACCAGCCTGCAAGCCTATCAACGCCTGATCAAAGCATTGAAACGCACCGGGAAAGACCTGCCGGTTATCAATGCCCAGACGGCGAAGAAGCTCGTCATCACCAAGATGTGATGCCTCAATTCCTACCGATACATCGGTATTTATTCAGAAAGAGGTCATGAACCGTACGCGTTTTCTCCCGCAAAAAAATATTCTCTGCCTGCGAATCGCATTGTTCCTGATCTGCGTTCCACTTTTCGCGGCGGCACCGTGTTTACCTGCGTGGCCCCAGAAGGCCATCCCGACAGTTTCTGAAGCAATCAATGAAATCGAAGGAATGATCGCGACAGTGCAGGAGACCATCGGCGATCACCGTGCCCACACCTTTGACCATCCCACTCTCTGGCTCTGTTATTACTTTAAAAAAGGCCCGATCCCGCCGCCGCACTATCTCAATAAACTGATCAAGCCTTCTCAGATCGAAACTACCGGTTTTAAACTGCTCGATGAAGCCGACCAAAAGGACAGATTCATCCATGCCAACAAAGTGATCGCCCGGTTAGAGAAGTCACTCGAATTTTTGAAAAAACACGTTGATTTCTATACCAAATTCCCGCCGGTTTTTGAAATGGACTACCTGCGTAACGGAATCAATGCCTGGAAGGGGCATCTGATGAGCTATCATAACACCCTTGATCAGTATTTCACCGACATCGCCTTATACGCCCGGCTGATCTATTATGAGAGCATCGTTTTATATAATGAAAAACGCGAGGAACTCCAAACCAGATACGCCAAGCGAGACCAGGACGAAAAACTCCAGACGCAATACGAACGGGCATCCGCCGAGCTTGAGCGATGGCGGCGGGAAAAAGAAGCTCAAGGGGCCAAAGTCGCCGAACAAAGTTTTAATATGGCGACCGGCAGAACCTTTAAATCCATAACCGACCACACCCATATTGAACTATTCAACAACCTGGAAGCTGAATTCATCTTACGCCTTATTCTCTTTAACCTGAACAAATCATATATCGATGGCCAATGGGGCTCTCCGGAAAAAAAAGAAGCCCTGGAACATGAAATCGAAACATTGAAAAGCGAGGCTGAGAAAAAATACGGGAAAAAATGGGAATACCTGTTCCGCAATCCCCAGACCGGAGAACTTCCCGGCGGACTCATCCGGGATAAGCACTTCTCAGGCGTCAAAGCATTCTTCTGGCGCCTGATCCCTACGACAGCCTACACCAGCCCGCTGTTTAAAACCGCGGTGCGGCCGCCCGATATAAAAAACTGTCAGCTATGCCAGACGTTCCGAGCCTGTCGCCGGGAGGGAATTATCGAAGAGCAGCCACCTGATTATTAAATTTTAAGTTGCGCATACGCGGGCGGTTGCGGTAAAATACCTTCAAACTATAATTGGCTACCAGCCCAGGAGAACCCGTGGAGAGAAAACCGATTGAAGAACTCAAAAACCATATGACGATCGGACAGGATGTACGGACGCAAACCGGTCAGATGATCGTTCCCGCCGGCACCGCGGTCAATAATGAAGTACTCTATCTTCTCAAGCGTCACGGCATCAGTGAGGTTAGCATCGAAGATATCGCTCAGGCGGAACCGGACGAAAAGATCAGGCATCAATTTCACCAGATCGATCAACGAATCGAAGAAAAGTTCCATGAATTCGACCAGGATAAGGATATGCAGCACCTTGCCGAGGTGGCAAAAGAATACCTGAAACTGAAAGTGAGAAAGAAAAACAATGAGAGTTGAAGAGATTCCTGAATTCATCAGTCAGATCGAAGATCTACCGACGATTCCGGGAATGTACGCGCTGTTCAGAGAGAAGATCTACGACCCCAAGACCAGTGCGAACGATATAGCCAAAATCATTTCTTCCGATCAGGCGATCGCTTCAAAGATACTCCGTATTGCCAACTCCGCCTTTTACGGGTTCATGCGGCGGATCGACAACATCCCGCATGCCATCGTCATTATCGGGTTTAACGGCATCCACCATATCGTCTTGAACACCGCGGTACTCGATTTATTTAAGGGTAACCCGGAAATCCCCGGCTTCGACATGGCGAAGATCTGGGAGCACTCTCTGGCAACGGCGACAATTTCCCGGATCATCGCCCGGCGCATCGGGTATGGAACGGGGGAGGAGATGTTCACCGCCGGGCTCCTTCACGATATCGGCAAAGTTATCATTTATAAATCTCTGCCCAACGAATTTCAGAAAATAATCAAAGTCGTAAAAGAAAAAAACGTACTGATCAAGGAAGCGGAAACCCAAGTCCTGGGCGTCGATCACACGCAATTCGGCAGCGTCCTCCTGAAACAATGGAACTTCCCCGAAAGCCTTATTCTCACAACGACCTACCACCACGATCCGATCCTGGCTCAGGATAAACGCAAAGCGGCCAATATCGTACACCTTGCCGATATTATCTGCCGGTCGCTCGAAATCGGTTCCGGCGGGGACGATAAAATTCCCCGTCTGCACCAGGGCGTCTGGGAAAATCTGGGATTAGATATTAAAACCGTAGCGCAAATCGTCGATGAAGTCGATACCGAACTCAACGGATCAAGCGTCTTTAACGAATTTCTCAAATGATCGAGAAAGCGAAGAACTTCAAGAATTTCGTTTCAAACCTCTTAGAAAGCCTTTCTTACGGAATCATGATTATCGATCCGGAAGGCCGCATCCTTGCTTTAAACCGTAACCTTTCATTTATGCTCAATATCCCGTCTCTGGAGGTGAATGACACCTCATACCGCGAAATCCTCGCTCCTCAGATTGCCGAAGTCTTCGACAGTATTCTTACCGATACCAAAGCGATGGGATTCCTCATGGACCGTCAGATAAATGTTACGCTTGCCGGTCAGATCGAAGTAAAGATAGCTCTGTCTTCTTCGGCATTACGGGATGACGAAGGAAACCTGTTCGCCATTACCATCGTCTGCCGGGAAATGACGGCGACCCAGGAACTGGAGAGGATGCGTGAGCTGAGTAAACTGAAAGCCGAATTTATCGCCAGCGTATCTCACGACTTAAAAAGCCCGCTCACCAGCATTGTAGGTTACGCCGACCTGCTCATAGACCTGGCCAAAGACAACAACAACGAATCTCAACAGCAGTTCTCCCGCACGATTAAGGATGAAGGGATGCGGCTGGCGCAGATGATCGACGATATCCTTCACGTCGCCAAGCTCGAATCGAACTCCCTGCAGCTTAAGCCCGAACAGGTATCGTTACGGGAGATTATCGAAGACGTGCTCAACATCGTCACCGGGCACGAGAAGAAATTCCGGATAGAGGTGCATTTCGATGATACGATCCCGCCGCTATGGCTTGACCGGAACCAGACCAAACGGGTCTTTTTCAACCTGATCAGCAACGCGATGAAATACTCGCCGCAGGGAGGCACCATACGCGTCACCGCCCGCGCCTTTGCCGATACGATCCAGGTGGACGTAACCGATGAAGGCATCGGCATGTCCCAGGAAACCCTTTCTCACCTGTTTGAAAAGTTCTTCCGGGAAAAATCGGAAGCGACCAAAGGAATAAAAGGAACGGGTCTGGGGCTGACCATCGCCAAAAAAATCATCGAAGCTCACGGGGGGACGATTTCGGTAAAAAGCGAAGAAGGAAAAGGCTCCACCTTTACGGCTATTCTGCCGGCCCGCCTGGTTCATTCCAAGCCGGAAATCATCTAACTGTTGTTTTTATTACCCAACCTTCTTTATCACAATAGGTTAGGGAATGACATTATTTGCCTATCCTCTTCAGATATGGTATATTTAAGTCGATAATAACTAGGGAGGAGGAAATGGTATGATTCAGGCGATGAGAATCGCGATAAACGGGCTGGCGGATTCAAAATTACGGCTGGACGTGACCGCGAATAATCTGGCCAATATCAACACCGATGAATTTAAATCAAGCCGGGTTACCTCCCAGGAAGCCTCTCCTTACGGCGTCACCCAGCATATCGACTCGCTGGAACATCCGGGATTCCAATATGTCGACGAACAGGGCAATCTCATCGAATCGTCCAATACCAACCTTGTCCAGGAAGTCGTCAATATGATGCTTGCCGAATACAGCTTTAAATTCAATTCAAGCGCGATAAAGACCTCCGACTCCCTTCTGGGCGCGCTTCTGGATATTAAAGCCTAACCACGTTGCACGACACACGTCACACGACACACGTATTCATCCCTTACGTGTGACTATGTGACCCTGTGACTATGTGACTTATGCGTTGGTGAGTTTGGAGCGGACCAGCTGGGAGACTTTTTTTGCCTCGACCTGAGCGCCGATTTTGGCCATGACCTCTTTCATAACCGTGCCCATATCCTTAATGCCTGAAGCTCCCAGCGAAGCGATGATCTCATCGACCGCTTTTTCCACCTGAGCATCATCTAACGGAGCGGGCAGGTAGGAGGCGAGGATCGCCAATTCCGCGTTGAGCTCTTCGATTGTATCCGATCGGCCGGAAGAGGCGACCGTATCAACGGCATCGCTGATACGTTTCTTCTGTTTTTTCAGAAGGAGAATGATCTCGGCGTCATCCAAGTGCTCTTTTTTGGCATCAATCGCGTAGTTTTTCATCTCGGCCCGCACAAAACTCAAAAACTGAGCGCGCACCGCGTCCTTTGCTTTACGGGCGACGATAAAATCCTGATTGATTTTTTCCTCTAATGACATCGGATTACTATAACATAAACAAAAGGGTTCGTAAAGAAAACAAAAAGCGGTTAATTATTCTTGAAACTCCGCAGCTGCGCCGGTAAAATAAGATCATTATGTGTTGTCTGAATATTGCATGTATCGTCGCCCAGCTTCTTTTTTCGCCGCTCCTGGCCGCAAACGTTCCTTCCGCGGAAACGGAAACCGCTCCGGCAAAAACCCTGCAGGAGAAGGTACCTGAGATCCTGCAAGAACCTCACTCCTCACCGACCCCCTTTACTCGGGGAGAACAATTCACCTACGCGGTGCATTATAAATCTCTTCGCCTGGGAACCTCGGTACTTACTTTTAACGGAGAAAAGAAGCTGCGGGGCCAGCCGGCCTATGAGGTCAGCTTTGTAACCAACATGCCCACGATTAAAGATTCGGAGCTGATCTACGCCGATACGGAGAATTTCCTTCCCCTGAAGGTAACGCGTCATATTGAAAAAGTAGCCAATTTCCCAACTCATATCGTCGAAACCTATAATCAGGACACCTTCAACGTCACGATCAAGAAAAAAGGGAAATTCCTTTCCAAGACCTTTACGATTAAAAAAGACATGCCGATCCATAATGCGATCCTGCTCACCTATTATTACCGCACCGTAAACCCTATCGAAGAAGACCATACCTTAGACGTTACCCTGCCCACGGCCCGGTTTCAGATCACCTACGAGGGGACCGAAGATGTCCGCACCGGCCTGGGAACGCAACAAGCTCACGTCTTCTCCAGTATTCCCGCTAAATTCAAAGTATGGTTAAGTACCGACGAGCGCAGGGTCCCGCTGAAGATAGAAAACGCCGGGGCCATGACCGGGTACTCCCTCATTCTGGATTCGATCGATACCGTCACCCCGTAACCGGGAACGTCTCTCCTGGAAACGAAAGATTATACGGGAGCCTGACTCAGATAATCCGCAACATTCCATACCTGAGACGGCACGTCTTTTGCCGAGGGGAAAACGACTTCCTGGCCGTTGACGACGACAACAGCCTTCTGAGAAGAACAGTGGACGGTTACGGCATCCTGGGAAAACCGGGAGGAAAGGATGTTGGCCAGAAGGATAGCTTTTTCCAGACCATCACCTGAGGCAAAATTCCACACCTCATCAGGCTGGGCAAGACGTCCGGGCTCATCATAGATCGAAGCATCCGGCATCTTTTTCAAGGCAGCGATAAGGCTGGCTTCATCCCATCCTTTTGTCTTTTCGATAGAAACGGGATTGCGTGACCAGGCCGCGTGAAGAAACGGACGCGGGTCGCTCCGGGTGATATCCCGTAACGCATAAAAAGCCAAATCGACCGTCGGACGATCGGCACGGATTTCTTCCAGATGAGCCATAATCTCCCGGCGGTTCATCCCGGGATAAATAGCAAGAGCGGCACGGTCAGAAATAAACTTTTTTTGAGAAGGGTCGGGAAGACGGGCATGAGTCGTACAGAAAGAAATCAGGCTTTCGATAACCTTCTCAGCCTTCAGACAATCGGAAGCAAACTGATATTTAAGATCCGTAATATCGGTATCCCGGGTAAAGTCGATAGGGTGGGTACGAACATATTCGGTCAGATCGTTGAGTACGATCCGCCCCGGACGCGGGGTGGGAATAAATTCATCCTCAGGAATCCGGGTCATTAATTTATCATAGGTGGAATCGGTGATCATATACGGGCTTTTACTTTCTTCTAAAAACACCCGTTCGGCGCCGATATAGTATTCTTTCCCGGCCCGGGTCCGGCGAATTTGAAAACAGGCATGAAGATCCCGGCGATATCGCAGGAAACTGCCTAAGACATCCTCGCGTAAGGGGAACTTCAAGAATGTATCCAGATTTTGAGAAAACCGCGTAAGTTCACTGCGGTCTATCGTAGCTTCCGGGTAGATCACGTGGATGTATCCGGAACAGTGGGAAACAATCGTCACCCGTTCATTATCCAGAGCCCGCCGGGCTTTCATCGATAATTCCGATCCGTTGATCCACATTGCCTTGGTTACGATCCGGCGGTTATTCGTGAGAATCCCTTCGTGGATATCCACGAAATTCTGTGAATGCAGAGGAGTGGTCATCAAAAAAATATCCTTCAGGTCTATTCCCGCCACCACAAACAACGCCGCGGCATACAGCGTTGATAGAGAAACACATTCTCCCGCCCCGCTTGTATATCCCGGCTTAAGCCCAAAGGCATCCATGGCTTCGACGGTCTCGGTCTTCCAGTAGGGAATGACCTCACTGTCGTATTTATCTAATCCGAAATGCTTACGGATATCGATGTCGAAATAGTATTTATCCCCTTCATATCCGAACAGCGCGTTGGAGGACCGCAAGATCTTCTCATCGATAATTCCCTTGAATCGGGCGAGTTCGGCCCCTTTGGTCGTCAGCCCCCAGGTTTCCAGATCCAGATTAAACCGGTAATGGTCCATAATATACTGTTTCAGACGCAGTACCCGCCGATACGGCGAAAGATCCCTGATGTTGTTGAACCAGGGATCATCGCGCCACCGCCAGATCCGGGGCGAGAGGATATTGGCCAGCACCAGGCTGTATAACAGCCGGGGGAACACAAACATTTCCATATCCGAAAGGGTTATCGCCGAAGATTTTTGCTGAATGTCATGAGCGGTCATCGGTAGTTATTTTAGCCATAATCACTTCTTCTGTAAAGCCCCCTGAAAAACCGCCTTATTTTCCCTTGAGCCCCTCAGGCATATCTTTTACTAATATATATATAAAGGCCGCTTTTAGGGGTAAATAAGGCGGTTTTTGAGGGTGTTCAGAGGGATGCGGAGCCATTTTTCTCACATTTCCCTTTACAATGAAAACGTTTTCTGTTAAACTATAAATTACTTTATTAAGGGATAATATTTTGAATAAAGGAGAAGCAATGCCAAAAACCAAACGCAGATTAACAAAAAAATCCGTACGTTATACCAAGACAATTAATGTCCGGCTCACTCAGGATCAGTGGCGGGAAGTCTCTACCTGGGCCGACCGGGCCAACCTGCAGCCGTGTGATTACGTGAAAAAGGTAGTGCTTGATTTCCTGAACGTTAACTTCCAATAGATTTGTTTCCAATGAAATCCCAGTCCCGCAACGAGACTGGGATTTTTTTTTAATATGGTCACCCCGTACAAGAATGATTCTTAAATAAAAATAATTATTGACAAAAAGAATTATCCGTGTAAAGTTGTAAAGAACTATCGAGTATTTGGCCTAAAGAGAGGAGAGTAATGCCAAAAGAATTTACCGTACACCTCACAGAAAAGATCTCCCGTACTCCCACGATCGAAAGCTTCCGATTCTCAGCAAGAGAGAAGATCGATTTTCTTCCCGGGCAATTTCTCCAGCTCTGTTTCGACCCTGCCGATAAAACCAATTCCCGGCTGAACAAATATCTTTCTTTTTCTTCATCACCCACGCACGATTACATTGAAGTAACCAAACGGCTCAGTGACAGCGCCTTCTCCGAAAAGCTGAAAGGCTTACAGCCCGGCGACGAGGTCCTGATCCGGGGTCCCCTGGGAAATATAACCTTTACCGGGGACCAGCCGCGGATCGGCTTCCTTATCGGAGGCATCGGGATTACCCCGGTTATTTCGATTATCGAATACATCGTTATCAGGAATCTTACCACCGACATTCTGCTGGTCTACTCTAACCGTACGGCTGAAGAAATCGCTTTTCGCGCCGAACTCGACCAATGGAAAAAGGAACGCGACAATTTCACCCTCATCTATACGCTGACCGACTGCGAACCGCAGGATCCTGTCTGCCGCCGGGGAAAAATCGACAAAGAACTCTTAACCGACATTATCAAAGACTATCCCGACCGGACGATGTTTCTCTTCGGTCCGCCGGACATGGTAGGTGCGATGCGGGGGCTTTGCGATGACGTCGGATGCGAGAAGGAAAAAATAAAAACGGAGAACTTTACGGGATACTAAAGTTAAATCAAAAATCAAATATTAAAAATGGCGGGTATAAAGATCGGTTATCAAAACGCAAAGATAATAAACGCCGAAAATTCAAAAAAAACGAACTGCCGAACATAAAAAATGGGAACAAATCATACCGATAAATTAAAAGGAGGAAGGCATCATGCATGAAATGACCAAGCAAAATATTCAGACTGCGTTCGCCGGAGAATCACAGGCCCACATGAAGTATATTGTTTTTGCCGATAAGGCTCAGAAAGAAGGAAAGCCCAACATTGCCCGCCTGTTCCGGGCCATCGCCTATGCCGAACAGGTACACGCCACCAACCACTTAAACGTGCTTGAAGGCGTAAGCGATACCCCCGCAAACCTTGCGGCCGCGATCAAAGGCGAGACGTTTGAAGTCAATGAAATGTACCCGGCCTATGAGAATCAGGCCAGAGAACAGCAGGAAAAAGCCGCCGAGAAATCGACTCATTACGCGCTGGAAGCCGAAAAAATCCACGCCCGGATGTACGGCCGGGCCAAAGAGAGCGCTTCCGCCGGCAAAGACATTGAATTGAAAGAAGTCTATATCTGCCCGGTCTGCGGCTACACGCATGAAGGGGAACCGGAAGACTTCTGTCCGGTCTGCGGAGCGAAAAAGGAGATCTTTAAAAAATTTTAAACAGGTGTAAGCGGTAAGCTATAAGTTATACCCAGAGCAGATCAGATGAGCTACGGATTGCGACGAGTCAGTTATAGTTTATAAGCAAAATGAATCTTACATCTTACATCTTATAACTTACAACTTATGACTGTACAGGTTTTCTGTTTGCAAGAGTGAAAAATGTGGTAAAATTTCTTTTACCGAAAATAAACCGGCTGGTTCGTCAAAAAAAGGAGGAGCAATGAAAAAATACAAATGTACCGCATGCGGATATATTTATAATCCCGAAATCGGCGATCCCGATTCCGGTATTGCCGCCGGGACGGCATTCGAAGACACCCCCGATTCCTGGGTATGTCCGGTTTGCGGCGTGGACAAAAGTCAATTCGAGCCCGAAGAATAGTACCGTTTAAAAAACAAAACCGAAAGGAGAAAAGCTATGGGAACCAAAGGAAGAGAGATTTTAAAAGACCTGGGGATCAATGTCGAAAAGCTCATCGAACTCTTAAATAAAGCGTTTGCCGACGAATGGCTGGCTTATTATCAGTACTGGATCGGAGCAAAAGTCGCCAAAGGTATCCCGCGGGAAGCGGTCGTCGCCGAACTTACCCAGCATGCCGCCGATGAACTCCGTCATGCCGGCATGGTTGCCGACCGAATTATCCAGCTGGGGGGGACTCCGCTTCTTGAGCCGAAAGAATGGGAGAAGCACACTAATTGCGGATACGATAAACCGCAGGATCCCGACGTCCGCACCCTGTTAGAGCAAAACATCAAAGGCGAACAATGCGCCATCACCGTATACAAAAAATTGATCGATTACACTAAGGACAAAGACCCGGTTACCTACGACATGGCCCTGAAAATCCTTGAAGACGAAATCGAACACGAAGAAGATCTGGAAGCGATACAGGACGATATCAAAATCATGTGCAAATAGGGGGTCGGAACGCGTATCGCGTCATGCGTAACGCGTGAAGATACAAAAAACGGAGGATATTGTTCAAAAAGACATATTACGCAGAACGCGTTCGGCGTTTCGCATTACGATGATATGACGGAAATTTCCCGAAACATATACTGGACCGGATACATCGACTGGGACTTAAGGACCTTTCACGGATATACTACCCCGTATGGTTCGACCTATAACGCCTATCTGGTCATCGACGAAGAACCAACCCTCATCGATACCGTAAAACATTACGGGACAGAGGAGATGCTGCGTCGGATCGGTGACGTCATCGATCCGGCAAAGATCAAATACATCATCTCCAATCATACCGAGATGGACCACTCCGGATCAATCGACGCTCTCTTGGAGCATTGCCCTCAAGCCCGCGTTGTCTGCTCGCCCAAGGGCCAGGAGGGACTGCGCCGCCATTTCAAAAAGGACTGGAAATTCAAAGTCGTCCAAAACGGGGAAGCTCTGACGATCGGAAAAAGAACCCTGCAGTTTTATCTGATGCCGATGGTCCACTGGCCCGACTCGATGGCAACATACCTGAGAGAACAACGCGTTCTTTTTCCCAATGACGCCTTCGGCCAGCATTACGCGTCCGATCTGCGGTTCGCCGATGAAGTCGGCACCGATATCATTATCGAAGAAGCGGCAAAATATTACGCCAACATTGTTCTGCCGTACGGCGTCCAGGTGCAGAAAGCGTTGACTCACCTTAAAGGGCTTACTCTCGATATGATCTGCCCGTCACACGGCACGCTCTGGCGCCGGAACGAAGATATCACCCGGATCACATCCCTGTATCAGCGCTGGGCCGCGCATGATACCGACCCCAAAGTAACGATCATCTACGATACGATGTGGCATTCCACCGAACTCATGGCCCGGCGTCTCTACGAGACGCTTGATGGGGGAAACGTGCCCACAGAGATACTGAATGTTTCTCTCACTCCGCTGGCCGATATCATGACTCACGTTATGCGTTCGAAAATCATCCTGATGGGTTCTCCGATTTTAAACAACCAGATTTTACCTTCAATCGCCGCGCTTCTGACCTACATGAAAGGATTAAAACCAAGGAACCGCCTGGCGATGACGTTTGGATCCTACGGGTGGTCTCAGGCGGGATTCGCAACCATGGAGGAAGACCTGCGGACCGCCGGTCTGAAATTGATCGGAGAAGGCACCTATATCCAGTTCGTCCCCGATGAAAACGATTTGAACCGTCTCGGTGCGGTAAAAGAAAAGGTAAAAGATACACTCGCATCATTAACTAAAGGAGTTCTCTGATGGAAAAAATCTTCAGCCCGGCGGAGATCATCCGCATTGCGGTCAATGTGGAAACCAACGGACAGAAGCTGTATGCCCGGTTGGAAGAGAAAACCGCAAACGAACAGGTCAAGAACATCTGGCGATACCTGAAAGATCAGGAGAAAAGGCACCGAGAGATTTTCCAGCGCATGCTCGAGGCGGTAGATACCTATATTGTGAATGATTACAGCCCGGGAGAGTACTCGGCCTATCTGCGCGCGCTCGCCGCGGAATACATCATCACCCAGGAACGTATCGAACAAAAGACCAAAGAGCTGTTTGCTTCCGATATCGAAGCGGTCAACTTCGGCATCTTCATCGAAAAAGAATCGATCTTGGCCTATACCGCCCTGCGTGATTACGTAAAGCCCCAACAGCAGAAGCACATCGACAACGTCATCGCCGAAGAGAAAAAGCACCTGGCAAACCTCTGCTCGATAAAAAGGAATTTATTGTCCCGTTAAGAAGGAGCACCGAGACCATGGATATAAAAATTTTCTCGACACCGACCTGTCCCTATTGCAAAATGGCGAAGGAATACTTATCCGCGCAGAATATTTCGTATGCCGATATCGATGTTTCCGCCGACGATGCCGCCCGGAATCAGATGGTAGAACTGTCCGGACAAATGGGAGTACCGGTTATCGTCATCGACGGAGACCTCATCGTCGGATTCGATAGAAACCGCATTGACTCGATACTGAAAAAGTAATATGCCTGAAAAAATCCATGATCTGTTGATTATCGGTGCCGGGCCCGCCGGGATTACCGCCGCGGTGTACGCGGTACGCAAAAAAATAGATTTCCTGATCATCAGCCGGGATATCGGCGGACAAACGACCTGGAGCGGCGACATCGAGAATTATACCGGATATCAGTTTATCACCGGGCCCGATCTTACGAAAAAATTCCAGCAGCATATCGACTCCTACGGGATAGAGGTCCGAACGCCTCAGACGGTAACGGCAATAGACCGCGTCAACGGGATATTTACCGTATCCACCGAAGAGGCCCGTTACCGGAGCCGTACCCTCATCGTCGCGACAGGGAAGCGCCCGCGGCAACTCAACGTCCCGGGTGAGGCGGAATTTAAAAACCGCGGCGTAACCTACTGCGCGACCTGTGACGGCCCGATATTCAAAGATAAACCGGTCTCCGTTATCGGAGGGGGAAATTCGGCCCTGGACGCGGTCCTGCAGATGATGAAGATATCGCCGCGGGTCTATCTCATCAATAATACCGGTCAATTAACCGCCGACCCGATTATGGTAGAGAAAGCCCGCAGGGCTCCCAACGTCGAAATATATACCAATGCCCGCGTGGAGAAAATCTTCGGGGAGAAGTTCGTCTCTGGAATCACCATTACCCGAGACAATGATTCCTTCGACCTGTCCACCGCGGGAGTATTTATCGAGATCGGATTGCTTCCCAATTCAAAGATCATCGCCGCCGCCAAAAAGAACGAAGACGGTGAGATCGTCGTCGACTGCCACAACCGGACGAATATCGACGGACTGTTTGCCGCCGGAGACGTAACCACCGTCCCGGAAAAACAGATTATTATCGCCGCCGGCGAAGGAGCCAAAGCGGCGCTGGCGGCGTTCCGTTATCTGAACCTTAACCCGGACGCATACTCATGAGCAACCACATCGAAATACCCGCGGCCATCGTTAACTTTTTCAGCCGGCAGAACTTCGTAATCGCCTCGACCCTCGACGCCGAACAGAAAATTCACTGTTCGGCAAAAGGGATCGCCGGGATCGAACCGGAAGGGAAGATCTATCTGATCGACCTCTATTTCGCCCGGACGTTCGAAAATTTACGCCGGAACCCCACGCTCAGCCTGACCTCCGTCGACGAACACGTCTTCACCGGCTATACGCTCAAAGGAAAAGGAGAAATCGTCGCGAGAGAAAAGATCGCCGCCGGTATCGTCAAAAGCTGGGAAGAAAAAGTCGTCCAGCGCGTTTCCACCCGGGTCATCAAGAACATTCAGACCGATAAGCAGGGTAAGCATCATCCCGAAGCCCGGTTCCCTCATCCGAAATACCTCATCGTCGCCCGCGTGGAGCAGATCGTCGATTTGACTCCCGCTCATCTGAAGAAACCACACAAGAAGAAAAAAGAACCCTGAATCGAGAGGAACGAGACGATGGCTGTCTTAAACAAAGAGATCTTCGACCTTCTGAAAAAGAGAGAGTTCATCAATGTCGCCACCTGCGATTTCCAGCATACTCCCAACGTCGCTCCGAAATTTCTTCTGAAAGTAGCAAAGGAATCCATTTATCTGGTTGACTACATCATCGGCCGTACCTGGCGCAATCTCAAAGTGAATCCGCGGGCTTCGCTGGCGACGATGAACCTGGACAGCATTGTGGGATACCAGCTCAACGGGACCGTGGAAATCATCGAGAAGGGGCCCGAACACAGACAATTAACCCGGGAATTCAACAATAAGCTTCTTGCGTTCTCCGCCAAAAGGGTGATCGAGGGAATCCGCAGCAGCCGTCCGCATGAACACACCGAACTTTCCTTTCCCGACCGGGTGGTCCTTTTCAGGATTAAAATAGAAGAGATCGTACGTATCGGGCCGCAAGGCAACCTTGAACGCGAAAAGATCGACTGATCACTCTTATATACGATGCCTCTGTTAAAAAACGAATTCAGCTGGTCCTTCTCCCGCCATAAACTGTTCAACGAATGCCGCCGGGCGTATTACTACTATTATTACGAATCCTGGGGCGGCTGGGACCGGCACGCGCCTGATCGCGCGCGGAAAGCGTACGTCTTAAAAAAAATGCAAAATCTGGATATGTGGGCGGGAACCCTGGTCCATCAGCTCCTGGCCGGAATCATCACCCAACGAATGGCAAAAAAAGCAACACCCTACGCCGCGGCCATAAAGAACGCTCACCTGGCTCTCTCATCCCAATGGGAAGATTCCCGGAAGAAATGTTGGCTGAAAAGCCCGAAAGCCTACCTGAACCTCTTCGAACATTACTACCGGAAAGAGGTCTCTCAGGAAGACATCGACCGCACAGTGAAGCGAAAAGTGTATGGGGGAATCAGGAATTTCTACGCGTCCGGGTTCCTCGCCTATATCGACACGTTGGCGGCAAATCCCCGGGGCCATTTTTTGTCCCTGGAGGAGATCGACAGCTTTCTTTTCGAAGGGACGAAACTGTACGTGGTGCCGGATTTCGCGATACGCGACGAAGGCATACGGCTGTACGACTGGAAAACCGGCAAACCCTCCGAGAACGATACCCTTCAGCTTTCCTGTTACGCGCTTTATGCCCAGAGCAAATGGCAGGCGCGACCGCATGAAATCGGCATCTTCCCGGTCTACCTTCTTGAGGAAAAAATCGCGCTGAATCCGATTGAAACCATCGACGCCGATACCGTGCGGACATTTTTACGGCACAGCATCAAAGAAATGCGTTCTCTGCTTAAAGAGGGAAGCGACAACGAGATCATCCCGGCACAATGCACGAAAACCGAAATAACCGCGCGATGTGCCAGATGTTTTTTTCAGGAAATATGTACATAGCGGACAGCGGTAAGCGATCAGCGGATAGAGAAATTGCCGATAGTCTTTACAGGAACACAGCCGAAAGGAGGAAAAAATATGGGTTCATTACGAAACACGGTCATTTTCATCTGTGCCGCGCTCATTGTCATCGCGTTCTTCTTGCCTTGGGTCAACGTACAGTCGAAAGAACTGGGAATGATCTCGTCTCTCATCTCAGGAGAAAAAAAGGACGCCTCGCTTTTATCGATCAGCGCCTTCGAGGTCCCGATCATGGCCAATAGCGAGGAATCAAAACTTATTCTGATGGTCGCCCGTCTGTTTAAACCGGGTATCAAAGACGTCGACACCAAAAGCTACCTGATCTGGGTCGTCCCGCTTTCGGCTCTCATTATCGTTCTGTTACGGCTGTTTCTTTCCCGAAACAAAATATTCAACCTTGGGCTGGGGATTATCGGCTGCCTCATCTTCGCCGGAGCGGCATACAAGCTGAAAACCGTCGACCTGGCGAAACCGGGCCTGCAGGTACGGATCGCGGTGGGAGTATGGCTTATGCTGTGGGCGTATTTGGTTATCGGCATTACCAGCGTCATTGATTATCTGCGCCTGAGAACGTAACCGGCATTCTTGTTGTTTTGCGGAACATCTCCGGCAGGGGAGAAGGGAGAAGAAAAAGAAACGGGATTTTTTTATGTCACGAAAATTTCACACTTTTCCCCTTGCCGGAAACCTCAAAAGGTGTATAATTAATCAAAGTCATGAATAGAGCCAAATATCTTTACCCCATAGTTCTGGCCGCGGTAATTTTTGCCGCCGGGATACCTTTGTCCGGCTGCACGAGATTGCGGCAGAACCGGAAAATGGAACAGTTGCAGAATGAGGTTTCCATCCTCAAATACCGTCTGAACAAACTGCGCAAAGAACGGGGAAAAGAAATCGACAAACTGCAGGAAGCTAAATCGCAGCTGGCCGATAAACTTCGCGGTGAAATCGCCGATTATCGCGCGAAACTGGAAATGACCGAACGCGGCCTGATCCTGACGTTTCTTGATGAGATCTTCTTCGATTCCGGCAAGGCGAAGATCAAACCGGAAGCCGAAGAGACCCTGCGTAAGGTTTCCCGGGTACTGAAAAACGAGGTGCCCGATTACCTGATCGTCGTCGAAGGCCATACCGACAACATTCCGATCAAATATTCCCGCTGGCGCTCCAACTGGGAACTGGCCAGCGCCCGGGCCCTGGCGGTCCTGCATTATGTTATCGAGGCTGGAGATATCCAGCCGCAGAGAATATCAGCCCACAGCTACGGCGAGTACACACCGGTCGCCGATAATTCGAGTCCGGAAGGCCGCCGGCAGAACCGCCGGGTGGAAATCGTTATTACCACGCAGCAGCTTAAGAAAATACGCGAAGACATCTCCCGGTCCGAAGAGGAAAAAGCCAGCATCTCCCGATAATCCCCACCCCAGACCCCAAACCTTCCAGGAGAACGACATCTTGACAGCGGATACGATCTTGTTAAAATAAGATACATTACCGCTATTGTTCGCCGGAAGGAGGAAACGAACCGATGGATAAGCTCGAACTGGACAAAAAGATCATTCAATTTATCAGCCATCACCACAAACAGACCGAAAGGGGCTTAAACGTCAAAGACATCGCCCAGGAAATCGACACGCTCTGGAAAGATGTCGTCGAAAGCCTTCTCGACCTGCAGGAAAGAGGGTTCCTGCATCTGAATAAGATCGATGAAGACCACCCGGATCCCGAACAACGCGGGCTCTACGTAAAGCTTTCCGAAGAAGGAATCAAACTGGCCCAGCGGCTTTCGCAGGAATCCGCCGGCTGATCCGTTTTCTTACAAAACACATCGTTCATGGCACCCTATGTTACCCCGGCCAAACAACAGGCACTCCAGGGAAAAATGGAACGACTGCATATCCGGGAGGAAGACATCCGCGAGCGGTTCATTCGTTCGGGCGGGCACGGCGGCCAGAACGTGAATAAAACCGCAACCTGCGTCTACCTGAAACATATTCCTTCCGGGATCAAGGTGAAATGCCAGAGAGAACGTTCCCAGAATCTGAACCGTTTCCTGGCCCGGCGGATACTTACCGATAAGATCGAAGAAATCCAGTTAGGCAAAAAGTCCCAGAAACGCAAACGTATCGAGAAGATCCGCCGCCAGAAACGAAAACGTTCCAAACGGGCCAAAGAGAAGATGCTCGCGGCAAAAAAGAAGAACGCCGAGAAAAAACGCTCCCGCGCTTGGCGGCCAAAAAGCACTGACACCGAATAGTCCGGTAACGACCCATTTTACTTTTTGACAAATTTTTTCCCTCATACTATAATTGATTTCATATACATCCGGCTCGATTACCCGTAACGCCACTCATATCAATATGAACAAACTGTCCGACCGTCCCGCAATTCTTATCGTCGACGATGATCCTTCGGTCACCGGAACCTTCACCGTGATATTAGAGGATTCATACCGTGTCTACACCGCGGCGACGGGGGAAGAAGCCCTGGCGATCATCGCCGTGCGCGAGGTGGATACTGTTTTTCTCGATATCAGCATGCCTGATATCGACGGTATCGAAATATTGCGGCGGATAAAATCCTGTGACGAAGGAATCTGCGTCGTCATGGCCACCGCCACCGACAGCGCCCGCAAGGCGGTGGAAGCGATGAAACTGGGCGCGTTTAATTATCTTACCAAACCGTTCGATACCGAAGAAATCCTCATCGTTGCCGAGAAGGCCTGCCGTCAGCGCCGGCTCTGCCGGGAAATCGACCGCCTGCGGAATAACCGGCAGGAAGTAAAATTCGAACACATTATCGGAACAAGCCCGGCAATGCGCCGGCTGTATGGATTGATCGAGAAAGTGCTCGATAACGACTCGACTATCCTGCTCACCGGTGAAAGCGGTACGGGAAAGGAACTCATTGCCCGGGCCATTCACTTTAACAGCCGCCGGGCGGTGAAACCGTTTATTCCTCTTAACTGCGCCAGTATCCCTGAAACACTCTTAGAAAGCGAACTGTTCGGATACGAAAAAGGCGCGTTCACCGGCGCCTTCACCCGCAAGCTGGGAATGTTCGAGCTCGCCCATCAAGGCACCTTGTTCCTGGATGAGATCTCCAGTCTGCGCCTCGACGCGCAGGCGAATCTCCTGCGCGTCCTGGAGGAGAAAGAAGTCAAACGCGTGGGCGGAACAAGATTTTTTCATGTCGATGTCCGTATTATTTCGGCAACCAATGTCGCGCTGAAACAGCTGATCGAAGAAGGGAAATTCCGAGAAGATCTCTATTACCGTCTAAACGTCGTACCGCTTGAAATACCCCCCTTACGACAGCGCCGAGAAGACATCCCCCTTTTGGCGTCTCATTTCCTGAACATATTCAATACCTCATTCCGAAAAAACATCCGCCGCATCGCTCCCGAAACCATGGAATACCTCATCGACTATGAGTGGCCGGGAAACGTCCGCGAACTCAAAAACATCATCGAACGTATCGCCGCTCTGAGGGAGGGCCCGGTTGTGCTTCCTCAGGATCTGCCGTTCGATATTTTCATAAAACATAATTTGAAACAAACTCCCGCGGGATTCGAGAATCTGAAAGACGCCTGCCGTGATTTCGAACGGCAATATATCGAAGCGGTTCTCGCCAAATCAAGCGGGAACCAGACCAAAGCTGCCCAGGCCCTTGGTATTCACCGGAACGCTCTCTTTCATAAGATGAAAACGTTAGGGCTGAAATAATGAAACATATCCTACTCCTTGGAATACTCTATGCCACAGCAGGTTTGCTTCCCGGGCGGGCCGCACGCGGTGAAACCCGGCTGCCGGACGATGGAATCGATCGATCGGCAGTGATCGAACTCCAACCGCTGGTGATTACTCCCCGGCGCGGTCCGATAGGCTTAAGCCGGACAACCGAAACCATCACCCTCATTACCTCTGAAGAAATAGACATCCGGCCCGCCCGGAACCTGGGAGAAACCCTCACCTATTCACCCGGGATCGATATTGCTCCCCGGCAGAGATTCGGCCGGGCGACATCGATCAGCCTCCAGGGCTCCGACAGCCGGCACGTACGGGTGATGATCGACGGTATCCCTCTGAACAATAACGTTTCCCAGGAAGTCGATCCTTCCCGTCTGCCGATCGAGAACGTCGACCGGATCGAAATCATCAAAGGCGCCGCCTCAAGCATGTGGGGCTCAAGCCTGGGCGGCGTCATCAATGTCCTCACCAAGGATACCGGGACAACCGCCGTTCCCGGCGGAAGCCTTACCGCGTCCTGGGCGGAATCAAGAACCCACAAAGAAAGTCTCGATCTCAATGGTGCGGTGGGGGATATAGGCTACTATCTGTTTTCCTCTTATACCGAATCGGGCGGCCGCGGACCCAGAGACGATACCTTAAGTAAAAAATCGTTCGCGAAACTTTCCCATGAACCTGACGACTTTACCGAGATCGTCGCATCGTTCGGCTACTCCGGCGGCAACGTAAACAGCGGTGAATTCCCCGACGGCACCTGGTGGGGACAACCCTACCGTATCCGCTACGGTAAGGTCGGGTGGCACTGGGACGACGGAGACCGTTCGCTTTCGGCGGAGATGAAACATTCCCGTCAGGACATCATCTCCGAAATATACCTGGCCGTCACCGACAGCGATCCCTTTATGAAATTCGTCTATAAGGACGTCCTGTACCAGCTAAGCCTGAACGCGACCCAGCGTCTGCGCAGCGATGATCTTCTGGTCATCGGGGCTGATTTCGATCACGACACGATCAAATCCGACACCTATCTCACCGGGGCAAAAAACGTAAAACTCCAGGCACCCTATATCAACTACACTCTCGCCTCCGACCCGTTCGACTTCAATGTCGGCCTCAGATACGACCATAACTCTGAGTTCGGCCAGGAAGTCAGTCCGTCCCTGGGGATTGTGTACCGGTCGAGAACCCATCCCGGCACTCTGATCCGCGCCGGAGTGAGCCGGGCGTTCAACGCGCCGCTTCTGATCTGGAAATATAACGCCAATCCCGCGTTCGCCACCATACCCAATCCCGATATCGGCGCCGAACGGGCCTGGGTCTGGGAAGCCGGCGCCGAAGCGCGGATCACCCCGCGCCTCAAAGCGAACCTGTCTTTATACCGGGCCGAGGTTTCCGACGCCCTGGCCCAGGCGACCAACGCCCTGGGTGAAACCTACATGAAAAATTTCGAAAAATTCCGCCGGCAGGGGGGAGAAATTCAATTCACCTACGATTACAACAACCATCTCGCGTTTTCCGCGGCTGCCGCGTTCAACGACATCGAAAACAAGATCACCAAACAAACCGTCCGCGGCGGCGGCAGACCCCGGCAGAGCTTCGACGTCGCCATCGAATATACCAACGATCACGGCTTTGCCTGTTCTCTGCACGGCTATTACGACCGCTGGAATGAACCGGCAACCTCATTCCCCAACGACCGCAAGATGCTGCTCGATATAAAATTGAGCCAGGAAATCAAGAATATCACGGTGTTTCTGAACATACACAATGTGACCAACAGTAAATACTGGGCCGACTACTATTTCCCTCTGCCGGAAAGATATTTTGAAGGGGGATTTACCCTTCACTGGTAACCGACACGGATCCGCTGTGCACATTTTTTTTTCTTTTGCACACATTGCCGGGCAGAATTTCCTCCCGGCGGCGCCGGGCATAATATCTTCTCGGAAAATATCTCGCCTTATAGCACCGGCTTTTTTCCGTTCCCACGGGTCACCGGAAATCAACTGGCATCATAATTGCTATAGATCCATGCGCACGATGAAGAAAGCCCTGTTTTCCCTTACGTTCATAGTATTGATCATGACGATACCCACAGCCGCTCTCTGTGCTCAAGAAAAGATCCCCGCCTCCGGCGGGACATTGACCTGGGGAGTAACCCATAAACCTACCCTCATCAACCCGGTTTACACCACCTACAGCGTCTCGATGTCGCTTCTCGATCTGATCTTTAACCGGTTGGTCCGCCTGAATTCGAACGGGGAAATCGAGCCGGATCTGGCGGAGGAATGGGAAATATCTCCCGACGGGCTAACCTACACCTTTTATCTGCGCCGCGGCGTGAAGTTCCATGACGGCACCGAATGCGCTGCCGCCGACGTAAAATTCACCTATGAGACCATTCTTGATGAAAAAAACCAATCCCCTTTCCGCGACCTGTTCGGGATCATTAAAGAAATCCGCGTTATCGATCCCTATACCGTCCGATTCACCCTGCGTTCTCCGTCGGTCGATTTTATCGAACTGGTGTTAAAAGAGATCATGCCGGCGCGCGGCTTCAACGAGGAACATCCCGTCGGCACCGGCCCGTTCCGGTTTGAGGCCTGGGATCGTGACGGGAAGATTACTCTGAGCGCCAATCCCGATTATTACGAAGGCCGCCCGCATCTCGATGGAATCGTCGTCAAGGCCTATGAATCCACGCAGGGACTCTGGACGGCGCTGATGCGGGGTGAGGTCGACTTCGTCCTGTTTCTGGAGAGAGAAGATTATGAGATCCTTGAACCCGACCCGGCGTTTAAAACGTTCGCGATACCCGCCGACGGATACTACGCGCTGGTCTATAACACCGGCGACCGGCTGCTGGCCGACAGCGACATCCGCCGCGCGATAGCGTACGCCATTGACGGCCGGGATATTATCCAACGGGCCTCCGGCGGCTACGGCTTTCCGGCGACCGGCCCGTTTCATCCCGAAACCCTGGGATTTAACCCTGAGGTAGCACCGCTTCCCTATGAACCGGAGAAAGCGCAGGATATTCTTGAACAGAAAGGCTGGGCCGACAGCGATAATGACGGTATCCGGGAAAAAGACAACCGGCAGTTTATCGTAAAAGTCCTCATCGATTCCCGTAATCAGATCTACAAGACGATCGCGATGGTCTTGAGACAACAGCTTCAGGCCGTGGGGATAAAACTTGAAGTCATCCTCTACGATGACGAACGGGTCCTGACCCGGGAATTCATTGATTATCACCGGCCGCAGGCACAGTTACGACTTTTTTTAGGAAATACGATTACCAATATTAAAGAAGACTGGGCAACCAATCAATTCCGCGGCGCCGATAAATTGTGGATATACCGCAATCCCCAGGTAAACCGCCTGTTTAAACAAGGCGAAATCCTCAATGATACCGGGGAACGGAAAAAAATATACCGCCAGATCCACCGGTTGATCTACCAAGACCAGCCGGCGTATTTTTTATATTTCCCCTTTGTCTTCCATGCCGTCTCTTCCCGCATCGACAATGTCGAAGATTTTTTTACCCTCAGCATGCCCTATTACACGATAAAAGACTGGTATATCGAAACAAAGCGCGCTCATATAAAAGAGAGGAGGTGAACAGAATGCAGGTTATCAGAAAAGGTTCAAACGAAGTCTATGCCGGAGCAACTCCCCGCGGATGTTGTTTTCCGGTGGGAAGCTTAGGGTTCCGCAACCGGGGCTAAGGGGATAGTCTCCTTGCAGTTATTCTCCTGGCGCGGCCGGCCAGGGTTACTGCAAGGAAATCAATCAGGTTCCCGTAAAGAAAAGATAAGGTAAGCGAAGGAGGCCGCATGCAGGTATCTAAATATAATCTATGGGTGGAAAATTATCCTGATAAGGGGGAAAACCTTCTGTTTAATACCCGGACGCAGGCTTTACTGACCGTCGATGACCGGTTAAAGGCCGCGTTACGCGGCCTGCCGCGGAATAAAGAAGAGATCACCTCCCCTGTCTTGCGGAAAAATCTCGCCGCGCTGAAAGAAAACGGGATTATCGTCGAGAGCCAGTCGCATGAGGAGATCCTTACCGAAGATTTCTTCCGGCAGTTGAAAGAGGAGTCCTACCGGATGCCGTTTGAGGTCACGATCCTTACGACCCTGAACTGTAATTTCGGCTGCACTTACTGTTTCGAAGAATCGGTAAAAGATGATGTCTTTATGGATCAGTACACCGCGAACCTTACCGTGGAATGGATCAAAAACCGGGCGAAAGAACGGAATTACCAAAAGATCTTCGCGGTCTATTACGGCGGCGAACCGCTGATGAACATCCTGCCGATATACGATATCTCCTGGCACCTTACCCAGTGGGCACAAAAAGAAGGACGGGAGTTCCGGTTCGGCATTATCACCAACGGCAGCCTGCTTACGTCAGACCTCATCGATAAGCTCCTGCCCGTCGGGCTATCGGAGATCCGTATCAGCATCGACGGTGACCGCGTTCATCATAATCGCAACCGCCCCTTCCGGGACGGCCGGGACAGTTTCGATGTCATCATCGAAAACATAAAACAGGTTATCGATAAAGTCGCGGTAGGTATCGCCGGAAATTTCGATTTCGAAAACGCCCCGAGCATCCCGTATCTTTTAGATTACCTCCGGGAAGAAGGCCTGCTGTATAAATTCAGCCAGGTCGATTTCGCCCCGATCATGCCCCGGCTGGGCAGCCGGGCGCACCCGGGTAATATCGAATTGGGACACTGCCTGCATTATTTCGCCAAAGAGGGAATCATGGGTGAGGTCTTAAAGATCAAACGGGAACTGCTCGCCCGCGATCTACCGTTTCATAACGGCTTCGCCATAAATTCCTGCGGCCTGTTTCTGCCCGACGGCGCAATCGCGATCGACCCGAAAGGAAAGCTTTATAAATGCAATTCGCTCATCGGATACCCCGAATTTTCCGTCGGGGATATCCGGCACAATCATTTCAATGAAAATTTCGCCGAGTTCGGCGATCTATCCCCCTGGAAGAAGTGCGCCGCCGACTGCCCCTATGTGCCGATGTGCCAGGGCGGCTGCCGCTTTTTCGCCTACCTGGAACATCAGGACTTCTCGTCATTATGCTGCAAACGCGATTATTTCGACGCGATCGGACCTGAGCTGATCAAGCTGGAATACGAGAAACTGCAAAAACAGCCGGCGGAACCGCTCCCGGCGGGAGCGACCGGAGAAAGAGGAGGATAATCAAAAAGCATGCGTTCGTTTTTCGTTCTGCTTAAACCCTATACCCGCCGGATGAGCATCGCCCTGGGAGCGATCCTCTTAGGCAACGGACTGGGACTGCTTTTTCCCTGGGGGCTCAAAACCATAATCGATGAAGTCGCGATCGCCAAGCGCACCGCCCTGCTTCTTCCGGTCACGACATCTCTCTGTGCGGCGGCAGCCGGGAAGTTTTATTTTTCCTACCTGAGAGAGTATCTGCTGGTACAGGTAGGGGAGGAGTGTATCGGTGGTATCCGCGGCAATCTGTATGCGCACCTCAAGAAACTTTCGGTCGCCTACCTTGACCGCACCCCGCACGGTGAGGTTATCTCCCGGATCATCGGTGACGTCGACCGCATCCGTGACTTCCTGTTCGGGGGGACCGTCGATTTTCTCTACTCGTTTCTTAATGTGTTTTTCATCCTGATTATCCTTTTTGTCCTGGACTGGCCGCTGGCGGTAATTTCGGTCGCGTTCATCCCGCCCCTGGCGGTTCTCTTTTTGAAACTCACTCCCCGGTTGCGAAAAGAACACGACCGGCTGCGCCTCCAGTACGCCTCCCTGACCCGCCAGCTCTATGAATCGTGCCAGGGAATGAGGATTATTTCCGGGTTTGGCCGGGAACCTTACGAGATCGATCATTTCCGAAAAAAACAATCTGGTATCGTCGCCGCTTCCTGCCGGGCCCAGAAATTAGGGATCCTCCTGTGGCTAAGCGCCGAACTCCTCGGCAGTCTGGGACTGGTCATCCTGGTCTTTGCCGGCACAAAAGCGATCCTCGCCGGCCGGATCAGCGTGGGAACGCTTCTTGCCTTCTATTCCTACGTGGGCATGCTGTTTTATCCGTTGATCAAGCTTGTCCTGATCAACACCGATTACCAGGAAGCCGCCGCGTCATTACGCCGGATAACGGAATTATCAGAGACCGAACCGGTGATCAAGCCGGCCCCTTCGGGACTGGCGCTGGGAGAGATACGGGGAGAGATCGAGTTCTCTGAAGTCACTTTCGGATACCGCGCCGAAACCCCGGTCATCACCTCGTTCGACCTGACGATCTCTGCCGGAGAAATCGTCGCGCTTATCGGCCCCTCAGGCTCAGGCAAAACCACCCTGGTCAATCTGCTCCTGCGGTTTTACGATCCCGACTCTGGGAGCATACGCGTCGACGGCCATGACATAAAAACACTGAACGTAAGCGCCTACCGATCGCATATCGCGATCGTCCTTCAGGATGACTATCTCTTCAACACCTCGGTAACCGAGAACATCCGCTACGGCAACCTGAACGCCTCACAAGAAGATATCCGGGCGGCGGCCCGGCAGGCCAATGCCGATGAATTTGTCAACAAACTGAAAAATGGGTATAATACGGTTATCGGAGAGAAGGGAATCACGCTTTCCTACGGACAACGCCAACGCATCGCTATTGCCCGGGCGATCGTACGAAATCCGAGAATCCTTATCCTTGATGAGGCAACGTCGAATGTAGACAGTGAATCGGAACGGAAGATACTCGCTCAGGCCTACCGCAATCTCATGCGAGGCCGCACGACATTGATCATCGCCCATCGGCTTTCAACCATCCAGACGGCACACCGGATCATCGTCCTGGGAGAAGGAAGGATCGAAGAAGCCGGCACTCACAGTCAGCTTCTGGCACACCGAGGCCGCTATCATACGATGTGGAGAAGCCAGCACCCTGATAACGAATACGTAACGGCACAACCGGAAAGGAATATTCCCCGATGAAAAACCTGCTGCGCCGGCTGGTACCGGAAGCGTTCTACCGCAGACTATGGCTTAAAATCGCCGCGATGCTGGTCATTATTATGACCATACCGGTTATGCTTCTGGGGTTTCTCCTTATCGACACCTCCCAGGAAGCCGTACGAAAATCGGTACTGATCAACCATCGGGAGATCGCGACCCGGGCGGCGGAGGAAATCGAGCTGTTTATCCTCAGGGCCTATGATACCCTCGGCGCTACCGCGGCGATGCTGGGCGTGCTCAGTCCGGCACCGTTTAAGCAGGAGACGATCCTGGTCGAACTCATCTTAAACCAGCCCTTATTCATCCGCGCCTCATCGGTTGATTTAAGCGGACGCGAATTAGCCAGTTCCGAACTGGGACGGGGCCTCACCTGGCAATATCCTCAGGAAGCGCTGAACCGTATCCGCCAGCGCCGGAATTACATCTCCCCGGTGAAGTTCATGGATAACGCTACGCCGTTTGTGACGATCGCGATACCGATAAAACGACTGGGAAAGATCAACGGCATGCTTATTGCCGACGCCAATCTGCGGGGAATCTGGGATATGGTCGACCGGATTCAGATCAGTGATACCTCCCGGTCGTTTCTGGTCGACGCTACAGGAACGCTTATCGCCCATCAGGACAAAAAGCGCGTCTTAAAAAAGGAAACCATGGCCGCTTTACCCGACGTACGGGAGGTCCTGCGCGGCACCCGGGGCGCACAGGAGATAACCGATGCGGGAGGCCGGCACTGGATCTCAGCCTATGCTCCGGTATCTCATCTGGGCTGGGGCATGGTTTTACGAGAAACGCAAACTACCGCCTATATTTTTTCCCGGCGCATGCGGTTACAAGCCTGGCTGATTATCCTATTAAGCGAAATCTTTGCCCTCATCGTGAGCATACTCATCGCCCGGCTGGTCACCCGGCCGCTGAAATCTCTCATCGCCCAGATGAAAGGCGTAGCCGAAGGCAACCTTGATCATACGCTGAAGATCACCCGGCGTGATGAACTGGGCGAACTGCTTGAGACCTTCAACCACATGACCGAACGACTCAAAGTCGCCAAAATGCGTGAGCGGTTCTCGGCGATCGGAGAAGCGGCCTCACGCATCGCCCATGAGCTGAAAAATTCCCTGGTCGCGATCAAGGCGTTTATCCAAATGCTCCCCGGCAGACATCACGATCCCGAATTCATCAGAAAATTCAATACGATCATTCCGCCGGAGATCGACCGCTGGGAACGGATGGTAAAGGAGATCACCGAATTCTCCCGGCGGGACATACTCAAAAAAACCGAATGTCATATCGGAGAAATCCTCGAAGAAGTCATCCAGATGGTGGAGGAGGAAGCCGTCCGGAACAAGATCTCTTTGCAGTGCCGCCGCGAAAGGGATATACCGGTCATCCTCGCCGACCCCGAACGCCTGAAACAAGTATTTTTAAACATTATCATGAACGCCTTGCAGGCAACCGAAGGCGGGGGTACACTCGACATATCGGCTCGATACAACATCCCGGGGGAGGAGCCGGAAGAAATAATACTTACGTTCCGAGATTCAGGAGCAGGCATCGCGCCGGAGGAACTCGAGAAGATATTCGAACCGTTCTACACTTCACGCGCCAAGGGAATGGGATTGGGACTGACAATATGTAAAAAAATTATCGAACAGCATCAGGGAACAATTTCGGTAAAAAGCGAGGCGCTTCAGGGAACGAGCTTTACCATAACATTACCGGCACATCATCCGTAGGGAAAACCAATGAACCACTCTTTAGAAAACCCTTTCATACACGATATATCGCAGGTGATCCTGGAGCGGATGCCGCAGAAGGTGTTCTGTAAAGACCTTCACCTGCGGTATATCTTCTGTAACCGGGCATACGCCGATGATCATCATCGGACGCCGCAGGAAATCCGCGGGAAAACGGACTACGAGCTCTTTCCCCGTGACCTGGCGCAAAAATACCGGCGCGACGACAAGAAGGTTTTAGACGAAAAAAAACCGGCTCATCTTGAAGAAACCTATATTCATAACGGACAACCGCGTATCGTTCACACCTACAAAACTCCTTTGCGTGACAACCAGAGGAACATCATCGGCCTGCTCGGAATATTCTGGGACATTACTCACCACCGGCACATCGAGGATCTTCTGGCCCAAAGCACCCGCAATCACCACATGCTGGTGGAGACCGCCAACAGTATTATTTTACGGATGGATACCCGGGGCAACATAGTTTATTTCAATACGTTTGCCGAACGGTTTTTCGGATACCGGCGGAAAGATCTTCTCGGCAAAAACGTTGTGGGTACGATTGTACCAAAGGAAGAAACTACCGGGCGCGATCTGCGGGCGATGATCAGAAATATCGGCAAAGAACCGGAACGATACGCCGCCAACGAAAACGAAAATATGCGAAAAAACGGCGAACGGGTATGGGTTCTCTGGTCCAATAAAGGGCTGTGCGACGCAAACGGGAAACTGACCGAAATCCTCTGTATCGGCAACGATATCACTCAGTTAAAGGAGACAAAGGAAGCCCTCGCCGCCAGTGAAAGCAAATACCGCAGCATGATCGAAACTTCTCCCGCAAGCATTGTTATTCTCAACCGGGGCGGGTTTGTGACCGACTGCAATTCGGTGACGGAAAAATTGTCCGGTTACCGTAAGGATGAGATCATCGGAAGGCATTTTTCCAAAATCGGCGGATTCAAAGTGAAAGACCTGCCTGAGTTATTCACGTTATTTACCAACGCGAAAAAAGGAATCTTTCCCCAATCTCTCGAGATCGAATGTATCCGCAAAGATAAAACTCTGGTAACGGTGGAAGCGCGCGGTTCGCGCCTGGAGAACGGCAGCATTCAGATAATCGCTTCCGACATTACCGAACGCAAAAAAAGCCGGGAAAAACTTAAAAAAGCTTACGAAGAACTCAAAACGACTCAAGTACAACTCATTCAAAGCAGCAAGATGGCGGCAATAGGCCAGCTCGCCGCCGGAATTTCCCATGAACTCAACCAGCCGTTAACCGGCATCCGGGCCCTGGCCCAGAGCTTATCGGGCAAACCGGATGATCCCCGGAAGATTAAAAAATATCTCGAACAGATCATTGAACAGACCGACCGGATGGCCCGGATCATCAAAAACGTACGGTTCTTCTCCCGGAAAGCCGAGTTCAGAATGAAACAGATAAACCCGCACCGGCCGCTTTCTCAAGCGATTCTCCTGATCAACAAACAGCTTAAAGACCGCGGCATTACACTCAAACAAACCCTCGCCGCCGGTATCCCTCCGGTCCGAGGAGACGAGAATCTCCTGCAGCAGGTTTTTCTCAAT
>CAZABB010000008.1:0-20799 GCA_964483625.1 uncultured Planctomycetia bacterium | reverse complement strand
GGAGGGGAAAAGGGATCATTCATATCACGAGCCGATACAAAAAACAAACCCATCAGATCGAGATTACTGTTTCCGATAACGGCTCCGGCATCGCAAAAAAAGACATGCCGCATATTTTTAACCCTTTTTTTACGACCAAGGCTCCCCAGAAGGGGATGGGATTAGGGCTATCTATTGCTTATCGCATCATCGAACAGCACCACGGCACCCTTTCCTTCCGCGTTGCCTCGGAGAGAAACACGACAGCGGCAATTGTATTGCCGGCATATACCGTCCCTAAACGCAGAAAGAGACGCCTATGATCGGAGAAAAAATACTTGTTGTCGATGACGAGAAAATCATCCGGGACACCTTCTGTGTGGCATTCGAAGACTATCGGGTCATCACCGCCAAAGATGCCGAGGAAGCCCTGGGGATCCTCAAGAAACCTCACGCCATCGACCTGGTCGTCCTTGACGTCGTCATGCCGGGAATGAACGGCCTGGCTCTTTTGAAAGAAATCAAAACGATGAGCCCGCCGGTCAAAGTGATCATCCTTACCGGCTGCAATTCCAAAGATGTCGTCGTCGAAGCGCTCCGGGAACATGCCGACGAATACATGGATAAACCGTTCGACGTCGAAGCCATGAAACAGATGTTCAAGAAACTGCTTTCATCGACCCGCCGTACCGCCGGCGGCCGGTACCAGGAAGATACGAATTCAAAAATCGCCTACGCCAGGCATTTTATTGAACTCAACTGCCACAAACCGCTTACACTGGAAGACGTCGCCGGCCAGGTGTACCTTTCGGCGAAATATTTCAGCCGGATTTTCAAAGAAAAAACCGGCAAAAGTTTCAATCAATACCGTCTCGACGCCAAAGTGGAGAAAGCTAAAAAACTGATGGAAACCTCAGGACTGACCATCAATCAAATCGCCTACCAGATCGGCTATGAAAGCCCGGAATCATTTATCAAAACCTTCAAGAAACTGACCGGGAAGACCCCCGCGGCCTACCGGAAAAGAACCACAAAAAACAAGTAAATACCGGCATTTTTCGCCCAAAAAGGGGAACCAGGACAGTTATAAGTGGCATCAGACCATAGGCAAATCTCCGCATAAACTATATACTTAGATTGTGTCATTCTTCGGAATGACCAATCCTGAGCAATGGGGAGGAGAATACTTACGGGTATTTCCTCCCCTTTTTTTTACTCCGGACCACCCCTTGACACTACGTTCCCGGCCGTTAAAATAAGTCATTCCGGATACATATTCTATACCGATACCAAATGATCAAAACCATCCGCGCAAGACTTCAGAACGAAGCAAATCCCGAAAAAGCAAAAGTGCTGGCGGGCTTCTTTAAAACCGGTCCCGGACAATACGGGGAAGGGGATGTTTTTCTGGGTATCACCGTGCCGCAGATCAGGGCCCTCGCGCGGCAGTTTGGGGATATCGCCCAGGAGGACATCCGGACCCTGTTAACCTCACCCCTTCATGAAGAACGGCTCCTGGCGCTTCTGATCCTGAAAGAGCATTTCGCCACCGGCACAACGCGGATCAGAAAAGACATCTTCAACTTCTACATCCGGCATACCGAATTCATTAATAACTGGGACCTGGTCGATCTGACCGCTCCGGCGATCGTCGGCGCCTGGTGCGCCGATACCTCCCGGTCGATCCTGTACCGAATGGTCCGGTCCCCGGATATATGGAGCCGGCGCATTGCCATCGTCGCGACATTTTATTTCATCCGGCAGGACGATTTCGGCGATACCATGAATCTGGCGGAGATCCTGCTTTCAGACCGCCATGACCTTATGCATAAGGCGGCCGGATGGATGCTGCGTGAAGTCGGCAAACGCGACCGGACGCGCTTAGAGAAGTTTCTGCGGGCCCATTACAAGAAAATGCCGCGCACGATGTTACGGTATGCCATCGAAAAATTCCCCGAGAAGAAACGCCGGGCCTACCTGAAGGGAACCGTATGATGCACGACGGCGATATCCTTTTATTCAAAAATCCCCGCGGCCTCTCCCGCCTCATCGCCTGGGGAACGGGAAGCCCTTACTCACACGTTGCCGTCTGCGTGTCGAAAAAAATGAGCCTGGCAATCGAAGCAATTACCCGCGGCGGCTACGCGCCCGGGACATACGCAAGATCAACACTCCCTACGATATCTACCGGATAAAAGAGCAGTATGAATATGATCTAGAAGGCACGGTATCCCTATCTGGTGGGGACGCTGAATTCCCGGTATGACTATACCGGTGTACTGTACCTGGGACTGCTGAAACTCCTGGCCCGCCTGGGACTGCGTTTTTTAAAAATCCACGCCGACCGGTTCCAGAAACAGCGTGACTATTTCTATTCGGCGCTCTGCCATCAAATCTACCGGTACGGAGGAGGGCTTGATATCATCGACACCGCCGAAAGCATCGACGTCGTCTCCCCCGCCGCCATTGCCCACAGCAGGGTGCTTTAATGCGTTAAGCCCGCCTGAGGGCCTCGTTCACGAATTCACCAAAACGTAACAGTCGCTCCATACCGCTGTAACGGAAAAACTTTATACTGACGGTGTATGGAAAATACACCTAACCTCAAGCCGCGGGAAAAAGGGGGAAGGAGGCTCCCGAAGAATGAACAGAGGAGAGATTCTGGCAATGGCGCTGGTAGCCGATGTGGCCGTCGAATTAGTCGATCATATCTTCTTTAAGAAAAAAGAAGAGCCGCGGACGGCGCCTTTGCCTGAAGCCCTCGGGGAAGAAACAATTTGCTTTTTTACCCCCGACTCACTGGCATCTGAGGTTTTGAATTAGCACCCCGGCCGGAGAGGGAAAGCCTTTTACCGGTAAACGCGCGGCGAATAAAGAATAGTTTCCGCCTTTTCTCGCCGCCAAAGAGGGTTTTTATAAAAAGAAGGAGCTCTTGATGAAAACAAAACTATTTCACATTTTCTGTGACTATCCCGACCAGCTCAACGCCGAAACGATCGCCCTGGCCCTCATGAACGAACATCCGCCCACAGGAAAAGGAGGCACGACCTTTTATGTAATGGAAATCGAAGAACCCGAGAAGAAAACGTCTATCCGCCCGAAAAACCGCATCCCGTTGACGTATTCTGCCTCATAATACATTCATGGACAGAGAGCATAACCTTACCGACAGTCAATTTGCGAACGTCTTATTTTTCACTGCGCTGAACCCGGCCATTCTTGCCCAGTTGGATTTTCTCTATTTTTCTAAGAAAGAAAATCCGCAGACGAACACTCACCCGTTCTTCCCGCCACCTCTTGAAGATGACCATTACCCCCTGCATTAACGGTGACCATTGACCTTGCCGGCGGCATCCATTACAATAATAGGTATCATGATTATTCGCGCCGGCCTTATGCTCATCATAACCACGCTGGTAACATGTATCGCTCACCACACATATGCCGATACATTGCATCTGACCAATGGACGGACCATGGAGGGGATTATCGAACAAGAAACCGATCAGAAAATTGTACTCAATGTGGGATTCGGTACTGTTACTTTAAAAAAATATGAAATCGCCCGGATCGAACGTGACTCGCAAAAAGAAAAATCGCGGCGGAAAGAAGAGTGGAGTTATACCTATTTCCTGCGGCCGGAACACGTCCCGGCCCGATTCAAAGCCCTGGCCCATGAATTCACCCGCATCGAACCGCTACGGCAAAAAGCCCTTGCCGATTATCGGGAACGCAACCGGCTTCTCACCGAAAGAGAGGAGATCGAACAGGAATTAACATCTTTAACATCTTCTCTGGGGAAACTCTCAGCCCGGATGATCGAAACCGACCCCCAGGATGATCCCAACGGCTATAACGAATTGATCGCCGAGCATAACCGCATCGCCGCCCGCATTCAGACCAAACGGGCCGAAAAGGACAAGGTTGACATCGAGGCCATGAATCTGGCTAAAGAGATTTCCGATTATACCAACGAGCTGAACTTCCTGGTCCGGAAGGCCGAACAGGCCGCGGCAGGATATCCCTTAACCGGCCGGGAAGAAAAATTCCTGCGCCGCATTACCAAAGAAATCGAATCCATGCGGCAGGATTTTACAACCTATAAAGTTCCCGTCGAAACCTACGGCAGCCATGTCGTCGTGGAGGGGATAATCAACGAAACCTTTCACGCCCGCTTTCTTCTGGACACGGGAGCAACGACCGTTACCATATCCGAAGACGTTGCCCGGAAACTGAACCTTCCCTACCGGGATACTCCTATACCCATCTACGCCACACTGGCCGACGGAAGAAAGATCGAAGCCTATCCGGTTCGTTTAAAAAGCCTGCGGGTAGGTACCGCGAAAATCTACGGAGTCGAAGCAACCGTATTACCGCAAAACGCAACCCGTTCCACCGACGGCCTGTTAGGCATGAGTTTCTTAAAACATTTTAACGTACGTTTTGACGCCAAAACCAACGCCCTGATCCTGGAAGAATTAAAGCCCTGAGAAAGAGGAGAGGAGGAGAGGAGATATGGCAAAATTACGGAAAGGTCAGAATATGGTCTGCGTACCCTGCGGGAGACAGGTCACCGTCTCAACTGCCGGCTTCTCCCGTTCCACGCTCTGGTGCTGCGGCAAACCGATGGAATCGGGCAAAAAGGCCGTCAAAAAGACGGACGCAAAGAAGAAACCGGCGAAGAGAAAAACGGCAAAAAAGAAAAAATAACTGTTTCCTATTTTACATCTTGTCTCTCTAAAAAGGCTTAAGGACAAGTTCTTAAACCTTTTTTACGTGTGTCGTGTGACCTTGTGACCTGTGACGTTCTATCCGAATATTGTTTACCTCCCTTGAAAAATTTGACACCGATATGGTATAAATAAACTGTAAGCGCTTACAGTTGACAAGCCATTGGACTAGAGGAGGTAACAGAAAATGCATGGATCGATGGAATTTTTTGAAGATAATCACTGGCTCGGGAAGGTCAATAAATTCGAATCATCCGGCTCTTTTGACCCGAACCGGCTGTTTGAACCGCTTCCGGGAGATAATCCTTATGTTGACCCTTCATCCCAGGAAACGTTCACCGAACCGCTTAACCCGGGCAACCCGTACCTGAAATCGTTTGACATAACACAGAATCAGCCATCGGGTGAAATCGTACCCAAGGGAGGAGACCCCTTGAGACGGTTTAAACGATTGATGTAAATTCATCACCGATACGTTTTAAAGAACATTCGTCCGCCCCATATATAGAAAAACGCTCAACTTGATAAGGGGAAACATTCGGAGCACCCTTATCAAACCTTGAGCGTTTTTTTATTGAATTGACCGTTTACCTCTGAGCGGTTAAAATAATTACTAGGTTTGAATATCTACTCATTTACTCTTAGGTGACATACGGTTCTCTAACTTAAGGAGCAGACGCATGAGAGGAAATCTTCAAAAATGGCAGCGCAGCATCATCCGCAACAACATGGACAAATACCGCCAGGCTCTGGAGAATTACTACATCAAAGACAAACCGCTGACCGTTTTGGAAAACGGACACAAAGCGTTTTCCCTGTTAAGCCCGCCGCTGGGCTCGGCCGCCGCCCGGCGCCGGATCCGGCTGATTTTGAACAATATCGTCGATGAAAACACCCAGGTAGAAAAAGACGGAACCGTAATCTGGGGAGCCCGCACACCGCATTTTATGACGATGACGGTAACCTACCGCTGCCAATGTAACTGCCAGCACTGTTCGGCGGCCGTTTACGCCGAAGAAGTTAATCGCACTCATACCGCGCTCTCTGAAGATGAACTGAAGGACGCGATCCGCCAGACCGTCGATCTGGGGACGACGTGTGTGATCTTTACCGGCGGCGAGCCGTTACTGTATGAGCCGATCTACGACCTGATCGCGACGGTCGATAAATCAAAAAGCATCGCGACCCTTTTTACCAACGGCGAACACCTGAATGAGGCGGCATTGAAAAAACTTAAAGCTGCCGGCCTGTTCGGCATCTTCGTCAGCCTTGATCATTCCCATAAAGACCGGCATGACGAAAACCGAAAACGCCCCGGACTCTATGAAAAAGCGCTGGGAGGTATACGCCTCTGTCAGAGCTTCGGGATTCTTCCCGGAATATCCACCTTCGTTACCAAAGAGAAGATTGTTTCCGGCGAGCTGGATGCGATGATGGAACTGGGAAAAGAAGCCGGCGCGGTCGAAGTATTCTTGTTTGACGTGATCGCTACCGGAAAACTCGACGGACAGAATGAGCAGATGCTCTGCGATACCGAAATTGATCATATCCGGGAGTTCCGGAAAAAATACAATACCCGGCCCCAATATCCCCGCATCATCCATCAGACCATGTTCACCAGCATCGCCTACCCCTGCGCCGCCGAAGGCTGTCCCGCCGGCGTCGCTCAGATGCATCTGCGCGGCAACGGTGATATCACCCCCTGCGATTTCACGCCGCTTTCCTTCGGCAATATTCGCACCGAATCATTATCCGGAATCTGGCAGAGGATGACTCACAGCAAAATGTATGCCCAATCGGCAAAGAAATGCCGTCTTTCCGACCCGGCGATGTGGGATAAAATCCATGCCGCTCAGGCCGCCAACCAGGTCTCTTTTTCCGGCTGAACGCCGGCTTTCAGCGCTCAAGATGCATCCCTTAATCCCTCTAAAACGCCGCTAAAAACCTTCCCGAAGAGGCAGCGGAGGAGAAGAGAGGGGCCCCCTGATCTCGCCCAAAAAAGTTAAAAAAAAGTCTATACAAAGGGAAAAATTATGGTATATTTTATACGCTAAAAACCGAATCAGCTTTATATGGTTGAGCTATACGCTATATGCTGCAAGGTTTAAGAAGGATATACCCAAAAGTCACAAAAACCCTCATAACCCTATGAAAAAGACCAAAAGCCAGCAATTTATCGAACTATTCCGGTACTGGTGCGGAAAGCTTAACCTCGATGAAAACATACCCGTTGTCAAAGACAACCGGTACCAATGTTACGCCTGCATCGAACACGCCCCCAATTACGGGAAACGGGTACTGAAATATAACGCGAAAAAAATTGCCCGCTGGAACGAAGCCTTTCTGGTCTGCGGCGTTTTTCATGAAATCGCGCATCTGATGGATAAAATGCCTTACCGCACCGAGAAAGAAAAAATTCTCTGCGAATACCGGGCCGAACGATTCGCGTTAAAGATGCTTAAAAAACACTATCCCAAGCTATACCGCCAGAACGTCCGCTACGGCCGGGATACGCTCAGAGACGCTAAATGGGCCGCCGGTGACCGCTTCAATTATGCCGTATTAAGGAAGATTCCCGAATACCGCTGATCCATCCCGGCCAATATCGCGAAAAGTTCTCAAAAACTCTCTGCCGACATGGTAAAATAGAGACGTATGAGCCAAAAGAAAAGCCGTTCCAACTATGCGATGTATATTCTGCTCACACTCATTCCGGTGGTCATCTTTACCTTGGTAATCATCGGATCCCAAGAGAATTTCCGCACCCCGGCACAACGCGAGATTCAGCCCTCTCGGCATCAAACCTCATCAGTACGTCCCGTCACACCTCAGGCGGCGGTCCCGGAAGAGACCGAACCGCAAACCGTCATGTTTTTTACCCGTACGAATCATCGGGGCATCGACACCCGCAATTTCTTTTCTTTTCTGAAAGATGATTCGTCCGACAACCCGCCATTTTTATATCGAATTCACAGAAAATCCCCGTCAGCAGGTCCGACGGAAACAGAAAACCTATTCAACCGCCTCAGCCAATACGGGCCAGAAATCGTTGTTATTGAAACAATCCTGCATTATAAAAATAAACGACAACTTTCCATTCAGGATGAACTAGCTAAAAGTGAACATTCCTTATGGATGCAGTCATTGATGAAAAATGCCGCCGGCGATATCGTCAAGATCGCCCAGGATTTTCAAGAGAAATATCCCAATATCCGATTTATGGCCACGGGAATGGGTGTAGGCTCCGATATTATCATCCAGGCGATTGACCAGGGCCTTCCGGACCTGGAACGTATTATATTATGGTATCCCACCCTGGCTTTACTGAAAAATTCGGAATTCGTCTGGACACTCCGGTGGGGGCTTTACGATAAAGAGAACGTTACCGTGATCACTCTGAGAACCGATCCTACGATGCCGGAATTATCGCAATTACATCGGGACTATCCCAGACTGTTCCATCTTAATATTATCGAACCTCACCCTGACCGGATCGAACGCGGCAAGAGGGAAAGGATCGATATTCCTGATTTACCGAGCGCACCGAACCTGTAAAAAGTAAAAAACCAGACAAAACATGAGAAACCGACCCCAGTCAACGCCCGGCTTCTTCCGTATTGCTTACTTCCGATAATATATCTTATGTTAACTTTTATATATGGCCGATTCCCATGATAAGCATTGTAAACACTGAGTTATTTAAGGATCTATAGCATCCTGTGAATAGCCGGCCCCCTGTTTACTCCACCTATAATCACCTTTACCTACCTTCCCGTTATTTTATTTTTATTTACTTCTTGTATAACAAAAAAAGGGATCTCGGGCCGGTACAGACATTGCCGGATAGCCTCTAACAAAACCCCTCCCGGAGACACCTCTCACAAGCGACCCCAAGCACCGGCCGGTACCCACTCCGACCGTCTTCATTATCCCCTTAGATACCGCCGGACAACCGTATCAGAATACCGCATCAATACCGGTTCGTTCCCTTAATTCGCTTGACCGGCGAATCCTTACAGGATACAATTTTATTATTATGGCGACTGAAACAGCCTCTAAAAAGACTCTGGTTATCGGATCGGCCGGGAAACGTAATCCCGCCGTAATCACCCTCGACATCGACCCCTTACACCAACCGGATGTTGTTCATGATTTGAACATCATGCCCTATCCGTTTGAGGATTCTCAGTTCGATTCGATCATCTGCCATCACGTTCTGGAACATCTGTCCGACATCGGCCCGGTTTTAAGAGAACTCCATCGCATCTGCTCCCGGACAGGCGAGGTATATATCGAGGTACCTCATCATACCTCCTGGCATGCCAATACCCCTCATCATACTCTGAGATTCAACTACTTCTCTCTGGACCCCTATCTGGACGGGACCCGGACCTGGGTTACGACCGAAAAGCGGTTCGTCTGCCGGGAGAAAAAACTTACTTTCCACCGGGCGTACCGGCGGTATTTTCTTCACCGGATATTCAACCGGACTCCGCTGGCTTACGAACGATTCTGGGCTTATATTTTCCCCGCCGAGAACCTCATCCTCAGACTCCAGCCGAAAAAATAACCCAATTAAGCTGTAAAAGGAATTTACGTTTTATATAGCTTCAAGCCTATAGCTTATAACTGTAAGGTGGATGTTTTAGATAAAAAAAGGGCCGATAAGGGCCCGAGGAAAGTCTCCGAATGCAACCCAGCCGCCGTAACAGCTCCAAGTGCCTCACTTGCCACGCCTCTGGAAGGGCAACGGCTGCTTGAACTGTTTTAGGCCTGTGGCTTTGCGCCCTCACCTTTCGGCGAGTTTGCCCCTATCGGCAGTTTAAGTATATAACATATCTTTATTATAATTCAAGGGTAGGGTCAAAATTGGTTCCGGCAAGGTCATCACGAGTATGAAAGTCCTGAATCCACCCTTCGTTGAACCCTCCCTCCATATCCTCTAAAAACGAGACAATACGGTGGTATTCGGCTCCGGTTAGGGTACGGTTCAACTGAGGATTGTTTTCGGCTTTAAAATAAGGCCGATACTGAAACATCACGCTGGCTAAGGCCTCCGGCATCTGCCTGTGAATCCAGGTTAATATCTTTCGAGAATCGTCTCCGAATCCGGGCAATACCAGATGCCGGATCACCAGCCCTTCTAAAAGCACCTCATCATCGTACACAGGGCCTTTTTTCTGGCAATACATAGCCTTAATTGCGGTTTTGGCATGCCAGGCATATTCGGGGGTACCCGAGCCGGCCAGGGCCGCTTCTTCGGTAAAATACTTCATGTCGGGAAGGTAAATGTCGACGATCCCGTCTAACCGGTCGATAATCTCCCGTTGTTCATACCCGGAACAATTATAGACAATCGGCACCGTAAGCCCGGCCGTATAGGCCAGACGCAAGGCGGCAAGTATCCCGGGCAGGAACTGAGTCGGGGTCACCAGATTGATATTATGCGCCCCTTTTTCCTGGAGATTCAGCATCATCCGGGCGCATGAGCGGGAGCTGATATCCATACCCCGGTTCTCAATCGAAAACTGGTAATTCTGGCAGAAAATACACCGTAACGTACACCCGGAAAAAAATATCGTCCCGCTGCCCCGATCTCCGCTTATCGCCGGCTCCTCCCCCTGATGTAAAAACGCGGTATATACCCGCAGATCCTTACCCGCGCCGCACACCCCCCGCTCCCCTCCCCTCCGGTTTACGCCGCACTGACGGGGACAAAGACGGCACCGGGCTGTATGCGCATTGAAGTATTCCGATACCGCATCGATCCTTTCTATTTTCTGGGTAATATCGATCATATCAAGTTCCTGGACACACGTCACACGTGCTTGTTTTTTACAGGTGACTCTGTAACATTGTATCCTTGTGACCTGCCGAAGGCATACGTGTGACTTTGTCCCCGCAGGGGAGGCTTCGCACTGACTATGTGTCTATGTGACCTTTTACACCTTTAATTTGGGCGACATATTTCGCCCGGATATCGGCAAGAATCGCTTTATACGCTGGAGTACGAAAATCGGGGTAGGTCCAGGGAAGATCCTCAAAACGGCGGTTTTTATAGTATACCGTAACCTCGGCATGAATCCCCTTCCCCAGATATATCCGGTGATAAAAGTCTTTCGTCGTGGTCAAAACCAGATGTGCTTCGTTCAGATATCCGGGATCGATATTGACCGTCCGTTTCCCTTGATGGGCATAGCGTTTTTCAAGATTCATACAGAACCGCTTGATTCCGGCGAAATCACCGGCGTCTTTCACCCTCCGAAAAGAGACCAGCCGTTTGGTCAAATCGGACCCCATTTCGGCGCAGTAATAATCGGTAAATTCGAACCGGATCGGCCCACTTTCAAAGTCCAGAGGGCCGAACTTCCGGCATAGCACCCTCTTCACGCGACTATACACTTCTTCATCGGAGAAAATAAAACCGCAGACGAACTTCACTTTTTGAGGGAACTGCAGTTTCAGCATCGCTAAACGTGTTTTTCAGATATGGGGAGAATTTTTATGAGCGGAATCAATATAGGAAAGAAGGACTTTCCGATCTGTTTTCTTCAGATCGGAGAAGTAAATACCGATATTATATGCCCGGCGGCCGTTCTCGCGAACTTTCTCCTTCCGAACGACCACCCCGGTGCAGTTGATCCGCTTCAAGAGCTTCCTGCCCCCTTTGACCATCGGAACCAAAAGGATGACACTCATCTTCGTCATCGGCTCGATATCTTCATCCACGGCACAATAGGCACCGGAACCGGAGATATTCTTCGTCTCGGTCACCGAGTCAAAAGAACCATATGATATTTTGATAGGGAGATTGAAATGAATCCGGGGGTATTTTCTCCGTTCAATAAGCATTAAGCAGATTCAGATTGCTTTTTCTCCTCAAACGTTTTAAAACACTTCTTGTTACAAAAATACCCGTTATTACGGTAGTACCAGTCCCGCCGCAGGAGAGATTTATTGCAACTTAAGCAATTTTTGCGTTTCTCTTCACTTTTTGCCATACAGATCCACGAAGTAGTTCACCTTGTCGATAAATTTCCCTAAATTGTGCTTATTCGTATCGTTTACCTCGGAAAATTTAAGGCCCACATAATACTGCTCCGAATAAGACCGTTTCGTGCACCAGGCGACCTCCGCCTTGACTTCCGCCATGGCATTGATCAGATTGATGGATAACTTCATATCCTGCCCCGGGGTGACGAAGTCTTCGGTGAGTATTTTCACGCCTCCCATGCTCAGATCACGGCTCACCGTATAGAAAATCTTACAGCGATCCGGCAACATAATGCATTCCACCGGGAACGATATACCTATTCTGTTTTCTTTTCTTCTATTCTTTACGGCCATATGTCACTCCTTCTAATGAAAACGCTTTCAGAATCACCTTTTTTATAACACATTTTACAGGTATTGTCAATTCGATTGTTCTACTTTCATCAAACTTTTTTTTACCAGACGCATTTCTATACCGGAACAAACTCTTGTTTTCCCGATCCGCTCCAGCAACACCATCCGGATACCGCCGGAGATGAACTTCTTGTCATACATCAGGCTCCGGAGTACCGCCGCGGGATCGAACGAACAGCCTACCGGAAGAGCGTAGGCGGCAATCAGAGCGGTAAGACGCCGGACGGTAGCATCGGAACAAAGCCCCAAAGACTGAGAGATTTCAGCCGCGGCAACCATACCTATTGCCACCGCTTCTCCGTGTCGAAGCCCGCGCCGGTAGGAAGAAGCCGCCTCCAGAGCATGCCCGACCGTATGGCCGAAATTAAGGATGGTCCGGACCCCCCGGGTCTCTTTCTCGTCAAAAGCCACGATACGGGCTTTGATGGCCGCGCACCGGGCCACAATTTCCCGCAATATACGCTGATCACGTCTTTTAATCTGTTTAAGCCTCTCCTCCAGGATAGCAAACAGCTTCGCATCCCTAATCGCCGCGTATTTGATCACCTCAGCCAGCCCCTGCTTCATTTCTCTTTCTTTCAAGGTCGCCAGGAATTCCGGATCGATAAAAACGGCTCGGGGCTGATAAAATGTTCCGACCATATTTTTAGCCTGGGGAATATTGATCGCGGTCTTTCCTCCGATACTGGCATCCACCTGAGCCAAAAGCGTAGTAGGAACCTGAATAACAGGAATACCCCGTTTATATACCGAAGCGGCAAATCCGCCCAGATCCCCAACGACTCCTCCCCCCAGACAAACCACAACCGGTTTCCTCTTGATATCCGCCCGGGTAACCTCCAGAAGTTTCTTGATAATACGAAATGTCCATTCTTGCGATTTTGCCTGTTCTGAATCCGGCACATAGACGAACGTATGCCCGAGCCCCTTGAACATGCGTTTTACCTTCACTGTATGCAGGGATACAATTTTACGCTGGGTAACGACAACCGCGTAATTACCGATATGTTCCGTCGTAATGAACCGGACGACTTTACCCTTCAGCCCCGGCCGGATAAAGACCGGATACGGGCTCCGGGCAACCTTTACCTGTATCGCAGATTTCATATTCAAACTCCGTGTTTGATGTCAGCGGTATACTTCACATTAAAAGGAGATCGATTCGAAACAAAGATAGAACGAACTGAATAACCGGAAAAATCAGCCAGTGCAGAATCCGGGAGAAGACCAACAGCGCGATAATCAGAAAGCCGAACCGTTCCAGTTTCAAATACTGATACGCTTGCCGATAAGACAGAAACGACGCGACGACACGGGATCCGTCCAACGGCGGCACCGGAATAAGATTGAATAACGCCAGGATAAGATTAATGAATATCCCGTAAAGAAACACGGTATACAGGGGATCGACAAAAACTCCGGACTTGACGATCCCGATAAAAACCAGCGCGAGAACGATATTGGTAACCGGCCCGGAAAGTCCGACCCACATCATGTCTTTTTTGGGATTCTTGAAGTTATTGGGATTGATCGGCACGGGTTTGGCGTAGCCGAAGGTAAAATTCCCCCCGCTCATTAACAGTAACGCGATAGGCAGGAGTATCGTCCCGAAAATATCGATATGCGCGATGGGATTAAGCGTAAGCCGGCCGGAGATCTGCGGAGTAATATCTCCCAGCCGATAGGCGACCCAACCGTGAGAATATTCGTGAAGCACGACCGAAAGGAACAGAATACAGATCAGGAGAATATTGATCATAAAAGAGACAGCGTTTGCACATCAATGTAAAGACACCCCTCATCTTTCACTTTACCGCGTATTTCCACTTTCTTATCCACGAAAGAATCCGTATCGAATTTTTCCTGATCGATTTTCAAGAGAACAGCGGTTCCCTGTCCCTGCCCCTTAAAGTTAGCCCGACATCCTTTTGTTTTTTGATCGATATGTTCGAGTACACCGTATACTCTGGGATCATCAAGACGAGCATTGGTAAACGGCTCGATATCAAGCTTCCCTTTAAGCACTTTGACTATTTTCTTCGCCATCGTCTTCGGCCCGGGAACTTCAACCGGCATGGCCGGTTCAGCCGACATAGTCGGTTCAACCGGGGTTTTACGAGCTAAGGACACCACCTTTTCGATAATACTGACATCTTCTGCCGTTACCTGTTCGGTACCGGCCTCCGGTTTCAACGTCAGAGTCGGTTCAACGATATGCGCCACCGGTTCAGACTCCTCGGTAACGGCTTTTTTTGGCCCTACCTCACCGGCGATAACCCGGACATGCGGAGGTTCCGTCGGACTCCCGGCTAAAACCTCCTCCTCTCCCGGAGAAGACCGCGGGGCAACCTGAAGGATCTCAGCCACCGGCGAAACCGGTCCTTTCGGAGCTACGGCAACCTTTTCTTTCTTTGGTTCGACCGATGCCGGCGGGGAAGCCGCCGGCTCAGCAAAATCAACAACTTCTCTTTTGACCACCTTCACCTCCGGTTCAGGCGGCGGCGTATCGATTACCTTCGCCGATACCAAGGGACGTTGAACGGTAACAAATTTACGGGGCGGTGTTATCCGGGCTTGTTTTTCTATCACCTTAGAGCGTTCCGGCTCAGGAGAAATCCGGGCCGCGGAATCTTTTTTTTCATCGGAGACCTGTTGTTCTTCAATAAACTTTTTATGAATCCATCCCCAGGCGTAAGGATAGGCAATAACTTTCACCCACGCTCCCTTAGAGCCTACCAGCGTAAGGATAGTACCCTCGCGGACTTTCCCGATAATAGGAGCATCCAGCGTCGCGCTTAATCTCATATTCAAACTAAACGCCTGTACCTGAACCGTATCCCGTCCGACCCGTTTAACATGGTCTCCCGACACGTAACAGGTACTGCCTTCCGGCAGACGGATCTTAAACCATCCGTATTTTTCTCCGATAATCTCTACCTGAGCATTGCGATTCAGCGTCCCGATCGAGTAGGCATTTACCGTGGAATCGGTACGGATATTGATATCGTTCTCGAGGATTTTCCCCATCGTAGGCGCACGGGCGGCAAGTGTATCGCCGAAAGGCAGTATCGCACATATACTTGCGATCACAATAACCCCGACACAGAAAAGATATAATCTGTTTATCATTCAGGCTTCTTAGCGGCTTCTTCTTTACCTTCGGCCTTCTCTTCTTCTTTCGGTTTCTCTTTCTTCCCGCCTTTCATTCGCACGACTTTCACTTTGGGAAGCCCCATCACCGAAGAACCTTCCTCCCATCTCCCCTTTTCCTTCAGGAGTTTAATCCGTTCGGCCCGGGACATCACTGAGCGAAACTTGCTCGACTTTCCGGCGCGCTTCAATGAAGAATGCATAGTCATCGTTATAACCTCCTCACAAAACAGTCTTTATAGTGATTTTTCAGGTCCTGCAGATTCTTGAGGGCGATTTCTTTCGTAGGATACATCCCCACCAGTACGGCAAGGTAATCGCCTTTCTTGACGATTGTAGCATGATATCCTTTCTGCTCAAGCTTTTTTTTCTCCCGTTGAGCAGCACTATGATATTTATATGACGCAACTTGTATAGCATAACCTTCTTCCTGAGAGTCACTTATAGATTTTTCTTTCGACCCCTCTGCCGTGGCAGCAGGCAGAGACGGGGATAGCTTTTCTTCCGGCTGAGAGCCTGAGGCCAGAGGGACATCCCTGTCCTGCCCGACGATTTCCTGAGATGACCCGACCAGATTGAACGCGGCACGTTTACCGCGTTCGACTCCCAGAATGTAACTGAACACGACCAAAAGAACGACAAAAACGACACAGAATCCGATCACATCGATAGAGATCGAAAGGAAAAGTTTCCTCTGCCCCTTTTCCCGCACATCGAATAATTTCAACTGCTCATCTTTCATGCCATGTATATTATAAAAATCTATTCCAGCGCGTTCAAGTGTTTTCTAATCGCACTTTTCTTTAAGATTCGTAAGAATTTATCCACGACCCGGGGATCGAACTGCTCCCCCTTCTGCCGACGCAATTCCCGTTCGATCTCATCCAGATCCATTTTTTCCTTATACGGACGCCCAAAAAACATCGCGTCAAAAGCGTCCAGCACCGCAAGAATCCGCGACCCCAGAGGGATCTGTTTCTTTTTCAGACGGGAAGGATACCCTTTGCCGTCATACCGCTCATGATGATGCAGAATAATCGGGATGACCGGTTTGAGAGCTCCCAGGTCCTTGATGAGTTTCACGCCTTTCAAGGGATGTTTACGAATTACTTTCACCTCATCTTCGGTGAGAGGAGTCTGTTTTTTAAGCAGGCGTTCCGGCAATTCCACCTTCCCCGCATCATGCAGGAGCGTCGCATATTCCAGTGACTTTATTTCTTTCTGGGATAAGCCCAGCTCCTTCCCCACCGCACGCAGCAATTTTGCCATTCCCTTATAATGGATGCTTGAGGTAGGTACATATTCGGTTAAGAATCCGGAAAAACTCTTAATATAATTGAGAACCATACGGTTTTCCTCGATAAACAACTCGATAACCTTGATCGCCAGGATGACCTGTTCGGAGAAAGCCATAAACCATTTTTTCTCCATCTCATTAAAATGATTCTTCCGGCGTTTAATGTACACGCCGCCGATGGTTTCGGAAAAAATAAAGGGGAAAATAAGCCGGTTATTCAGAATGATTTCCCGGTCTTCTTCCAGGATGCTCCGTTCGATCTTGGCCAGAATCGAGACGCCTCCTTTTTTCGTCGTCGTCTGCCGGTCTCTGATTTTAATCCGGATAAACTTCGAATACGGAAACCATTTACACACCAGCACGATGGTCTCGGCCCGGAACGTATGCTGGTAGATCCGGGCAATCCCGACCAGAAAACTTTCCAGCTTGTTAAATGACGTGGTCAGGCGGTACAGCGTATGAAATGCCGAAAATATTTTACTATATCTTTGCATGCTATGAGCCCCTCCCTCTCTTTTTTCTCTTCGATGAGGGGGTTCGGTTCAACTCTTTTTTCAGACGACGATAGAATTCATCCAGACTCTGGGAGATCACTTTCGTATGAGCGCATACCGGCATAAAATTAGAATCTCCCCGCCAGCGGGGAACAATATGGATATGCAGATGCCGGGCGATCCCCGCGCCGGCAACCTGTCCGATATTCATTCCCACGTTAAACCCGGCCGGCTTCAATATCCTTCTTACCGCCGGCAACAGTGTCTGGACACAATGCATAAGGTCGGACACCTCCTGGGGGCGGCATTTCTCAAGGGTTGCTACGTGACGACGCGGCGCTACCATCAGATGTCCGTTATTGTACGGATAGATATTGAGCATGGCCACAGAGTACTCGGTCTTGGCGATAACATAATTTCTTTTGAGGTTCCTCGACCGATAGGCCCGGCAAAAAAGACACCCCTTCTCTTTTTTAGAGTTCTGCACATATTGTATGCGCCAGGGAGCCCATAATTTATCCATAAGAAATTCCCTCTTTAACCAAGACGGACGATTTCCGGCTTGATGGTGTTCCCGTTAATCTCAAGCACCCCATAGGAACGGTACGGAGCATATATTGTATCGGAAAGAGATCCGGGATTGAAGAACATTTTACCTTTACGCTTTATGATCCCCGGCTGATGAGAATGCCCGTAGACAAAAATATCAATACGACGCAATTCGCCACCGAAGAGTTCTTCGATAAACGCGGGCACCGTATCGGGCGCTCCCCGACCGTGAGCCAGGCCAATCGTGATATCTTCAACTTCAATAATCTCTTTTTCCGGCATCTTTTTTTTGAGTTCCATACTATCCATATTCCCGCATACACCATGAGTCTCGACCACAGAAGAGAGTTCTTTAAATACGCTATACTCGATAAAATCGCCGGCATGAAGGCACATGTCGCATCGTTTCAACTCCCGTTTGATTTCCGCCGGTAATTTCCGGGTCATGACCGGAATATGAGTGTCGGAGACAACAATGATTCTCATACCATGACGGGCTTGTTATATATCTGCATCAGAGCATTCAGACCGTGCCGATCCCAGAGAGAGATCTTGCTTTCTTTGGCAATCAACCGGGCGGCACTGTTGGGTTCGCCCAGAGAGATAAAGATCTTCCGGGTATTTCTGTTTCTGACCGCCGTTGTTTTCTGAAGAAACTGAAGGATATCGGCATCGGACGTATCTTTCTCGGTGATCCCGACGAGAACCAAATCATCCCCTTCTCCGACCAGAAGGCTCAACCCTTCTTCGGGATACGGCACGACTTTCGTTTTACGCAGAAGAGGGAATTTCATTTTTTGTTCTTCAATCATCAGCGTATCGTTCTGGAAAGAAGAAAACAATTCCACGATTCGCTGAATTCTCTCTTTGTAAAAGTCGTCTTTAAACAACGCCAATTCCTCCCGCATCGCCAGATAAAACCGCCTGATTCTCTTTTCTTTATCGATAAACTGTCCCCGGGTATATAACCCGAAAATATGCGACAGCCAGAACGAAAACATCGAATCGGCGATCCGATAGATATTTCCACAGGTCTCAACATATCCTAACTCAACCAGTTTCTGCAAGCCCGCGGTACACTTTCTCTTCTCCATGGCGGAAAAGAACATAATGTCATTTTTTCGTATATACCCCCGGCTCATCAGATTCAAGATCTTTATCAGGCGACGAGAGTCACGCGGATATTTTTCTTTCAAGACGTCTATACGATTGGCAAACCTCTGGAACAATGCCGAATCCCTCTCATACAACACCGAACGGATAACATTGATCACGATATCATCGTAATCGGAATGTGATATCTTTTTGATCTGTTCGGCCAGGACACGGTAATACATGATATTTGACTGCAGGAGATAGACGAAGAACCCGATACAATAGGGCGGGATCGTGAGTGGCTTGATACAATCGGTAAAGTAGATATAGGCATCGAGCAGAGAAACCGAGTCAAGCGATACCACTTCGAAATTACCGAAAAGCAGATGCAGCTGGGAACCCAGAATGCGTTCGGCTTCTTTAATCCGCGAAGCCGTCACCACTACCATACATTTTTTCTGAGCGAGGATAAACTTGGCGAGATCTTCAAAAAAACGGGCAAAAACCTCCTCCATCGCCCAGAATTCCTCAATAATCAATACGCACCGGGTGTCTCTCTCTTCGATGAAAATATTCAGCAGGTTAATGATATCCCCGGCTGAACACCTCTTCCGTTTCAATCCTTCTTTAATACACGCCGCGGTACGGGGCAAATCGCCGGCCGCCTGGCGAATCAGCGCATCCAAGGAATCTTCCCGGGTAAAAACCTGAGCCAGAAGAGAATACGACAGATTACGGAAAATATCATACTCGTCACTGTACGATGGATTCAAACACAAATAGGTCAACCCCTGATGCCGACGGGGAAGAACGTACTCTTCGAGAAGATGATGAATACTTTCGGACCCCTTCCCCAGAAGAGCGACATTCTGCCGATACCCTTCACAGAAGCTGTTAATGCGTTTATGCAGCACAACACACGCGTTCCAGTGAAGCGATAGAAAAGGGGTATTACTGTTCATAATAACGGACATACCGCAGGGGATCTGTCGCCTTTTGCCCTTTTCTCACCTCGAAATGTAAAAGATGGATATTTTCGGTAGGATGCAGCTGAACTTCACCGATGAGCTGACCTTGGGCAATAAGATCTCCTTGCTCTACTTCAATGCCGGAAAGATAGGAATACACCGTCGAAATATTATTGCAATGCTCGACGATCACGGTCTGACCGTAACCGTTAATAAATCCGATAAAGACGACCTCACCCGCCAGGGAAGAAAAAACTCTCGCGGATCCTTCCGTCCGGATCTTAATCCCTTTATTGATCCGGTTATCGACCACTTCGCCGAAGTAGCCGATGATTTTCCCTTCCACCGGAAAACGGAATGAGAAATCTTTTTGCTCCTCATCGGAAAAACTGGGCACGGCTAAAAGCTGACCCGCTTTCAACCGGGAAGGGTCTTCGATGGAATTCTTTCGCTTCAACGTATCGACCGAAACGTTATACTGCTGAGCGATCGCCCAAAGCGAATCCCCTCTTTTGACCAGGTAGTAACAAATGGGTTCGACTTTTTTGTGAGGACTTGGCAGGGTTGCTTTGAAGGAAGTATTATGACGCGGGGCGCACCCGCTAAAACAAAAACAATACAACAATCCTGGCAATAAAAAAATAAAGACGGTTCGAAACATAAATATAAAAACTACTTTAAATCCCGGTTTTCAATAGTAGTCATTTTATACTGAAAAACGAATTCTGGCAACATTCTTTTACCTTATTAACCACCTCTGCGCCAGGAGCTTTGAGAAGCGCAAACAAATAATTGGAGAAAGAATAACTTCCCCTGAGGATTACACGTGGCAGGTGCGTGATCTTTCCATGGACCGAGCGGCGCGACTCGTCGTGCGCATCGCGTCAAAAAACCAGGAACCCTCGTTCTCCCCGCAATACGCAATACGCGGTACGCAATACGAAAACATTATGAGGATAGTGGATTGACTGACGTGAATCGTGCGTTTCCCTGCCGTCACAAAGAAAACAAGCCCAGCGAGCGGCGCGGATCGTCGTGCGTATCGCGTTCCGCGGAAGGCGTCAAAGGGCCAGGGACCCTCGTTCTCCCCGCAATACGCAATACGCGGTACGCAATACGAAAACATTATG